>DATCSK010000016.1:0-23162 GCA_036568505.1 Pseudomonadales bacterium | reverse complement strand
TTTTTTGTTGTCTCGACATGAATATCAGAATGCGTATTCGAAGTCGACACCGTACGTACGTGGAGGAGTCACAGTACTGCTACCACCACCCAGGATTTCCGGAATCGGACCTGTACCCACAGACACCTGACGATTCTCAATATTCTTAACCCAGGCTGTAATGCGTGTTTTATCATCCGGAAGATCCCAGCTAAGGCGCGCATTGTAGATAGAGCCTTCATCACCCGCCCAATTACCTTCTTGATAACTCAGGAAATCAAAGTGTGATGACACAGCAGTCTTATACGACGCTTCAACACGCGGTGTCAGAGCACCAAAATCACCGAAGAAGCTGTATTGTAAAGCCAAGTAAGCGGTCCACTCAGCCACTGCCGGCATCGGCTCGCCATAAAGCGCACGATCGAAGCTGTTTGTTGAGCCCAAGCCATCGACGAAGGAGTAATCAAACTTCGAGTATTGGGCTTCCGTATAAGCTGCGTTGAACTGCACCAACATACCTTCAAATGGCAGCCAGATATTTTCCCATTCCACGCCGGAGATTGACGCAATACCCGCGTTAGAGAGCAGAACCCCCACATCAACCGGGTTCAACGGATCTGCCTTGGCAACCGTCACCTGAATATCTTTATAGTCCATGTAATACAGGGCTACGTTAGTACGCAAGGTGCGATCCAAAGCGTCAATTTTGAAGCCGATCTCGTAGTTGTCGACTTTTTCCGGGTCATATTCCTGCAACGCCAAGATGCTCGCCGCAACGATACCACCCGACTTAAAGCCCTTGCTGTAGGTAAAGTAAGCCATACCGGTATCAAGGTCCAAGTCATCAAGGAACTCATCCGTGCCGGTAAAGCGAACCGTAAAGGACGGTGTCAATGAAGTATCAATTCGGCTATCCGAACGATTCCCGATCCACTCTCGGTGAATGTTATTTTTCACATAGGCATTAGCCGCCTTTGGTCCCGCCACCAAGGTTTGCGGTACAAAGAAACCCGTGCCACCCGGAATCAAATCGCCAATATAAAAACCGCTACCAAACGATGGATTCAGCGCGCTAATATCACAGGGCGCACCACACAGCGGCCCCATAATGTCTTTAAACGACAAGCCGTTCGCATTGGCATCAGGGAAAGGCTCGTTAGCTTCAACAATTCCGCTACCGGCATTGGCTTCAGCTTCGTAAAACGCGGCATTCAAGCCTTTCTTCTCCCAGTTATAACGCAGGCCACCAATCACGGTGACAATCTCATTAACCTCATACGTTAACTGACTGAATACAGCAGCCGTTTCTGTGCGGGTATGCAACTTCTGCGCCCGATCTGCCATCCAAACGGCGTAATAATCCGTAGTCATAAATGGCCCGGACGTACCAGCAGCAGGCCCTGCCACATAATCGGCATACGTAGGAATAAGTGCGTTATCAATTGCGAAAGGTCCAACAAACGAATCTTGCAGGCCATCTTTGGTTTGCTCATTATACAAGAACAAACCCGTCACGCCTTGCAAACGGCCTTCCATCGAAGTGAAGTTCAATTGAAATTCTTGTGAATACTGATTGGACGTGCGCGGCGTAAACCATGGGCGGTCAATCAACGGCAGTTCAGTGCCATCAATGTCCTGATTCTGGGTGGTCTGTACATAACGCCATGCCGTGATGCTTTTCAAGCCGACATCGTCAAGGCCTGCCCACGAGCCAAGCTGCCAGTCAACCGTCGTTGAAAAGCCTTTCATGTCGTTTTCATACTTACCATCAATGGATGAATAAAATTCATTATCATCCAGATAGTTTTGATCTTTACAGGCTGCTTTAAAGTCGGCACCGATAGGGGAATTAACAACCGCACCACTCACCAGGCCAATCGTGAAAGGCAGCGCAGGCTGTCCCAAGTCGAATGGATTCTCGGCAAATGGCTGATCCAATGTGTACAAGCAATGCCCACCACGGCCTTTTTCACGCTGCTTACCCCACGTGTAATTAAAGTCCACAGTGACATCATCATTGGCTAACCAGCGGAACTGTGCCTGAGCAGTCAGGCGGTCTTCATCATTCCAATTGTCGTAAGTAGCATCCGTACCGGGATACTTTTGCTTCATGTAGCCATCCATCTGGACGCTAGAAAACGAATAGCGCGAATACAATGTGTTTTCGATCAACGGCACGTTAACGGTTAACTGTGCATCCTGACGATTGTAGTTACCGGCACGCAACAACAAATTACCTTCGAATTCGTCTGTTGGTTTATTCGTGTCTACCATCATGGCACCACCGGTAGCGTTCTTACCGAACAGCGTGCCCTGCGGACCACGAAGAACCTGCACGTTGGCGATATCGACAAAATCCATCAGCGCACCATCCGGGCGGCCCTGATAAACGCCATCGATATAAATCGCCACACCACCTTCCAGTGTTTCGTCCGTATTGCGCTGACCCACACCACGAATATAAGGAGCCGCTGCACCACCCGTACCCGCACCGCTATCGAGCGTTAAACCGGGGACTGACTGAGACAAATTCTGCAGATTGGTATAACCGGCATCTTTCAGGGCAGCGCCAGAAAAAGCAGACACCGCTACCGGCGCATCCTGCATACTTTCCTGCGTTTTCCGTGCAGTCACCAATACCTCTTCCAGAAATCCGGCTTCTTGAGCCTGGGCAACCGATGAAATACCTGACAGAGCCGGCAACAGCAGCGAGGCTGAACCGATAGCTACTGCGAGTTTACGACGCAGAAACGGCTTACTACTCATACGCTTAATCCCTTGTGAAGTTGGTTATTCTCGTTATTTTTCAGATAGTTATCTGTTTTCAGCGGCCAGATTCTTATATCTGTTTATTGGCTCACCCGCGTTTTATAACAGACAAGCCTATACCACGCAATGCTTTTTAAGTTCCTCCTGCCATGTCATATCGCATCCGCTGCGCATGATCGCTATGATGGCCCGCTCAAAACCAGAACCCTTTACCGTGCCCGATACCACCCACACTCTCAGCGTTGCCCCCATGCTGGATTGGACGGATCGGCATGCCCGCTATCTGCTGCGACAAATTAGTCGCCGGACGCGCCTATACACCGAAATGGTCACCACGGGCGCGCTACTGCACAGCCAACCCGAACGTTGGCTCGCCTACCATCCCGAAGAGCATCCCCTAGCACTGCAATTAGGCGGCTCGGACCCCGCTGCGCTGGCCCAATGCACACATCTGGCCAATCAGTTTTCTTATGACGAGATCAACCTCAATGTGGGCTGCCCCAGCGACCGCGTTAGCGCTGGACGCTTTGGTGCCTGCCTGATGGCCGAGCCAGCGCTGGTCGCAGAATGCTTTCAAGCCATGCAATCGACCAGCGATGTCCCCATTACCATCAAAACCCGACTGGGCATTGATGAGCATAACGATGACGCATTTTTGTACCGCTTTATGGATGCGATCACCGCCGCCGGCTGCCGGGTCATCATTCTGCATGCCCGTAAAGCCTGGCTAAAGGGTTTAAGTCCCAAACAAAACCGGGAGATTCCGCCGTTGGAATACGAGCGCGTTTATGCCGCCAAGGCACGCTACCCTGAGTGCACCATCGTATTGAATGGCGGCGTCAAAACCCTGCACGAGGCGCGCCTGCACCTTGAGCACATTGATGGCGTCATGATTGGCCGGGCCGCGTATGAAACCCCGTTCATGCTGCAAGAAGCCGACCGGATGATGTTTGGCTGCAACGACGCACCACCCACTCGCGATACCATCATCACCGCTTATCGCAATTACATGATTGATGAACTGCGCCGAGGCACTGCACTGCATCACATGAGCCGGCACCTGTTAGGCCTCTTTAACGGCCTGCCCGGCGCTCGCCGCTTCCGACGCCACATCAGTGAGAATGCGCATCGCGCCCATGCTGGCATCGAGGTGATTGATCAAGCCTTGACGTTACTGGGCGAAACCCATCACGAAGACCATTTGCACTAAACGCCCCACCCCACAGAGCTCTTGGCACGACAAGGGCCGGGATTAAAGTGACCGATCACGCTCCAGACTATTGACCAGTTCGTGAAAAGCCAATCGATTGTGTTCATTCAATGACATCAGGCTGCGATGTGCCTCCAGCACACGTTCACGAACCTCCTCCTCGGAGGGAGAACCGGCCGCCAAACATTCGAGCCCTTTAAATGCGGTAAGGGCTTGTGTCTCGATCGTGAAAACATCGTCAAAACCCATACTGACCAGCAGGCGACGCAAATCGGCATCCGGACAAAACAACACCGGCAACATGCCCAGACGTTCTCGCGCTTTAAGGCCCAAACGCACGAGCTGACCCAAGGTCGTGCTATCCATATTCTCGGCATCGGTACAATCCACCAACACACTATTCAAATGCTCGTTTTCGGCCACCTGATCAATAAAAGCATCGAAGGCTGCGCACAAGGTCAGGCGCACATCGCCTTCCAGACGCACCATGCAATCGCCTTCATGACATGCCACGCGAATACTACCGGACTGCACGATTCCACTTCCTTGCAATACTCACAATCGCCACGTCATCAGGCAAACTGTCAGCAACCTGTTTCAAACCCAGCGCCGTGACCGCATCCGTCGCGGTGCCGCGAGAACGCGACAGAATATCCAGCAGTGCTGCTTCACGCTGTGATAGTTTTTTACCGGGTAACATTTCAAGCACACCGTCCGAACACAAAAACAATGCAAATGACTCTGGCAGTTGCATTTCACAATTCACGTACTGCGCATCGGCAAACAAGCCGATGGGCTTGCCCTGCCCTTCCAGATAATGCGCTCCGTCTGAAGACACCAAAACCGGCATGGGAAATTGAGCGCCGACACTGTATGTCAACTTGCCGGAGGGTGAATCAATGCAACCCGCAAAAATCGTGGCATGCTTACCAATGCCCAGTGCAAGCAACTCTTCATTGGCCTTGGCCAGCACGGCTGCCGGATCCAGAATCGTCTGGTCTTTCTCGTGCATATACTGGCTGCGTAAACGAGCCGTCAGGTTCTTTAATGCCACGGTCAAAAAAGCCGACGACGCACCATGACCGGAAATATCGGCCATAAAAAATGCCAGCGAAGAACGCCCCACCTTGAAGTAATCAATAAAATCGCCGCTCAAATACAACGACGGCAAAATGCGGTGTGTGCATCGAAAACCACAAATACGCCGCGGTGTAACCGGCAACATACGCATCTGCACATGACGACCTGCCTGCTGATCCATTTGCAAGGCTTGCAGGCTCTCGCCCAGCTCGCGATTGGTTTTTTCAAGCTCCTCACGGTAATGCCTGTTTTCAGAACGCAAGCTGCTCTGCTCAAGGCAACGCCGCACGGCATGCTCCAGCAACACAATATCGGCGATCGGTTTGATGAAATAATCGCTGGCGCCGATACGCAAGGCTTCCATCACATCCGACAACTCATCCGTGCCGGACACCACAATCACCGGCACTTCACGCGGACTGGCTGCAATAACGCGCAACACATCGATACCGCCCTGACCCGGCATATGCAAATCACACACAACCAGGTCCGGCTGCTCGCTTTCAAACAACGCCAGACCCTTTTGGCCACTGACAGCCTCCAACACGCCATAACCGGCTGCCGACAAATGCGCAGACAGTTCCTGACGCAAGACAGCATCATCATCAATCAACAAAATAGTCTGCCGATTTGATTTCATGCTTACTGACCTGCCGCTATCACAGCATCAGAAAGTTTCATCAAAATCCCCGCCAAACTCATCAACGAATTCATCGTCTTCCGTATTACCATCATTGATCAATGCTTGGCGCTGCTGAAGATACGCATCACGAATAAATATGTACCGATCACCAAAAATAACATCTTCCACCTTCAGCAAGTCAGCACGACGACTGGCCAGATCAAGCGCTGTCAATGAGTTACGGACTCGCACATCATCCACTTCATTCAGCGGGTGCACATACACATCCATCGTAAACCCTACTGCCCCACGCGGGCTGCTCGGCCCAAAAAACGGCAGCACCAGATAAGGGCCTTGCGGTACGCCCCACACAGCCAGCGTTTGACCAAAGTCCTCTTCGTGACGCTCAAGCCCTATGTGACTGGCCACATCAAAAATACCCACGATACCGACAGTCGAATTCACCAGGAATCGTGCGGTATCCGAAGCGGCCTCAATCGGCTTGCCCTGCAAAAGCTGGTTAATGAGATTGCGGATTTCCTGCAAATTACGGAACACATTATTGACGCCCCGCTCAACCGGGTCTGGCGTTATCCAACGATAGCCTTCAGCCAATGGCTTTAATGTGTAGCGATCCAGAGTGTCATTGAAACGAAAAATGCCGCGATTCATTGGCTCCCAGGGATCAATGGATTTTTCATCGGCGGGCTCGGCCATAGCCGACATCGATACCAATAGCATGGTACCCAACGCCCAAAAATAACGCTTACGCGACATCCGGCAAGACAGCATGGAGAAACGCTCTCCTGTGGAAGGGAGGAAGACCCAAAGGACAAGAGTCGCATTATAAGGAATACCCACTAAGGGGCAACCGGCTATTTACGGGCGCACGCCCAGCAGAATGCCCCGGTCGAGAAAGAACTGCAGTACCGACTGCGCTTCGGACTGCCACATCGCCCGGGCATCGGCCTCGACTGTCTGGGCTAACGCGTCCAGACAGGCCTGGCCCGACCAGCCATCGGCTGCCTTTTCTTGCAAAAGCGCCAGCAACTGAGACGACAACAAGCTAATGTGTGAAAATTGCACGCGATCATCGCGCCCCCGGCACACCACCAGACAGACCGGTTCCGGCTCTGTGGGCTGATATTCGGCCCCAATCCGATGCACGGGGAAGCTGTATCGCAGATTCCAAGCCAGCGGCGACACCACCGGCACTCCCGCCAACAGGTCACCCTGCCGATCGGCTTCTGGCAATGAGGCGTCCAATGTATCCAGCGCAAGCTCAACCCACTCATAGTGCGCCAACTCGATCCAATACGGCCTGTCGATAAATTGATCGGCTCTGGCCATCAGAAAACTCAAAAACTCTTGGCTGATCTCCAGAAAATAGGGCGTTTCACAACGGTGGTCGGCCATAAACTGCCGCACCAACACCTGCCACCGGGATTCCCCCATCAAGCGATGACACACGGGAAACGCACCGGCCAGAAAACCATTGAGGTTGTTAAACATCAGATCGCGATAAATTGCCATGCGGCGGTCTTCAATGCCTTCCGGCACGGGCACATTGAGCGGATCGCGAATGTGCGCGGCAAAAGCCTGCTGCCGTGTCTGGAAGTTCGCTGTCATGGCGTACTCACTCGCCGGCGCTCACTCGGCATTTGCTGCTGTATGCTCCGCACGCGGCCCAGCTCACTCAATAATAGGGGCAGCGGTGGAATATTGAAGTCGCGCTCCAGCAATGTCGGCTTAACACCGACGTGTCGGTAAGCCTCTGCCAACAAGTCCCAGACCGGATCAATAACATCCGCACCATGGGTATCCACCCGCAGGTCTTCCGCTTCAACATAATGCCCGGCCACGTGCATCGCCACGACACGCCCTGCAGGCATCGCCCGCAAAAAGTCATGCGCGTCATACCCGTGGTTAATGCTGTTCACCACGATATTGTTGACGTCCAGCAACAGATCACAATCGGCCTCGGCAAGCACCGCATTGATAAACGCCGCTTCCGATAACTCGCCACCCAAGGCGGTGTAATACGATGCGTTTTCCATCGCAATACGACAACCCAAATGGTCCTGTACCCGTTGAATGCGCTCCGCCACGTAACGCACAGCCTCGGCGGTAAACGGTATTGGCATCAAATCGTACAAATGCCCGTCATCGCCACACGCGGTAAGGTGCTCGGAATACAGGGCACAAGAAAATCGACGCATCATTTGGCGAATGGCATCGAGCAATGAAGTATCCAGTGACCTTGCGCCACCAATATCCAACGATAAACCGTGCAAGGTGAGCGGGTAACGCTCGGCCACCGCCTGCAATTGACGCCCCAAACGACCGCCTACACCAATCCAGTTTTCAGGAGCGATCTCCAGAAAATCAATCGGTGCTTCGGGGCTTGCCAATAACTCAGGCAGCAATTTTCGACGCAAGCCCAAGCCTGCACCTTGCACAGCCATCTCACGCATACCGGCCGCCGTTACTTGGCGCCGTCAGCCTTGCCTGCGGCATCGGTTTTCGTTTTGGCTTTATCACCGCCGCATTTGCCTTCACCGCATTTCCCTTCGGCATCGGCTTTGCGCTCTGCTTTTTCAGCACCGCATTTGCCTTCACCACACTTGCCTTCGCCGCATTTCCCTTCGGCATCGGTCTTGGTGTCGGCTTTAGCGCCACCGCATCTGCCTTCACCGCACTTTCCTTCGGCGTGCTTGTCAAAGCTGCCCAGGTCATAGCCTGCGGATAATGCCGTTGCCGAAAAGCCGGTCGACTCGGCCTGTACCGCCGGCACCATGGCCGTAGCCAGGAACGCAGCACCCAATGCTGCAGCGAGAGGTTTTAATGTTTTATGACTCATGAACATGCTCCTTATGATGAAAAATGACGCCTTGATATGCTAATCCCATATCAGGTGCCTGTCAGTCAGACCGCCAGGGATGCGCGAGGTTCCATGACCAACGAAAACACACAGCCGTCACGCATTCAGCCAATCGCTGATCGCCAGGCCCAGCGAACCGGCATCCAGCGCACCCTGCCGCCACGCCACGATATCATCCGCTTCACATCGCAATAACCGGGCATCGTGCAAGGGCAGGCGGTGCATCAACGACTGCACGCAGGAGACGGGCAGCCAATGCGGCTCTTGAGCGATGTGGAAAATCTTCGGCAAGGTGCATTGCTGAATCTGCTGATCCAGATTAACGCCATCCTCGCCATGCCATACGGGTGCGCACAACCACTCAAGGGATTCAAAAAAACGCTGCCGTGATTCAGCCGCCGGGCCCGGCAACCACGGTGCTTGCACATAGCCTGCCATACGCGTCAAACAGCGACCGGCCGTCTGAACCGCGTACCAGTGCCACGATGGCTGCAATGAAGCCGGCCGCCCCGCTTGCACCAACACCAAGCCCTTCAAGCCCGCATGATGCGCAGGACGACTGGCAAGGCATGCCAAGACAGCCAAAGCACTGACGTCTTCCGCCACACACGCCCATGGCAGCGCCTCATGACCGGTACGCATGCTCTTGATCAAGGCCGGCAATTCTTCGGCCCACAAGGATTGCAGACCCCAATCCGATTGCGGCGATATTTTGGGCAAACTCCGGCCTTTGCCGCGCGTATCGGCCACGTAGACATTCCAACCCGAACGCGCCATGGCATAAACCCACCCGCCATCACCCGTCAGCCATACGGCACTGTCATGACCCAGACCCGGCACAACCAATAACTGCGCCCGTGTCTCGACAGCGGGCGCATAAAGCCTCAACAAATGGATTTGATGGCCTTGACTGACCGTAATGCGCAACGGTTCTTTGCGAACACTGATGTCAGCGATGATGTCTGACATCAGGCCGGCGGCTCGACGGCAGACCCATCACGCAATTCGCGGCGCAGGACTTTCCCTACGGCCGACTTGGGCAGGCTGTCACGAAACTCCACATGCTTCGGTACTTTGTACGCTGCCAACTGCTGTTTGCACCATTGACGGACGGTCTCGCTCGACAGCGATGGATTTTTGGCCACCACAACGGCTTTGACGGCTTCTCCCGAGTGTTCATCGGGCACCGAAATAACCGCGCACTCCAGAACATCCGGGTGCCGGCTGATCACATCCTCGACTTCGTTCGGATACACATTAAAACCCGACACCAGAATCATGTCTTTCATGCGATCAACAATCCGCACATAACCATCGGCTTGAATAATGGCCACATCACCGGTATGCAGCCAGGCTTTGGCATCCAACACCTTGGCGGTCTCTTCAGGACGCTGCCAATAGCCTTGCATGACTTGTGGGCCGCGCACGCACAACTCACCTGCCTCACCGATCGCCAACACTGTGCCGGCGGCATCTTGCGTGCACACTTCTGTCGACGGCACCACAATGCCTACCGTACCCAATTGATTGCCACCGCCCGGGTTGACGGCAACCACCGGTGAGGTCTCGGTCAAGCCATACCCTTCGTGTATATCGCTGCCGGTAATGGCCTTCCAATGCTCTGCAGCCCCTTGCGTCAACGCCATGCCACCCGACACCGTAACGCGCAAATGACTAAAATCCAGTGCGGCAAAATCCGGATCCCGGCACAAGGCGACAAACAAGGTATTCAATCCGCAAAAGCCGGCCATTTTTACTGACTTCAAGGCTCGCACAAAGCCACGAATGTCACGCGGATTGGCAATCAACACCGTTTCGTTGCCCGTGACCACCATGATCATCGACACGATGAATGCATAGATATGGTACAGCGGCAACGGCAAAACCAACGCCTCACCCGAACCATCGGGCTTAAAACCATAGGTCGCAAATATTGCCGCGCTTTGCAGGGTATTGGCCACCAGATTGCCATGACTCAACATCGCACCCTTGGAGACACCGGTAGTCCCGCCGGTGTATTGCAGCACTGCCAGAGTGTCGGCGTGCGACACCACCGGCGTAAAGGCATGCTGTTGACCACTGGACAGCGCCTTCCGCAGTGACACCACGCCGCGTATACCCACTTTAGGCACCGCACGCTTGATATAACGCAGCACACTATTAATGAGCCAGCGTTTAGGCGCCGAATGCAAATCACCCACCTCGGTGATCACCACCAAACCAATCTCGGTATCCGGCAAGACCGCCGGCAATTTATCGGCCATGTTGGCCAGGATCACCAACGCTTTGGCGCCAGAATCCCGGAACTGGTGACGCATTTCGCGCTCGGTGTACAAGGGATTGGTATTCACCACCACCAGCCCTGCGCGCATCGCACCAAACACCACCACCGGGTATTGCAATAGATTGGGCAACTGCACCGCAATGCGATCGCCCGGCTGCAAAGGCGTATCGTGTTGCAGCCAAGCGGCAAAATTGGCCGATAGCCGATCCAGTTCCGCGTAAGACAACGCCTGCCCCATGCACGAAAAGGCGGGCCTGTCCCGATACCGATGACAGGCTTGCTCAAACGCCTCGATCAGACTCTGGCATTCGGCCACATCAATCGTGTCAGGCACCCCTGCCCGCTCACGAGCGAGACGAACCGGATCAGACATAGTCACTCCCACTCAAGAAAACGCTACCGGCATGTTACGAGCCACTCTGCCCCTGCGCAATCACACTGCGTTATACTGCCCGCCCTAACGAACCCGAGGGCCGCCCCATGATTGAAAGCATCCCCTACGATGAGCTGGTCATTGGCCAAAGTGCCGAATACAGCAAAACCGTCAGCGAGCGGGACATCGTGCTGTTTGCTGTTATTTCCGGCGACGCCAACCCGGTCCATCTGGATGCCGAATACGCACGCACCACGATCTTCGGCGAACGCATTGCCCACGGCATGTTCACCGGCTCCTTGGTATCGGCCGCACTGGCCATGACCCTGCCCGGCCCCGGCTCCATTTATTTGGCTCAATCGCTCAAATTTCGTCGCCCGGTGAAGGTCAACGACACCATCACCGTGCGTCTTGAAGTCACCGAAAAGCGCGATGCCAAAAAAATCGTTGTACTGGACTGCCTGGTCACCAATCAACACGGCGACAAAGTAGCAACCGGCACGGCCGAAGTCATTGCCCCCGCAGAAAAAATCCGCCTGGAGACACCCGCCTTACCCGACGTACAACTCGGCTGATTACAAATACGGCGAGAATAGCCAGCAAACCGCATCACGCAACTTCGACAAGAATGGCCGTGATGCCAATGATTGCACCGTGACTTCGCGCGCTTGCTGGCAGTGCGTGGCAAAGTAAGCCTCGGCTTCCTCCGCAATCGCACGATCGTGAATTTCAACACCCAACTCGAAGTTAAGCCTCAGGCTGCGCGCGTCCAGATTGTGCGAACCCATCTGCACATAGCAACCATCCACACTGAACAACTTGGCATGCAAAAAAGCGCGCTCATACCAAAAAATACGCACCCCGGCCTGCAATAAGGGCGAAAGAATATGGCGGCTCGCCCAACCGACGAACGGTAAATTATTGTGCTCCGGAAGCAGAATGCGCACATCGACGCCGCGCAGCGCGGCACTCTGCAAGGCAATCATGATTTCGCGCGGCGGCAAAAAGTACGGCGTCACGATATACAGCCGCTCACGCGACTGATGCACGGCAGCCAAAATGACGCGCGTCAGCTTGTCCATGTTTTCATCCGGGCCGTCCTCCACCAGACGGCACAAGCTATCGCCCATGACCGATGCACCCACAGCCAACCAGGGCGGCGCACTGATCGGCCGGTCACTGACAAATTGCCAATCTTCAATAAACAGGCGAGCCAAATCTTCCGCGATCGGCCCGAGCAACGAAAAATGCAGGTCTTCAGCGGCCACCATGCCCTGCGCATCCGGCACGTGGTGATTGCGAATGTTCATGCCGCCTGCAAAGGCATGCCTGCCATCCACCACCAGTATTTTTCGATGATTGCGCAAATTCAAATACGCGGCCAACGACCACGGTTTCGGCGATTGAAATCGACAGGCCATCACGCCCGCCGCACGCAGGCGCTCAATCACGCGTGGCCGGGAATACCATTCGCCCACGCCATCGACCAATACCCGCACTTCAACGCCACGACTCGCGGCATCGGATAACGCAGCAATAAACGGCACGCCCACACCGGCCGCATCAAAAATATAGGTTGATAACAACACCTGTTCACGGGCCGCGTGAATGGCCGACAGCATTGCCGCATACGCCGACTCACCGTCGGCCAACAACATTACCTGATTACCTGCCTTCAAGGCGCGATGGGTCGTTGCCATGCCAAGCCGATCCAGCGGTTGCAAGTATTCCGGCACACCGGGCAACGCCTGCCAATCCGGCACATCCCGAGGCGGCTGCCCGGTCTCGTCATGTGACTTCAGTTTCCGGGCAACGCGGCGCACCCGATTTCGACCAAAGACGACATAAAGCAACAACCCTAATAAAGGGAACGCAACACAAAAGACGACCCACACCAAGGCGCTGCGCGGGTCGCGCTTGTTAAACAACGCATGAACAGCGGCCAATACCCCGGGCGCTTCGAGCAGAAGCAACCAGATATGCCAACCCATGGCAGCCGGATCAATCGCATCAATGCCTAACACCCTTTGCCCTCAACATCCCTTACTGCTCCATGGTACAACAACGGCTATCACGGCTTTTCATTTACAGCCCATCGTTGCCTTACTACTATGGGGAGCTAAGGATGCTCGTTAATCAGGGGGATGCTCCATGAAGTACTGGACAACTGTATTACTGACGTGCCTATTGGCGACTTCGGCCCATGCCACGACGCTTGATGACACACGCGCCAATTTGCACAGCGCCTACGACAGCTTGATGCAAAGCCTTTCCGAGCAAGAAAAACTGGGCAATGACATTGCCCGCCTGAATGACGAGATCGCCAAACAACGCAAAGCCCTGGAGCCCGACACCCAGCGCGTTGCCGAATTGCGCGCCAAAGTGAACGATGCGCAAGCCGCGCAAGGCATCGAAGCCAGCAGCAAAACCGATGCCGACTTGCAAACAGCGCAAATGCGCTTGAAAGTCGCCGAAATCGAATATCGCGGCTTAAGTGAAAACCTGACCCAGCAAGAAAAAGCCCTTGCCGATGCGGTCAGTCGCATGAAAACGCTGGAATCCGGCACGCAAGCCCAGATCCAAAAAGTCCAAAAGCTGCGTCAGGAAGTCGCCACACTGGCCACTCAAGAACAAGCCACCGATGCCAAGCGAGAAGCCAGCCGCAACGCCGAAACAGAAAAGCTCAAAGGCGAATTGATCACCCTCAAGGTCAACTTGCAAGAAGCGCAAGCCAACAACGACGTACTCAGCGTTCGAGCCAATGCCTTGCAAGCTGAAGTAGACGCACTGAAGTCCCGACCCTGTGACACGGCCGCGGGCATCCCCCATGCAACAGCCAGTGCCGTGCCCGCCACGGCCGTTGCAGCCGCCGCAACGACCCGTCCTGCCAACAACACAGCAGAGGCCAAACGCTCGACTGCAACGCCCAAGCCAACCGCTGCTCCAGCCGTCAACAGCAATGCTGTTGCTGCCGAATTGGCCGCACGGCTTGCATCGCGCAATATGGATAAAGCCGTCAGTAAATCGGGTCGCTACTTATACGTTAAAACGATCACCGCCGATGGCCAAACGCATTCCCAGACCTACCCGTGGCTCACGGTTGATCGCAACTACTACACGCTTGAAGCCAACATGAAGGCCGGCGAGGTCACGCTCACCTTTGGCAATCAACGCGAGACCATCAGCGTTCCGGCCAGTGACGACGGTGCGACGTATGTTTTTGTGCTGAGTGATGCCAGCAAGGATGACGCCAAGATCGCTTACTTCAAAAAAACCGATTAATCGCTGATATGCAAGCAGGCGGCTTGGTGCTGATCGCCACAAGCCGTCAGCGCCGGCACTTGCACCGCGCAATCGGCTTGCGCCTTGATGCAGCGTGAGCGAAACGCACAACCCTGGCCACCGCTGTTCACCTGAACGTCGTCGTGCTCAAGCAATGCTGCCACGCGCTGCAAGTGCGCTCTGGCCAAAGCCGGATCGGGCACGGGGCTGGAGTCCAGCAACAGGCGGGTATACGGATGCGCCGGCTGACTAAACACCCGCTGCGTTTCACCCGACTCGACCACGCGCCCCTGATACATCACCAGCACGCGATCGGCTAAAAATTGCACCATCGCCAAATCGTGCGCAATGAACATCATCGCAACACCGGTTTGCTCACGCAGGTCGGCCAACAGGTTGACGATTTGCGCCTGAATCGACACATCCAGCGCTGAAATAGGTTCATCGCACACCAACACATCGGGCTCCATTGCCAGCGCACGCGCAATACCGATGCGTTGCTGCTGACCGCCCGAGAATGCACCCGGATACCGACTGAACGCAGCTTCCGGCAAACCCACTTTGGCCAACCACTCGCGCACTTGCGCCTCACGGGCATCCGCCTCGCGAACCCCTTTGAAATGCAATGCCTCGCCGATAATCTCACCCACCGTCATCCGCGGATTCAATGACGCCAACGGATCTTGAAAGATCATCTGCACATGCCGGCCTAACCACTGATGATCGCGTGTCGAGAACTGCCGGGGCAGCGCCTGATCTCGATAAGCAATGTCACCGGCAGTGCGCGGGTGCAAGCCCACCAAGGTGCGTGCCAAGGTTGATTTACCACAACCGCTCTCACCGACAACGCCCAACACCTCGCCCGCATTCAGTTCGAATGACACGTCATCGACAGCCCGCAAATGCCGCCCACCGGCCAGTGCAAACACCTTGCTCACATGATGGGCCCGCAACAAGGTCATAGGCCACCGTCCCGGAACTGACGCCCGGCTTCGCAGGCTGCATCTTGCAACCAGCAAGCCGATGAATGCTGTTCACTCATCGCAATAACAGGCGGCGCTTGCCGATGGCAGGCCTGCATCGCAAAACCGCAACGCGGCGCAAACGCACAGCCTTGTATATCACGGCGTAAATCCGGCGGCTGGCCCGCAATACTCGGCAAATGGGACGCACCCGCATGCATGCCCGGCAGCGCACTGCGCAAGGCGCGCGTGTAGGGGTGCGAAGGCCGCTGAAACACCTGTTCAACCGAGCCGTATTCAACAATCGCACCGGCATACATCACCGCAACACGATCAGCCATGCTGGCAACAATGCCCAAATCATGCGTAATCAACACAATCGCCATGCCCGAATCACGCTGCAACTGCTTCATCAGTGACAGCACCTGCACTTGCACGGTGACATCCAATGCCGTGGTGGGCTCATCAGCCACCAGCAGTTTAGGCTCGCACGCTAGCGCCATAGCGATCATGGCACGCTGCAACATGCCGCCTGAAAACGCATTCGGGTACTGACGCGCGCGCAACGCAGCATCGCGCACGCCCACATGCTCTAACAAGTCGACTGCCTTGGCGTTGGCTTGCGCCTTCGACAAACCTCGATGCACGCGCAAAGGCTCTGCAATTTGATCGCCAATGCGCATCGTCGGGTTCATGGCAGACAGCGGATCCTGGAAAATCATGCTCATGCGTGACCCGCGCCAGCGATTGCGCTCGGCATCGGTTTGTTGCAGCACGCATTCCTCTTCAAAACGGATATCACCTGAAAGCACTTCGGCATGTTCTGGCAATAACCCCATCACGGTGCGCAAGGTAACCGATTTACCGCAACCCGACTCACCCACAATCGCCAAGGTTTCGCCCGGCATCACATCCAGACTGACGCCGCGCACCGCATTGACCATGCCCTGTCGCACACGGAATGACACGGCCAAGTCGCACACCGACAGCACCGGGCGCGTCATGAGCGCACATCCAGATTAACGTCCAGCGCATCACGCAAGCCATCGCCCAGTACATTGAATGCCAGTACGGTCATGCTGATTAATGCAGCGGGATACAACAATTCATGCGGATGCGTCAGCATTGATTGAATGCCGTCATTACACAAAGAGCCCCATGACGGTATCGGCGGTACCACGCCCATGCCAATGAACGACAGGAATGCTTCGGTAAAAATAGCACCGGGAATAGCAAAGGTCAGCGACACAATCACAACACCCATCACATTCGGAATCATGTGTCGCCACACCAAATAGTAACTCGGCGCACCCATTAAGCGCGCGGCTGCCACAAACGGCTGCTCGCGCAATTGCAGCACCTGACCGCGCACCAGTCGCGCCGACATCGGCCAGCCCAACAGCACCATCGCCACAATCAAGGCCATCACGCCACTCTCGCCCGCGCCAATACCAAACGCCACACGCAATAAAATCATGAACAACAGAAACGGCAGTGCAATCACGAAATCGGCAAAGCGCATCATCGACTCATCCACACGACCGCCGACATACGACGAGAAAGCACCGTACAAACAACCAATAAAAATGTACAACAACGGCGCACCAAAACCGATAAAGAACGAGGTTTGGCCGCCGGCAATCAAACGCGCCAGCATGTCACGCCCCAGATGATCGGTCCCTAACGGGTGCATCGGCAAATCAACGTGCAAGGTATCGATATCCGCAGGCACATGCAGCGGCACCAAACCTTGCAACTGCGCATCCAGCAAACTGATCACGGCGATGGGCCGAACCATCAAGTGCGCGCCTTCGCGCGCCTCATCGAGGCCGTCATCGGCGATCACGGTGTAATGATAATCCTGTGCATGCACATCCAGACGGTCTTCGTACCCCAAATACGAGGCAGGAATCACCGCCAACGGAATACCGCGCCCGGCGCCACCGCCTTCGCGCCGGTAAATACGATAATGCTGCGCACCGGCAACGGGTTGCCACACCAAGCGCACGGCATCCGATGTGGCCGACACGGCGTGTAAATTGGCCGGTGCCGCCAATCCACTCACCGGCACATTCGCCGCCCAATCCAATCGGGGCGCCTGCCAGTGATCCGGCATCGCCACCGGCAGTGAGCGTGCGGCCACAAACGAGCGCGACAACACGCCCGGGTCTTGTTTAGCAGGATCAACCGGCCATAACACCGAACCAAACACCGTAAACAACAACACAAAAATCAGAAATACCGCTGCACCGAATGCTCGCCGGTTCGCTTTCAAGCGCCGCCAAACGCCTTGCCAGTAACTCTCCGGCGGCAACACCGGCAAATCCAGGGCGGCATGCACGGGAGCCGGGGCAAACCAGTCGTTCGGATAATGCTGCGTACTCATATCGGCCCGCCCTGATGACGCAGGCGCTCGGGCGCCAGACGAATACGCGGGTCAATCACGCCGTATAAAATATCCACCATCATCACCAGAAAGATCAAAAACGCGCCATAAAATACCGTCGTACCCATGATTACGGTGTAATCGAGTTGCTGCACTGCCTGCACGAAATAACGCCCCAAGCCCGGAATGGCAAACACTTGCTCGACCACAAAACCACCGGTGGTAATGCCGGCAATCGCAGGCCCCAACACCGTCACAACCGGCAAAATCGCATTGCGTAATTGATGCTGCCAAAACACCCGCTGCGTACCCAGACCTTTGGCATGCGCGGTGCGCACAAAATCCGCTTCCATAATTTCCAGCATGGAAGAACGCATCAAACGCGTCAGATACGCCAAGGTGCCCAAGCCCAACACCAAGGACGGCACCAACATATGCCGGAATGAACCGGTCTCCCAGCCTGCCACCGGCAACCAATCGCTACCCACCGCTTCATTCAAGGCAATGATGGCCAACTGCGCCAAGGCGGCAAACACGAAACCCGGCACTGAAATACAAATGATCACCGCCACCACGCTGACATAGTCCGGCCAACGATTGCGGTAATAGGCCGTGACCGCACCAAACACAATGCCGCCGATAGTCGCCCACAGCAGGGCCAACACACCCAGCTGCGCCGAGATAGGAAAGTGCTCACGAATAATGTCATTAACGCTGCGATTTTTTTGGGTATAGGAAATACCGAAATCGCCTTTGATCATGTTGCCCAGAAAAATGCCGTATTGCGTCATCAATGGCTTATCAAGGCCGTAACGCACTTCCAGATTACGCCGAATTTCAGGGCTCACTGCTTTTTCGCTGGCTAACGGATCGCCCGGCACGGCGTGCATGGCAAAAAAAGTCGCCGTGGCC
This sequence comes from Pseudomonadales bacterium, assembly GCA_036568505.1. GTDB lineage: Bacteria > Pseudomonadota > Gammaproteobacteria > Pseudomonadales > M0112 > M0112. The sequence goes on along the minus strand of DATCSK010000016.1, from coordinate 4,422 downwards.
AAAAACCATAGCGTGAATACGCCATAGACAATGCGACCGGCAATAAATCGCATCATGGCGCGCTGCCCTCTTCTATCCAGGCATAGCGAAAACTCGGATCACCACCAAAAATAGAACGCACCACGCCTTTCAAATGCGGGTCTTGCACATACACAGCACTGTTTTCGTACGACGGCAATATCACCACGTCATCCATAATCAATTGCTGTATGCCGGCAATGGCCTGCATGCGCACACGCGGGTCGTTGCTGCCTTGTGCTTCGCGCACCAGACGGTCGTATTCGGCACCCTGATAGCGACCCCGATTGTTTTCATTCCACGAGGCAAACAAATCGGCAAAGGTCATCGCATCGTTGTAATCAGGCCCCCAACCTGCCGTGACCAAGTCAAAATCACCGGCGCGCATTTTCTCGAGGATTTGCTTGAAAATTTGCTTATCAATGCGCACTTCGATCCCCAAGCCCTGCCCCAATACATATTGAATGTATTGGGCTTGCTGCACCGCCATTGGATTGTCGCCCGTTAACAGCACCAAGGGTGGCGGCGCGTCCAGACCGCTTTCATCAAGATATTCTTGCAACAGGGTGCGTGCACGCAACAGGCTGCGTTCAATCACCGGCGGCGGGTACTCTTCAATAAAGGGCTTTTCGACACCTTTCACCCAGCTGGGGAACAAAGTATCGGTTGGCCGATTGCCGGGAATCGCCATAATGCGGTTTACCAATACCGCAGGATCAATCAATGCCTGTATGGCTTGGCGCAGCTTCAATGCACTGGTGACGCGCTCAGGACGGTGATTGATTTCAACAAAAAACACCGCACCCGTACTGAAGCTGCGAATCGGATAATCCAGCTCAACCGCTTTGCCCAGCAATTCGCGCGTGAGCCCCGTCATCGCAATGCTGCCGTTGCGATAGAGGTTGAACATCGCCTGAGGATCGGACGTCATGTGCGGAATATCAATGCGATTCAACTTGACGTTTTTTGCATCCCAATACCGTGGGTTTTTCACCATGCTCAATGCCGCACCGTGCACCCAGCGGTCCAGCACAAACGGGCCGTTCGATATCATGTCAGCCGCATCGGCCGAATAACGCTCGCCGCGGCTGCGGAAGAAATCCTCGCGCACCGGGTAATAGGTCATGAATGCCGTCAGGCTGGCAAAGTATGGGCACGGTTTTTCAAGCTCAACGTGCAATTCGTAATCACCCACCGCCTTCACGCCCAATGCCGTTGCCGGCAATTCACCGCGATTGATGGCCTCGGCATTTTTTACCGGATACAAAATAAACGCATATTGCGATGCCGTTGTCGGCAAAAGCGCCGTGCGCCAAGCAAACACAAAGTCGTGCGCGGTCACCGGCTTGCCATCGCTCCAGCGTGCGTCACGACGCAACCAGAAGCGCGCGGAATGGTCCGTTAATTCCCAACGCACCGCCACGCCCGGCACCAGCTCGCCGGTAGGCCCGTAACGCAGCAAGCCTTCTTTGACGTGCGAGAGAATCATGGAGCTCACCTGATCGGTGCTTTCCATGCTGTTCAATGTCGGTGGCTCTGACGAAAAACCCAGGGTGATGGTGCCCGTGCGCGCATTCACGCCTTGCGCGTGAGCGAATGCAGCCAGCAGCAGCCAGCCGACAAAAAGTGCAATAGTGGACAGTCGAGTCATATGGGCGGGTATTATACGCATGCACTTCTCACGCGGACGCCTATTTGTGGCAGCAAACAATAAAAAATCGGCGTGGCAACTCACCCCCGCCGAACTCGATTGGGCCGATGGCATGCCCGTCTCGCGCCAATTCGGCGACATCTATTTCTCCACCACCGACGGCCTTGCCGAAACCCGGCACGTGTTTCTGGCCGGCAATGATTTGCCGCAGCGCTGGCAATCGCACCCGGCAAGCACCTTCACCCTTGCCGAAACCGGCTTTGGCAGCGGCCTGAACTTTCTCGCCACTTGGCAAGCGTGGACGCAACACGCGCAAAAGGATGGCTGGTTGCATGTCATCAGCATTGAGAAACACCCTTTACGCCCGGCCGATCTGGCCCGCGCGCATGCAGCCTTCCCTGAACTCGAACCTTGGGCCGCGTTACTGCAAGCCGCTTACCCGCCGTTATTACGCGGCCATCACTATCGCCGCTGGGAAGATCATCGCATCAGCCTGCACCTGGTGTTTGATGATGCCTTGCAGGCGTTGGATGAATTGCTCGACGGCCCCGGCATCGACACACCCATCGTTAATGCCTGGTTTTTAGACGGCTTTGCACCCAAGACCAACCCCGAGCTCTGGCAGCAGCCCCTGTTTGAACGCATGCGCGCACTATCGGCCGCCGATGCCACACTAGCCACCTTCAGTGCGGCCGGTGATATGCGCCGCGCCTTGCAAGCCGCCGGCTTTACGGTAGAACGCCAACCGGGCTTTGGGCACAAGCGCCACATGAGCCGTGCCCGCGTTAACCCGGAGCACCCCCATCACAGCAACGCCGCCGCCAGTTGGCACTTGCCACTGCGCAACACACACCGCGCACCGCGCAGCGCCATTGTGATTGGCGCCGGCATTGCCGGCTTGAGCACGGCGCACAGCCTGGCCTTGCGCAACATACCGGTCACCGTGATGGCACCGGCCGATAGCGAAGCCGCGCGCGCCTCGGGCAATCGCCACGGCATCTTGTTTCATCGTTTATCCCCCGGCAATGCCGAGCTGGCGCGCTTCAGCCAACAAGCCTTTATCTACAGCAGTCATTATTACCGTCATGCCGCAGCACAGGGCTTGCTGCCTAAAGACTGTCTGATCAATGAAGGCATGCTGCAATTAGCGCCTAGCGATGAACAAGCCGCGCAATGGCAGCAGTTATGCGATGACTATGCCGATGCAGCAGGGTTAGCGCACTGGTTAACTGCTGACGATGCATCGGCCATTGCAGGCCTACCCCTGCCCGGCCCGGCCTTGCACTGGCCCGGTTCTGCCACCATCAGCCCCACGGCCATTTGTGATGCCTTGCTGCATCACCCGCGCATCACACGCATCAACGCCGAAGCCGATCAATTACAACGCGTGAATGAACAGTGGCAGGTGCTTGATACACACGGCAACATACTGGCCACGGCCGATGTGGTGGTGATTGCCTGCGGCACCGCCAGCCAACGATTTACCCAAACGCAATGGCTGCCCTTCAAACCGCTGCGCGGGCAAGTAAGTCATGTGCCGGCCAATAAGCACAGCGAGAACTTACGCTGCGCCGTGTGCCATGACGGTTACATCACCCCATCAACCGATAATCTGCATTGCGTGGGCGCGACTTTTGATTTGAATGACGACAACAATGCAGTCACCCATGAGAGCCATCGCGACAATCTCGCGCAACTTGAGCAACATTGGCCCGCCATGCATAAAGCGCTGGGCAGCAACAGCGAACAGCTCGATGGCCGCGTCGGCTTTCGTTACACCAGCCCCGATTACCTGCCTGCGATTGGCCCGGTGCCCGATGAACACGCCTTTGGTGAGCAATACGCCAGCCTCGCTCATAACGCGCGGCAAATCCCTGAAGGCGACGCACCGATGTTGCCGGGGCTTTATCTGAACACCGGTCACGGCTCGCGTGGCTTTACCTATGCACCGTTAGCAGCAGAATTGTTGTGCGCGTTTATACTGGGAGCCGATCGCGGCATTGACCCGGAGGTGTGCCGGGCCATTGCGCCGGCGCGGTTTTTGGCGAGAAGCATCAAGCGTAATAACCCATAGCGGTATCCACCATGCAATCATCCGTTGGGAACAAGCTGACAAAAACCCTCTTGGCTCTGCTATTAGCCTACCCACTACTGTGGGCAACAACCATGCTTGTCTCAATGCATGTCGTTGATGAATCATTTAAGGTTACAGCCTTACAAGAACTACGGTCCAAACAATGCCCAACAAAACCATACGGCAACAAAAAACCATTCAACCCACTATTTTTTTGGAATTTTTATCTGGATTACGAATTTTGGTCTGCTGAATTGCGACTTGATTCAGAAATACTCAATGACGAAAGGTGCCTGAGCGTGCTGGAATCCATTCTTCACAAACACCCCGGAAAGATTACTGTGCTGATCTTCGATAAAGACGCACTTCTGATAAAGAAGATGCAGCATAATTAAAAGAGCCCATTACTTATTGGGGGGGGGATTTATGGATGTCCCTTACTTAACGGCCGTCAAGCCGAGAATCGGGTCAGCTGTGTGCGAAGTTAGCTATTACAGAAGCGTATGTGACAAATTTTACGAGAGAGTTTATGGGTGGACTTCCCCACGTTTAACGGACACTCCAGATAGGGGACAATTCCCCAAAAGGAGTGATTCATGACCCGCAAGACCTACACCCGCGAATTCAAGATCGAAGCCGTTCGCCTGCTCAAGCAAGGCAAGAAACCCGGGGCTGACCT
>DATCSK010000015.1:0-100394 GCA_036568505.1 Pseudomonadales bacterium | reverse complement strand
CCTTGCTTGAGCAGGCGAACGGCTTCGATCTTGAATTCGCGGGTGTAGGTCTTGCGGGTCATGAATCACTCCTTTTGGGGAATTGTCCCCTATCTGGAGTGTCCGTTAAACGTGGGGAAGTCCAGAGTCACATTTCACTCTCAAACCACCCACCACATCACCCCCACGCCCGCCACCGCTGCCAAAAACAACGGTGCCGCCACCCGCCAGACAGCCCCGCATCGTTCACAAACATCGCCAACCCGCCTTTCACCACACGGTTCACCGCAACCGCTACTGAAATACCGGAAAGCAACTGCCTAAATTTCTACGGGTCAATGCCCATGCGGCCCTGACCCTCAATTATTGATTGAGGCTGAAACCCATCACGGTAATAACTGCTGAATATCTTCCGCACTGGCAACTTTGCCCTCAATCACGATCTCGCCGTCAATCGCCAAAGCCGGGGTACGCATGATGCCCGCATCAATGATGGCGTTAGTATCCGTGATCTTCTCAACCTCGTAACGCACCCCTTTGTCATGGGCGGCTTGCTCCGCATTTGCCGTCAATTGCTTGCATTTGGCGCAACCGCTTCCGTAGATGGTAAATTTCATAATCACGATTTCCTTTTTCGCTAGTATCGATAAACCGAAGCGACGTTGTCTTACCAAAAATTACCGTAAACAAAGCCGGTCATGGTGGCCATGACAACGACCAATGCGCAGTAAACCACTGTTTTCTCAGTGCCCAGAATAGTCCTGATCACCAACATATTGGGCAGCGACAGTGCCGGGCCAGCCAGCAGCAATGCCAGTGCCGGCCCTTTACCCATGCCCGCCCCCATCAACGCCTCCACAATGGGCACTTCGGTTAATGTAGAGAAATACATCAAAGCCCCTAAAACCGCCGCAATAATGGTTGAGACCAAGGTATTGTCACCTACAGCGGCCGCAACCCACTCCGATGGAATAATGCCTTCATGCCCCGGGCGCCCCAGTGCAAATCCGGCCACAAAGACGCCAGCCAGTAGCAAGGGAGTAATCTGTTTGGCAAAGTCCCAGCTTTGTGCCGCCCACTCACGATCCTGTTCCCGTGTGACGGAGATAAGCATCAATCCGGCAATACCCAATACAAACGGTAGTTCAGGCACTCCCGGCACCAACAGGCAAGATGCTATCAGCACTGCAGCCAACACCAGCAGCTGACGAGCTGGCCAGTGCCAGCGCCAGATCAACAGCCCAGCCAGCGCCATCGACAATGCTGCCGTGATGTGCCATTTCCATTTGTACACCTGCATCCAGGTTTCACTGTCCGCAGCGGCCCAGTTGGCGAATACAAGAATGCCGACCATCAGGGCAAAAAAAGGACGCCACGACAGCCATCGGCTTGTCGCTGCCGTCTTCATCAAAACCGCTGACATTCTTGATCGAGCGTTCAGACTCTTCCTTCCGGTAGATCAGATGCATGATGGTGCCAATCACCAGTGCAAATAGAATGGCACCCATGGCACGAGCCATGCCTATTTCAGCCCCTAGCACTTTGGCTGTTACCACAATCGCCATGATGTTGATGGCCGGCCCCGAATACAGAAAAGCTATCGCGGCTCCAAGGCCTGCGCCACGTTTATAAATACCTCCAAACAAGGGCAGCACGGTGCAGGAGCAAACCGCCAATAAGGTGCCCGAGACCGATGCCACACCGAACGCCACCGGCTTGGACGCGGTGGGTCCCAGATAGCGCATCACAGCACCCTGACTGATATACGCTGACATAGCACCGGCAATCAGAAAGGCGGGCAGCAGGCAAAGGATGACATGCTCACGTGCGTACCAGTTGGTCAGCCGCACGGCTTCCAGTACCGCATTGTCAAAACGCGCTGTACCGGCGGGGATGAAATAAATCGCAAAAAAGCCGGCCAGCATGAGGAACAGCAAATTGCCCTCACGCTTGTTATTGCCATAAAGCTCGATCCATTGTTTGTACACGTTCGCTCCCCTGAAATTGCACCGATTGCCTTGTTCGCATTGCATGGTATAACGGGTATAACTGGGGTCAGAGTCACATTTCACTCTCAAACCAGCCACCACATCACCCCCAACCCCGCCACCGCTACCAAAAACAACGGCGCAGCCACCCGCCACGACAGCCCTGCGCCATTCGCAAAAATCGCGAGCCCACCCTTCACCACACTGTTCACTGCCACGGCGAGCGTAATACCACGCACGGCGGTTTCTAACGGCAGACCTTCTAACGCCATGCGCGAGAACGACAGATTGATGGCATCAACATCGGAAATACCGGAAAGCCCGGCCAATACAAACAAGCCGGAGGTACCAAACAAGGCCAACAAGGCTTTGGCAAGAAACATGATGGCACCCAGCAACACACCAAACAGCAAGGCCGAGCTTAAATCGAGCGGATTGGGCAGATACTCGTGCTGCACCATGGCCTCACGCGGTGCGCCGCGCCAATAGAACAACGCCGGCAACAAGGTAATACCGGCCATTAAGGCAAACACCGGCCACAGGGTGAATGGCACCTCGATGTTCACGATGCTCGCGATCAATAACATGCGCGGGTACACGGTGGCGCAGGCCACCAACACGCCCACGCATAACCAGCGCTGCATTTCAGGCTCGGCGTTGCGCGCCATGCGCGAAAACTGCAAGGTCAATGCGGTGGATGACACCATGCCTGCAAAAAAACTGGTCAACACCAAGCCTTTGCGCGCACCGGCCACTTTGACGGCCACATAGCCGACAAAGGAAATACCGGCGACCAACACCACCATCCACCAGATCGCATAAGGATTGATCGCCTGCCATGGCCCAAAGCCGCGATTGGGCAACACCGGCAACACCAGAAACGACAGCACCAACAAACCCAACGCGGCGCGCAGTTCTTCACCCGTTAAGCGTTGCACCCACGAATGCAGTACAGGTTTTAAACTTAAAATCACCGCAGTGGCCACCGCAACAGCAATGGCTTCGTTCATAAACCCGGCGCCGACCATCAAGCTCAAACAGAACACCAATAACAGTGCAATGTGTGTGGTCATGCTGAGGTCGCCGTGCCGGCGCAAGCGTGCGGCATAGCTGACGGCCAACAAAATCGCTATACCGGCCAACGCCACCACGGGCAACCACCAGCCCAGCGCTTGCGACAACAGGCTGCTCACGCCACCCAACAGCCCGATCAGCGAAAAGGTGCGAATGCCGCCAATATGATTCGTGCCGTTGGCATCTTCGCGGCTGCTCCAACCGCGCTCAAGGCCGATCAACGCGCCAATCATCAAACTGACCAGCAAGTTCACATAAACGAGTAATTCCGGCGAAAATTCGACATGAACATTCATAAACCATTCCACGCTGTCATTCATAAGCATGATAGCACTACAATATGCACGGCTTTACTGGCCGAAAACCCTCGAAAACAGCGCAGCCGCATTGACCTATGTCATGGCATGCCAAAGTGCTAAAAAGGCACAATAATCGCGCCGGTGACACCATCGGTTTCATCCCATAAAAGGATTGTCTTTGCCATGACCCAACACGCATCGCTTAAGCACCCTGAGTACAACTACAAAGTTGTCCGTCAGTTTGCTGTCATGACCGTGGTCTGGGGCATTGTCGGCATGTTGGTCGGTGTATTGATTGCCGCCCAGCTGGCCTGGCCTGCCCTGAACTTTGACCTGCCTTGGCTGCACTTTGGCCGGCTGCGCCCACTGCACACCAATGCGGTGATCTTCGCCTTCGGCGGCTGCGGGTTATTTGCCACATCCCTGTACGTGGTGCAACGCACCTGTCAGGTGCGCCTGATCTCGGACGCCCTCGCCCAAGTAGTGTTCTGGGGTTGGCAGCTGGTTATCGTCGCAGCGGCAATCACCCTGCCGCTTGGCTGGACCAGTAGCAAGGAATACGCTGAACTGGAATGGCCGATTGATATCGTGATTACCATCGTGTGGGTGTGCTACGCGATCCTGTTCTTCGGCACCATCGCCAAACGCAAGACCAGTCACATCTATGTGGCCAACTGGTTCTTCGGCGCCTTTATCATCACCGTCGCCGTGCTGCATCTGGTCAACAGCGCGGCCATACCGGTGACAATGGGCAAATCCTATTCGGCCTATGCCGGCACGGTCGATGCGATGGTGCAATGGTGGTATGGTCACAACGCGGTGGGCTTTTTCCTGACCGCCGGATTCCTTGGCATCATGTATTACTTTGTACCCAAGCAGGCCGAGCGCCCGGTGTACTCGTACCGCTTGTCGATTGTGCATTTCTGGGCATTGATTGCGATCTACATGTGGGCCGGTCCGCATCACCTGCACTACACCGCCCTGCCCGATTGGGCGCAAAGCCTTGGCATGGTGATGTCATTGATGCTGCTGGCGCCCAGCTGGGGCGGCATGATCAACGGCATGATGACCCTGTCGGGCGCATGGCATAAGTTGCGTTCTGACCCGATTTTGCGTTTTTTGGTGGTTTCGCTTTCGTTCTACGGCATGTCGACTTTTGAAGGCCCGATGATGTCCATCAAAACCGTCAATGCGCTGTCGCATTACACCGACTGGACCATTGGCCATGTGCACTCCGGCGCGCTGGGCTGGGTGGCCATGGTCACCATTGGTGCGATCTATCACCTGATACCAGTACTGTTCAACAAGCCACGCATGTACAGCATCAGCATGATCAATGCGCATTTCTGGATGTCGACCATTGGCACGGTGCTCTATATCGCGTCCATGTGGGTTAACGGTTTGATGCAAGGCCTGATGTGGCGTGCCTACAACGCCGACGGCACATTAACCTACAGCTTTGCCGAATCGGTGGCTGCCAGCTACCCCGGCTATATCGTGCGCGTCATCGGCGGCGCTATCTTCTTTACCGGCATGTTGCTGATGGCCTGGAACATATGGCAGACCGCACACATGCCTGCCTCGGCCAATAAGGAGGTTGCAGCATGATTCACGACAAGATTGAGCGCAATGTCGGCTTGATGATGGTGTTGATTGTGGTGGCCATCAGTTTTGGCGGCTTGGCCGAAATCGTACCACTGATGTTTTTGAAGCAAACCACCGAACCGGTGGCAGGCTTGAAGCCCTTGAGCGCCCTGCAAGTCGAAGGCCGCGACATCTATATTCGCGAAGGCTGTAACGTATGCCATTCGCAGATGATTCGCCCCTTCCGTGCCGAAACCGAACGCTACGGGCACTATTCTGTCGCCGGTGAGTTTGTCTACGATCATCCATTCCTGTGGGGCTCCAAGCGTACCGGACCGGATCTGGCGCGCGTGGGCGAACGTTATTCCGATGCCTGGCATCGCGCACATCTGTACAACCCGCGCGATGTGGTACCCGAATCCAACATGCCGGCATTCCCCTGGCTGTTTGAAGACGAGATCGATAGCAGCGTGACACCTAAAAAGCTGCGTGCACTGCGTATTGTCGGTGTACCGTACAGCGATGCTGATATTGAAGGTGCTGCTGCCGCGGTTGAAGGCAAAAAAGAAATCGATGCGCTCGTTGCCTATCTGCAACAACTGGGCACCGTATTGAAGGAGACTCGCTGATGGATATTGGCACCCTGCAAGGGATTGGCACCCTGCTCGCCATCATCGCATTCAGTGGTGTGTGCATCTGGGCGTGGAGCGACAAACGCAAAGCCGAGTTTGAAGAGGCCGCCAATCTGCCCTTCGCCGACGATGCAGCCACTCCATCAGACAATCGTGAATAAGAGATTTCATTATGAGTAATTTCTGGAGCGCCTGGATTATCTTTTTCACTGTTGCCACTATTATTGGCAGCACTTGGCTGTTAATGGGCAACCGAAAGGGTCGCGGCGAAGGCCAAACCACTGGCCATATCTACGATGACAATATCGAGGAATACGACAACCCCCTGCCCGCGTGGTGGCTGTACATGTTTGTCGCTTCGATTATTTTTGCTATTGGCTATCTCGCTGCCTATCCCGGCCTTGGCAAATTCCCGGGCTTGCTGGGCTGGACACAAATAACCGAATGGCAAACCGAAGTGGAAGCCGCCGAGCTGCAATACGGCCCTATTTTTGAAGCCTATCGCACACAAACCGTAGAAGCCGTTGCTAGCGATCCCAAAGCACGCAAGATGGGACAACGCCTGTTTGCGAACAATTGCGCGCAGTGCCATGGCAGCGATGCCCGCGGCAGCCATGGCTTTCCCAATTTGACCGACAGCGATTGGCTCTACGGGGGTGACACGGCGGCCATCAAGCAATCCATCACCTACGGTCGTGCCGGACAAATGCCTGCCTGGGGGCCTGTGATCGGTGAAGAGAAAACCGATGCCGTCACTGCCTATGTGCAATCACTCTCCGGCCAGCCGGTGGATGCCGCGCAAGCCGATGCCGGCAAAGCGGTTTATGAAACCTACTGCATTGCCTGTCACGGTGCCGAAGGCAAAGGCAACCCGATGTTCGGCGCACCTGACCTTACGGACAATATTTGGCTGTACGGCAGCTCCGGAAGCCAGATTCGCCGTTCGATTGCCAACGGCCGCCAAGGTCAGATGCCGGCACACAAAGATCTGCTCGATGAGTCGCGCATTCACTTGATTGCGGCCTATGTGTATTCACTGTCGCAGGCTCCTGCCCAGTAAGTCGCACGCGACACCCTGTCACATGTTACCCGCCCTTCGGGGCGGGTACACTATCGGAAACAGTCACAGTGCCATGGACGGGCATACCGGCCATGAGGCGTGTAGCAATGACGGATGATCGCATACCACTTGAGAACCTCGCACCCGCTGAAGTCAGCGAGGTCGATCTTTATCAGCGTCGCGAAAAAATCTACACCCGCGCCATCGAAGGCTTCTTTCAAAAAATACGGCTCTACACCGGCTGGCCGATCCTGATTGCCTATTTCAGTATTCCGTGGATGAGCTGGAACGGCGATCCCTTGGTGCATTTTGATATTCCGGCGCGGCAATTTCATTTGTTAACAATGACTTTCTGGCCGCAGGATTTTCGTTTTCTGGCGTGGTTTTTGGTGATTGCGGCGTTCGGCCTGTTCTTTGTCACCTCGATTGCCGGCCGCGTATGGTGTGGTTACACCTGCCCGCAAACGGTGTGGACTGCCATTTTCATGTGGATTGAGCAGAAAACCGAAGGCAGCCGCAATCAACGCATCAAGCTTGATCAGGCGCCCTGGTCAATGAACAAGTTTCTGCGCAAATATTTAAAACACAGCATGTGGATCACGGTAGCCTTTGCGACCGGATTTACCTTCATTGCTTATTTTATTCCCGCGCCGGAATTGGTCTGGGACATCATTCGACTTGATCTGCACCCTTGGGCTATTTTCTGGATCGGCTTTTTTACCTGGACCACTTACATCAACGCCGGCTGGCTGCGCGAACAAGTGTGCATGTACATGTGCCCTTATGCGCGATTCCAATCCGTGATGTTCGATAAAGACACCTTGATTGTGTCTTACGATGCCGCACGCGGCGAACCCCGCGGCTCGCGCAAGCGCGATGCCGAACGCGGCAGCGGCGGTCAGGGCGACTGCATTGATTGCGAGTTATGCGTGCAGGTCTGCCCCACCGGCATCGACATTCGCAACGGCCTGCAATACCAGTGCATTACCTGCGCACTGTGCATTGATGCTTGCGACTCCGTCATGGATAAAATGCATTACCCGCGCGGATTGATCCGCTACACCACCGAGCATCAACTCAACGGCGAAAAGCATCATTGGCTGCGCTTAAAGCCGGTGGGCTATGCCGTTGCCATTTTGGCCATGTCGACATTACTCGTCTATTCACTGGTGACCCGCTCGCCGGTTGGTTTTGATGTTATCCGTGACCGCACCCGGTTGTTCATCGAAACCGATACCGGCACGGTAGAGAATGTTTATACTCTGCGCATCATGAACATGGATCGTACCGCGCACCGCTTCACGCTGACGGTCGAAGGCATCGAAGCCAATCTGAAAGCCGATTTGCCGATTACACTGGAGGCCGGCGAAGTCCGTGATTTACCGGTGCGCCTCGAAAGCCATGTGGATGCCGCACAAGGCAGCAAAAGCATCGAATTTTTATTGCAGGCCGAAGACAACCCGCAATTACACAAAACCCGTGAAAGCCGATTTATCGGCCCGATGTGAGCAGGATGAAAATACACGCAGGACAACCGTGGTACCGGCAATTTTGGCCGTGGCTTTTGATCGGCTTGCCGGCCACGGCCGTGATCGCCTGCATCATTACCATTGTCATTGCCATCCGGCACACCGATCCGGTTGTCAGCGGCGACTGGTATAAAGACGGCATGGCCATCAACCAATTGCAGGAACGCGACACGGCGGCCCGAGACCTGGGGCTTCAGGCGTTCATCAAACCCGATGGCGAGCAAGGCCTGATCGTGACGCTGACGGCCACCACCCCGCTGCCCGAACGCGTTCAGATGACCTTGCACCACCCGACGCGCGATGATGCCGATATCACCCGCATCGTCTTGCTCGAAGACGGCGTGGCCCGTACCGGCCCGTTACCGATTGCCGACATTAATCATTGGTATGTGAACATTGAATCACTGCCCGATGAAATCCCTTCATGGCGCATCCGCGGACGCTGGCGCACAGGCAGTGACGCGCGTATTGTCCCTTGAGATGAGCGCCAGTCGCACAGACTGTTATCACTGTTCACTGCCCATCCCTGCGGGCAGCGACTGGTCGCTTGCGATGGATGGCGAGATGCGATGGTTCTGCTGCCCTGCCTGCCGCAGCGTGGCCGAGATCATTCATCAAAGCGGTCTCGAGGATTATTACCGCCTTCGTGAAACACCCGGTAACCGGCCCGATAGCCCGACGCCTGACAAGCACCCTTTTGATAACCCGGCATTCCAGCGCCAACTGGTGCAGCAAGAGCCCGACGGTCAATGCAGTGCCCGCTTTGCGATTGAAGGCCTGCATTGCGCCGCCTGTGCCTGGCTCATTGAATCACGCCTGAACACCCTGCCCGGCATTAAAACAGCCACCGTCAGCTTGGCCGATCAATCCCTGGTGCTGCATTGGGATGCCGCACTGCAAACCGCCGGCAGCATTGCGCACGGCGTGGAGCAACTCGGTTATGGCGTGAGCCCGTGGCATCCGGAAGCACTCCTTGCACTGCAGCAACGCGAAAACCGCAGTAGCCTGCAACGCTTGGGCATCGCCGGCTTGGCGATGATGCAGACCGGCATGTTGGCAGCCGCCCTCTATGCGGGCGACGGCGACATGGACCCGGAATGGCGTGAGTTGTTTCGCTGGGTCAGTTTGTTGTTTACCTTTCCGGTCGCAACCTGGTCGGCTTGGCCGTTCTATCGCAACGCCATCAACGGCTTGCGACAAGGTGCGGCCACCATGGATTTACCGGTGGCCCTGGCCATTGCCGGTGCGTTTGTTGCTTCGGTCATTGGCACGCTCGCGCACAGCACGCATGTGTATTTCGACTCCGTGGCCATGTTTACGTTTTTATTATTGGCCGGCCGGCATCTTGAAATGCGCCTGCGGCATCGCAATCGCCAACAAAGCTTGGTTCGCAGTGGCAGCCTGCCCTGGCAGGCGCATCGCCTTGCCCATATCGACAGTACGCAGGCCGATAGCGTGCCGGCCCTCAGTCTGCAGGCCGGTGATATGGTGCAAGTCTTGCCGGGCGAGGCGATTCCGGTCGATGGCATTATTCTGCGCGGGCAAAGCAGCATCAGCGAAGCCGTCCTCACTGGCGAATCGATACCGGTTGATCGCGGCCCGGGCGATACCGTGCTCGCCGGCACCATCAACCACGAACAAATTCTCACGCTGCGCGCGAGCAGCAGTCAGCAACAGTCACGCGTTGCGTTGATGCAACAGCATTTGCAGCACGCACTGTCCGCCAAACCGGCAACCGTGCAATTGGCCGACCGGCTTTCCAGCACGTTTGTACTGTTTGTTCTGGCCTGCGCCATGGCCACCGCCACGTTTTGGTGGCCCAGCGGCATTGATCAAACCATGGCCACCACACTGGCCGTGTTGGTGGCCAGCTGCCCCTGCGCACTATCGCTGGCCACGCCCACCGCACTCACCGCGGCCACTTATGCACTGGCACAACAAGGTGTGCTCATTACCCGCGCCCATGTGCTCGAAACCTTGCCGCGCATTCAACGCGCACTGTTTGACAAAACCGGCACCCTGACCGAAGGCCGGTTGATCATTACCGACACACGCATCCACGGCACACTCAACGAGGGCGAATGCTTACAGATTGCCGCATCGCTGGAGCAAGGCAGCAATCACCCCATTGCGCATGCATTTCAATCCACCACACCGATATCGGCCAGTGATGTTCAGCAACACAGCGGCATGGGCGTGTCCGGTCGTGTTCATGGCATCGCCTACCGCTTGGGGCAGCCGGCCTTCATTCAAGCCAATGCGCCTGACGAGCAAGCACACTGGATTGGCCTGGCCGATTCGCAGCAGGTGCTTGCATGGTTTTCATTGCAGGATCGCCTGCGCGACGATGCCGCCAAAACCATCGCGTCATTAAAAACGCTGGGCATCAGCACCGGCCTATTAACCGGTGATCGCTCGGCGTATGGCACACAGCTCGCCCGGCAATTGCAAATGGATTCAGTACAAACCGGTGCCAGCCCGGAAGACAAACAACGCGCCATTATTGATGAGCAAACCCAAGGCACGCGCGTGATGATGGTCGGCGATGGCGTCAATGATGCGGCGGTATTGAGCACGGCCGATGTGTCCTTTGCGATGGCCGGCGCTACCCCGCTGGCACGATTGCAATCCGATGCACTATTGATGAAGGACTCGCTTGGGCTGATCTTGCTTGCGCACCGCACCGCGCTACGCACACGCCGCGTGATTCGCCAAAACCTGATCTGGGCCGCCGCGTACAATATCAGCGTGATTCCTTTTGCCGCCATGGGTTGGGTGCCGCCGTGGCTCGCTGCCATCGGCATGTCGGCGAGTTCATTGCTGGTGATGCTCAATGCCATGCGCCTGACGCGAGTGCACTGACATGGAAAGCCTGTACTTTTTAATTCCCATCGGCATTGTTCTGATTGCCGCCGCTGCAGGCATTTTGTTATGGGCCGTACGCTCAGGCCAATACGATGACCTGGATCGCGAAGCCTCGCGCATTCTGTTTGAAGAAGACGCCCGCCCCCAGACTCCTGACGACGAGAACAGCCATGAGTGATATGGCACTGATCGGCACCGCGCTCTTGCTGGGCCTGGCCGGCAATGTGCATTGCCTCGGCATGTGCGGCGGCATCATGGCTGCCTTGAGCCTGCGTCACGACAAACCGGCTTTCGGTTTGATTGCAGCGTATAACCTCGGACGTGTCACGGGGTATGCCCTCATAGGCGGGCTGCTCGGCGGGCTATTTGCCAGCGCGCAGACACAATGGCCCATACTCGGTCCGGTGCTGCGCATCAGTACCGGGCTGTTATTAATCGCCATGGGGGTGTACTTGGCCGGCTGGGCCAATTGGCTTGCCCCGCTTGAGCTGCTCGGCCAACAACTCTGGAAACGCTTGCCAAAGCCCTCTTTGAATGCCCTGCAAAACGGCCATTATTGGCCCGCTATTGGTACCGGGATTGTTTGGGGCTGGCTGCCCTGCGGTCTGGTTTATAGCGTACTGGCCTGGGCCAGCGCACAAGGCGATGCCTTGCAATCGGCAGCCCTGATGGCAGCCTTTGGAGTGGGTACGCTGCCTGCCATGCTGGCAACCGGCTTGTTCGCGGCACGTTTGCGCCTGGTGATACAGCGACGCGGCTTTCGCTACATCACTGGCCTACTGGTGATCCTGTTTGGTTTGTGGACGATGGCCATGCCGCTGTGGCCATCGCATCATCATAAAGACATGAATCACAACGGCACCGATCATTCACAGCATCACTGAGGCGCGGCCAGATACTGCTGAAAGAACGTGTCATCAGGTCCCAGAAATTGCGAGGCCGCCGGATGATCCGGCGCACGAACCGGTTCGCGCTTCACATCATAATGCTGCACGGCATCGTGCACGTTCCAGAACGGTGACATTGCCCCCACACACAATACCGCCATGATCGGCAGCATGATCAGCCAACGCCGTTGCACACACAGCCGATGCAATACCAAGGCAACATACACCATGAATGCGAACATCAGTAACGCACTGCCCCGCACCATCATGTCGGAAAACAAGCCATACCAAAGCAGCGATAACACCCACAACGCCAGCACAACCACATAAAACCCGCGTCGGTAATGCGCATCCATATTGCGCACCACCGGCCACAGCAACAACGCCAACAGCCCCCAGGACAAGCCATAAAATAACAGCAATTGCGGCCACCATTGTTTGATGGACACGGCATTCCACAACCATGCTCTGGGATTCACCGCTGCACTGCCTGCAAAATAAAACGCGATAAACACCGCGATGATCACGAGCCCGCTCAACATACTTTCTCTAGAAAACACCTCACCGATTGCACGCCGCCCTCCTGCCATCACCAGCATGATAAAAAGCGGCGCGCCCGCCAACATCGTCAACGGCGACCACAATGCCAGCAACGCAAAAAAGAACCCGGCAAAGCGATAGGCTTTTGCAAAAAAAGCGTGCAGCAATAGCGCCGACACAAGCCATGCCGCAATCGATTGATGCGGCGCCCAATACAACTGGAATGTATTGGAAGGGTAACTGCCAATGAAAAAGTGCAGCAGATAGTAAGGCCATGAATTCAGGCGCTCGGTATTGTTCATGGCCAGCAACCCGCTTTCCTGAACAAACCCGGTGTTGTTGATCCAATAACCGATGATATCCATGCCACTAAACGTGATGAGCAGCATGGCTGCCGGCAGCGCAAAGCGCATGCGGGCCAGCACCATCAACCATCGGAAAACCAACGCCACACCCAGCACGGTCCAGGCATACAAGGCCTGATAGGCGACCTCAAGACCCGACAACTTGCCCACGATAGCCGCCGGCAAATAATAGCCAATGTAATACACCAGATTCTGGTCTTCACCGTAGCGCACCGGCCAGGCGTATTCGATCAGATCGCGCAGTCGTCCGTTGTGCATTTCATGATCATCGGTCTGGAATCCCACACCCCCGGCACCGGACAAATGCACCCACGCCACAATGAGACAAACAGCCAGTACACGCTCCCATGAGCATGACAGCGCCTGAGAAGAACTTATATCCAACGATGCACGCGGCACTTGCCATGCACAAAAAAGCAGCACACCCAACAACAAGCCCGCCAACCACGGCGTTAACCAACCGACTGCAAACAATGCATACGGCAGCAATAAATAACCCAGCGTTATACGCAATAACGAGCGGTGAAAAACCAACCCGTAAATAGCCGTATACATCAACGCATACAGCACGATGCTGATACCGGCATCGCGCCATTGCATGCCTGCCACATAATGCATAAAACCGGCTTCAAACACGCCGAATACCAGCAGTAATAGCATGCCATGCACCATGCCCCCCCATTGCATGGTCATAGCAGGTGATGGAGAAACGCGATCGCCCATGAGGCCTATTCATCCGGAATGATGCTGCATGGTAACTGCGCTAGAAAGTAGCGGCAATAAAAAACCCCGCTGCAAGCGCAGCGGGGTTCCGGTACCTACCTCAACGCCTGATCAGAATGCGTATGCCAAACCGAACATATACACCAAAGGATCCAGGTTGGCAGTGGTTTTAACAATGCTACCCGGCGATTTGATCGTCGCATTGGTATCGATGTCCATATACCACACCCCTACATTCAGACGGAAGTTCTGTTCAACCTGATAGTCAAAGCCCACTTGCGCGGCCAAACCCCATGAGTCATCCAGCGTGACATTCGATGGCCCAAAGACGGTTTCATACTCATTGCTGGCTTTTTCATCAAAAAAGGTCGTGTAGTTCACGCCCAACCCTACGTACGGCTGAAACTTGTCTTTGGCACCGTTGAAATAATACTGGGCACTCAAGGTGGGCGGCAGCTGCTTCACATCCGCAATATCCCCCAAGCCCAAACTCTCCAACGTGGCACCGGTGCCTTTGATCGTATGCCGGAATGGCGATGCCGCCAACAATTCCAGCCCCCAATGTTCATCGAACATGTACGTAAAGGTAATGCCAAGCTCGGTGTCGGCATTGGCCTCGACACCGGAACCGGTAATCGGCGTGCCGTTCAAATTAACGCCGCTGCTGTTATCCTGGGGATCAACCGTGATCGCGCCAACCCGCACGATCATGTCGCCCGCTTCATAAGCCATCGCCGGCATTGCCAACGTTAAAACGGCTGCTGTCGCCACCAGTTTCAATAACTTCATTTTTCATCCCCTAGGGTAATTAATTGACTATGTCTTGTTATATTTATTCATGCCCAGCACCCACTCATTGACCTTCGTCAAGCAAATACCTTTGTTAACGCAAGGTATAAAGCACCTTGACGCACATCAACATTGCCCTTCATCAAACCTCGTATCGTGAGCGATATGAAGAAGGCAATCACCATGGCATTGGCAGAAAACCACCCTAAACAATTTTTTCCTTGGCATCCGGCGCTTTTAAAAAAGCACGATAAAACGGGCCCCCGCTACACCTCTTACCCCACTGCCCTGCAGTTTTCAGAGACTGTGGGTGAGGCGGCTTATCGCGATGCAGCGCATCGTTTGCACAACAGCATTGCGCCTCTTTCTTTGTATGTGCACCTGCCTTTTTGCCGCGATATTTGCTACTACTGCGCTTGCAATAAAGTCGTCACGCGACAACGCACGCCACTGCGTCGGTATCTGGACTGCCTGAATCGTGAAATTGCCATGCAAGGCGAATTGATGGGCCGACGCCGCACGGTTATGCAGTTGCACTGGGGCGGCGGCACACCCAACTACCTCAATCACGCTGAAATGACCGAGCTCATGCATAACTTGGCGACGCATTTCAAATTGACGGATTCACCCAATCGGGAGTATTCAATCGAAATCGACCCCCGCAGTTGTGAGACCGGCACACTGGCACTGCTAAAAGGACTGGGCTTTAACCGGCTGAGCATGGGCATACAGGACTTTGACCCGGCCGTACAGAAAGCCATTAATCGACCACAACCCTTCGAGCTGGTGCAGTCATTAACGCAGGCAGCACGACGCTTTGGTTTTTCATCGATTTCATTTGATCTGATTTACGGACTGCCCGAGCAGTCACTGGCCACCATGGAGGACACCGTCAATAAAGTATTGACGCTATCGCCCGAGCGCGTCTCGCTTTATAACTATGCGCACATGCCCGATCGCTTTCCGACACAGCGCTCTATCGACCGGATGCGACTGCCCTCGGCTGAAGAAAAACTCGGCATGTTTCATCATGTCGCGCAGACCCTCACACAAAGCGGCTATCGATTTATCGGCATGGATCACTTCGTCAAAGAAACCGATGCACTGGCCGTGGCTCAAGCATCCGGTGATCTGCAACGTAATTTTCAAGGTTATTCCACCTGCAAAGCGCCCGACCTGGTGGGTTTGGGCGTGTCATCGATCGGCACGATTGGATCACTCTATGCCCAAAACGCAAAGACACTGGAGGCTTATCAAGAAACCATCGAGCAAGGCCACCTACCCATCGAGCGCGGCCTGGTCGTCAACCGCGAAGATCGATTGCGTCACGATGTCATCATGGGCCTGGCCTGTCAGATGCGCGTGGATATTCCCGCCATCGAAGCGGCCCACGGCATTGCATTTGGCTCGCACTTTCAGCGTGAGCTGACGGCCCTGCAAAGCATGGCCGACGACGGCCTTGTCGTGCTTACCCCCGACTCCATTAAAGTCACCGAGTCAGGCCGTGTCCTGGTACGGGCGATCTGCATGGTCTTTGACGAATACTTGAGTAAAGAACTCAACAAAAACATCCACTCCCGCATTCTCTAGTCGTCCATTCAGACGATAGGCATTTATGCAACGGTATCCTTATAATGGGATAATCGAGGCGTAAGGGGAGACTTATGAATATTGCCAGCAGCCAACAGTCCGATGACAAAAAGCACTGTCATCATGACATCCACGTCAACTGCGGTAACTGTCGACTCAACAGCATCTGCTTGCCAATTGCCCTGGAAACCGAACAAATCGATCAACTCGATAAAATCATCCAACGCGGCCGGCCGCTGCGCAAAGGGGAGCATTTGTATCGAGCCAACGACCCGTTTACCTCGGTCTACGCCGTGCGCGCCGGCGCCATCAAGTGCTACAGCATTACCAACGATGGCAAAGAACAAGTCACCGGCTTTTATTTACCCGGCGAAGTGCTCGGCATGGACGGCA
Source organism: Pseudomonadales bacterium (assembly GCA_036568505.1). Classification (GTDB taxonomy): domain Bacteria; phylum Pseudomonadota; class Gammaproteobacteria; order Pseudomonadales; family M0112; genus M0112. The sequence goes on along the minus strand of DATCSK010000015.1, from coordinate 84,097 downwards.
TCAGCAAACACCGCCACGGCAGCTCGGCCAAAGCATTAGAGACCTCGGCCGTTTGTGAAATTCCGTTTGATAATTTGGGCGATCTATCGACCCGCATCCCCAGCTTACAGCGCCACTTTTTCCAGCTGATGAGCCAAGAAATCGCGCAAGACCAAGAACTCATTACCCTGCTCAGCAAAAACAGTGCCGAGCAACGCATTGCTGCATTACTGCTGAGCATTTCATCACGTCAGGCGCGCCGACGCCTTTCTGCCACACGCTTCCGCCTGCCGATGTCACGCACCGATATTGGCAACTACCTGGGTTTGACGGTTGAAACCGTCAGCCGGGTATTCAGTCGATTCCAGAAACTGGCCTTGATTGGCGTCGACAATAAAGAAGTCGAACTGCTCAAACCCGAAGCCTTAAAACAGATGGTTGAAGGTGACGGGCCTGCGGAATGACCGGCCGTTGACGTAAATCAATCGGGTCAATTGAGCTGCCTGCTACGGTAACCGTCGACCCGCAGAGGATAGATAATAATGATTCAACACGCCTTTGGACTCATCTTCCAGCCACGCAAACAATGGCGCGCCATTGCCGCGCAAACCGACAGCCAATTAGCACGCAATCTGGCTTACCCTTTGGCGCTGGCCATCATTCCATCCATTGCGTGGTACTACGGCACCACTCAGGTTGGCTGGTCGATTGGTGCTGGCGATGTCTTGAAACTCACTCATGAGAGCGCTTTGGGAATTGCCGTGGCCATGTATTTCTGCGTTCTGGCTGCGCTGGGTGGCATTGGCTACATGGTGCACTGGATGTCCGTGACCTACGGCGCTCAATCATCGCTCATCAAAGGCTTGGCGCTGAGCGGCTTTACCGCCACCCCCTTCTTTCTGGCCGGCGTGGTCGGCTTCTATCCGCACTTCACACTCGACTTCCTGATTTCATTTGTTGCCATTGCCCATGGCGTCTACCTGCTCTACACCGGCATCCCCATCATGATGAAAGTACCGGAAGACCGCGGTTTTCTGTTTGCCAGCGCGGTATTGGGCGTGGCCATGGTGATGCTGATGGTGCTGATGGGTGCTACCGTGGTTCTGTGGGATATGGGCTTGACACCGGTGTTTACCGACTGATTCCTGCTTTCGCCGTTCAACCTATCATCACGGATTCGATGAACCTTAAGTATGTTTAAGGTTCATCGACCTGTCAGCACCTATACTCCCCTGCACCATCATGAAGATACGTGCAGGCGAGCAGTATGCGGTCATTCCAACCCCCCTCAGAAAAATCACAACTACTATGGGTTTTTCTATTCTTTGCATGGTTTTCCGGCACCGTTCAACTGCTGCTACTGATAACGGGAAAAACCAGCGGCGTTGGGCTGAAGAATGCCCTGATTTATAGCATCCCCTGGCTCATCATCCCTTTATGGCAGCACCGCTATGCCCGCTCCTGGATGTTAATCACCGGCCTGACCATGGCCGTCTGCGGGCTGCTTAAATTTGGCTACTTCCTGATGTACAACCAGGAAATATCCCAGAGCATTTTTTACGTCATTTTTGATTCCAACATGCACGAGGGCAGCGAGTTCTTTCATACCTATTTCCGGTTCTGGATGATACCGGCCTTTGTCGCCTATCTGGCGGTACCCGTCTGGATATGGATTCGCTATCAGCCGGCACCCGCCTCCAGTAAAAAACGCCTCTGGTTGAGCCTGCTGATCGCACTCACCATCGTGGAGCCATTCATATCACACAAAACACTGGCATTAGGCTGGAACAGCCTTGTGGATCGGCAGGCCTCGGTAGCACCGTGGGATATGTTGATGAATTACACCTCCTATCAGCGCAATATCGCCAGCGTTGAAGCCACTTTGAAGAATATGAATAAAATCGATATTGGTGAAATCAGCAGCACGGATAACACACCCGATCAAACCTATGTGCTGGTGTTAGGAGAATCCACCAATCGGCAACGCATGGGCTTGTACGGCTATTCACGCAATACCAGCCCAGAACTCTCTGCACTGAAAAATGAATTGTTGATATTCAATGACGTGAACGCAGCCATCCCCTATACCATTGAATCGATCACCAGTGCCTTTTATTTTTCTGACCGTTCCGAAATATTCACGGCCTTCAAAACCCAAGCCAACCTCATCATGCTGATGAAAGAGCTGGGCTTTTCCGTGTTCTGGATTACCAATCAGCAGACCATCACCAGTCGCAACACCCTGTTAACGACGTTCTCAAAAACAGCGGATCAAGCCTGGTATATGAATAACAACCGCACACAAAGTGCGCGACAAACCGATGACTCCGTATTGGAGCCCTTTGCCGAAGCCCTGAAAAACCCTGCCAAAAAGAAACTGATCGTCGTACACCTGCTTGGCACACACCTGTCATACCGGTTCCGCTATCCGGAATCCTATGCGCAATTCACCGATACCCCACCCACGGACATTCCATTGTCATCTGCCGATGTCGATCTCTACAACGAATACGATAATGCCGTTCTGTTTAATGACCACGTGCTGGCATCATTAATCAACACCATGAAGGCAGAAGATCCTTACGGATTTTTGGTTTATTTCTCTGATCATGGCGAAGAAGTCTTTGATACTGTGCATTTTAACGGCAGAAACGCACTAGCCCCCACGCCGGCCATGTACACCGTGCCATTTTTCGTGTGGGGATCAACCGAATGGAAAGCACGGCACAGCACCGACCAATGGAACACGCGATTGGACAGGCCCTACAGTCTGGATGATTTTGTACACACCTGGTGTGACTTGGCATCCATTCAGTACGCGCAGTGCCGGCCGGAAAAAAGCCTGATTAACCATCAATTTGTGGCCGACACCAGTGTCCGGACACATCCCTGGCTGCGCGACCGCAAGAAAAAAATAGCCAAAAATAAATACTTCTAGAAAAGCGCCGGGTGCTTTGCCTGCTTATCCTGATAAAACGCCTGGATCAGCGGCATGTCCCGAGCAATGTCGCCCGTTGGATAAAACAACGGACCGAACCCCACTTCTTTTCTGCCAAAATCAGCATAACCAAGAACAATCGGCACGCCGGCCTTATGCGCAATCCAATAGAACCCGGTTTTCCAACGCTCGACTTTTTTACGCGTGCCTTCTGGTGGGATCGTCACCACCATGGCCGCACTTTGCTGATACACCGCAACCATTTGATCGACCAGACCATTGGCTTGGCTGCGATCAATGGCAATGCCACCCAACCAACGCATCACGGGCCCTAACGGACCACGAAACAGGCTGTCCTTGCCCATCCAGTGGATATCCATGCGTTTATGCAACACAGCCAGCAGCATTAAGAGAAAATCCCAATTGCTCGTATGTGGCGCACCGATCAGTACATACTTCGGTTCATTCACCGGCAACTCACCCGTCACACGCCAACCCGATAGCCACAGACAGCCATTGGCCAACCAGCGAAAGACGGCATTGACCACGGGCGTCGTAAATACGGTTGTTTGCATCATGCCTCCTTTTAAGGCTATCCATCATCAGCGCTGCGCCAGCCGATGCTGCATTCGCCAATCACGTGTCTCTTCCGCATTGGCCTTTTCCAGCATGGTCGTTAACGCGGCCGACTGCATGCGCGCAAGCCGCCCGGCCAACCAACGCTGCAACTGTTGCGGATAAACCTGCCACGCCTCTCGCAACACCCAGCCTACCGCTTTTTGTACATAGTGCTCCGGCGCGTCCAGTTGCGATTCCAGATGCGCCAGCACACTCTCCAGCGGTGGCTGCTGACCACGCAAGCGCTGGTAGTAAAACAGACCGGTCAGCGATTGCCTGCGCAGCCACGGATCGCGGTGCCGATTCCAACGTTGTAAAACCGGCAACACCCTCGAGGGTTGTTGCTCCAGGCATTGAGCCGTCATGGATGCCAGATAATCGGCCTCGCACCAGTTCTCGATGCGTGCGCAAAACCATTGAATATCGCGCCATTGCTTCATGCGCTGTTCACGCGAGGCCATCAACAGCGGCCACAGGCATTGCAGTCGCAACTCCAATACCCCGGCATTTTCCCATACATGCCGCCAAATATTGCGCTGCCGTGCGTGACTGGCCGATGAAAATCCGTACCCCGAACGCGATAGCTGACGCTGCATGGCCGCAGGAACATGCCATACTGCAAAACGACTGTTGAACAGATCGCTGGCAAATGGATTCGGCCTGCGATGCGGGTGTAAAGCCCGATGTATTTCCCGGAGATGCTGATCCATGGTACCCAAACCACTCATAAACGGCTCACCCTTGTATGGCTTTAAACTCGGCCTGCATGGCCGTACCGCCATAGAGCCCGTGCCGGCCTGCCCGACACCACCCATTCAGTGGCAGCCTCAATGGCCCGAAACACCGCCAGCACTCTATACCCATCACAGCGCATTCGGTCCGGTTCTACTGTGCTGCACCCCGACAGCCCTTTATGCACTGCACTTTGCAGGCAATGCCATGGCCATGGCCCAACAGCAGCTCGAACAACGCAACGGCTTGGCCAAACCGGCTCATCCGCAAACGCGCCAATGGCTTGATGCGTGGCAGCAGCAACAACCGCCCCCCGGCACATTGATTGCCGTTGGCACACCGTTCCAGCATCGTGTCTGGCAGCAATTAGTGCGTATTCCCAGAGGCTGGCTGGTTACCTACGGTGCGATCGCGGCCGCCATCGGTCAACCCGGCGCATCGCGCGCAGTCGGTCATGCCGTCGGGCAAAACCCATTGGGCGGCTGGATTCCCTGCCACCGCGTACTGCCCGTGCAAGGCATCGGTCATTATCACTGGGGCGGGCCAGCCGTTAAAACAGCCCTGCTCGAAGCCGAAGGCATCAAGGCCAATGACTAAAGTGCTCATCCACCGCCGGCCGCAGCGTTTCCGGCATCGATAACGCCGGCGTTCCCAAATACAAGAATCCAATAATGGTTTCACCGGCAGCCAAACCCAATTTGGCATGCAGCCGCGTATCACTCGCCAGCGGCCCTGTTCTCCAAATAGCACCCAAACCCTGCGCGAATGCTGCTAACAACATGGCATGCATGGCACAGCCTGCCGACAAGACTTGCTCCATTGCCGGCACTTTGGGGTGATTCTGAATGCGCGCAATCGCGACAATTATCATCGGCGCCCGCAACGGCTTGGCCCGCGTGCGCTGCTGCTGATCGGCGTCAGCCGATGGCTGATCGGCCAATAAAATATCGACCATCGCGTCACCGAGCTGCACGCGCCCTTCGCCGGCAATCACCAGAAAACGCCACGGTCGTAACCGTGCATGATCGGGTGCGCGCAGCGCGGCTTGCTGAATGAAGCGTAATTGATCGGCATCCGGTGCCGGCTCGGTCAATTTATTGCAGCTGTGACGCTGCAGCAGTGCATCCATCGTATCCATGAGCACATCCCTTATTGCAAACGAATACGGTACACCTCTTCTAACGAGGTTTCACCCGCTCGCGCAAGATCCAGAGCACACTGTGTCAATGGCGTCATGCCATCCGCTATGGCTTGCTGCTCAATCGTCTCGACATTGGCTCCCTCGACAATAGAGCGGCGCAATACAGGTGTCACCGACAGCAATTCATACACGGCGCGACGCCCGTGATAGCCGGTGTCATGACACAGCCCACAACCTTTGCCTTTCCAGAAAACCTCATCTTCAGAGACCTTCATCATTTTACGCACCAGCGGATCCACCGCTTCCTGTTCTTTGCAGTGCGCGCAGTTCAAACGCACCAGACGTTGTGCCAGCACGCCAAGCAAACTGGTATTCACCAGATACGGCTCAATACCGATTTCCAACAAGCGTGTAATCGTTGCCGCAGCACTGTTGGTATGCAAAGTCGATAACACAATGTGCCCGGTCAGTGAACTTTCCACGGCCATGCGTGCTGTTTCAAGGTCTCGAATTTCGCCCACCATGATGACATCGGGGTCATGGCGAAGAATATGCCGCAACGCCCGCGCAAAGGTGTAGCCGGTAATATTCCGCACCTGAATTTGCACCACGCCATCCACGTGATATTCAACCGGGTCTTCAACCGTAATAATATTCACATTGCTTGCGCGCAATTTTTGCAACGCGGCATACAGCGTTGTGCTTTTACCCGATCCGGTTGGACCGGTGACCAGAATCATGCCGTTATTGTGCATGAGCAAATCCGTAAATCGGTCACGGTCCGGCCCGGTGAACCCGATTTCATCAAGCGTTCTCAAACCGGCTTGCGTATCCAGAATCCGGATAACGACACTCTCGCCGTGAATGGAGGGCAAAATCGATAACCGCAAATCGATCGTGTTGGCATCGTGTCGAATTTTTGAGCGCCCGTCCTGGGGCACCCGATGCTCGGCGATATCCATGCCACCGATAATTTTGATGCGACTGACCACCGCAGGCAATAACGCCCGGTCAAAGCTGCGAATTTTTACCAGCGAACCATCAATACGGTAATAAAGATCCACCGTCTTCTCTCGTGGCCGAATATGAATATCCGAAGCGCGCGCATGGATGGCATCCATAATCAGGTTTTGCACAAAACGGACAATCGGGCGCTCCTGCCCCATGCGCAAGATGTCCTCGGCACTGACATCCGGTTCGGTGGCACTGCCCGATGAAGCCATCTCTTCCATGACGTCAGCGACATCATGCGACCCATAATGCTTGCCAATCGCATATTCAATATCGCCCCGACTGGCCACGGCCACCTCAATGGGGTGCCCGGTCACAAAATGCAGCACGTCCAATGCCTCGTTATCAAACGGGTCTTCCATGGCAACGACCAGCCGCTGCCCGCACTCCATCAATGGCATCACATGCCGTTGGCGAGCCACATCGACGGGCAATAAATTCACGATCGTCGGCTGAACATCAAAGTCACGCAGTTTGACCCAAGGCAGCTGCAGATGCCGGATCATGACCTGCCGGATATCGGCATCCGAGACGTGACCCAGAGCCTTCAGGGCATTGATCAGGTCGGCACCCGAACGGCCATTGCGGGCTCGCTGGTGCGCCGCTCGAAGCTGCTCCGGGGTAATCAACGATTCCTCAATGAGCAACCGGCCAATGGGCTTGTACTCTTGACGGCCCGGCTGGCAAATGAAACTTTTCAGCTCCCTGGCATTATGAATCAGCGGGAAGCCGTCCTCGGTCAAAATAAGCGCTTCTTCACTGGCAGCAGAAGAGTCGTGCGTCATAATTGAACCCTTATCGCTATCACATTGATTTAATTAGTATAAAGACATCTGGCGCCATGTCATTGACCGCGCGCAAACTGTGAATCAATTGGCAAAAAATCCATTTTTAGTCTATCTATAGTCAGGTGTTTCCGTAGTGCCCTTACCCGGCTATTCATAATAACGACAGCTCCAGGAGTGCATCCATGGAATTTAATGACTATTTGAAAATCCTCTCTGCCAAGGATGGCTCGGATCTCTACCTCAGCACCGGCGCCCCACCCTGCGCCAAGTTCCATGGCACGCTGAAACCACTGGAAAAAGAAGCCATGCCACCCGGCAAAGTGAAAGACATTGCCTGGGCCATCATGGACGAAGAGCAACAGCAGCAATTCGAACGCGAACTGGAAATGAATTTGGCTATTTCCATTCCCCAAGTCGGTCGCTTTCGTGTGAACATTTTTCGCCAGCGCAATGAAATCTCCATCGTCGCACGCAACATCAAAATGGACATTCCGCAACTCGACGATCTCGGCCTGCCCCCCGTGCTAAAAGACGTCATTACCACCAAACGAGGCCTGGTACTGTTCGTGGGTGCAACCGGCTCCGGCAAATCCACATCACTGGCAGCCTTGATTGATCATCGCAACAGCACTGCCGGCGGGCACATCATCACCATTGAAGACCCGATTGAATACGTGCACCGGCACAAACGCTGCGTCGTCAATCAACGCGAAGTGGGTGTTGATACACGCAGCTATCAAGACGCGCTGAAAAACACCTTGCGCCAAGCGCCCGATGTGATTTTGATTGGCGAGATTCGTGATCGTGAAACCATGGAGCACGCGCTGGCATTTGCCGAAACCGGCCACTTGGCCATTTCAACCTTACACGCCAACAATGCCAACCAGGCACTTGATCGCATCATCAACTTCTTCCCCGAAGAACGACGCAATCAATTGCTGATGGACTTATCCATGAACCTTCGCGCTTTTGTGTCGCAACGACTGATCCCAACGGTCGACGGCAAGCGCTGCGCCGCCGTTGAAATTTTGCTTGGCACGCCCATGATTCAAGACCTGATTCTAAAAGGCGAGTTCGAAAGCATTAAAGAAATCATGGAAAAATCACAAAATGCCGGCATGCAAACGTTTGATAACGCCTTGATTAACCTGTACCGACAAGGGCGCATCAGCTTGGATGAAGCCATCAAAAATGCTGACTCGGCCAACAACGTCCGCTTGAAAATAAAACTGGCCGATGAAGGCAAACTCAACAGTGAAGGCGGAAAAAGCAACAGCATGTCATTGGAAGTGGTGGTGGATGAAAGCGACAACCCCGGCACCATGTTTTAGGCTGCATCTAACATCCGCACACGGTGAACCGCCGGATCCCTTCTGGCGGTTCACCAATCAACAAATTAAAGAACCCTTCGTCATCGGACTCTGCCCTGCACGCACGCAACCAGTCATTTAAATAAGCGACCGTGGTCTCCACCAAGGCATTGCGCCAGTGGTCAATCACGTAGATCGGCAAATCCCAACGACGCAACAACACCAACAATTGATCGGCGCTGTTCGGTGCATAACGATCCATGGCCTGCGGACAGAATTCAATCATCAAGCGCACATCAGGCAAACTGCGCTCAATAACAGCCGACAAACCGGCCAGCACCGCAGGCTCCGCACCTTGCACATCAATTTTAATCAGCTGCACAATAATATCTGCTGGCAGACAGTCATCGCCTCGCATCACGTTTACTACCACGGCATCACGGTCTGCGGCTGCCGTGAGTGAATGATCACCGGCATTATGACTCGATAAGAAAAGTGGCATTTCGCCTGCATGATCACCTAACGCGGCAGCAACAATCTCGACCTGATGCACATCATTCAGCACCACATTGCGCTGCAACAGATCGACATTAAAAGGCTCTGGCTCAAAAGCCCACACACGCCCCCCATCACCCACCGACAATGCCGATAGCATGGTGAAGTAACCTATATTCGCGCCGACATCCAGCACGGCATCACCCGGCTTGAGTGCGCGACACAGCACCTCTGATTCCAGTGGCTCCCAGCATTGGTCGCGCAGCAACACGGGTGAAATCACCGTATCGCGGTCGTTGTGCACATACAGTTGGGCCGAATGCAAAAAACCCGGCACACGCAATATCACCGGGTTTGTCGAAATGGCTGAAGGCATGCGATCAGAAGCCCTGCTGGCGCAAACGGCGGCGATCGGCATCGGTCGGCTTGGTACCGGTTTCATACCAATGCTTCAAGCTCAGTGCGACCTGACGCACACTGCCGGCAATGATGGGCTTGAGTAATTTTTCAAACAAGCCGGCCAGTGGACCGCCCGGCATGGTAAACCCCAGCACACAGGTCAGGTGTGTTTTATCGCCTTCGGCCGCCACACTGTAATCAAACCAGCCGTCCTTGAACGGCGGCGCGGATTTTTCACCTTTGTGCAGGCGGATACGAAAACCACTGCCATCGCGCCACTGCGTGACCGTTTCATCCATTTCTACTTTCATTCCCGACTGCCGTCCATACACACGGCGACTGGCACCAACACACTCGCGGGCTTCTGTGGTCATTTCGGTACGTGTTAAACCCGGCACGTAATGATGCGCCTGCGATAAATCACGCAGCTTATTCCACGCCTGATCAACCGGCATATCAATCACAACACTGTACTTTGCTTCAGTGGCCATTACGGTCTCCTTAATCCAGCATATCCTGGTAATCGTTCGGAACATCAAGACTCACGATTTGTTCGTAACCCGGCACACGCACACCGTGCGCATCGTATTGCAACTGATCACCTTCCAATACTCCGTGATCAAACAGATACAGCGGCATGGCCTGGCCTGAGCGTGCCTTCACATCATAAGCCGACGCTGCCTCGCGCACGCTGTCATTACGCCCCTGCCACTGCTTCATGGCAGTCGCCCCGTGCCGTTTCAGCAGCATGGATTGAACAACGTGCGGCGCCAACACGCAGGCACTGGCATTATTGCCACCAAATCCTTTGGCATTCAGAATGGCCGCGTCCATGCCTTGCGCGCCCACCTCCTGATGCGCAGCATCAATCCGTAAATAATCTGCGTGCACATCATCCGCCACGTGATCGATCGTACTGATGCCCGGAATCCATCCGTGTGCCCAGACACCCAAGGTCACGGCCAGTTGATCGCCGGCTGCCGCACCGATCGAATGCCCCAGATAACTTTTTACTGCCGAAACCGGCCAATGATGAATGCCGAACAAGCGCGCGGTTTCATTCAGAATATGGGATTCCGTCACGCGATTTTGCGGCGTGCCGGTACCGTGTGCCTGCACAAAACTACGCTCCCGAAAGGCTTTTTCACCAATCAATGAACGCGCCGCCGCCGCCGCCTTGAACATCGTCAGGTAATTACCGACACCGGGCGCTGAAATGGATTTTTTGAAACCGTCGGCATTCACAAACACATCACTGACGGCACCGTACACGGTGGCGCCTAATTCCAGCGCCAAGGCATCGTCCATCAACACAATGAATTGCGCTGATTCGGCAATGGTAAAACCACGGTTCGTCGAAAAAGGCCTGCACGCGCGGCGATGATCCGGATTTTCAGTGCGGCCATCGAGTTCCAGCAAGTCCTGGTCGGTGGCCAAGGCACCCATGGCGGCATAGCCTTCCATCACTTCCGGCGTGATCGGCGCTTCGCTGTTACCGACAATCGCAACCCGTGCACGACCCGTCTGAATATCACTCACTGCCATACGCAGGTTGTACAGGAACGAAGCACAAGCGCCCATGCTGGTGCCGGTATTTCCCAGGCTGCCCAGCAAATACGCATTGATAAAATCCGCCGGCATCTCGGCAAAACCAAACGGGCAATGCTTGGAGGTGACTTTTTTGCCCATCAGCCGCGCGGTCATCATGCCGCCATTACCGTTCGGGTCGAGCTGGCTCATACCGCTGCCCGCATACACACTCACGCGATCCGGTGATACGCGTGACCGTATTTGCTCCCAATCGATACCGAGCACACCCAATGCATCGGAGGCACCGAATACCGTCATTTGAATGCCGCGCGGGTGATTGCGCGACTGATACAACGCATCCGGTTTGAAGCCCGTGGGCAACTGACCGGCTGACCGTACCGTCACGGCACGCATGTCCGGCAACAACACCTCAAGATCACCGTGCACCGTGACAAGACTGTGCTTGTCATCCAATGGTTTCACCTGCCAACCGGCGGGTAACACCTCCGGCAGCATCATGTTTTTTAATACAAATACCTGATTTTCGCCCTGCCCCGGCTGCAAGCGCAGGCGACGATTCATGGGCACTTGCTCGGTATCAAACAACTCACTGCCAATGCGCCGCACCAAGGTATTGGCCGATAACCAGTCCGCATCCAGGCTATGTCCGGTCAAGGCCGCCAGGTCTTGCCATGTCTCTTCGGCCAAGGCCTCTGGCAGCGCGTCAATCACCATGCGCCGGTAAGCATGGTGCCCGCCACTGCGGCCTGCGGCGTTCACACCCCCAAATCCGGTAATCACTGGCAATGCGCGCATGACAACTCCTTTAAAAGCAGGAACCGGCCGGCTCCAATCATGGCTGCTGATTCTAGGCAAATGACGACTTTATCAATATAATAAAAGTGACATTCTTTATAAAAAAAGGGTCATTTATGCCGCATGCCACGCTACTGATCCTGGAACAAGCCCTGGCCTCCAGCATCACACTGACTGCGGAAATGCTGAACGCTGCCGATAACGTCTACCGGCGGCGGCATCGACACAGCCAGCCGCTTGTGCTGGCCCACTGCTCCGGCACGCGTCGCCACCAAGTCACGACGGCCAGCGGCCTGATATTGCGCGCCGAAAACCCGCTGCCGGCGCCCGGCGCAACCGACCTGATCATGTTACCGGCACTCTGGCGCAACCCGGATCGCGCACTGCGCAGCCACCCGGCCCTATTCGACTGGCTGAGCCAACACCATGCCGCCGGCACCCGCATCTGCGCGGCAGGCTCCAGTGCCGGCTTTCTCGCGCGTGCCGGCCTGCTGAACGGCAAACCCGCCACCACCCATTGGCATGATTTCGAACGCTTTGCCCAGCACTATCCAAACGTACACCTGCAACGTCGCCACCTGATCACCCGCTCGGGTAGCCTGTATTGCTCGGCCAGCATTAACGCCGTCGCTGACCTCATGATTCATTTCATTCAAGAACTCTATGATCTGGACACCGCCCGCGAAGTCGAAAGCCATTTTTCACCTGAAATTCGCAGCCCCTACGAACAAAACCTCTACAGCGCTGAAAGCCACCATGTACACCACGATGAGCTGGTCGCTCAAGCACAAGACTGGCTGCGCGAGCACCTGCCTGAAAAAATACGTTTTGAAACATTGGCCACGTTATTGGGCATCAGCGTTCGCACCTTTCATCGCCGTTTTCAACAGGCCGTCGCTGAATCACCCCATCAGTACTTAACCCGTCTGCGTATCGACAGTGCTCGTGACTTGCTCAAGCACAGCGATCTGAGTTTGAGTGAAATTGCCTGGCAATGCGGCTTCAATAATCCCAGTCATTTCGGTGCTTGTTTTCGTCAGGCCATGCAACGTACACCCAAAGCCTATCGCGAAGCCGTACGCGGCAAGCTGTTCAGTGCTCGCGACTTGTGAAACAGCCCCCCCTGTGGCTAAATGCCGGCTCTCGTTTTTTCACGAAAAAGCAGGTACCCCAGCATGGAAAACGTGGTTATCGTGGCAGCTGCTCGCACCCCCATGGGCGGCTTACAAGGCAGCCTCTCCGGAGTATCGGCCGTTGAACTCGGCACCACGGCCATTGCTGAGACAATTCAACGCGCCGGCATTGATGCTGCACAAATTGATGAAGTCATTATGGGTTGCGTGCTCTCCGCCGGCCTCAAACAAGGCCCTGCGCGCCAAGCCGCCCTTCACGCCGGCGTGCCCGCCTCAACCGGCTGCGTCACACTCAATAAATTGTGCGGCTCTGGCATGCAAGCCGTGATTTATGCTCACGACCAAATTCGTGCCGGCTCTTGCGATATCGTCCTCGCTGGCGGCATGGAAAGCATGACCAATGCCCCCCATATTCTGCCGCATGCCCGCAGCGGCGTGCGCACCGGTCACACCGAACTGAAAGACCATATGTTTTTTGACGGTCTGGAAGATGCCTTTACCAGCCGCCCCATGGGCAGCTTCGCTCAAGAAACGGCCAATACCCGTGGCCTGACTCGCGAAGCCATGGATACCTTTGCCATTGAATCTCTCACGCGTGCACAACGCGCCATCAAAGAAGGCTTGCTCACCGACGAAATCGCACCCGTTACGATCAAAACGCGCCAGGGCGATGTTGTCGTGACCGATGACGAGCAACCGCTCAAAGCCAAAATGGAAAAGATCCCTCAGCTAAAACCGGCCTTCGCTAAAGACGGCACGATTACCGCTGCCAATGCCAGCTCGATTTCTGATGGTGCCTCGGCACTGATATTGATGAGTGAATCGCGTGCCAAAGCGCTCGGCTTAAAACCGTTGGCACGCATTGCCGGTCATGCACGCCATTCACAAGCTCCCGAAGCATTCACGCTGGCCCCGGTAGGCGCCGTCAAAAAACTACTGGCACGCACCGACTGGAAGATCGACGAGGTGGATCTTTTTGAAATCAATGAAGCCTTCGCCATGGTCACCATGCTGGCGATAGCGGATTTGAAGCTTGATCATGCCAAAGTCAACATTCATGGTGGCGCCTGCGCACAAGGTCATCCGATCGGATCCACGGGCTCGCGGATTATCGTCTCTCTTCTGTATGCATTGAAGCGCTACGGAAAACAAAAAGGCATTGCTTCCCTGTGCATCGGTGGCGGTGAAGCGACTGCCGTTGCAATTGAAATCATTTGAGGATTGCGGCATGACGCGCTGGGTTTTAACTCTGATCACTGTATTAGCCATCACTGCCTGCTCGGGCATTGAAACCGAAACCTTGCGCGAAAAGCCGCTTCTGCTCAAAGGCATGAAAACCTATCAATGGGCCTTGATGCCCGACGTCGAGAAACCTGAGGCCGATGACACCAATGACTTGATGCACCGTTTTTTTCGTGTGCAGGTCGATCGCATCATGGCTGAAAAAGGCTACGAAAAGCTTACCAAGGGCGCTGACATGGAGCTCGATTATCGCATCATGATCCTGCCTGAAAAAAGAGAGCTCTATCAGGCGAATGAGATTGCCGCCGCCGAATACGGTGTGGAATGGCGCTTTGATCGCGACACATTACCGGAACGCAGAACCGACTGGAAAAAGGAACAACCCGAAGGCATTGAGTTCTATCAGAAAGGCAAATTAATCATCGGGGCTATTGATACACGCTCAGGAAAGGCAATTTGGCTACGCAGTGCCGCCAAACCACTGAACCCGGATGCCGATGACGCCGAGCGCAAAGCCGTACTGGAAACCATTGCCGAAAAGTTGATGGATCCGTTCCCCGAGCGCGGCGAATAAGTCAGTCCGTCAGCAACTTTTTAAAATCGGGTTGGCGCTTCTCCATAAACGCCATCACTGCCTCGATATTCTCGGGGCTACCCGCCTGCTTCTGCATACCGGCCATCTCAACTTCCACGGCGGCCTGAATACCGGCCTGATGCGCGACCTTCAAGCACCGTTTGGTTTCTTGCAATGACCGTACGGGCCATTGCGCCATTTCAGCGGCCTTGGCTTTTGCTTTGTCCAGCAACGCATCATCGGCATACGCACGCGTTGCAATGCCGGTTTCGACTGCACGCTCCGCATTAATCCATTCTGCCGTATAAAACAGCTCTGCCGCGCGGCGAGCGCCAATATTCACTTGCAACATGTAGCTGCTGGCCCACTCGGGCACCAACCCTAAATTCACAAAAGGAAGCCGCATTTTCAAACTTTCGCCAACATACACAACATCGCAATGGAACAACAGGGTTGCGCCGCCGCCAATCGCCACCCCCGGCGCCGCAGCAATCAAAGGTTTGTCAAAATTCATCACTGCCCACGAAGCCCGTTCGAAAGGCTTGGCGCCTTCTTCACCACCAAATTCGGCCAGATCGACACCCGAAGAGAAATGCCCCCCTGCGCCGGTAATCACCACCACGTTCACGCGATCATTCGATTGAGCTGACTCCATCGCATCGGCAAAGGCATGCCACTGTTCATTGTTGAATGCATTTTTTCTGTGCGGCCGATTCAATGTGATGACTAGCACGCCATCACTCAGTTCCTGCAAAATGGTATCCGGCATCAGAAGGCCTCAAGAATGGAAAGTAACAATATCGCTTAATGCCGCACGCCGGGTGCGCGCAAGGGCTGACGCGTGCGACTCATCCGCATAACCGAACGATAAACCGAACAACAGGCGTTGCTCCGCAGCGATACCCAATTCATCGCGCACGATATCGGGGTAAAAACTAAGCGCCGTCTGCGGACAGCTACCAATGCCATGCGCGGTTAAGGCCAACATAAGGTTTTGCGCATACATGCCAAGATCAGCGGCCTCTCGCAATCCAAAGGGCTCCGGCAAAAACAAAAATGCCACATGGGGCGCATCAAAAAACGTGTAATTCCGATTAAATGCAGCCGTTCGACCCGCCTTGTCTTCTCGCGTGATATTCAATGCTTCATACAGGGTCCGGGCAGCCGCATACTGCCGATCCCGATACACCCCGGGATAATTAAAGTCGTAAGGAAAGTCCCAAGTCGGTATCTGTCCTGCCGTTGCCACGGCTGAAATGCGTGAGCGCAATCGCTCGCATACCTCACCGGATGCCACGTGCACCTGCCAGGGCTGGGTATTGCAATTCGATGGCGCTGTCTGTGCAACCTCAAAGACCGCTTTCAAAATAGACTCGGGCACCGGCTCTTTATGAAAGGCTCTCACCGAGCGGCGCTTGCGCGCAATCTCCGCAAACAACTGGAAGGTTTCGGTATCGCTCATGCATCCCCCTGCAATACAGTACCCGCTGACTTCATCCGTTCGATTTCAGCAGGCTTATAACCCAATTCAATCAATAGCTGCTCGGTATGAGCACCCACTGCCACCGGGTCGCCCTGAACCTCCGAGGCCGTCCGGCTAAAACGTGGCGCCGGTGCCGACTGTACCACACCATGCCGTTCAATAAAGGCTTGTCGGGCCTGATTGTGCGCATGCGATGGCGCATCTTTTATCGATAAAACCGGAGCAAAGCAGCCATCACTGCCCTCCAATTGCTCACACCAATACTGGCGCGGCTGGCTCGCGAATGTTTTTCTTAAGCTTTCTCGCAGGGCAGGCCAACGCGCGCGATCAAACTGGGCGTCGAAACCTTGAAGCGCATCGCCGCCTGCGGTCTCTACAGCAGCCAGCCCTATCCTCTCTAATAACTGTGCAAAAAAATGCGGCTCAACCGCTCCAATCGCGACCCACTCCCCATCGGCACATTGGTAACAATCATAAAAGGGGGCGCCGCCATCAAGAAGATTGGTTCCCCGCTCGTCATTCCATAAGCCGATACTGACCAGCGAGTGCACCGCTGACATCAACGAAATCGTTCCATCACTAATAGCCGCATCAACCACCTGCCCCTGCCCTGATTGAGCCGACTCCCATAGCGCGGCCAGTATCCCGACCACCAAGAACAGGGTTCCGCCCCCAAAATCGCCCACCAGATTTAATGGCGGCACCGGTGCCTCACCCGCCCGGCCAATCGATGCCAGTGCGCCGGTGATCGCAATATAATTAATGTCGTGCCCGGCGGATTGAGCGAGCGGCCCGTATTGCCCCCAACCCGTCATGCGTCCATACACCAATTTAGGATTACGCCCAAGGCATACGTCCGGCCCCAAACCAAGCTTTTCCATGACGCCCGGACGATAACCCTCAATCAAGATATCGGCCGTTTCCAATAATTTTAAAACAGCTTCTTTGCCCTCAACAGACTTCAAGTTCACGGCAAGCGACTTGCGGCCGCGCGTGAGCACGTCCCACGCATTCGCAGGGCCGGCTGTCGCGCGATCAATGCGGATGACTTCAGCGCCCATATCGGACAGCAACATCGCCGCATAAGGGCCAGGACCAATACCGACCATTTCAACAACCCGGATACCCTTTAACGGCCCCATCACACTCTCCTTGATTCCAGAAACAACAAACCCCGCGCACGGCACGGGGTTTGTCTATTCAGTCACTCGCTTACTTACCCTGAAAAACCGGCTTGCGCTTTTCCTTAAAGGCTCGCATGCCTTCTTTGGCATCGGCCGATGCGAATACGGGCCAACCCAATTGCTCTTCATTGGCCAAGGCTTCTTTTTCTGACAAGTTATGCTGATTCTCGCGCAACGACTTCACAATGGCCTGGATTGATAAGGGGCCGTTTTCATCGGCAATTTCATGAGCAATCTTCAAACCCTCTTCCAGAGCTTTACCTTTTGGCACGAGGCGATTAATCAGACCCCAACTCAACGCCTCTTGCGCCGTGACATGGCGACCCAGCAACAAAATTTCGGCTGCCAATGCATAAGGAATCTGTCGACGCAGGCGAATTGTTGAGCCCCCCAGCGGAAACAACCCACGCTTGCATTCCGTCACACCAAAGGTGGCATCTTCTGCGGCCACACGGATGTCCGTACCCTGCAAAATTTCAGTGCCTCCGGCCAACGCATAACCTTCAACGGCCATCACAATAGGCTTCATCGGTTGATTGTGACGCAACAGTGCTTGCCAGTGCAGATCCGGCACTTCTTTCATTTTTTCCTGCATCATCGCAGCATCGGCATCACCGTCCGTTCCGGATTTCAAATCCATGCCGGCACAAAAGGTATCGCCCTTGCCCGTCAATACGGCCACCCGCAGATCCGGATCCGAATCCAGCCGACGCCATGCGTTGTACATGCCTAAAATCATCTGACTGCTCAGTGCATTTTTAGCTTCAGGGCGATTCAAGGTCACCACCAACACATGGCCGTCTTTTTCGATGGTGCAATTTTTGGTGCTGATATCCAGTGCTTCAAAATTCGACATAAGAAACTCTCCGCAAGTAATGTCTGAATAAATTATTCAACCAAACCTTTTTGGCTTTCAGCATATGCCTTGGCCCATTTGTAATCCGGCTTGCCATTCGGTTGACGGCCAATTTCATCGGCGATGTGCAGCTGGCGCGGCATTTTGTAACCGGCGACATGTTGACGTGCTTTTTCTTGCACATCTTCCAACGTCAGTTTTTTACCATTCCGTGTAGAAATAACAGCAGCCACCTGACTGCCCCAGCGCTCATGAGGCATCGCGATCACCAGCGCATCATAAATATCCGGATGCGCTTTCAGAGCTTGCTCAACCTCTTCGGGGAAAATTTTCTCACCGCCGGAGTTAATGCAGTTAGAGCCCCGCCCGAAAATCGTCATCGACTGACCATCTTCTTCCAGTTTTGCTTCGTCGCCGGTTAACAGCCAGATTTTTCCATCCACATTAATAAACGTTTCTGCCGTTTTCTTGGCGTCATTGTAATAACCACGCGGGATGTGCCCTGAGCGCGAGAATATGCCGGTCTCGCCCGGTTTTGCATGGCGCGGCGCACCGTCACCCTCGGTGATAATCACATCCATATACGGTGACCTAACCACATTGCCCAATCCGTTATCGCCCTTTTTCTGGCCGCTATCAGATCCCATCTGACCTGACTCGGATGAACCAAAGGCATTCATGACAAAACAATTGGGAAATGCTTTCTTGAAATCGGCCTGCTTGGCATCAGAAAACACCGCACCACCCGAGCCGATACTAAACACACTGGAAAGATCCCAGCGCCCAGGGTTCTCATTCAACGCATCCAGCAGCGGAATGGCCATCGCATCACCAACAATTTGGACCGAATTGAGTTTTTCTTTGGCCACAATATCCCAGACTTCTTCGCCCTTCAGGCTACGATGGTGATTAAGCACCACTTTATTACCAGCCAATAGCATGATGCAGGCATACCACCATGACGCACCATGCATCAACGGCGCTAACGCAATGCCGCTGATACCCGGATTCATCATCCGATCAACGATGTCTTCCGGTTTTTCACATGGTTTGCCAGTAAAAGCACCACCACCACTCATCGCAGCAAAGAACACGGCCTTATGCGGCCACATCACACCTTTAGGCATACCGGTCGTACCGCCGGTATACAAAATAAACAAGTCATCATCGGAGCGCTCGCCAAAGTCACGCGCAGGCGAAGAGCTTGCCATCGCTTTCTCATAATCAGCCGAGCCAATAACACCGGCATCAATGCCGCTGCCGTCATCCACGGCCACGAGCACCTTCAACTTCGGTGCCGCCGAACGCACTTTATCGATGCAAGGGGTGAATTCGCGATGATGGATTAGACCGGCCATATCCGCGTTATCAAAGATATACAGCAATTCATCATCAACATAACGGTAATTGACGTTAATAGGCACTGCACGAATTTTGAAGCACGCCATCATCGCTTCAAGGTATTCGTTGCAGTTATACATATACAACCCGATATGATCGCCAGCACCCAGGCCTTGGCTTGCCAAATAGTGGGCCATACGATTCGAACGCTCTTCAAGGCTTTTGAACGTGTCGCGGTGCTCGCCGCAAATTAACGCCTCACGCTCAGGAGCCGCATCCACAACCATTTCAAATAAATCAGCGATGTTGAAGTGTTTGCTCGTCATAACGTCTCTTCCAGATATCAGTCTTTTTAACAAAATAGCCCGCCAGTGATTATGCCGTCACTGGCGGGCTATTCAAAGTGCCCAATGAGAATCAGGGCTTTTCGGAACGCACAATCCACATGGAGAAGAACTGCGAACCTCCACCATAGGCATGCCCCAAGGCCGTTTTGGCGCCATCAACCTGATGATCACCGGCCATCCCACGCACCTGCAGCGCCGCCTCAGCGAAACGAATCATGCCCGAGGCACCAATCGGGTTGGACGACAAGACGCCACCCGAACAATTCCAGGGAATATCGCCACCATCGATGAAGGTGGCACCCGCTTCGGTTAACTTCCAGCCTTCGTTGACATCGGCAAAGCCGAGGTTCTCCAACCACATCGGCTCGTACCAGGAAAACGGCACATAAACCTCGGCCATATCGATTTCTTTGCGCGGATTGGTAATGCCTGCCTGGGAATAGACATCCTTCGCACAAGCAATACCACCTTGAGGATTCACCTCTTCACGCCACGGATACATGGTGGGCTCTGAACGCATCGCCACACCATGGATCCAGGCCGGCGGGTTCGGTGATTTTTTGGCCAGATCTTCGCTGGCCAATACCATGGCGCAAGCACCATCCGATGACGGGCACACTTCCGAGAAGCGCAGCGGCTCCCAGAGCATGAATGAATCCATGTATTTCTTCAGATCCAGGTCTTCGGCTTTTTCATGCATATGCGCACGCGGGTTGCGCAATGCATGGGTGCGATCTTTTAATGCCACCTTGCAGCCGATATCCACTGGCGCCTGTGAACGGCGCATATATTCCCGAATAATCGGTGCAAAGAAACCGCCTGCACCGGCATTCAAGTGCGGTGAAAATGGCTGACGCGATGACAGTGCCCACATAGCGTTTGATTCAGACTGCTTCTCGAATGCAACCGTCAGCACACGTTTGAACGCACCACTTTGCACACAGGATGCCGCTACAATTGCAGTGGATCCGCCCACAGAACCGGCGGTATGCACTCGCAACATTGGCTTACCCACGCAACCCAGCGCATCGGCCAAATACACTTCCGGCATCAAAACACCTTCAAAAAAATCCGGTGCCTTACCCAAAACAACCGCGTCAATATCAGCCCAGGTGCATCCTGCATCTTTCAGCGCTTCTTGGGCTGCTTCACGAACAAGGCCGGCAATGCTGACTTTAATTTTGCTGCGGTAACGGGACGATTGGCCCACACCAACGACTGCACATGCATTTGCCATAACTTACCCCTCCAATACCGCAACCAGATTCTGCTGCAAACAAGGCCCGGAAGTAGCGTGCGCCACACCACGATTTGCCTCACCATTAATGATGCGCGTTGCGACTGCACCAATACGATCCAAACCGCACGCCATAAACACGTGACCGGCCAATGCGCCCCCAGAAGGATTGATTTTTGTTTTTGTTGCATCCAGGCCCAATGCATCACGCAAGATCAGCTCCTGATGACTGAATGGCGCATACAATTCAGCAACATCAATCGGCCCTTTATTAGCACCGGCTTTTTCACCTGCAATACGCGTCGACTCGGACACCGTTAAGTCACGCAACCCCAGACCGTGTGCATCAATCCGGTGATCAATACCGGTAATGAATGCCGGACGCTTGCAGAATTTTTCAGCTTTTTCACGAACCGCCAAAATCATCACCGAGGCACCATCGGTAATCGGACAGCAGTCGTGCTTACGCAGCGGCGATACGAATGTCGGTTCCCGCAATAACTGATCCACCGTGAAATCGCCTTTCAGTTGCGCTTTCGGATTGGACTTGGCATTGCGACGGCTATTGGCAACCACTTCAGCCATATCGCGCTCACTGCATTTACCACTCTCAAGCAAGGCACGGGCTTGCAGCGCAGCCATTGAAATAGAATCTGGCCACAACGGCTGCACGCTGTACGGATCCATCTGCAACGAGAGCACATTCGGTAAATTCGCGTGCGAAGATTTTCCGAATCCATACACCAACGCTGTATCAGCCTTGCCGCACTGGATTTTTAGCCACGCCTCATACAGTGCCCAAGCAGCATCCATTTCAACGTGCGATTCAGCAATAGCAGGCACCGCACCCAATGCATCAACAGCGCTGACGAATGCGAACGCTGCACCGCCCAAGTAATCGCAACTACCCGAGCAGGTAAAGTCGATATCTTTGTGCGTCATACCTACATTGGATAACGCTTCCTGCAAGGTCGGCATCAACATTTCAACGTCGTTGTTGGCACCTGCATCGCGACGCATGGGCGTCTGTACATAAGAAATAATGGCTACTTCACGCATGGCGGTATTTCTCCACTGCTTTCAGGCGCTCGGCCTTGAGTTTCTCAATATCCACCGGAGCTTCATCCAATGGCTTGAAGTATTTGATGTTATCCATGGAGTAATCCCATTCAGCAGGGTCCTTCCATACGGCTTTCACGCGCGTACCGATTTGAACCTCTTCATTTTTACAATCGCTGACCAGATGAATAAATGTCTGGTCAGACTCATCCAGACAAATATTGGCCACAATGAACGGCGGCTTGATCGGGTTGTTCGGAATGGGAATATGGATGACGGTGAAAGTAATGACCGTACCGGTATCCGGCAGTGTGACTTCTTCTGTTGTGGGCACGCCTGTCTCAGGGCATGAACCACGCGGCGGCACGATGACCTTACCGGTCTTCGGTGAGCGCTGGCCGACAATTTTACCCTCTTTAATCGAGTGCAAAAACTTTGAAATCGCATGACCGGCAGCAAAGGTGTAGTGCAAGCTGATGGGGGCTTCGAAGCCTTCCACCATGGGCTTTTCATCACTCATGAATATCTCCTTGATCGTCGTTATCAGGCCGGTTCAAAACAGGCGATATCGGTAATGCGACCGACACGCTCAGCCGCCCAGCGTACCTTGACCTTCATACCGGTCTTCATGGCTGATTCGGAACCCGCATCAATAGCATGCAACATCGACGTATCCGCCCCATCCACTTTGATCAATGCCCAAGCGAACGGCTTCTGTAACAGATGCTTTTTGCGAGGTTCCTTAACCCAGCACCAGGTCGTGACCACGCCCGTCTCGGCCAAGTCGACAAATTCGTCCAGGTCTTCGGCCGTCACCGGGTCGTACTCCTGTGGTGGACACAGCACGCGACCGTCCTTGGCTTTAATACCAACCAGCTTGCCATCGCGCAGCTCCGTCAAGAAACGCCCAATAATCGGCCCGGTGGTACGGGTATAGGTAAATTCGAGATCAAATTCGGCACGCAGGACATCGTCTGCCTGAGACATGAACCCTCTCCTTCAGTAGTGAACACAACCAGACTCAAGCCAGCCTTCCCGATTGAGGAATACAGACCCAAAGCCACCATCTAGGGCTGAACATATTGGCGTTAGAGGGCTGTAAAGGCAATGACTTTTGCCACCAGCTCATTGGCAAATTCGATCATTTAGGGATTTATGAGCAATATTCAATAGGTAACTGGGCTTTTTTGTCATATTTATTACGACGATGCTATTGTATGCCCTTCCATCACACAGCCTTGTGAATCGCCGCATGAACCTTGCCCCATTAAAAGCCCACTTTCAGCTGGACACCCGTATTGATGGCTGGTCTACCGATAACTTGCCGGCACTGGAACAAGGCGCGCAACGCTACACCCACTGGCAACATCACACCCAGAACATCGGCTTACAACCCGACGAGCACCTACTGCCACGCATTGTGTGTCATTGCCCGGAAGATTTACCGGCATTCATGAACCACCCGACGGATCAACATGCCGAACTCAAACAACAGATTAGCGCGCTGGAGCCTTGGGATTTCTGGTTTCAGTTATCCCCGGGCCTGACCACCAATGACAATAATGTGACCCGCAATCGCATGGTGTGTCGCTCACACCTGATTAGCAACACCGTTGCCAAGCTACTCGGCACACGGATTACGCAAAGTACCGTTTTGGATATGGGCTGCCATAGCGGGTTTTTCTCATTCGATGTGGCCAGTCGAGGGGTTCAGCGCGTCACCGGCGTGGAGTTGCGTGATGAAAATATCCGCCAAGCGCGTTTTCTTCAGGCGCACTATCAACTGCCTGCTATCGAGTTCATTCAATCGGACATCATGAGCTGGCAACCCAGCGGGCCCTTTACCGCCGTCATGAATCTGGGGCTGCTCTACCACGTCATTGACCCGATTACGCTAGTGCGTAAAACCTACGACTGGTGCACGGATTTTGCGGTGATTGATACCGTATGCCACAAAGAACCTGTCTCGGCCTATATTGCCGCTTTCAACAAAGACATCGCCCGCAGTGGCGAGGGCAAATACACAGCCGAACTGCACCCGACTTACCGCGCACTCATTGATACCATGCACGATGCAGGATTTACCGATTTGATTGAATTGATTGCCGGGAGTGGACGGATCGCCGGCATTTACGAAAAACGCACACGACGCTGCATTGTCGGTTTCAAGCGCCCGATAAACGAGGTTTTACGCGACAGCGGTTTAACCTAAGTCAGCGCCTGCAGAACATCCGTCAATACTGCTCGCGCCTCGACATCCAGCAATGGCGTCAATGCCCCCGCCTTCTCCAGCAACGCTGACCGATTCAGCGCCTGCACATTGACATGCCCTAATTTTCGTCCCGGGCGCACGGCTTTTCCATACCAATGCAGATCCACGCCATCGGCAGTCAACAGGTCCTTATTTAATGGGTGGCCAATTAAATTCACCATCAGGCTTTCACCCCGCACTCTGGGTGCATGCACAGGCACCCCGCAATGGCAACGCACATGCAGCGCAAACTGATCCAGATCGGTGCCGGCTTGGGTCCAATGCCCGGAGTTATGAACCCGGGGCGCTATTTCATTGATCAACAAACCCGCATCCGTTACAAAACACTCCATCCCCATCACGCCCACATAATCAACGCCATGCATCAGGGTGCTCAGCATGGCTTCGGCTTGTTGCTGCCAATCCACCGCTGCACGTGCCGGAGCATGACTCACACGCAAAATACCCTGGTCGTGCCAGTTTTGCGTCAAGGGGTAAAACAGACACTGTCCCTCACGGGTGCGGGCACCCACCAGAGAGACTTCAGCACTGAAGTCAATCATGGCTTCTGCAATGGCATGACCGTAGACATCGTCAGGCAGCCCTGCCGGCTGGCCGTCACGCAACTGCCACTGACCCCGCCCGTCATAGCCGCCCCGCGAGCGCTTGATGACGACCCCACCCCAAGCGCTCCGGGCACGATCAAGGTCATCGCTGCTCGCCAGCCGATGCCATGGTGCCGTAGCCAGACCCAAGGCATCCAATAACGATTTTTGCCAATCCCGACGGCAAAGACCTGCCCAGCCGACAGTCTCTTTCATCAGTTGCGGCACCCACTCCACAAGAAGGGGGTCTTCCAGAAGGTCTTCGCGCTCCACGGTCACCTGCGCATAGCGATCACGCACCTGCGTTGGCATCACCGGCAGCGCATAGGACGATGTGCCGGGATAAAGCAGGCCTTCCGCGATATCGAGCCGATCCACACTAATGCCCAACGCAGCCCCGGCTTGCGCCATCATCAAGCCCAGCTGGCCGGTGCCCAGCACCAGCAATGCGTCTGTCATGATGCGCGAGGGTCCGGCTTATCCAGAACAGACCGGGTCTGTTCTGCGCGCAAGGCAACGATTGCCTGACGCAAGATGGCATCGTGTGTGCCCAGTATCTGACACGCCAATAACCCTGCGTTGTAAGCACCCGCCTCGCCAATGGCCAGCGTACCCACCGCGACACCTTTGGGCATTTGCACGATTGATAAAAGACTGTCCATACCATTCAATGCCCGACTTTGCACGGGGACGCCCAACACCGGCAACGGCGTAACAGCCGCCAACATACCCGGCAAATGCGCAGCACCACCGGCTCCGGCGATAATGACTTTAAAGCCGCTGGCTTCAGCGTTCTGCCCAAATTCCAACAATTTCGCTGGAGTGCGATGCGCTGATACAACCTCGACATGATAAGGAACCTGACAACGCTCCAGCACATCGCAGGCCGCTGACATCGTCTCCCAATCCGAACGCGACCCCATCACCACGGCCACCACCGGCGCGCCTTGATTTTTACTCATAATCCTAGTCCTTGCATCACGATCCAATGATAGGCGGGAATACCCAAGAATACATTCAAGGGGAATGTTAACCCCAAGGCCGCAAACATAGCCATGCCTACATCAGCCTCTGGAATGGCATGGCGAATTGCAGCCGGTGCCGCAATATACGAAGCACTGCCTGCCAGCACGGTCAATAACACCGCACTGCCTGCAGGCAGACCCAATACCAGCGCCAAAGCCAACCCCCCTGAAGCCAGTATCGGGGGCGCCAGCAAACCAAACAGCACCAGTCGCCATTGATCTCGCTTCCATTCCGCCATAAAACGCGCCGTGGTTAAGCCCATTTCCAACAAGAACAACGCCAGCAGAGCCTTAAACAAGCCCACAAACAAGGGCGCAATAGGCGCAGTGCCTTGTGGTCCGTAGACAAAACCAATCACCACGCCCCC
Source organism: Pseudomonadales bacterium (assembly GCA_036568505.1). Classification (GTDB taxonomy): domain Bacteria; phylum Pseudomonadota; class Gammaproteobacteria; order Pseudomonadales; family M0112; genus M0112. Next base: position 57,635 of record DATCSK010000015.1, on the reverse strand, counting down.
CACCAACAGCACCACGCCCCGGCTCGTAAACGCTTCACGCCATAACCCGCCCCAATCGCCGGTTGAATCCGAACAATGCCGGAACAAGAAAATCCCGGTAATAATGGCCGGCATTTCCAGCAACACCAGATACAGGGTGGTTTGGGGTGACATCGGCAGGCCGCGACTCTCGACATAGGCCAATGCCACAGCAAAGGTACCCGCGCTGACCGAGCCATAATGCGCTGCCAGACTGGCACTGTTGGCCACATTCAGCTGCACCAGACGACGCAATACCGGATAACAAACCAACGGAATCAATACGCCCAAACCCGAAATCGCCAGCAATTCGGGCACCATGCTCCAGTTTAAATTGCCGTACAAAGCAACACCGCCTTTCAAACCAATGGCGAACATCAACAAGATGCTGAGCGTATCGTAGGTGCCTTTCGAGAGCGCAATATCAGACCTGACCAGCCCTGCTATCACTCCCAGTGCAAACAAGGCAATCGCAATATCAACCATAAAGAAGCCCTTCGGCATGAAACCGGGGGCATATTGTGCGTTAACTCAATATCCAATACCAGAAAGCGCTTAATGGTGAATGGTCACCCAGCGATCCAGATGGCATTTCTTGAAAATCGCACTGACGGAACTATCACAATGAATGACTTGCAACCGTTCGGCACATTGCAAGTGACGAACGATGTGCAGCAAGGCTGCAATGCCTGAACTATCGACATAGCGCGTATCAATGAGATCCAGCACTACCGCCCCGCCCATGGGTACAGTCGACTCCAGCAAAGCCACCAAATCCAACAGGCATTCATAATTAAGGCAGGTATCCGGACGCAGCGTTTTAACCAACCCGCATTGCCCTGTACGCTGACGCTCGTGAACAGTGAGCATGACGGACTCCACAACATTCCGTTTAAAGCATCTATTACCAGCATAGTCCACCCGAGCCCGGCCGTACGATCCGATCATCAGTACGTGATCATCGTCACACTTGTTGTGCGCGGCTTTCAATCTGCTGGCTTTCGTACAATGTGCTCTTTCATGTTGGCTGCAACGTGGTTGGCAATCAATAACGCGCGATCGGCATAAGGCCCGGCAAAATTCGCGTGAATGGTGCTTTGAAAGAAACCCAACCAGCGGTCAAACTCGGCGTCGGTCAACGGTTTTTTAGCATGCAGCGCACGATGGATATTCATGGTATGACGATGGTAGCCGTCGTGGCTGAGTAACAGCTTTTCCCAATAGGCTTGAATATGACCCAGATGCACTCGCAAATCGATGCCGGCCACTTCCAGAAAAACAGGCGCCAACACGGCATCCGCTAATATAGCGCCGTAGAAATCATCAAGAAACTCTCGAATGCGTTGGGGCGAATCCAGATCGGGCAATGAAACAGCAGGGCTATCGCTTTTTACTTTTGACATGCTTCATCAGCCGTCGACGTTTTTCTTTCTGACGATCACTCAGTGGATTGCGCTTCCCTTCAAAGGGGTTCTCTCCCGTGCGGAACTGCAACAGAATCGGCGCTCCCCGCAATCGCAAGGCCTCACGAAAGGTCTTCTCCAGATAACGCCGGTAATTCGTCGGCACGTGCTCGGTCTGATTGCCATGAATAATAATACGCAACGGGCTGGTGCCGCCCTGATGCGCATACCGCAACTTAATGCGCCGGTGCTGTACGGCGGGCGGTGCATTATGCGCCACGGCATCTTCCAGAATGCGCGTCAACTTGGGCGTTGACAAGACCATGGTGGTCGCTTCATAAGACTTATCAATCGAGCGGTACAAGTGGCCTACGCCCGTGCCATGCAATGCCGAGATATAGTGCACATCCACGTAATCCAGAAATTGCAGGCGCCGATCCATCTCGGATTTTGCATGGTGCTTTTGTTCAGCACTCAAGCCATCCCATTTATTGAGTGCCAGAACCAACCCTTTGCCACTATCAAGCACCTGCCCCATCAAATGCATGTCCTGATCAACCAGCCCCTCACTGGCATCAATCAGCAACACCACGACGTGCGTGTCCTCGATGGCTTGCAAGGTTTTTACGATAGAGAATTTCTCGACCGTCTCGGTCACTCGACCGCGTCGACGCACGCCGGCGGTATCAATCAGGGTGTACTGCTTGCCATTACGTTCATACGGAATATAAATACTGTCACGCGTGGTGCCCGGTACATCACTGGCAACCACCCGGTCTTCACCCAGCATGCGATTAATCAATGTGGACTTGCCCACATTCGGCCGACCCAACACCGCCACTTTAATGCCGGCCTGATCTTCCGGCGGTGCTTCATCGGCCGCCTCTTCCGGTGCGGCTGCTGCCAGCACCTGACTCATCAAATCCTGAATGCCGCGTCCATGCGTGGCTGTAATGGGATGAATCTCATCAACACCCAATCGATAAAACTCGGCAGTGACCGTGTCGGGGTTAACGCCATCCACTTTATTCACCACCAGAAAGAACGGCTTGCCCATCGTTCGCAGACGCTTGGCAATCCACTCATCGGTTGGCGTCAGACCTGCCCGACCGTCCACCATAAACAACACGGCACTGGCCTCTTCGACCGCCAGCCAGCTTTGCTGAGCCATCAAGGCATCCACACCATGATCCGCTTCGGACAAACCGCCCGTATCAATCAACAGACAACGACGGCCTTCAATGGTCGCCTCACCATACTGGCGATCACGCGTTAACCCGGGGAAGTTAGCCACAATGGCATCCCGGCTTCCGGTCAGACGATTGAACAGTGTTGATTTGCCCACATTGGGGCGGCCAACCAAGGCCAATACAGGAATCATTTCAATTTACCCTGGCCCAGCTTAGCGCTTGGGAGCCAGACGAAAAGCCATTAATTTGCCACTGTTACCGTAAACCAGCGCAATATCATCCGATACCACCGGGGCGACGTTCACGCCATCGCTGTCGAGCTCAAAGCGAGCCACAAAACTGCCGTCAACCTGTGACAGCACATGAATATAGCCTTCCCGATCACCGACCAGCAAATAACCACTGATAGGCACCGCTGACGTCAGTCCGCGCCATGACAAGGCACCCTGTTCCCAGCGCTGCAGCACACTCTCCGGGTTCAACGCTTTGATTGCACCATTCCCTTCAACCAGATACAGGTTGCCAAAACCCTCGGTCAGCGCCACATAACTGGAGGCAGGAAAACGCCATTCCAGCCGACCCGACGAACGATTAAAGGCCACCAGATTACCTTGCAAACTCACCGCATACACCCGGGCAGCCGCCACCAAGGGACTGCCATCCACATCCACCATGCGATCAATTTCACTGCGACCTTGCGGCACCGCCACGCGACCTTCCCAGCGCATTTGCCCTGTTCGCGCATCCAGCGCAATCACCTTGCCGTTATCCAGCCCCGTGTACAGGGTATCCCCATCGAGCACCGGCGTTGCCGTGCCACGCTGAGTCAACACGGGCTGCTGGCCGTCATACGCCCACAGGCGATAACCGGTTTCAGCATCCAGCGCAATCACTTTGCCATCAACCGTCTGGACATAAACCCGCTCACGATCAGCCGTTGGTGCAGAATCCACCTGGCTTCCCAGCTCGGTCGCCCATAAAAACTCGCCACTGGATGAACGCAAGGCAACCATTTCACCGGCTTGTGTGCCGACGAACAACCGATCCCCCGACACGGCAACACCGGCACTGAGCGCGGAACCGACTTCCATGCTCCAAAGCTCATCACCCGAAGCCAAATCATAAGCTTCCACATCACCATCAACGGAAGCCGCATATACCGCACCCGCACTCACCGCCGGAACCAAGGCGCTGAGCACATCACCCTGACCATTACCGACACCGGTCGACCAGAGCTTCTCGATTTTCAATGTGGCATCAAAATCGACCAACTCTGCCGGGGTATTCGCTTTTTCGTTGCTAGAACACGCCACCAAACCACAGAGACCCACGAGCACGAGGCTTCGATACAACAGCGACACGGTCCTATGAGCGCGATTATTCATCAAGGTTGATCCGGCGATGGTCCGGCAACCGGTACCGTTGCTGACGCCTCGGCAATGCGCAAGGCATCCCGTTTGACCTCCAGCAGGCGAATCGGATTTTCGTCATGCGCTGCCAACCAGTCCATCGCGGCCTGATAGGATTCGTGCGCAAGCTGACGTTCATTGCGTGACACCTGAATATCACCCTTCAGCTGCAGGGCCAACGGCGTCAGGTAACTATCGGCTGGCAACGTTGCCAACCCGGCCAATGCCTCATCGGCATGCCCCAATGCAAACTGCACTTGCGATGCACGCAAGCGAGCCAGCTGCGCCAACGTCTCATCGGCCGCATGCTCACTCGCCCAACGCAACGACACCAAACCCTCATCCAGATTGCCGCGATCGATATGAACACGCGCCATCAACAATGCAGCATAGGTTGCATAAGCCGTGCGTGCCGCATCGTTCTGAAGACGCTCGGCCAAATGGGCTGCCGTGGTATACGCCACATCATCCAATACACTACCGGGATTACCCGCCGTATCCAATAAACTCTGATACAACACGGCAGCTTCTGCTTGCGCCTTGGCTGTTTGTTGTTTCCATGCATCCCAGCCCAACACCAACACCACCGCAAGCACCACGCCTGTGATTAAGGCGCGACCATTCTCTTTCCACCACTTATGCAGGGCTTCAATTTGTTCATCATCGGATTGATAGGAACTCACACGCAACTCCCAAGCTTGTCGATACCAATATAAAACAAGGCGCTTATTCTACAGGTCTGCCAAGTGCGTGGACAGCCATGCCAACAACTCCTGACGTGCCACAGACTGCTGACCCGCCTGCCCTTCACGCTCACGTAGCCATTTCACTGCCACCTGACCTTCGGCAACCTCATTGTCGCCCAGAATCAATGCCAGCCGTGCACCACTGCGATCGGCTCGCTTCATTTGTGACTTAAAGCTGCCACCGCCACAATTATGCTGTACAACCAATGCCGGCAGTAACTGACGAACCGATTCGGTCAATGCAAAGGCTTCTGCCCTGGCTGCATCGCCTACCGCAACACAATAAATAGCCGGCGCTTCGTCGCAGTTGGGTGCCTGCCCGCAGGCCTCCAACAAAAGACACAGACGCTCCATGCCCATCGCAAACCCCACGGCCGGTGTCGCACGACCGCCCAACTGCTCGACCAGACCATCGTAACGCCCCCCGGCACACACCGTACCTTGTGCGCCCAAATCATCCGTCACCCACTCAAACACGGTACGCGAATAATAATCGAGACCCCGCACCAGATTCTCGTTCACGACATAACTGACACCGATGCTGTCGAGCAATTGACACAAGACTTCAAAATGGGTGGCTGATTCGGCATCGCGATACTCGCTCATGCGCGGAGCATCGGCCACAATGGCGCGCGTCCCCGGATGCTTGCTATCCAGAATGCGCAATGGATTGGTGGTCAGCCTGCGCTGACTGTCCTCGTCCAACTCGGCCTTATGCGGTTCAAGGTACTTCAATAAGGCCGCACGGTAGGCCGCGCGACTCTCTGCGGTACCAATCGTATTAATCTCCAATCGCAACGCACCGGCAACACCCAAGCGCTGCCAAAGTTTTGCTGTGATGGCAATCAACTCGGCATCGATATCGGGGCCTTCCATTCCAAAAGCTTCTACTCCGACTTGATGAAATTGGCGCTGCCGCCCTTTCTGGGGATTCTCATAGCGAAACATTGGGCCGGCATACCATAAACGCTGAATCTGGTTATACAACAAGCCATGCTCTTCTGCGGCCCGTACGCAGCACGCGGTACCTTCAGGACGCAATGTCAGGCTGACGCCATTACGGTCATCGAAGGTATACATTTCTTTTTCAACGATATCGGTCACTTCACCAATAGAGCGCTTGAACAGCTCGGTAAACTCCAGCATTGGAAAGCGGATTTCACGGTAACCGTATGTGCGCAACACGTCCGCGACAGTACGCTCAATATGACGCCAGAGCGCTGTCTGCTCTGGCAGAATATCGTGCATACCCTTAATGGCGTGAACAGCTGTCACAACAATCTCCTGACTTAATGATCGGTACGGGCAATCACCGACTGCCTGCGTGCTTCGAGTTTGTCGCGAACCAACTTCTCCAGCGAATCAACCAAATGGTCATTATCCAATTTGTGATCCGGCTTTCCGTTCACATAAATCAAATTGGCCGGGGTGCCACCGGTCAAGCCGATATCCGCCTCTTTCGCCTCACCCGGGCCATTGACCACGCAGCCAATAATCGCCACATCCAATGATTCGGACACGTCTTCCAGACGCGACTCAAGCGCATTCACAGTGCTAATCACATCAAAATTTTGCCGTGAACAACTTGGGCAGGCGATAAAGTTAATCCCGCGCGTACGCAGCCGTAAACTTTTTAGAATGTCATAACCAACCTTGATTTCTTCCACCGGATCAGCGGCCAACGAAACCCGGATGGTGTCGCCAATACCGTCCATTAACAACATACCCAAGCCCACGGCTGACTTCACCGTGCCTGAGCGCAAGCCGCCAGCCTCGGTAATACCCAGATGCAATGGCTGCTCGATTTGTGTAGCAATTTTTCGATACGCCGCGACTGCCATAAACACATCGGAGGCTTTAACGCTTAACTTGAAGTCATGGAAATTCAATCGATCGAGAATATCAACATGCCTCAATGCAGATTCGACCAAGGCATCCGGCGTCGGCTCGCCGTATTTTTTCTGAAGGTCTTTTTCGAGAGAGCCCGCATTCACACCAATGCGAATCGGTATCCCGTGATAGCGCGCCGCCTCCACCACCTCGCGAATGCGATCTTCACGACCAATATTACCCGGATTGATTCTCAAACAATCCACGCCTTTTTCGGCAACCGCCAATGCAATCTTGTAATCAAAATGAATATCGGCAACCAACGGCACTGAAACTTGTTTTTTTATTTCACCGAACGCATCTGCGGCCTCCATGCTGGGCACGGAAATTCGCACAATGTCAGCACCCGCTGCTTCTAATCGCTTAATCTGCGCCACGGTTGCAACAACATCGCAAGTTTCCGTGTTCGTCATACTCTGCACACTAATCGGTGCATCGCCACCCACAGGCACGGATCCAACATGAATCTGTCGAGAGCGGCGGCGCTGTATGGGGGATTGAAACTTCATATTAATTTACTGCCCCTTTCCGAAATACAACTTCGTTTCCGGTGCATCGGGAAACAGGTTCTTCAATGCCAGTTCATAGCTACTTTTAGCATCGGCATCATTGAGTTTTTCGGCAATACGAATACCCAACAAAAGGCTGTCGGGACTGGCCTGACTGTTTTCGCGGCCTTGCCGGTAATACTTTTCGGCCTGAATGTAGTCTCCTATTTCATAGGCGGATACCGCTACACCAAACATGGCAGCAGGATTGGTACGATCCAGGGCCAGTGAGCGCCGAAAGGATTCGATTGCTTGCTCATGCTTGCCCAGCTGTTGCCGAATCATGCCTTGAATCATAAAGGCCCGGGCACGTTGATCGTAAAGCGGGTCATTCAATGCGCCATCGATATACTTTTCAGCTTCTTTCTGGCGATTTTGCGTGTATAGAAGAGAGGCATAATTCAGATACGCCTTGGAGAAATTCGAGTCGTATCGAATGGCATCCTTGAAGTGCTCTTCAGCCAGATCAAGTTCCATCGTTTGCCAGAAGGCCATGGCCAACAGGTTTTGTGCTTCCGATGACTTCGGGTTCACCTCCAAAGCACGGCCGATAAATACTTTAGCCCTTTGAGGATCATTGGCCGACAGATATTGCGTGGCAGCAACCAGCAGCAAATCAACCTGTTCATCCGGCGTTTTTTGCGGGATGGCACCCTTACCGCTCACGGTGGTGGTCGTAGCACACCCAACAACAAACAGCGCTATCAACACCACCATCCCTATCCGGATTCGCTGTAACATCATCATTGCACTCCCTTGTTTACTCTCTGCACATCATCGGCTGGCGATGAAGCAATCAACGCAGCGCCGGACTGTTGATAACGCAAGCTGCGGCGCGTTCTATCAGCAACCTGTCCTACCAATTGACCGCAGGCGGCATCCATATCACCGCCGCGCGTCTTGCGCACGGTGGCGGTATAACCGGCGTGCGTCAAAATTTCCTGAAACACCTGGATCGAGACCGTGGGTGAACGACGGTATGCCGAACCCGGGAACGGATTAAACGGGATCAAATTGATCTTGCAGGGAAAGTCCCGCAGCAATCGCGCCAGTTCGTGTGCCTGATTGGGGTGATCATTCACGCCTTCGATCATGGTGTACTCAATCGTCGTCACGCGATGGGTATCACCTTGGGCAGCCCAATAGTCACGACAGGCTTGCAGTACTGTCGCAATCGGATACTTTCGATTCAAAGGCACCAACTCATCGCGCAACGCATCATTGGGCGCGTGCAAGGAAAGCGCCAACGACACCTGCGAAACCTCGCCCAAGCGCTTCAACATCGGCACAACACCGGCCGTACTCAAGGTAACCCTGCGTTTTGACAGGCCGTATCCGAAGTCATCGAGCATAATGTCCGTCGCGGCCACGACATTATCGAAATTCAGCAAGGGCTCGCCCATGCCCATCAACACCACATTGGTAATACTGCGAGCAGCACCCTCATCAAAACTGCCCAGCGAACGCGATGCCAACCAGACCTGACCGATGATTTCAGCCGCTGTTAAATCACGCTGAAAGCCCTGCTTGCCTGTCGAGCAGAAACTGCAATCCAGCGTGCAGCCCACTTGCGAAGACACGCACAGCGTGCCGCGGCTGCGCTCCGGAATGTACACCGCTTCGACACAACTGCCGCCCGATACGCGAATGATCCATTTGCGGCAACCGTCGGCAGCATCATGCCAGCTGACTACCTCGGGAGGCCGAATCTCGGCACTCGCCTGCAATCGCGCCCGCAGGGCCTTGCCCATATCGGTCATCTGCTCGAAGTCAGCAACGCCCCGTTGATGCACCCATTGCATCAATTGATTGGCACGAAAAGGCTTTTCACCGAGTGTCACAAAGAAATCGCGCAGCTCGGCACGCGACAAGCCCAGCAGGTTGGGCTTTTCAGGCCCAGACCGATCACCGGACATGTCGCAGGGTGTACTCATGAGTCACCTGTCAGCGAGAGCAGATCTCGCTGTCTTTGAAAAAGTAAGCAATTTCACGCGCTGCCGATGCAGCAGAATCCGAGCCGTGCACGGCATTGGCATCAATGGATTGCGCAAAATCGGCACGAATCGTACCCGCGGCGGCTTCTTTGGGGTTTGTCGCGCCCATCAGCTCGCGATTCAAGGCAATCGCATTCTCGCCTTCAAGCACTTGCACCACCACCGGACCTGACGTCATAAATTCAACCAGCGCCGGAAAAAATGGCCGTCCTTTATGTTCAGCGTAAAAACCCTCGGCTTGGGTCGCCGTCAGCTTGATCATTTTGGCCGCCACGACCGCTAAACCGTTTTTCTCAAACCGGCCAAGGATATCGCCAATCACGTTCTTGCCAACGGCATCGGGTTTAATAATAGATAAGGTACGCTCGACCGCCATCCGGACTACTCCTCCAACTGCAATGATTGAATGGGCCTCAGGCGACATTACGCCGGACCGCCCTATCGAAGAGCGGCGATTTTACCCTAAAAAACAATGACTTTCATAGAAAAAAGCAGCCAAGGCGGCCGCTCGAAGCATTACATCAGACTTCGTCCATCCAGGCCATCTGGATGGCTTCGAGGACCTTCTCTCCACAGCGGGCCGGGTCATCGTCAAAACCGTCCAGCGCCAACACCCAGTCACGCAAATCCACGAAATTGACCGTTCGGGGGTCCGTCTCCGGCTTCGCTTCACACAAGGCAATGGCAATCTCCTGAACATCGGTCCATCTCATGACACGCTCCTTAATGCCGCTCTGAAACCATATTGATGGTGTAGCGCGGAATTTCAACCACCAAATCCTGCTCCGCGACAATGGCCTGGCAACTCAAACGCGATTGCGGCTCCAGACCCCAGGCCTTGTCCAGAAAATCATCTTCCAGCTCGTCCGAGGGTGCCAATGAGGCAAATCCCTCGCGCACCACCACATGGCAGGTCGTGCATGCACAGGACTTCTCACAGGCATGCTCAATTTCAACGCCATTGCGCAACAAGGCATCGCAAATGCTTTCACCCGGACTGGCTTCAACCACGGCACCGTCAGGGCATATCGACTGATGCGGTAATACGACAATTCGCGTCACGACTTCACCCCTCCAGCCAAATCATCCACACGCTGACCTTTCAATGCATTACGGATATGCGCATCCATACGTCGCGCGGCAAACGGATCGCTCAACGCAATCAGCGCATCCGATGCGGCACGCAACTCGGTCAAATCCTCACCGGCCATCGCAGCCCTCAAGCGCACGACCGCCTGCTCCAAGTCCAGGCGTTCTTCACCGGAGAGTAAGGTCTCGCCGTCTTGCTGCAATGCCGACGAAAGAGCCTCCAGCAAACGCGAGGACTCCACTTGCTGCTCACGAAATGCCCGACGCGCCTTGTCATCGGCCGCGTGCGTATACGATTCCGTCAACATGGACGCAATTTGATCCTCCGATAACCCGTAAGACGGCTTGACGGTCACTTGACTGGTGACACCGCTGATTTCTTCACGCGCACTCACGCTGAGCAAGCCATCGGCATCCACCTGAAACGTCACTTTAATATGTGCTGCACCGGCGGCCATGGGCGGAATGCCGCGCAACTCAAAGCGCGCCAGCGAACGGCAATCATCAACCAATTCACGCTCACCCTGCACAACGTGCAGCGCCATCGCGACCTGACCGTCTTTGTACGTTGTGAACTCTTGCGAGCGTACAACCGGCAACGTGGTATTGCGGTGAATGATTTTCTCAATCAACCCACCCATAATTTCAATCCCCAGGGACAATGGCAACACATCCAGCAATAACAGGTCATCACCCGAGCGATTACCCACCAGCACGTCGGCCTGAATCGCCGCGCCCACGGCCACCACCTGATCAGGATCAATATCCACTAAGGGCGGCTTACCAAAAAAGTCACCCACCTGTTGACGCACCAGTGGCGTGCGCGTCACACCCCCCACCATGACCACGTGATCAATATCGGCTGCCGTCAAGCCGGCATCGCGCAAGGTTCTACGGCAGGAGCGCAATGCCCGATCCATCAAATGCTGCACCAGCGATTCCAACTGCTCACGGCTTAACTCGCCATGCCAATCCAGCGACGGGCACTGAACCAACACCGACGACTCCTCCGACAGCGCTTCACGCACACGGCGCGCCTCGGATAACACGGCACGGTATTGCACCGGCGACAATGGCTCCGTGATGGCTGCCAAGGACAATATCCATTCCGCAACCGATTGATCAAAGTCGTCACCGCCCAGTGCCGAATCACCGCCGGTTGCCAATACTTCAAAAACGCCTTGATGCAATCTCAAAATAGACACATCAAACGTGCCGCCGCCCAAATCAAAGACGGCAATCACGCCTTCGCCACCACGGTCCAGGCCATAGGCCACTGCAGCCGCAGTCGGCTCATTCAATAAACGCAACACGGGAATGTCAGCAAGCCGCGCGGCATCGCGCGTTGCCTGTCGTTGTGCATCGTCAAAATACGCCGGCACGGTAATCACGGCACCGTCAATCGGGCCGGCCAACAGTTCGCGAGCCCGAACGGCCAAGGCATTCAAAATATCAGCCGACACCGCAACCGGACTTTTCGGACCAGCGGCCGTGTCAATCGACGGCATGCCTTCGCTGTCGAGAAACCGGTACGGCAATTGCTGACCAAGGCCGCGCACATCCGCCAAACCGCGGCCCATCATGCGCTTGACCGATACCACGGTATTCAGGGGGTCTTCTGCTGCGCGTGACAATGCATCATAGCCAATCGTGCGCACACCCCCGGCACTGTAGTGCACCGCCGATGGCAACAAGGGTCGACCATGCTGATCGCTCAATACCTCAACCGTGCCGTTGACCATGCTGGCCACCAGCGAATGCGTGGTACCCAGATCAATGCCAATCGCGCGCTTGCGCGCATGCGGCTCGGGCGTTTTACCGGGTTCTGATATTTGCAACAAAGCCATGATCTAGCCATCCATCAGGCGTTCTTCGGCTGCATCCAGCTCAGCGCGAAATTTTTCCAGAAACTGCCAGCGTGCCACACTGTGCATGGCGGCATCCCAATCTTGAGCGGCATACGCTTCGCGGAAGGATGTTTCAGTGGCCTCCACCGCACGCTGGCATTCGTCCAGCAACCGATCCAGCACCTGTTGCGGCTTGTCGGCCTCGGCCATATCGGCCAGTGCCTCGCGCCAATGCATTTGCTGCTGCAGAAACACCATGTCCTGCTTGACCGTGCGATCAGCGCTCGCTCGATGGCCCGCGCAATCCAGCAAATAGATCGCCCGGCTCAAGGGGTAGCGTAAGCACTGATACGCTGCATTCAAGTCGGATGAAAACTGCACGGCGCGCAAGCGCTCGCCCGGTCCACTGCCTGCATGGCGATCCGGATGCACGGCTTGCTGGCGCTCTCGATAGCGCTCGGCCAACAACGCGGCATCGATATCGTAAGCAACCGGCAAATCCAATAATTGAAAATAAACGGGGGTCGTATCCACGCATCGTCCTGACTGTGATCAGACGGTGAAGCTTTCGCCGCAGCCGCACTCACCTTTCACATTCGGGTTATTAAACCGGAAACCTTCATTCAGCCCTTCTTTGGCAAAATCGAGCTCCGTACCATCGATGTACAACAGGCTTTTCGGATCCACAATGACCTTCACACCAAAACCTTCAAAAACCTGATCTTCCGGCGTGATCTCATCGACGAACTCCAGCACGTAAGCCATGCCGGAGCAGCCCGAGGTTTTTACACCCACGCGGATACCTTCGCCCTTGCCACGCTGCTTTAACTGCGCCTCGATATGCCGGGCTGCCGATTCGGTGATCTGGATACTCATGCAGCACCTTGCTCCGACTTGCCTTGGCGTTTGGTCTGCAGATCCGTCACGGCCGCTTTAATGGCATCTTCTGCCAACACCGAACAATGGATTTTTACCGGCGGCAATGCCAATTCTTCAGCAATCTCGGTATTCTTGATTTGCTGGGCCTCTTCCAGGGTTTTACCTTTCACCCACTCCGTCAGCAACGAACTTGAAGCAATCGCCGAGCCGCAACCGTAAGTTTTGAACTTGGCGTCTTCAATCACGCCCTGCTCATTCACGCGAATCTGCAAGCGCATCACATCACCACAGGCAGGCGCACCCACCATGCCGGTGCCAACATTGGGGTCATGATCATCCAACTTGCCGACGTTACGCGGGTTTTCGTAATGATCGAGTACTTTTTCACTGTATGCCATCTTACTACCCTCCTCTGGTCAGTGGGCTGCCCACTGAACCTTGTCCAGATCAATGCCGTCTTTGTACATATCCCATAAAGGCGACAGTTCACGCAGCTTGTGCACCGCATGACGCACCTTTTCAATCGCAAAGTCGATATCGGCTTCCGTGGTAAAGCGTCCTACCGAGAAGCGCAGGGAGCTGTGCGCCAATTCATCGCTCAAGCCCAGCGCTCTCAACACGTAAGAAGGCTCCAGACTGGCCGAAGTACAAGCCGAGCCTGATGACAGCGCCAAATCTTTCAATGACATGATCAGGGACTCACCCTCAACATACGCCAAGCTCACATTCAGACTGCCCGGCAAACGTCGCTGACTGTCGCCATTGAGATGCACCGCTTCCATGTCTTTCAAGCCGTTCCACAGCCGTTGGCGTAGCGCCAAGGTACGGGCAGCCTCGGCAGGCATTTCTTCACGGGCGATGCGAGCCGCCTCTCCCATGCCGACGATCTGGTGCGTGGCCAATGTGCCCGAACGCATACCGCGTTCATGACCGCCACCGTGCATTTGAGCCTCCAGACGGATACGCGGCTTACGGCCAACGTACAGCGCACCAATACCTTTTGGCCCGTACATCTTATGCGCTGACATGGACAGCAGATCGACGCACATGGCTTGCACATCAACCTCTATTTTACCTGCGCTTTGTGCTGCATCTACATGAAATACAATGCCTTTCTCTCTTGTAATTGCACCGATGGCTGCAATGTCATTGATCGTGCCAATTTCGTTATTGGCGTGCATGATGGACACCAAAACCGTGTCGTCGCGCAAAGCGGCGGCCACCGCTGCCGGCACAATCAAGCCGCTGCTATCGGGCTCCAGATACGTTACCTCAAAGCCTTCCCGCTCCAGCTGGCGACAGGTATCGAGCACTGCCTTGTGCTCAATGGACGAGGTCACGATGTGCTTACCCTTGCCGCTGTAGAAGTGCGCCGCACCTTTGATGGCCAGATTGTCGGATTCGGTGGCACCGGAGGTCCAAACGATCTCGCGCGGGTCCGCATGAATCAGATCGGCCACCTGCTGACGAGCCAATTCGACCGCTTCTTCGGCTTTCCAACCAAATTGATGGGAACGCGAGGCCGGGTTCCCGAAGTTGCCCTCCAGGGTCAGGCACTCACACATACGCTCGGCCACTCGCGGATCAACCGGCGTGGTCGCAGAGTAATCAAGATATACAGGCAGTTTCATTGCTAACCTCTTGAATCAATAAATATTTACTTGCCAGACACTGCCAACACCGACGGGCGCATATTGGTCTCGACAGACGCCACACCCAAGCCCTGCTCCTTGCGCTGCTGACGCTCGGAGACCGCCTGCACTTCACGACGCTCGACCAGACTGCCCAAGCTGATACTGCTGAGAAAGCCGTGAATCTGCTCACTCAGATCGCACCACAAATGGTGCGTCAAACAAATCTCGCCTTCTTGGCAATCGCCACGACCACCGCAATTCGTGGCATCCACGTTTTCGTTAACGGCATCGATAATATCGGCGACAAACAACTCGTTTGCTGACCGGCTGAGCTGATAGCCTCCGCCCGGACCGCGCACACTCTTGACCAAACCCTGGCGCCGCAGTTTGGCAAACAGCTGCTCAAGGTAAGACAGGGATATTTCTTGCCGGCTGGAGATGTCGGCCAGGCTGACCGGCCCGGAGCCGGCATTCAAGGCCAGATCCAGCATGGCTGTAACCGCATAGCGACCTTTGGTGGTTAATCTCATGACTGATATTCCTCAGCGTTCAAGCAGGGTTTCAGTATGCAATAACCAAGTAATTTTATCAAGTATTACGGATGGGGGGGGTACTGCCGGTGGGCGCGCATATTACCATAACTTTCTAATGGGTAAACAACAGAAGCTCCACGCTCATCCCCCATCCCCCTGCTGACTGAGCGCGTGATCCATGGCCGCCAACATACCGCGCAAGACGTTTAGCTCCATCACATCCATATGGGAGCGTGAAAACAAACGCCGCATCCGTGGCATCAGCTGCCGTGGGCGCTCAGGATCCAGAAACCCGACAGCAATCGCCGTTGCCTCGAAATGTGCATACAGGCGCTCAAGGTCATCCGATGTGGCCAAAGGCTGGTCCCAGCGCATCGGGTGCTCAATACCCTCCCGTGCCAAGGCCGCCATGCGCAACTCGTAGCTGATAATTTGCACGGCCATCGCCAAGTTCAAAGAGCTGTAGGCCTCATCGGTCGGAATCGTCACGTGCACATTACAACGCTGCAGCTCTTCATTATTCAGGCCGTAATCCTCACGCCCGAACAAAATAGCCACCGGCTGCTGATGCGCCGTCACATCCAATGCAGCACCGGCACATTCACGAGGTTCGACAATCGGCCAAGGGATCTTTCGTTCACGCGCACTGGTACCGATCACCAGTGCGCAATCGGCAATGGCCTCATCCACCGTGGACACAACGCGTGCGTTATCGAGCACATCGGCCGCCGCGACCGCTCGCCAACTGGCTTCCGGATCCGGAAAGCGTTGCGGCGATACCAGCCACAAATCACGCAGGCCCATATTTTTCATGGCACGCGCCACACCACCGATATTGCCGGAATGCACGGTGTTCACCAGCACAATGCGAATTTTTTCCAACGCCTGCATGCTCTACCCCTCTGTCCTCAGCGCGCATTGTAGCAACGCCATGATGGCATCACGCAGCCATCTGTTATAATCGCCGGCCTTTGTTCTTTACCAGACCTGACGGACACCCACATGGAACCCATGCTGACTATTGCCCTGCGTGCCGCCCGCGAAGCCGCTGACTATATCGTACGTGCCGGCGAACGCCTCGATCGCCTGAATGTGGAGTCCAAGTCCGTTAACGATTATGTTTCGGAAGTCGATCGCGAAGCCGAACGCATCATCATCGAAACCCTGAAAGAAAAATACCCGACCCACGCCTTTCTCGCTGAAGAAAGCGCACCGACCCTTGATGATCGCGATAACGATTACCTGTGGGTCATTGACCCTCTGGATGGCACCACCAATTTTTTGCGTGGCATTCCTCACTACGCGATCTCAGTCGCCTGCTACCACAAAGGCCGGCTGGAGCACGGCTTGGTGATTGACCCCATTCGTCGCGAGGAGTTTCTCGCCAGTCGCGGTCGCGGCGCACAACTCAATGGCAAGCGCATTCGCGTGTCCGGCCGTAAATCGCTGGATGGCGCATTGCTGGGCACCGGCATTCCCTTTAAATCACGCTCCCAAGATCAGATGCCTGCCTATCTGCAGAGCCTGGACAAACTGGCCTTGCAAACGGCCGGCATTCGTCGCGCCGGCGCGGCAGCACTGGACCTGGCTTATGTGGCGGCTGGCCGCCTGGATGGCTTCTGGGAAATCGGCTTGAGCGAATGGGACATTGCCGCAGGCGCGCTGCTCGTACAAGAAGCCGGCGGACTGATTGGCGACGTCTGCGGAGGCTCCGGGCACCTGCAGAGCGGCAACGTGGTATGCGCCACGCCGAAATGCTTCAAGCCGATGCTGCAGGCAATCCAGCCAACGCTGGGTCACCTGCAAAAAGCCTAAGCTCGGCTGCGACTACACCACGCCTTCTTCAAGATCTTTACGATTTTGCTCCTGGACCACCAGATCCTGGGAGCTGGCTTTCATCCAGACCAACACACTGGCCGCCACATAAATGGATGAGTAGGTACCGACAAAGATACCTATCAGCAATGCGCGCGCGAATTCATGCACGCTCGGGCCACCCACAAAAAACATCGCCAGCAGCACCAACACCACCGTCAACGAGGTGCCGATGGTACGACCCAAGGTCTGGGTCAGCGACACGTTGCAAATTTCCAGCGCGGTCATCTTGCGGTATCTGCGAAAATTTTCACGAATGCGGTCAAAGACCACAATGGTGTCGTTAATCGAATAACCGATCAGCGCCAACAAGGCCGCCAGTACCGTCAGGTCAAATTCCCAACCAAAGATCGAATACAGTCCCAAGGTAATCAGCACATCGTGTACCAAGGCCACCACGGCACCGACGGCAAATTTAAACTGGAACCGGAACGCGACGTATGCCATCACCAGCAGAAGCGCTGCCAGCAATGCCATGCCACCTTGTTCGCGCAGCTCATCGCCCACCTGCGGACCCACCTGATCAATACTGCCCACCTCCGGTGCCTGACTGCCGCTACCCAGCTGGCCAATCAATGCCTGCACTGTCGCGTCATCAAGGCCCGGGGGCAGTTGAATCAATATGTCCTGCTCGGAGCCGTATTGTTTGACGACACCGTTCAAACCCATATCCGCAACCACCTGACGCACCATGGCAGGCTCTGTTGGCACAGGAAAGTGCAGGCGCACTTCGGTACCTCCCGTAAAATCCAAGGCGAAATTGACTTGCTGCCAACCAAGAAACACCAATGACACCAACACCGCCGTAACGGAGAGCACGCTGGTTATCTTGCGCCACTTCATAAAATCAATAACGTGTTCCTGAAGAATGGTCTTCATGATGCTTCCTCAAATATCCAATGCGGTGAGTCGGTCCAGCTTACGCCAGCCGTAAATCAAATTGGCTTGTGCACGCGTCACCATGATGGCCGTGAACATGGAGGTCAAAATACCGACCGACAACGTGACCGCAAACCCTCGAATCGGCCCCGTACCCACCACGTACAAAATTAACGCAATGATCAGCGTTGTTAAGTTCGCATCCAAAATTGTCAAAAATGCTCGATCAAAGCCGGCATTGATTGCTGACTGCGGCGGCAACCCGTTTTTCAATTCTTCCTTAATACGGCTAAAGATAAGAATGTTGGCATCCACCGCCATACCCAGCGTTAACACAATACCGGCAATACCCGGCAAGGTTAAGGTGGCTGACAGTATCGACATCACCGCCGACAGCAAAATCAGGTTGGCCAGCAAGGAAATATTCGAGAGCACGCCGAAAATGCGGTACACCGCCACCATATACAGCACAACCAGCAACATGCCGATCTGAATGGAGCGAATGCCCAAATCAATATTCTCTTTGCCCAATGACGGCCCAACGGTGCGCTCTTCGATAAAATCCATGGGGGCAGCCAAAGCGCCCGCTCGTAACAACAGCGCCAATTCCGAGGATTCTGCCGGACTGTCCAAACCCGTAATGCGGAAACTCACACCCAATGCGTCGCGAATCGTGGCGAGACTGATAATCTTTTTCTCGTCGTACTTATCACGAATCACCGTTTCTTCACCCTGTGCATTCGTGACATAGCGTGTGCGGGTTTTGCGCTCAATAAACAACACACCCAGATTGCGCCCGATATTGCCGCGGGTTGCGCGATGCATTTGCTTGCCGCCCTGGCCATCCAAACTGATATTGACCTGTGGAGAACCGTTTTCATCAAACGATGCTGATGCCGTCGATACTTGCTCGCCATTAATAATGACTTTGCGTTCCAAATCCGCCATGCGCCCTTGTTGCAATGCATCACGGAACGCAAACGATTCACGCTCCCATGCCGGCGCGTCGGGCTTGGCCTCCAGTCGAAACTCCAGATTTGCCGTTTTGCCCAAAATACGCTTGGCTTCTGCCGTGTCCTGTACACCGGGCAATTCCACCACAATGCGATTACGGCCCTGCTGCTGCACCAAGGGCTCGGCAACACCCAACTCATTGACGCGATTGCGCAATGTCGTCAAGTTCTGGCTCACTGCATGATTTTCAATTTCGGTGATTTCTGATGGGCTGAGCGACAGCACCAGAGTGACTTCACCGTTATCACCCTCTTCACGACTGCGCTGCAGATTTTGAAATTGATCGGACAGCAACGCACTGCCTGATTGATACAAGGCATCATCTTGGAAACGCACCTGAATACGCTGCCCGTCAAGCGTCACGATGCCGCGGATACGGTCTTCGCGTAAACGGGTTTTGATATCGGTCATGTAGCCATCGAGTCGCTTGTTCACGGCAACATCGGTGTCCACTTCCATCAAGAAATGAACGCCGCCGCTCAAATCCAAGCCGAGCTTCATCGGGCCTGCACCCAGGGACCGCAACCACTCCGGGGTGGTCGGTGCCATGTTCAATGCAACCACGTAATCATCGCCCATCACACGCTTAATGGCCGCCTGTGCTTTTAGCTGATCATCGCGCGACTGCAGGCGAATCAACACCGCGCGATCCTTCAGCTCAGTACCGGTCACAACAATGGCGTCTTCACTCAAGCTGCCCAGCGCACGCTGCAATGCGGCCTCGTCCATGCTTTGCGCACTGCTTTGCGTCGAAATCTGAATGGCAGGATCCGGCGCATACACATTCGGCAACGCGTAAATAAATCCGATGACGAGGGTCATCAGAATCAACAGGTTTTTCCACAACGGGTATCGATTCATAAAATTCCAAAAACCTCTAGGTTCAGGCAGTGGCCATTATAGTGATCTATTTATTCAAGCCAGGCACGGGCATTACGGAATAGACGCAACCACGGGGCATCAGCCCCCCAGCCCTCCGGCGCCCAAGAAAACTGGCATGTGCGAAACACACGCTCAGGATGCGGCATCATCAGTGTCACACGCCCATCACGGCTGGTCACGCCGGTAATACCGGCCGGCGAACCGTTGGGGTTAAACGGATAGCGCTCTGTCGGCAGGCCCTGATGATCCACATAACGCAAGGCGACCTGACCTGCCGACTGCAGTAACGCCTGATCTTGCTGCCGGAACCCGGCACGCCCTTCGCCGTGAGAAATCACCACCGGCATGCGACTGCCTGCCATGCCTTGCAATAACACGGAGGGTGACTCGGTCACTTCCACCATGACCAGACGCGCCTCGAACCGCTCGGACGCATTGCGATGGAATGCCGGCCAGTGTGCAGCCCCCGGAATCAAGGGGTGCAGATGCGACAGCATTTGGCAGCCATTACAAACACCCAATGCAAAGGTGTCATTGCGATTAAAGTAGCGCTCAAAGGCATCACGCGCTTGTGCGTTAAACAAAATGGTTTTTGCCCAGCCGCCGCCGGCACCCAACACATCGCCGTACGAAAATCCGCCGCATGCTGCCAACCCGCGGAAGCTGGATAAGTCCTCGCTGCCGTCAAGAATATCCTGCATGTGCACATCCACTGCCTCAAACCCGGCGCGATGGAACGCTGCGGCCATTTCGTATTGTCCGTTCACGCCCTGTTCACGCAATACCGCCAAACGCGGCTTGGCACCGACGTTAATCCATGGCGCGGCAATATCGTCGTCGGGATCAAACGACAACTGTGCATGCAAGCCGGGACGGGCTTCATCGACGATCGCATCGAACTCGGATTGCGCACAAACCGGATTATCGCGCAGCGATTGCACGCGGAAACTGGTTTCGGCCCAACGCTGCTGCCATGCCGCGCGTGAACCTTTCAAGATAACTGCACCGTGATGCATAAACCGGATGCTTTCATCGCCATGCGGTACACCCAAGGCATACGCGGGCACATCGACAGCGGCGAACTGCTCAAGCACCGACGCAAGCTTGCTGTCGGCCACTTGCAACACCACGCCCAATTCTTCATTGAAGAGCGCAGACACCGCGTCACCACCGAGTGCATCCAGCTTGATCTGCGCCCCGCAACGACCGGCAAAACACATTTCAACGATTGTGGTGAACAAACCGCCGTCAGAACGATCATGACAGGCCAACACCTCTTGATCGGCCAACAACTGCTGCATGACCGGGAAAAACCGCTTCAATACCTCGGGCGAATCCACATTCGGGCATTCGTTACCGAGCTGACCGTGCACTTGTGCCAAGGCAGAACCGCCCAAACGCTGCTTGCCCATGCCCAGATCAACCAATACCAAGGTTGACGGCGTATTTTTCAGCTCCGGTGTAATGCTCAAGCGGATATCGAGCACGGGAGCAAACGCTGAAATAATCAATGACAGCGGCGATGTCACTTGCTTGGCTTCGCCCGCTTGCTGCCAGCCGGTACGCATGGACAGCGAGTCTTTGCCCACCGGAATCGCAATACCCAATGCAGGGCATAACTCCATGCCAACCGCGTGCACGGTATCGAATAATTTTTCATCTTCACCGGGATGACCCGCAGCCGCCATCCAGTTTGCCGAGAGACGAATGTCGCTCAACGCACCAATACGGCAACCGGCCAGATTGGTAATCGCCTCGCCCACTGCCATGCGTCCGGATGCCGGCGCATTGATCAACGCCAACGGCGTGCGCTCGCCCATCGCCATGGCCTCACCACTGAACACATCAAACGCGGTCGCGGTCACGGCGGCATCGGCAACCGGCACTTGCCAAGGGCCAACCATCTGATCGCGGCAAACCAACCCGGTCACCGAGCGATCGCCGATGGTGATCAAAAACTGTTTACTGGCGACGGCGGGCAATGCCAGCACCCGTTGTGCCACGTCATTTAAATCCAGTTTGTCGAACTGCAATGCCGGCAAGGCAAGCGACTGACGCTGCACTGCACGGTGCATTTTGGGCGGCTTGCCAAACAACACGCTCATCGGTAAATCCACCGGATGATTACCAAAATGGCTGTCACTCACTTGCAAATGCTTGGCTTCGGTGGCTTCGCCAACCACCGCATACGGGCATCGCTCGCGCCGGCAAATCGCATCGAATTCACTCAAACGGTCCGCTGGCACGGCCAACACATAACGCTCCTGCGCCTCGTTGCACCAGATTTCCATGGGCGACATACCGGGCTCGGCATTGATCACATCGCGCAAGGCAAAGCGACCGCCGCGACCGCCGTCTTTCACCAATTCGGGCAAGGCATTGGACAGCCCACCGGCACCCACATCGTGAATGAATGCAATCGGGTTACGATCGCCAAGCTGCCAACACCGATCGATCACTTCCTGGCAGCGGTGTTCAATCTCCGGGTTATCGCGCTGCACCGAGGCGAAATCCAGATCTTCCTGACTGCTGCCCGATGCCATCGAAGAGGCCGCACCACCGCCCAAACCAATCAGCATCGCCGGCCCGCCCAACACAATCAGCTTGGCGCCGACAGCGATCTCGTGCTTCTTGACGTGCTGCTCACGAATATTGCCCAATCCTCCGGCAATCATGATCGGCTTGTGATAACCGCGCACCTCGACACCATTGACCGTACTCACGGCTTGCTCGTAGGTGCGAAAGTAACCACTGATATTCGGTCGTCCAAATTCGTTATTGAACGCAGCGCCACCCAAGGGACCGTGGATCATGATATCGAGCGCCGAAACAATACGATCGGGCTTGCCGTAAGGCACTTCCCACGGCTGTTCAAAACCGGGCAGGCGTAAATTGGAGACACTGAAACCGGTCAACCCGGCTTTCGGACGCGCGCCGGCACCGGTTGCACCTTCGTCACGGATTTCACCACCGGCACCGGTAGAGGCGCCGGGGTATGGCGCAATCGCTGTCGGATGATTGTGCGTTTCCACTTTCATCAGAATATGCACGGGTTCTGGGTGGAAGCTGTAGGTTCGCGTATCGGGATCGGGGAAGAATCGCCCCCCCTCGGAGCCGGCAATAACTGCGGCATTATCGGAATACGCACTTAACACACCCTCCGGTGAGCAACGGTGCGTATTGCGAATCATGCCGAACAGGGAGTGCTTTTGCGCTTGGCCATCAATGGTCCAATCGGCATTGAATATCTTGTGTCGGCAATGCTCCGAATTGGCCTGCGCGAACATCATCAACTCGACATCGCTGGGGTTGCGATTCAGGCCTGTAAAGCTTTCCAGCAGGTAATCGATTTCGTCATTGGCCAAGGCCAAGCCAAGCTCACGGTTAGCAGTCACCAACGCGGCACGACCGCCACTCAAAATATCCACGGAGGACAAGGGCTGCGGCTGATGCTGACGGAACAGGCAGTCGGCCTGATCGATGGACGACAACACGGTTTCGACCATACGGTCGTGCAGCTGACCGGCAATCGCCTGCGACTGCGCTGCCGTCAAAGTACCGGCCTGCACCGACCAGGCGATACCACGCTCAATACGTCGCACCGCCTGCAAGCCGCAGTTGTGCAAAATATCCGTCGCTTTGCTTGACCAGGGCGACACGGTACCGGGACGCGGCACCACTAAAAAGAGCTGCCCCGATGCATCGGTCGGCGCGGCATCACCATAATCAAGCAATTGTTCGAGATGGGTCTGCGCTTGCGCCGACAGCGGGCTCAGCACATCAACAAAATGGATATAACGGGCAGACACGCTCTCGACGGGCACTCCAGCATCGGCCAGAGAACGGAGAATCGTCTGTGCGCGGAATCCAGAAAGGCAGCTAGCGCCTGGAAGTACCAGCATGAAGCGGCAGGGCCTCCGGAATGTCAGTCGTGCGGAAAGCCGGCATTGTACTGGTTTAGCCGCGTCTTTGCATTAGCTGGAGCCGTGCGACAGGAGTGTCTAGAATGGCAGCATTGCTCAGGGAAATACCCCACGAATGCCCATGACCCGCCACTGTTGGCTCGGCCGCCCTATCGTCCTCATCGGGCTCGCCTGCTTGCTCAGCGCCTGCGAACCCCCGCCGCCGGGACGGGACTTGCTCGCCAACATTCGCAGCCGTGGGGAGCTCATTATTGCCACGCGGGTCAACCCCACAACGTACTACACCGAGCGAGAACAGGTAGCCGGCATTGAATACGAGCTGGCTAGCGAATTCGCCCGCGACATTGGCGTCAAACTGACCATTGAACCGGCCGCCAATATCAGTCAGGTTTTTACCTTGCTCAATAACGGTGAGGTCGATATCGCTGCGGCCGGCTTATCGGTCACCCCGCAAAAACGCGCGCTGTACACCTATTCCCCCGGCTACATGGCCATTCGCCATCAAGTGATTTACAAAGCCGGCACCACCAAGCCACGCCGCACCGAAGACCTGATTGGCAAAAAGGTGCTCGTCGTCGCCAACAGCGGCCGTGAAGACTGGCTCATGGCACTGCGCAGAAATCACCCCGATTTGCAGTGGGTGTCTGAAGAGGACATCGACACACAAGGCCTGTTTGAACAGGTGCAATCCCAACAAGTCGATTACGCCGTGATCAACTCCAATGAATACCAAGTCCACAAAGGCTTTTACCCCGACATCAAAACCGCCTTCGAATTCACCCAGCCGCAATACCTCGCCTGGGCCTACCCTGCCAATGCCGACAAAGCCTTCACACAGGCCATTGAGCAGTTCTTTAAACGCATCAAAAAAGACGGCACCCTGGAACGCCTGACCGAGCGCTACTACGGCCACACGCACGACACCAGCCAGGCCGGCGCCCTGACTTTTTATAAGCTCGCACGCACCCGATTGCCACGCTACGAAGCAACCATCAAGGCGATTGCACACGAATTTAACCTTCCCTGGAAGTTACTGGCGGCAATCAGCTATCAGGAATCACACTGGAACCCCAAAGCGCAATCGCCGACCGGGGTTCGCGGCATGATGATGCTCACGCTGGATACTGCCGCTGAAGTCGGCATCAAAAACCGGTTGGATGCCACGGCCAGCTTGCGCGGCGGTGCCGAGTACTTCCGCAAAATGCTGGATCGACTGCCCGACACCATTGAAGAACCCGATCGCACCTGGATTGCACTGGCCGCTTACAACGTCGGCTATGGGCATTTGCAAGATGCGCGTTTTATCACCGAGTTTCGCGGTTACAACCCGAACCGATGGAACGATGTTAAAAAACACCTGCCCTTACTGGAAGACCGTGACTGGTATCCGTATACGCAATACGGCAAAGCACGGGGCAGTGAGCCCGTGACTTACGTGCATAAAATCAGGAATTACTACAATTTATTAAGCTGGTTTGAATCGCAACGAGAAAAAGTCCGACTCGAGGCCGAAGCATTAATCCATCAAGACACTACTGCCGACGCTGCTGAAAGAAATCCTGCATAAGCGCACGGCATTCATCAGCCAATACACCGCCTTGCACGGCCACCTTGTGGTTAAACCACGGTGCGTCGAGCATTGCGGCTTGGCTTGCCACAACGCCTGCTTTGGGTTCGGTCGCGCCATACACCAATCTGGCCACACGGGCATGCACCAGCGCCCCCACACATAATGTACACGGCTCGATCGTCACGTAGAGCGTAGAGCCCGCCAAACGATAATTACTGCTGCGGTGCGCTGCATCACGCAAGGCCATCACCTCGGCATGCGCAGTGGGATCATGACGACCAATGGGGCAGTTATAACCTTCGCCAATAAGTTCGTCATTGCGCACAATCACCGCACCGACCGGCACTTCACCGGCATCACGCGCCTGATGCGCACAGCGAAGCGCTTCACGCATCCAATGCTCATCGCATGCGTTCAATTATTCCCACTCGATCGTGGCCGGCGGCTTGCTTGATACGTCGTAGGTCACGCGTGATACATCAGGAATTTCATTGATGATGCGTGACGATACCGTCTCCAGCAATTCCCAAGGCAGGCGTGCCGAACGCGCTGTCATGAAATCAATGGTTTCTACCGCACGCAGGCTGATCACCCAGGCATAACGGCGGCCATCGCCCACCACGCCAACCGACTTCACGGGCGTAAACACGGCAAAGGCCTGACTGGTCTTCTGGTAGTAATCGGCTTTGTGCAGCTCTTCAATAAAAATGGCATCCGCGCGACGCAACACATCGGCATACTCTTTTTTCACTTCGCCGAGAATGCGCACGCCCAAGCCCGGGCCCGGGAATGGGTGCCGATAAACCATGTCATACGGCAGGCCCAATTCAACGCCGATCTTGCGCACTTCATCCTTAAATAATTCACGCAGGGGCTCAACCAACTTCAAGTGCATTTTTTCAGGCAAACCGCCCACGTTATGATGCGACTTGATCACGTGCGCCTTACCAAACTTGCTGGCAGCCGACTCAATCACATCCGGATAAATAGTGCCCTGCGCCAACCATTTGGCGTTCTGGCATTTCTTGGCTTCTTCTTCAAACACATCAATAAACGTGGCACCAATGATTTTGCGTTTCTTTTCCGGATCGGCCTCGCCTTTGAGCAACGATAAAAAGCGCTCTTCGGCATCCACGCGAATCACACGAATGCCCATGTTGCGGGCAAACATGTCCATGACTTGATCGCCTTCATGCAGACGCAGCAAACCGTTATCGACAAACACGCACGTCAGCTTATCGCCGATCGCCCGATGCAATAATGCCGCCACTACCGATGAGTCAACACCACCTGACAAACCCAGCAACACCGGGTCATCACCCACCTGGGCACGCACGGTCGCGATGGCATCATCAATAATATTGCTGGCCGTCCACAACGCCTCGCAGGCGCAGATATCGCGAACAAAATGCTCCAGCATGCGCTGACCCTGATGCGTGTGCGTGACTTCGGGGTGAAACTGCACGCCGTAAAAATGGCGTGATTCATCGGCCATGCCGGCAATCGGGCAACTCGGTGTTTCGGCAATCACCTGAAAACCCGTTGGCAAGGTGGTCACCTTATCGCCATGACTCATCCACACATCAAGCTGCGCAGCACCGGCATGATCCACGTGATCACTGATATCACGAAACAAACGGCTTTTACCGACCACACCAACACGTGCGTAACCGAATTCGCGATGATCTGAACCACTGACCTTGCCGCCCAATTGCTCGGCCATGGTTTGCATGCCGTAACAAATGCCGAGCACGGGCAAGCCCATCGTAAAAATCTCGGCGTGTGCGCGCGGCGTATTCTCGGCAGTGACTGTTTCCGGGCCACCGGAAAGCACAATGCCTTTCGGCGAAAATTCTTTAAGTGCATCCAACGGCATATCAAACGGGTGAATTTCGCAATACACGCCTAATTCGCGCACACGACGCGCAATGAGCTGCGTGTATTGCGAACCAAAATCCAGAATCAATATGCGTTGAGCGTGAATATTCAGGGACATGGTGTTCTCTTTAAAGACTGTATCGCCGCGCTCCTACCGGAGCTTTCAAAAAAACAACGGGGCATGATGCCCCGCTGTCGCTTAACCGCGTATTAGCCGCGAGGGTAATTCGGTGCTTCTTTCGTAATGCTGACATCGTGCACATGGCTTTCGGTCATGCCGGCCGCAGTCACTTTCACCAGCTTGGGCTGGGTGCGCATGGTGTCGATATCGCGACTGCCGGTATAACCCATGCTGGAACGCAAACCACCCATCAGTTGATGAATAATGGCAGACACCGGGCCTTTGTAGGCCACGCGTCCTTCAATGCCTTCGGGCACCAATTTTTCAAGTCCTTCGCTGGCATTCTGGAAGTACCGGTCACTGGACCCTTGCCGACCCGACATCGCGCCTAGCGACCCCATACCCCGATACGCTTTATAGGTGCGACCTTGGTACAGCTCGACTTCGCCCGGTGCCTCTTCGGTACCGGCCAACAAACTGCCCAGCATCACCACGTGCGCACCGGCGGCAATGGCCTTGGCGATATCGCCCGAATAGCGAATACCGCCATCAGCAATCACCGGCACGCCCGTGCCTTTCAGCGCTTCGACCACATTAGCCACTGCGGTAATTTGCGGCACACCAATGCCCGTCACGATGCGTGTCGTGCAAATAGAGCCGGGGCCAATACCCACTTTCACGCCATCGGCACCGGCTTCTAATAAGGCTTTCGCGGCATCGGCCGTGGCAATATTGCCGCCGATGACCTGCATCGCGGGGTATTTCTGTTTGATGCGCTTCACGCGATCAAGCACATTGCGTGAATGGCCGTGCGCGGTATCCACTACGATCACGTCCACACCGGCTTCGACTAATGCGGCCACACGATCATCGGTATCCGCACCCACGCCCACGGCGGCGCCCACACGCAATTGGCCAAGGCTGTCTTTGCTGGCATTCGGGTAACGGCGCGACTTTTCAAAGTCTTTGGCAGTAATCATGCCCTTCAAATTGAAGTTGTCATCCACCACCAAGACTTTTTCAATACGGTGTTGATGCAGCAAATGTTTGACGTTGTCGCCTGCGGCACCTTCTTTCACCGTCACCAGCTTGGGCTTGGGTGTCATGACACTGGAAACCGGTGCATCGTGATTGGTTTGGTAACGCACATCGCGATTGGTGACGATACCGACCAACTGCCCTTTATCGAGCACCGGCACGCCGGAGATGTTGTAAATTTCTTTCAGCGCCATCAAATCGGCAATGCTGGCACTCGCTTCAATGGTAATGGGGTCTTTAACAACACCGCTTTCGAATTTCTTGACCGCACGCACATGGCGCGCCTGCTCTTCAATGCTCATGCTTTTGTGGATAATGCCGATACCGCCCTCTTCGGCCAACGCAATCGCCAAACGGGATTCGGTGACCGTATCCATAGCCGACGACACCAAAGGGATTTTCAGTGAGATGTCGCGGGTCAGGCGGGTTTCCAGCGAGACATCCTTGGCAACCACCTCGGAATAAGCCGGTAGCAGGAGAACGTCATCAAAAGTCAGTGCTTCCTCAACGATTCGTAGCATAGTACCCATCCGGGTGTGTGAAGAGGCGTTGCATTATAATCGGAGCCTGCCAGACGGTAAACCGGATTCCCTATGACCGACAGCAATAAACGCCCCACCCTCACCGTCAGCCAGCTCAGCCGGCAGGCGCGCGAGCTGCTGGAGGACTGTTTTCCGGCCGTTTGGGTCGAAGGCGAGATATCCGGGCTCAGCATGCCCGGCTCCGGGCACTGGTATTTCACCCTCAAAGACGACAATGCCCAGATTGGCTGTGCGATGTTTCGCCGGCAAAACATCCGTGTTCGTACGGCGGTCACCAACGGCATGCAGGTGATGATCCGCGGCAAAATCAGCCTGTTCGAGCCCCGCGGCCAGTTCCAGCTGATTGTCGAGCACATGGAAGACGCGGGTCTGGGAGCCCTGCAACGTGCCTTTGATGCCTTAAAAGCCCAATTGCAAGCCGAAGGCCTGTTTGCCAGCAGCCGTAAACGCCCGCTTCCCAAGCTACCGGCACACGTGGGCATCGTCACGTCCACCACCGGGGCGGCCATCCATGACATAGTGACCGTGCTGCGCCGACGCTTTCCGGCCATGCGCGTCACTGTGTTCCCGACCCTGGTGCAGGGCGATGCCGCCACCCGTCAAATCGTGGCCGCCATTGAGCGCGCCAACCGGTTTTCCGGGTCACTGAATCCCCCGCTGGATGTGCTGATCGTCGGCCGTGGTGGTGGCGCACTGGAGGATCTACAGGCGTTTAATCAGGAATCCGTGGCTCGCGCCATTATCGCCAGCAGCCTGCCCGTGGTGTCTGCGGTGGGTCACGAAGTGGATATCACGATTGCCGATCTGGTCGCCGATGCCCGTGCACCGACGCCCTCGGCTGCTGCCGAACTGATCAGTCCCGACCGCTCCGAATGGTTGTCTTCGCTGAATTACCATTACCAACGGCTGCTGCGTCTGTGGCAACAACAGCACAGCACTCGCCGGCAACAGCTCGACTGGACCGGCAAGCGCTTACGGCACCCCGGTGAATACGTGCAGGAACAGCGTCAACGTCTGGCCGAACTGTCTCACCGCCTGCGCCAAACCCTGCGTCACTCGCAGCAGTCTCGCGCACAGCGACTCGCTGCATTGACCGCACGCTGCCGGCATCAATCCCCTATCACGCCCATTCGACATGTCCGGCAACAGCTGCAGCAACAACAACAACGCTTATTGCACACCCTGCGCGCCCAACACCGTCAACGCCAATGGCAGCTGGCCAGCCAATCACTGCTGTTACATTCACTCAGTCCGTTGGCCACGCTTGGCCGCGGCTATGCTATTGTCAAAGACAATCAGCAACGCATTTTGCGCAGTGGCAAAACGCTGACTGCCGGTGATGCTATCAGCGCGCGCCTGGCACACGATACACTGCACTGCACTGTTAACCACATCGAACCCCATAAGGATTAACCATGTACATCGCCATCAAACACTTGCACATGCTGGCCGCCGCCATTTCGATTATCGGCTTCATCATTCGCGGCATCGGCATGATGAATGACGCGAACTGGCTGAAGCACAAGCTGGTCAAAGTTCTACCGCACGTGAATGACACCATTTTGTTGGCCAGTGCGGCGTACCTGGCCATCAGCCTGCAGCAATACCCTTTCGTTGCCGATTGGTTGACTGCCAAAGTATTAGGTTTATGCGTTTATATCGGGCTCGGCCTGGTGGCTTTGCGCTTTGGTAAAACCAAACCCATACGCATTACCGCATGGGTGTTGGCGATTGTGACGTTTGTTTATATTGCCGGCGTGGCACGCACGCACGTACCGCTATTTTTCTTATGAGCAACGAATCGTGAAACGCCTGATGATTCTCACCGCCGCCTTTATCAGCGGCTTTGCCATCATGACACTGGAAATGCTCGGCGGACGTATTTTATCTCCGTGGTTTGGTAGCAGCATTCATGTCTGGGGCAGCTTGATCACCGTTTTTATGCTCGCACTGTCGGTGGGCTATTTACTGGGCGGACGCTGGTCGCTACACCAGCCATCCATCGCCCGATACAGCCTTTTATTTTTAACCGCCGGCCTGTTGATTCTGCCCTTGGTTCCAGGCGCCGACCCGCTGATGCAAGCCATTTTCACTGCCGTAGAAGACCCTCGTTACGGTGCTTTACTGGCCTGCATGGGCCTGTTTTTTATACCGACCGTGGTGCTGGGCACCATCGGGCCCTACTCCATCCGCTTGTTGGTGGAAGAAGCACACCACAGCGGCCACCATGCGGGCTTATTGTTCTTTGTCTCCACGGCAGGTAGCGCACTTGGTGCACTCATGACCTCGTTTTATTTGGTGCTCTGGATGGAGATCAACAGCATTCTGTATTTGATCGCAAGCTTGCTCTGCCTGTGCACCGCCTCACTGCAGTGTATTCGTCGATGATGCGCACTTTCCTTATTTTATTAATGGTATCGCTATCGGGCATCATCACCGCCGACACCATCGTGCACCGTGAAAAATCGCTCTACCGCAACATTCTGGTTTTTGAATACGAAGGCCAGCGTTGCATGAATTTTACCTACGACCCGATTCGCTTTCAGGAGCAGTCCTGTTTCCTGCTCGAAAATCCGGATTATCCCGTGCACTTTTATAGCCAAGCGATTATGACGGGCATTTGCTATCACCCATCCCCGTTTCGAGTGCTCATTATTGGCTTGGGAGGCGGCGTGATCGCCCGCAATTTATCCACGCTACTGCCCAATGCAGTTATTGATAGCGTCGAAATAGACCCTGCCGTCACGCGCATTGCCGAAGAATACTTCCTCTATCGGCCGGATGGCAAAACACAGCGCTCCCACAATGCCGATGGACGCATTTTTATAAAACGCGCATTGCTGAAAAACGAAAAGTGGGACTGGATTATTCTTGATGCCTTTAATTCGGACTACATTCCTGAGCACTTGATGACCGAAGAATTCCTCACCGAGGTAAAAGCAGCCTTAAATCCCGGCGGGCTCATCACAGCCAATACCTTTTCAGACAGTGCGTTATTTCATAGCGAGAATGCGACATACCATAAAGTCTTCGGCGATGTGCACCAACTCACCCACCCCACAGAATCAAATCGCATTCTGTTTTATCGTCTAGGGGGCTGGAAAAACAACGATAGCGGTGCTGCCTTGCGCCAACAATGCCAATCGGCATTCGAGCGTCTTCAGCTGGATATATCGCCCATCTTGAAAACCGAACAAGCGCTCCCCGCCTGGCCCGAAGGCACACGCATACTGACCGATCAATACGCGCCCGTTAACCTATTAAAAGACTAACGTTAAAGTACCGGACGCATATGCGGGAATAACAATACATCACGAATGGATGCTGAATCGGTCAGCAACATCACCAAGCGATCAATACCAATTCCTTCTCCCGCCGTGGGTGGCAACCCGTACTCCAGTGCTGCCACATAATCGGCATCGTAATGCATTGCCTCATCATCGCCGGCTTCTTTTTCTTCGACTTGCTTTTTAAAACGCTCGGCTTGATCTTCGGCATCATTCAATTCTGAAAAACCATTGGCCAATTCACGACCACCCACGAAGAACTCGAAACGATCGGTCACAAACGGGTTGTCGTCATTGCGACGCGCCAGTGGCGATACTTCAGTGGGGTATTCCGTGATAAACGTCGGCTGCTCCAAGCGATGCTCGACCGTTTCTTCAAAAATAACAATCTGCACTTTGCCCAAGCCCCAGCCTGGCTTCACATCAATACCCAATCCGCGTGCTATTGCCGTCGCTTGCTGCAAATCAGACAACTGCCCGGCAGTAATCGCCGGATTAAAATGCAGCACCGAATCAAACACGCTCATGCGCGCAAAGGGCTTGGCAAAATCATACTCAATGGTACGCGTCACCTCGCCATCGGCATTGCGAAGGGTGTTCACAAATTGCGTGGTGCCCAATGCCCGATTGGCCGCATAACGCAGCATTTCTTCAGTGGTGTCCATCAAATCACGGTAATCCGCATACGCCTGATAAAACTCGATCATGGTGAATTCAGGGTTATGCCGCGTCGACAGGCCTTCATTACGGAAGTTGCGATTAATCTCGAATACGCGCTCAAAGCCACCGACCACCAGACGCTTTAAATACAGCTCCGGAGCAATGCGTAAAAACATCTCCAGATCCAGTGCGTTGTGATGCGTCACAAAAGGCTTGGCTGCAGCCCCTCCGGGGATTGGATGCAACATGGGCGTTTCGACTTCCAGAAAGTCACGATCGGTCAGGTAATCACGAATGGCGTCAATCACAACGGACCGGGCACGAAACACACGGCGCGCATCGTCGTTCATGATCAAATCGACATAGCGCTGGCGATAACGGGTTTCGGTATCGGTCAAACCGTGCCACTTATCCGGTAAGGGGCGTAACGACTTGGTCAGCAGTTTCGCCTCGCGAATATACACATACAAATCGCCCTTGCCCGATTTATGCACAGGACCTTTTGCCCAGACAATATCACCAATATCCCAGCCCTTGATGCCTTCCATTGCATCCGCATCGAGCGTCTTGTGATCGGCATATAACTGGATGCGGCCACTGGCATCCTGCAATACCAGAAACGGGCCGCGGCGCGCCATGATGCGACCCGCGACAGCTGCCTGCCTATCCAGTTGTTCCAGTACGGCCTTGTCTTTGTCGCCCAGCTCTTCCTGTAATGCATGCGACAGGCTATCGCGGCGGTACTGATTCGGAAACGCGTTGCCTTGCGCACGAATCGCGGCGAGTTTTTGGCGCCGCTCGGCAATCAGGTGATTTTCATTGTGTTGATCAGACATATCGGTTCCGCCCGGGATTACAAACCTTGTTTCAGTGACGCTTCAATAAAAGGGTCGAGTTTGCCGTCGAGAACGGCCTGGGTATTGCGTGTTTCAACACCCGTGCGCAAATCTTTAATACGCGAATCATCCAATACATACGAACGAATCTGACTTCCCCAGCCAATATCCGATTTGCTGTCTTCCAGTTTTTGCTGACTCGAACGACGCTTTTGCATTTCAAGCTCGTATAATTTGGCGCGCAGCATCTTCCATGCCGTATCCCGATTTTGGTGTTGAGAACGACCGGCCTGACACGACACCACGGTATTCGTCGGTATATGCGTCAGGCGAACAGCGGAGTCCGTCTTGTTGACGTGCTGACCGCCCGCGCCCGATGAGCGATAGGTATCCGTACGCACATCCGCGGGATTGATTTCAATTTCGATATTGTCATCGACTTCCGGCGATACAAACACCGCTGAAAATGACGTATGACGGCGATTACCGGAATCAAACGGTGATTTGCGCACCAAGCGATGCACGCCGGTTTCAGTGCGCAACCAACCGTAGGCGTATTCACCCTCAAAGCGCACGGTCGCACTCTTGATGCCAGCGACTTCACCGGCAGACGCTTCTAGCAATTCGGTTTTGAAGCCGTGCTCATCACCCCAGCGCAAATACATGCGCAGCAGCATTTCAGCCCAGTCCTGAGCTTCGGTGCCGCCGGAACCCGCCTGAATATCCACAAAGGCGTGGCAAGAGTCCATTTCATCGGAGAACATGCGTCGGAATTCAAGGCCTGCCAGTGCCGACTCCAGCCGATTCAGATCGACCGCAATGGCTTTGACGGTTTCTTCGTCGTTTTCTTCGCGCGCCATTTCAAGCAGATCGGCATTATCGGCAATGCCCCGATCAAGGTCATCGATGGTCTTGACCACGGCTTCCAGAGCAGCGCGTTCTTTACCTAGAGCCTGTGCGCGCTCGGGATTGTCCCAGACATCCGGCTCGGCCAGCTCCAGCTCGACTTCCGCCCAACGCTCTTTCCGACTCGCATAGTCAAAGATACCCCCTAAGCACATCGGTGCGCTCGCGAAGGTCGTCCAAGGTGTGAATGAGCGGGTTGATTTCCATGAACTCAGGCCAAAGGCAATAAAAACGGCGGCCATTCTAACCGATGCCGGGGTCTGCCTCCAGAGAAGACCGACTGAAAACCCAAGATAGTAAGCCATTACGGCCTTTCTGATCACCGCAATGCTGCGAAGCCCTGATTACGGGAAGCTCGGGAAAAACTGCCTGCCGGCACGCCAGAGGGGTTGATCCAAGTCGCAAACTGTATCGCAACGCATGATGCACGCGGCGGCTTCGGGCTCGTGCCGACACGGTGAAGCGCATTCATGAAATTTGCCACCCATGTCACTGCACGCAGATGCCGAAATATCCATGCATTCCTGATGCGCTTCAATATAGCGTCCACCAGCGGCTTCACAGGATTCCAACCCACCCGTACTGGAGCAAGCCGCCAACAATAGCAGCCCAATCACAGCACACCCGTGGCGCGTCAAACGACCGAATTGATTCATGGACACCATACCGACACCTCGAGTAAAAATAGCTGCCCCATTCCTGTTGCCTGCATCCCATCCGCATCCAGGCAGAATGGTTATAAACAACTTCGCTTCACTCATGGCTTAACGTATCAACACCGTCGCTCACGCTAGCCGCACCCGGTGTTTATTTTTCGACTTCAATATCTCTCATTTGAGTATACATATAGCGAATCAACTCATATTCAAACGGTGATCCGGTTTCGTAATAACGGAACTTGTTAGCCTGACGTTCATCGATCGATTGCAACGCTGTCACCGAAAAACGAACGGCATCCCTGTTCGCGTCATCAAGATCCAGAAGATCAACTTGGTAGTTGGACGCGTAATCGAATGCCAAACCGCTGGCATCCCTAACACTGGATGGCCCAAAAAGTGGCAAGACCAGATACGGACCGCTGCCCACACCCCACTTCCCCAATGTTTGCCCAAAATCTTCTTCACGAACGAATAACCCCATTTTGGTAGCCGGGTCCCACACACCAAGCACACCGACGGTGCTGTTGATCAAAAAACGGCCAAAGGTCACGCTACTGTCTATTACCTCACCTTGCAGCACATTATTAATAAGGTTATTCACTTCACGCAGGTTGTTGAAGAAATTAGTCACGCCCGTCTGCGCAATATCAGGCGTTATAAATTCATAGCCACGCAGAACCGGCAGAAAAACATAACGATCGAACCGTGCATTGAAGTTATACATAGAGCGATTAAACGGCTCCAAGGGGTCGTATACATTCACAACAGCATGGGGATCACTGGGTGGCTTTTTCAGCTCCGGAAACACCCGCTGAGGTTCACTGTAAGTCTGCGCAGGCTCTGTGGCGCAACCTGTCATGCACAGCAATAGCGCCATGACATACAATACACGGCAACTTCCGGATAATATGTTCATTGCGCGACACCTCCCTTCAAGAAGGCCACCATATCGCGCGCATTCACCGTGTAATCAATGTTGCCGCAATGCCCCCCCGTGGGATAAACCGTGATTTTATCGCCCATCACCGACTCCATATAAGCCAGCTCACCGTCCGCCAAAATAACTTCATCGCGATTGGTGGCAATATGGATATTGGGATTTGAAACCATGAAGTCTTCAATCGCATGCAGACTGGTATTGCGAATAATATCTTGCGAGGTGTAGTTCGGATATTTTTTCTGCAACATCGGTATCAGCATATCATCAACATACTCTTGAAAAGTCACCATCATGCTGGCTCGCGCATAGTAATCAAGATTTTCATTACGCTTGAAGATTTTTCCTTTGGGTACGATGTAACCAACGTTATTCATCACATCGGATGCAAAAACAATCGCCCCCGATGACAATCGAAAAGAAAATCCGATCAATCCGGCTGCTGTATGCTTGTCCGAGAAAACACCCTCTCCTCGATTTTCTTTATACGCATGGTATAGAAAGTCATCGTCCAGATGAACGCCACGCTTGGGTTGATAATCCTTGGCCAGCTTCTTGATGACGTGATCTAAAAATGTTCCCGCTTGTGGAACGCCATTGACAGAGGGAATATCGACATAAGCCAGTCGATCCAAAACCACCACCGAATTATAAAGACTGACGGGGGGATTGATCATGTACACTTTCTGTAAATTGAACTTCTTTTCTCTTTTATCAATATTGGCGATAAAAGCAGAGTGCAGTGCACCCAAACTGTAACCCGTGATATGAAACTCTGACACTTCAATATTATCTTTGACCATGTCATAGGCCTGCTGCATCACGCGATAAATATCCTTCGCATCATCGGGCGCGTACCCCGGCATATGACTGGTCGATGCCGCCAGCAAAAAATCCAGATACGTTGGCGACGAGATATTAATGACATGGAATCCCGCATGGTAAAGGATTGCCTGCACCTTGATCATTTTGGCCGAATCGTAAGCGGCCCCCGTCCCTGCAATGTTAAACACCAGTGGGGCTTTATGTTTTTGCAGCGCCGTCGAAAACTGCAACCCATCGTCGTACCAAAAGAGATCGGGCACATTGCCGATGCTTTTAATGGTATGCACCTTAACCGGCGTCTTCTTTGATACGACAGCGCTGAACTCCGGCGGTGTACCAATGACCGTGGCATCGTACTTATCGTCAATGGGGTAGTGATAATTGTCGGGCGTTAACGCCGACCAAGCTGACGCACTGAGTAAAAGCCCTAATAACAGGGAAATCGACTTTTGCATGACCTGTCCTTTCTCATACATCATGGTGACAATAAACCCGACCATACTGAATGGATACTTGTACCCACTATAGCCCAATCAGGGCCAATGGACACCGCCTAAACACGCTAAGGTACGGCAATAACACCCTGCTGCTGCAACTGCAGACGCAACTGTTCAACGCGTTTTCGATTAACCCCCATATCCCCATAACCCGTGCGTGAGGCAGAACGCACATCCACACGCCCTTCGGCCGCATTCAACACCAGCTCCAGATCGTCCACGAACCGGAAAATACGGCTGGTCACTTCCGCATGCAAATAATCTTCATTCTCACTGACCAGACGGGTGCGCGGCATGGCCATCGCCGTTTCACGCACCAATGGCCATGCATCCGCTGCAGGCACAATCAACACAAGAGGCGCGACCGCATGCTCTGCATCATTGACACTCGCCAAGCTGGATACGCAATTGGGACTGCTCGGGCATGGCGCCAACTCTTGCGCGACCGTCGGCACCGCCAGCAAACAGAGCATCATTAAGAGATTGCGCATAGACTGCCTTTGTTCTTCAGCTCAACGCCAAACCCATCGACACCAATACCCCATACAACATCATGGCTGCAATGGTGCATTGAATAGCCGGCACCAATGTGGGCTCATCACCGCCATAGCGCCATAGGCGCCAACCGGCCCAGAGCGATAGCGGCATCGCCAGCATGGCCCACGAACACGCCACCGGCAAATAACCCGCCCACACCATTGCCAAGAGCCCCCAATAAGCCAACAGCACATTCGTGCTGTAAACCACCCGCGCCCGGACAACGCCCAAGCGCACAACCCAGTGACGCTTGCCGGCGGAGGCATCGGCCGCGCAATCCGGAAACTGGTTGATCCAAAGTAAATTGGCAACCAACAAGGCATAGGGCAATGCGGCCATCACGGGCAACCACGCCCACTCGGCACGCTGCACATAATCGGCACCTGCCGGCATCAGAACGCCAAAACCAATCGCAACGGACATTTCGCCCCAACCATGACTGTTCAGTGCCAACGGCGGTGCCGAGTATGCCCAACTCAGCAACACACCAACGCAACCCAGCATCAACAAGCCGGGTCGCGCCGATGGCGGCAACTGCCATAACAGCAGCAACCCCAATACAGCGACAATCAACAATAACCCGATACCAAAACCGGCCATGCGTTGCGCGCTGAATACCCCGTTTTGAATAAAACGACTGCCCCCGGTAAAAGGGAACAGGCGTGCCGTATTCGCCGCATCCGTACCATTTCTGGCATCGTAATAATCGTTCAGCACATTAGCCGCTGCATGCACACAGACGGCACCCGCCAATGTCATGCCGGCCAACACAGGGTGAAACGCCACGGCATCGTGATGCGCTGCGGCCAGACCGATCAACACCGGGACAATGCTGGCCAATAAAAAAGCCGGCCGCGTGGCCAGCACATGACTCCATACCGGATACTGTTTCCGTAACGAATGCGAGGGCTCATTGCTGGCCATTATTATTTTCCATCACAACCCAAGCCACGATCGGCCGACAAGCGCATCAATCCAGGCGGCTATAAATCACCGTTAATGCATCGCCCCATTCAAACTGAAGGGTATTATCATCCAGCACGGTCAATCGACCTGAAATAAAGCGTGCATTGGTAAAACCCTTCTCGGCAATTTGCCCTTCACCTGAACCGCTTTCAACATTGGCACGCCAACTGACTTCGCCTGCAGGCACAAAGTCATCGCCTGTCATTTTAGTCGCTTGAACCTGCTCACCCTCTTGGGTGATTTCAAGCGTTTCTATGCCACAGCACGGATAACTACCAATCCACTGCCCTCGCAAATCAGGTAACGTCGATGCCGACGACACCTGATGGCCCGCGCACGCCGACAACAACATGACTGCACAGAAAATAAATCCATGGCGCATTCGCAACAAGACTGACATACCACACCTCCCTGGCGGTGAATGGAACACCCGTGCCAACAGCCGCATCGGGTTATCGCCTGCGCAGGCGACAGAATTCCCTGTCTTTCTGTCACTCAACGCCACAGGCGTCTGTTACTGAGTATAGTCCAGATTATCAAAATCCACTGCCACAACAATCAGTTGGATATTTTCAATACCCCGATACTCATTCACATCCAATCGATATGCCAAACGTACCACGTCCAGTGCATGGTGCCCCCATGCATCAAGATCGGCATTAAACCAGATTGCATCCAGCGCTTGCGAAACCCCTGGAGAGGACACACGCAGCTTCAAGTGCTTGTCGGCCAACACCCGCTGCTGCAACACCTGGAAAACACCATCAAACACGGGTTCAGGAAACTTCTGCCCCCACGGGCCGGCCATGCGCAATTGCTGTGCTAATTCCAGATTAAAATCATCGTGGGCAAGTTCGCCATCAGACCATGTCACTGCCTGCAACATGTCATCGCTGAGCCATTCGTGCGCAAGCGCATCAAAGGCCGATGAAAATGCCGCCAATGATTCTGATGGCATCGTCAAACCGGCCGCCATGGCATGCCCGCCAAAACGATCAATCAATCCCGGGGAACGCGCTGCAATCGCATCCAGCGCATCGCGCAAATGAAACCCGGCTATCGAACGACCGGATCCTTTCAGCTCGCCTGACTCACCTTGCGCAAAGGCAAACACAGGTCGATGCAATTTATCTTTCAAGCGACTGGCAAGAATGCCTACCACGCCTTGATGCCAATGCGGCTCAAAAACAGCCAATCCCCACGGCAATGTGGCACCGGCCGCCTCGCAGCGGGCCAACACAGCCCACGCATCATCCTGCATGCCCGCTTCGATCTCCCGTCGTTCGTGATTTTTGGCATCCAGTGCCAATGCACGTCGTCGCGCTTTCGCGGCATCGTCTTCCAGCAAGCAATGCACACCTTCCGTCATATCCGCCAAACGACCGGCCGCGTTCAAGCGCGGCCCCACTGCAAACCCCAGATCACTCGCCACAACACGGGCAGGATCACGCTTGCCAACTTCCAGCAGCGCCGTAATACCGGGACGGCATTGGCCGGCGCGAATACGCCGCAGCCCTTGCTCGACAAAAATGCGATTCACGCCATCCAGTGGCACAACATCCGCCACCGTTCCCACCGCCACCAAATCCAGCCATTCGGCAACGTTCGGTTCAGGCAACCTGTTTGAAAACCACGCACGTTCACGCAATCGGGCACGTAACGCGACCAGCACATAAAATATCACCCCGACGCCGGCAATATTGCGTGATGGAAATTCGCAACCGGGTTGATTCGGATTCACGATGGCATCGGCATTGGGAAGACAGCTGGCTGGCAAGTGATGGTCGGTCACCACAACACGAATGCCGTACTCGTGTGCCCTATCGACTCCGGCATGACTGGCGATACCGTTATCGACGGTCACAATGACATCCGGTTGACGCTCAGCGGCCAAGGTTACAATCGCAGAGCTTAAACCATAGCCGTACTGAAACCGGTCTGGCAGCAGGTAATCCACATGCCGAGCACCCATGGCCGAAAAGCCCAGCATGGCCAGTGCAGTGCTGGTGGCACCATCGGCATCGTAATCACCAACAATCAGGATGGATTGTTGTTCGACAATGGCATGCTCAAGAAGATCCAGTGCCGCTGACAACCCTTTGAGCAAATCAGGTGATGGCAAGGTCGCCAGAGAGCAATCCAATGCCTCTGCAGAGCGAATGCCACGCAGACGATAAATACGCTGCAACACAGCGGGCATGTCGGAGGCAAAACGGCAGGGCTCGTCTTGCAGAAGCCGGCGACGAATCTGTGATCCGCTCACCGGCATCACTCAGGCACAGTGTTGTGCAACAAAAGCCTGTACGGCACGAATATCGTTATCAACCACCGTGTAGCGTTCTTCGCGATCAAGCAGATCCTGCATATGATGCGGCAATGCGGGGTCTTCCGTTTGGCCCGATTGACGCACCGCTTCGGCAAACTTGGCCGGATGCGCCGTTGCCAGGCAGATCATCGGCACATTGGCATGCCGACGCGTCTCACGTGCAGCGCATACGCCAATCGCCGTATGCGGATCCAACAGATATCCCGTGCGATCGAAAACATTGCGGATCATGTCACAAGTCCGTACGTCATCAACGCCTTCGCTGGTAAAGAGCTCGCGCGCCTTTACAAAGGCAGATTCTTGCAAGCTCACCGGTTCTGTTCGGAACCGTTCCATCAATTCACGAATCGCCGTTGCATCCCGATCGTACAATTCAAATAGCATGCGCTCGAAGTTGCTCGAAATCATGATGTCCATGCTGGGCGACAAGGTGTGCACCAACGGGTGTTTTTCATACCGATTGCCCGCTAAAAAGCGGTGCAAAATATCGTTACGGTTTGTCGCAATCACCAACTGATCAATGGGAAGCCCCATGCGCTTGGCAATATAACCGGCAAAAATATCGCCAAAATTGCCGGTCGGTACCGAATAGGCCACCGAACGATGTGGCGCACCCACCGCCACAGCTGACGTGAAGTAATAAACGATCTGCGCCATGATGCGCGCCCAGTTAATCGAATTCACTGCTACCAGTGAACGGCCATCCGGCAAAAAGGATTGATCACCAAAGCTGTCCTTCACCATCTGCTGGCAATCATCGAAATTACCGCGAACCGCAAGATTGTGGATATTGTCTGCAATGACCGTTGTCATTTGACGACGCTGCACTTCCGACACGCGCTGATGCGGGTGCAAAATCACAATATCGACGTTACGGCAGCTACGACATCCTTCAATGGCAGCCGAGCCGGTATCGCCCGAGGTGGCGCCTAAAATCACAACGCGATGACCGCGCTTTTCTAGCATGTAGTCCAGTAAACGGCCCAGCAACTGCAAGGCCACATCCTTGAATGCCAATGTCGGCCCATGAAATAACTCCAATATCCATTCATTATCATCAAGCTGTACCAGTGGCGTCACTGCATCATGCCGGAACACCGCATAGGTCTCGTTGATAATACGTTTGAAATCGTCTTCCGGAATGCAATCGCCTACAAATGGCCGCATCACCTTAAAGGCGACTTCTTCATACGACAGCCCTGCCATCGCGGCAATATCGTCCATCGAAAACGTCGGCATGACGTCAGGCACATAGAGCCCGCCATCACTGGCCAGGCCGGTCAACAAAACGCCTTCAAAATCGAGAACGGGCGCATTGCCGCGGGTACTGATGTATTTCATTGTTTTCTTGCCCCATCAACCATCAAGATTCTCAACACGCAGGCGTACAACCCGCCCTTCGATACTGTCCATGGCTTCAATTGCTTTGACCACATCAACCAGGGTTTTTTCCAATACACGACTCGTCAGCATAATAATCGTGGCCGTGACAACGCCCTCTTCAGGCTCTTTTTGGATCAAGGCCTCAACGCTGATGCCATGACGGCTTAACACCTGGGTGATTTGATTCAATACACCCGGCTTATCCAATACCGACATGCGCAGGTAGTGACCGCAAACAA
Source organism: Pseudomonadales bacterium (assembly GCA_036568505.1). Taxonomy (GTDB): domain Bacteria; phylum Pseudomonadota; class Gammaproteobacteria; order Pseudomonadales; family M0112; genus M0112. Next base: position 14,675 of record DATCSK010000015.1, on the reverse strand, counting down.
CCTCGTTTATCGACAGAACGGGCTCATTACTGATGGCTTCGGCGTGAAAACCCAAAGGCGGCACGCGATGCTGCTTATCGACGCCCAAGGTGCGAGCGACATCAACAATATCGGCAATGACCGCTGAAGCCGTAGGCTCGGCACCTGCACCCGCGCCGTAATACAAGGTTGGCCCAACGGCATCGCTTTCAACCAATACCGCATTTTTTACGCCGTTCACGTTGGCGATCAGGCGCTTGGCAGGAATCAGCGTGGGATGCACTCGCAGCTCAATGCCTGCATCCGTACGACGCGCTATACCCAAATGTTTGACGCGATAACCCAGCTCATCGGCATGCCGGATATCCTCAATATGCAATCTGGAAATACCTTCGGTAAACACCGCGTCAAAACGCAACGGGATACCAAACGCGATGGATGCAAGAATCACCAGCTTATGCGCCGCATCAATCCCTTCAACATCAAAGGTTGGATCGGCTTCGGCATAACCTAATTTTTGAGCTTCCGCCAAGACATCGTTGAACGCGCGGCCCTTGCTGCGCATCTCCGACAAAATAAAATTGCCGGTGCCATTGATAATGCCGGCCAGCCACTGGATACGATTGGCCGACAGCCCCTCACGAATGGCCTTGATAATAGGCACGCCACCCGCAACGGCCGCCTCAAAACAAACGCTCACCCCTTGCTTGTCCGCGGCAGCAAAAATCTCATTGCCGTATTCTGCAATTAACGCCTTGTTTGCTGTCACGACATGCTTGCCGTGACGAATGGCTTCCAGCACCAACTCACGCGCAACGGTTGTGCCGCCAATCAGCTCTACCAGAATATGGATATCGGGATTTCGTGCTACATCAAATACATCACGGACAATAGCAATGCCTTGCGTATCGATATCCGGCTTATCGCGACGCGCAGCAATCTGACTGATAACCACATGCACGCCCGCACGTGCCGTGATCAAGTCGGCATTACGACGCAAGACTGCTACCACGCCACCACCCACCGTGCCCAGACCACAGACGCCTACATTGACCGTATTCAAAACCCGCTCCTTATGATGCCGCGATCAAACCGTCCTGACGAAACATGCGCCGAATGTTGCGCACTGCCTGCCGGGTACGATGTTCGTTTTCGATTAACCCGAAGCGCACATAACCTTCGCCGTATTCACCAAAACCAATCCCGGGCGACACGGCCACCTGCGCATCGTTCAACAACTTTTTACTAAACTCGAGCGACCCCAACGACTCGTAAGCCTCAGGAATTTTTGCCCATACAAACATGGTGGCGCGAGGCACATCGACAAGCCAGCCGGCTTCGGCAAGACCTTTACACAGCACATCGCGCCGCACCCGATAACGATCACAAATCTCGGCCACGCAAGCCTGATCGCCCTCCAATGCTGCAATCGCCGCCACCTGCACCGGCGTGAACATGCCGTAATCCAGATACGATTTCATGCGCGCCAACGCACCCACCAACACCGGATTACCGCAGCAAAAACCCACTCGCCAGCCCGGCATATTGTAACTCTTTGAGAGCGTGAAAAACTCCACTGCCACGTCTTTAGCGCCCGCCACCTGCAAAATCGAAGGCGCTACATAGCCATCAAAACAAAGATCGGCATACGCCAAATCCTGCACCACCCAGATTTGGTGCTCTCTCGCAAACGCCACCACGCGCTCAAAAAAAGCAAGGTCAACACAGGATGCTGTCGGGTTGCCGGGAAAGTTCAACACCAACATTTTGGGTTTTGGATAGGCATTGCGCACAGCCGATTCCAGCTCGGCAAAAAAATCGCCGCCTTCGATCAATGGCACATGACGGATGTCTGCGCCGGCAATCACAAAGCCGTACGGGTGGATCGGATAGGCAGGATTAGGCACCAACACGGCATCACCAGGACCCAATGTAGCCAAAGCAAGGTGCGCCAACCCTTCTTTGGAGCCAAGCGTGACAATCGCCTCGCGCTCCGGGTCCAGATCAACATCAAAGCGTTTTTTGTACCAGGTGCAAATCGCTCTGCGTAACCGTGGAATGCCCTTGGACTGCGAGTAACGATGCGTATCGCCTCGCTGCGCTGTCTCCGTTAATTTGTCCACGATGTGCGCTGGCGTGGGCTGATCCGGATTGCCCATGCCAAAATCGATAATGTCTTCACCCCGTGCCCGCGCCTGCTTTTTAAGGTCGCCGATCACGTTGAACACGTACGGCGGCAGACGCCCGATGCGACGAAAATCCGTGTGCACGCGAATCTCCTAGCGGGGCGCTGACTCTAATAGCATGGGCACCAACCGTGCAGCGGGGATATAACCCGGCTGCAACTCACCGTTGGCAAATACCAAGGCGGGCGTACCACGAACACCCAATTCCTGCCCCAGTAAAAACTGCTCTGCTATCGGATTATTTTCACAGACTTTGATCGGAACCGATTCGCGATTTTTAAACCGCGTCAACATGGTTTGCCGGTCTTTGGCACACCAGATCGTAGCCATTTTTCGATACGTATCCGAATCAAACCCTGCGCGCGGCCACGCCAAATAACGCACCTCAATGCCCATGCTGTTGAGCTGCGGCACTTCTTGGTGAAATTTTTGACAATAACCGCAATCCACATCGGTAAACACGTAGAGCACCGCTTTTGTGGCTTGCGGTGGTGGCGGTGAAAAGATGATCATGTCTTCCCGCTTGACTGCAGCCAAGCGCTCTGAGCGCTGCCGTTGCCGCACTTGCTCGGTGAGCGACACCAACGTACCCGATGCAATTTCGTATACATCTCCGTCGATGACATGCCGGCCATCGGCCGTTGCATACAACAACATCCCGCCCTGCAGCTGCACTTCATACAAGCCATCAACAACCGACGGTTGTACTGCCATCACCTGCCACTCGGGATGCACCGATGTCAGAGCCTGTGAAATAGCCTGCCGGGCTTGTTGAAGACCAGCCGCATCAGACCACACGGGTGAAACCCAGCATAGGCACAAGGCCCATACTGCCAATAACACGGATTGATAAGCCCTCGTCATCGCAATCTCCTGCTGAATGCACCCATTTTAGAGGATAAACACATCTTTCGGTTCCCTTAACCTCGCGGATGGTGTCGAGCATGCAATTCTTGCATGCGTTGCCGCGCAACGTGGGTATAGATCTGCGTCGTCGACAAATCACTATGCCCCAACAATAACTGAACGGCACGCAAATCCGCTCCATGATTAATCAGATGGGTTGCAAAGGCATGCCGCAATGTATGCGGTGACAAGGGTTTGTGAATACCCGCAACCATCGCATGGTGCTTAATCCGATGCCAGAAGGTCTGCCGCGTCATTGGCTGACTGCGTTGGCTGGGAAACAAAACATCCTCACCCCCGGAGCCCAACAGCACAGGACGCGACTCTTTCAGATAACGCGACAACCAATTCATGGCTTCTTCACCCATAGGGATCAGTCGCTCTTTACCGCCCTTACCGGTCACTCGCACCACACCCTGATTAATGCCCAAATTTGCCATGCGCAAGCCGACCAACTCACTCACGCGCAATCCGCAGGCATAGACCAATTCCAACATGGCGCGATCACGCAAGCCCAGCACTTCCGATACGTCTGGCGCATTCATGAGCGCTTCGACGTCATCTTCGGTTAATGATTTGGGCAGTGGCCGGCCCAACTTGGGACTTTCAATCAATAACGTAGGGTCCTCAACAACGTGTCGTTCACGCAGAAGGTATTGATAAAAGCCACGCAAACTCGACAAAAAACGCGCGGTTGATCGTGCCGAAATACCCTTTTGGAGTCGGTGTGCCAGAAAACCCTGAATGTCGGCAGAGCGGACCGCCGCAATGGCCAAGGAGCGCTGATCAAGCCACGCAGAAAACGATTGCAAATCCCGACGGTACGAGCCTAGCGTGTTCTCGCTTAAGCCTTTTTCCATCCAGACGGCATCCAGGTAGGCATCGATGATTGCGTCGTTCATACCCTGACCCTAACAAAAAGGGCAGCGCGTTGCTGCCCTTTTCAATGCTGCTGTCAACAGGCGTCAATTACTCACCGGCTGACGTATCGGCCTTTTCTTTGGTGCCCAGCTTCTCTTTGATACGTGCTGACTTGCCAGACAATTCACGCAAATAGTACAGCTTGGATTTGCGTACATCACCGCGACGCTTGACGCTGACGCTATCGATCAGCGGACTGTGCACCTGAAATACGCGCTCAACACCCACGCCGTGTGAAATTTTACGCACGGTAATCGCCGAGTTAAGGCCGCGATTACGTTTGGCAATCAAGACGCCTTCGTAGGTTTGCAGACGCTCACGGTCACCCTCTTTCACCTTCACTTGCACCACGACGGTATCACCAATGCTGCAGTCCGGCAGGTTAGTTTTCAGCTGCTCGGTTTCCAGCTGGGCAATGATCTTGTTCGTGTTCATGACTCTACCCTCGTTTCACAAAAGAGGCGGCCAACGGCTCACCCTGTTCAATTTTGTATTCGTCCAACAGTTGTTGCTCCAAGGGAGTCAACACCCGCTGATCCAGTAAATCCGGCCTACGTTGCCACGTCCGTCCCAGTGACTGCTTCAGTCGCCAGCGGCGAATGGCCTCGTGATCGCCGCTGCGCAGCACCTCAGGCACTGACCACCCCCGCCATGTTTCCGGGCGAGTGAAGTGCGGGCAATCCAGCAATCCGTCCTCGAACGAATCCTCTTGTGCGGATCGTTCATGCCCCAAGGCTCCTGCCTGCAGGCGAGCCACCGCGTCAATCAACACCATGGCCGGTAATTCACCGCCGCTGAGAACGTAATCACCCAGCGACCATTCTTCATCCACTTCCGACGCCAGCAGGCGTTCATCCACGCCTTCGTAGCGACCTGCCAGCAGAATCATCGACTCCCGCTTGGCCAACTGACGCACTTGCGCCTGATCCAGCCGCTGGCCCTGCGGCGACAAATACGCCACCGGGGTCGCATCACCCAATGCGCGGCGCGCTTCATGAATGGCGCCCCGCAAAGGCTCTATCTGCATCACCATGCCGGGGCCGCCGCCGTAGGGGCGATCATCCACCGTCTGATGACGATCCTGCGTCCATTGCCTCGGATTGAAGCACTGCACACTCAACAAACCACTACTCACTGCGCGACCGGTAATACCGTAACCCGTCACCGCATCAAACATTTCAGGAAACAGGGTAATGACACCAAATTGCATTGCCCCACCTCCCGTGCCAGCTCTGAATCAGGGTCAGAAATCAGGATCCCAATCCACTCTGATTTCGCCAGCATCAAGATCCACTGTCTCGACATACTGCCCTGGCAACCAAGGAATCAAACGCTCTTGTTGATCCACACTGCCATCACACGGCTTAACCACCAGCACGTCATTGGCTCCTGTTTCGATCAGATGATCCACCCGACCCAACAACACCGATTGACCTTGCACTTCCGTAACAACTTTCTGGTTCATCAGCTGGTGCCAATAATATTCACCGGCATCCAAACTCGGCATCTCGGCAGACTCAATCGCCAGCAGGCAATTCCGGTAGGCCAAGGCCTGATCACGGTCATGACAGTCTGCAATGCGTGCCACCAGACCTGCGCCCTGAACACGGCTTTCTTCAAATTTCAGCGCTTGCCAACGCCCATCCCGCTGCATCAACAAATGCGGGTATTCCAACAGGCGTTCCGGCTCTTCTGTAAACGAGAGCACTTTGACCCAACCCCGAACACCCCAAGCTGTGCCGATCTTGCCGACCACAACTTTATCAGGCACGGCACTCATCAAGCGGCCTTGCGGGCCTCCTGGACCAACTGCTCCACACGATCGGAAAGCTGGGCACCCTGACCGGCCCAGTAATCCACGCGCTCGATATCCACTTTCAGGCGTTCTTCCTGACCGCGAGCAACCGGATTAAAAAAGCCGACACGCTCGATAAAGCGGCCATCCCGTGGGTTGCGGCTATCCGTTACCGTGATGTAGTAGAACGGGCGCTTCTTAGCACCACCGCGAGCCAGACGAATCGTAACCATAATATGTACCAGATCCTGCCGTTTTGGGCTAAAACGCCCTTGAAATCAATTGGTTGTAAACACGAAAGCCTCGGCAATGAACCAAGGCCCCCGAAAGGCGCGACATTCTACGTCAACCGCCTGAAAAATCAAAGTGTTTTCAGGGATTCAGCCGCACTCAGAACCCCCGAAAGCCACCACCACCCGGCGGCATCATCCCGCCCATGCCGCGCATCATGTTCGCCATGCCGCCGCCCTTGAGCTTTTTCATCATTTTTTGCATCTGCTTGTGCTGCTTGAGCAGGCGGTTCAGGTCTTGCAGGCTGGTGCCCGATCCCTGGGTAATCCGGCGCTTGCGCGAGCCATTCAACAAATCGGGGTCGCGTCGCTCCTTCGGTGTCATCGAATTGATAATCGCCTCCATCTGCACAAACATCCGCGTGTCAATGTTTTGCGCCGCCTGCGCCAAACCGGGCATGCCCGGCAACTTATCGATCATGGAGCCGATACCGCCCATGTTCGTCATCTGCTGCAGCTGATCGCGGAAATCCTCCAGATCAAACCCTTTGCCCTTCTTGATCTTCTTGGCCAGCTTTTCGGCTTTTTTCTTATCGAGTTTTTGCTCGGCCTCTTCAATGAGACTGAGCACATCGCCCATGCCCAGAATGCGTGACGCAATACGATCGGGATAGAACGGTTCCAGAGCCTCGGTTTTCTCACCGACCCCCATAAACTTGATCGGCTTGCCGGTAATATGCCGCACCGACAGTGCCGCACCACCCCGGTTGTCGGCATCGGCCTTGGTCAAGATCACACCGGTCAACGGCAGTGCCTCACCAAACGCCTTGGCGGTATTGGCTGCATCCTGACCGGTCATGGCATCCACCACGAACAGGGTTTCAGCCGGCTTCAATGCAGTGTGCAGCGCCTGAATTTCTGCCATCATCGCCTGATCCACAGCCAAACGGCCCGCGGTATCGACAATCAACACATCGGCAAATTTAATTTTTGCTTGCGCAACGGCCGCCTGAACAATCGCCAAAGGCGGCTGATCCGGTGACGCGGGATAACAACTCACGCCCACTTCATCCGCCAGCACCTTCAACTGCTCCATTGCCGCAGGGCGATAGACGTCGGCACTGACCACCATGACCGATTTCTTATGACGCTCCTTCAGCATTCGCGCCAGCTTGGCCACCGAGGTGGTTTTACCCGCACCCTGCAAACCGGCCATCAAGATAATGGCTGGCGGCTGCACGGCAAGGTTCAAGGCCGCGTTGCCATCACCCATCACATGCTCAAGTTCGGCTTGAACAATTTTCAAGAAGGCCTGCCCGGGGTTCAGGCTCGCGGCAACATCGGCACCCAATGCTTTCTCACGCACGGCATCGGTAAAGGCCTGAATCACCGGCAGGGCGACATCCGCCTCAATCAAAGCCTTGCGCACATCACGCAACGCTTCCTGAATATTTTCCTCGCTCAGTCGCGCCTTGCCGGTGACGGCACGCAAGGTATGGGAAAGGCGTTCGGTCAAATTCTCAAACATGGTGGCTCGTCGGCTGTTCGTCAGGGCCGCACATTATAACGAGGAATACTGCCTCGGGGCAGCTGCCCTGTTTCCATGCCCTAGCGCTTATGCGACACTCTTTGCCCAGAGGATTCAGCATGTTCATCCAAATCTGCGGATTTGCCGCCATTGCCCTATATCTCGCCTGCACAGCCTGGCTGCTGGTGCGCATGCGCGCAGGCCACCCGGCTGGCGCACCGGCATGGCTGGCCTTGACCGGCCTTGCACTGCACGGCTTTACCGCCTGGAGTCTGGTGCACTTGCCGACAGGCTATGACCTTGGCTTCTTCCGCATTGCCACACTCATTTTTGTGATGATCATTTTGATCAGCTGGATCAGCAGTTTGCGCCTACCCATCCGCTCACTTCTGGTCTTGGTCTACCCCATGGCAGCGCTCAGCATTCTGCTGGCGATCAGCACCACGGACACCTACCAACCCCGCGAGTTTCCGGCACCGATTGCAGCACACATCCTGCTGTCCATTCTGGCCTACAGCGTCATCACCATCGCCACCCTGCAAGCACTGATTTTGGCACTGCAGGATCACTGGCTGCGGCAACATCAATTCGGGCCGGTCATGGCCGTGCTGCCACCCTTGGAAATCATGGAAACGCTGTTGTTTCGCATGATCGCCGTTGGCGTGCTCCTGCTGGGTCTTTCTATTGGTACGGGTCTCGTATTTTTCGACAACCTGTTTGCTCAGCATCTGGTTCACAAGACGGTCTTCTCCATCATTGCGCTGATTGTATTTGGCATTCTGCTGTGGGGGCGGCACGCATTGGGCTGGCGCAGCCACACTGCGCTGCGCTGGACGCTCGCCGGTTTTACGGCATTGATGCTGGCTTTTTTTGGCAGTAAATTCGTCCTGGAGTTTCTACTGCACCCCGGCTGAGCCCGACCTGCATTGCGCAACTTGCGGTTTTCCCGCAAGATATTTTTATTCATTGACCGAGGTTCAACACGCCCCGTGGAACACATTCCGCTTTGGCAACTTTTTCTGGCCCTGATTCTACTGATCACTTGCTCCGCGTTTTTCTCCGGTTCTGAAACCGGCATGATGGCACTGGATCGCCACCGCCTTCGCCATTTAAGTCGCAAAGGCCACCGGGGCGCACGCATGGCCAGTGCCTTGCTCAGTCAACCCGACCGATTGATCGGCCTGATTTTATTTGGCAACAATCTCGTCAACATCATGGCATCCGTTTTAGCCTCGATGATCACCATCCGGCTGCTCGGTGATGGCGAAGGCATTTTGTTTGCCATGTCCTTATTGCTGACATTCGTTGTGTTGATTTTTGCCGAAGTCACGCCCAAAACAATTGCCGCGCTTTATCCCGAGAAAATTGCATTTGCCACATCGCCCATACTCAAAGTCTTGATGTGGCCACTACTGCCCATCGTTCGATTGGTCAGCATTATCAGCAATGGCATTGTTCGCGCCATGGGTTTTGACCCTGAAAAGGGCATGGAGCTTCGCATCAGCAAAGATGAGTTGCGCACGATCGTGGATGATCAGGAAAACAGCATTCCCGCACAGCATCAAGGCATGCTGCTCAACATTCTCGACCTCGAAAAAGCCACCGTGAACGACATCATGATTCCGAAAAACGACATCTTCGGCATCGATCTTGATGACAGCGACGAGGCCATTCTCGAGAAAATCCGCAACAGCCCCTTCACCCGCATATTGGCTTATCGGGAAGATCCCAACAACGCCGTGGGGATTGTGCACCTACGTCATTCGCCTTTATTTATTCATGACAACAAGCTGGTCCGTTCCCGATTTATCGAATTGATGCGCGAGCCTTATTTCGTGCCGGAATCCACTCCGCTGCATACGCAGCTGCTTAATTTCCAGAAAGAAAAACGCCGCATTGGCATCGTGGTGGATGAATACGGCGATGTCATTGGCGCCGTTACGCTGGAAGATATTCTGGAAGATATCGTCGGAGAATTTACCGCCGAGGTCGTTGGCGACAGCGCCGAAATCCAACCGCAGCCCAATGGCAACTATCGAATGGAAGGCTCTGTCAGCCTGCGTGACATCAATCGTGCACTCGACTGGGAACTCCCCACGGATGAAGCCAAAACACTGAACGGATTGTTGCTGGAAATACTGGAAGAGTTTCCTGATGGACCGGTATGCGTCACCGTGAAGCAATACCGGTTCGAAATCGAAAAAATGAGCGGCAAAAGTATTGAAACGGTTTTAGCGCTCAAGAGTCACAGTGCGGCCCTGCCTGACGCCTGACCGTCGCTTGCTCGAGAACAGCGCGGCGTTCGGCGTTATCCAGTGACACCCACCCGGTGATTTCATCGACCGTACGATAGCACCCCACGCACACATCGTGCTCATTCAACGTACACTGCCGAATGCACGGCGATGCGACCATATCACTCATCACGCACCAGCTCATTGCGGAAACGTTGCGCATTGGCGACGTAATGTGCTGCCAATTGTTCGAGATGTTTTTTTTCGGCATCCGATAATGTCTTTTTTATTTTTCCCGGCGTCCCCATCACCACCGAGCCATCGGGCACTTCCATACCCTCCGTCACGAGTGCATTCGCGCCAATCACGCAGTAACGACCTATACGGGCACCATTCAAGACCACTGCATTGATACCGATCAGGCTGTAATCGCCCACGCGGCAGCCATGCACCATGGCTTTATGGCCAACAGTCACGCCCTTGCCCAACGTCAAAGGGAACCCCGGGTCCACATGCAACACCGCGGCATCCTGGACATTGCAGGCATCGCCAATCGTCATGACATCCTGATCGGCACGCAATACCGCATTAAACCAAATGCTGGCTTGATGCCCCAATCGCACCGAGCCAATCACCGTCGCGTTCGGCGCGATGTAATATTCTTCGCTCGCATACTCAATACGGCGCTCGCCCAATCGGTATTTCATACGGACTCCATGCGAACCACGCTGTACGCCGGCTGCTCGTACGGATGGGCTGCTCGCATTGCGGTCATCGCCACATCCAAGGCGGCATCCTCACAAATCATTTCAAGCCGGTATTCACTGACGCAGCTGAGTGCATTCAATACACCCACCACGGGGCGGCTGCCCGCTAGCGGTCGAAACTGGCCTTGGCCGAGCACCTGCCAACACGCCTGATCATAACCACCGGCCTTGCCCGCGCCGGCTGCAAACATGGCTTGCTTGACCGCTTCCAGTGAAGCCTCTGGCACATACACGGTGATGCTGTACATCAAAGCCGCTCCTTTAAAGCCGGGTCTGCTTCTTGCACCGGTAAATGCTCACGGGCAAATGCCTCCAAGCTGCCGGCTTCAATCGCTGCACGGATATCACGCATCCAGCGCTGGTAGAAATGCACGTTATGAATCGTGTTCAACTGCGCGCCCAGCATTTCGCCACAACGGTCCAGGTGATGCAGATAACCGCGTGAAAAATGGGTGCAGGCATAACAATCGCAAGCCGGGTCTAGGGGGCCGGTATCGTGACGGTGCACGGCATTACGGATTTTAATCACGCCTTCGGAGGTAAACAGGTACCCGTTGCGCGCATTGCGCGTCGGCATCACGCAATCGAACATGTCCACGCCACGCAACACCGCACGCAGAATATCCGCCGGCGTACCCACCCCCATTAAATAACGCGGCTGGTCGGCCGGCATGTCGGTCATGATGGCATCGAGTACCTTGAGCATATCGTCCTTCGGCTCGCCCACCGACAGACCGCCAATCGCGTAACCGTCAAAACCCATATTGGCCAATGCCGCCAACGATTCACGCCGCAAGGCCGGGTACATGCCACCCTGCACGATGCCAAACAAAGCGGCACTGCTCTTACCGTGTGCATCCAGGCTGCGTTTCGCCCACCGCATCGAAAGCTCCATCGATGCGCGCGCGGTTGGCTCGTCGGCCGGAAACGGCGTGCACTCATCAAACGCCATGACAATGTCAGACCCAAGCTCGGCCTGCACTTCAATCGCACGCTCGGGCGTCAAGAATACCGGGCTGCCGTCAATCGGCGAGCGAAACGCCACGCCCTCTTCGCTGATTTTTCGCATATCGCCCAAGCTGAACACCTGAAACCCGCCCGAATCCGTCAGAATCGGTTTTTTCCAGCCTATAAAATCGTGTAAATCGCCGTGCTCGCGCACCACCTCGGTGCCCGGACGTAACATCAAGTGAAACGTGTTGCCAAGAATGATTTCAGCACCGCTGGCTTCAATATCACGCGGTGTCAGGCTTTTGACCGTGCCGTAGGTACCAACCGGCATGAAGGCCGGGGTTTGTACCTCGCCACGCGGAAACATCAAACGCCCACGGCGCGCTGCACCATCGCTCGCAACCCGCTCAAACTGCATCCGGCAGGCCGGTCTCATTGCGCATCTCCTGTGCGGGTTAACCACATCGCATCACCATAACTGTAAAACCGGTATTGCTGATGCACGGCTTCATCATACGCCTGCATCACCGCCCGATGCCCTGCAAACGCGCAAACCAACATCAGCAAAGTCGATTCCGGCAAATGAAAGTTCGTCACCAAAGCATCCACGACCCGAAACCGGTAACCCGGTGTAATAAAAATACCGGTTTCGCCCGAAAAGGCCTGCAATTCGCCCGACGCCGCTGCACTTTCCAGCGCACGGACCACCGTGGTGCCCACGGCCACCACGCGATGACCTGCCGCTTTCGTCTCACGGATGCGCTGCACCGTGGCCTCGGGCACTGCAATCCACTCATGGTGCATCCGGTGCTCATGAATATCATCCACGCGCACTGGCTGGAAGGTGCCGGCACCGACGTGCAAAGTCACGGATGCCGTTGCAACGCCGATGGCTTGCAGCCGAGCCAGCAGTGCTTCATCAAAATGCAGGCCTGCCGTGGGCGCCGCCACCGCACCCGGCGCACGGGCATAGACGGTCTGGTAACGCTCACGATCCAGCGTTTCATCCTCGCGATCCATATAGTGCGGCAAAGGCATATGGCCATGACTGTCCAGCACCGGCAGCCAGTCGGGCTCATTGACCAGCCGCACGCGGAATAAATCATCGGCCCGCCCTTCGACTTCCAGTTCCACCGGCGGCACCGTGTGATCGCGCGCCTCCATGAGCAACCGCGTACCGGGCTTGCTGGCTCGACCTGCCTTGATATGGGCAATCGCATGGGTCGCATCGAGCCGCCGTTCAATCAGCACCTCCACTTTGCCTCCGCTGGCCTTATGGCCCAGCAAGCGCGCAGGCATCACCCGGGTATTGTTCAACACCAGTAAATCGCCCGGCTCAAGCAGCGCGGGCAAATCGGTGAATTGACGATGCGTGAGCCCGGCTTCCGTCAGGCACAACAACCGGCTGGCACTGCGCTCGGGCAAGGGATAGCGGGCAATGCGCTCATCGGGGAGGCGGTAATGGAAATCCTGACGTTTCACAGCTCGGCTCTCATGGCGTGCCCCATGGGGTTCTCGTGGCGCGGCTAGCCTAAAGCAATCATTTATTCACTGCCAGTGAGTTTAATGCTGACGAAAGCACTGCTATAATCCGCGCCGCACAGCCCAATGCCTGGGTGGCGAAATCGGTAGACGCAGTGGATTCAAAATCCACCGGTGGTGACACCATGAGAGTTCGAGTCTCTCCCCAGGCACCAATTCCAATCTTTATTTCTACGGTACAGGCTCCGGCTCGTCCGTTTCAGGCAAGTCAATCAGCCACGTCTGCAAGACGGTGTAACCCAGCACCAGCACAATGGCACCGACGAACAGCCCAATAAAACCACTCGATAGAAACCCGCCGATCGCACCCACGAATATCACCAGCATGGGCACGTTCACGCCTCGCCCCAGCAGCAGCGGCTTGAGTATGTTATCGAGCAGCATCACCAGAACCGACCACACCAAAAAGGCAATGGCAGCGCCTTGGCTGGCTCCATAGAACATCCACACAATGCACGGAATCAATACCAAACCCGGACCCAACTGCGCCACGCAGAACAGCACGCACAATACGGTCAACAAACCCGCTGCCGGCACGCCCGCAACCAGCATGCCCAAACCTGCCAGCAAGGACTGAATCAACGCCACCCCCAATACGCCTTTTGCCACACTGCGCGTGGTGTTCACGGCCAGATCCAAATAGTTAGCGCCCTGCTCACTCAATAATCGTCGGGCAATGCGTTGCGCATAACCCGAACCGGCGTCGGCATAACTCAATAACACCGCCGCCACAATGACCGAGAAAATAAACTGTAGAAAGCCAAGCCCCGCCTGTGCACTGATGCCCGCCAGCCAGCGCCCCAAGGCCTCCAATTGCGGACGAAACTGCTGCAGCAGCTGCGGCAAGTTCTCTACCGCCAGGCGCCAGTTACTCTCCAACACACCACCAATCAGCGGAATACTGCCCACCCGGGCAGACGGCTCGGGCAATTGCAACTGCCCGCCGTCCATACGGGCAACCACTGCCTGCGTACCCTCAATGACGGTATCGGCAAACAACAGCGCCGGCACGGCCAACAACAACAATCCGGCAACGCCCCATACGACAGCCGCCAGACGCGACCGTCCGCCCAGCCGATCACGCAGCCAACAAAACCCCGGGTACACAGCCACCGCAATAATCACGGCCCATACCATCACGCCGAGAAAAGGCGCCACAATACGAACGCACCAGACCAATAATATTGCGAACAGACCGATGCGAATTCCCAGCTCGACCGTTTCCTGGTTGCGCACTGATCCAAACAATGACTTATCCATATATAAACCTATATCGCCTGTTGGATAGATGAACTCATGGCATGCCTCAAACCTTGTTATTCACCCGCCGAGGTCGCAGCCCCCGATGCATCATCCACATATACCACTTCATGACACTGCCAACCCCAAGCCATTTGCTTGTCAGCAAATTCACGCGCCTTGCTGGCACAATAGCCCACGGTGTTCACAGAACTCCACAGCACCTGCATGCGATCGCCTTTGAAATAACGCACCTCACAGGGCAATCGTGCATTCGGATTTTGATAGGCAATGTGTATCTGGCGTTTTTCAGCGCCCGGCTTTTCACAAATAAAACCAAAGTCATCGGCTGCCTGCACTGCCGTGACCGCAAAAAATATCAGCGCGAAAAAGCTTA
>DATCSK010000014.1:0-81105 GCA_036568505.1 Pseudomonadales bacterium | reverse complement strand
AAGGCTCAGAAGCTCGACGTACTGTTCAAAAACAAGACGCTTGCTTCCAAATATCTGTATCTCAGATATCCAGGCAAGTGCCCGCACATATTGTCTGTCCAAATTTTTAAAGAACTCCGGCACCGGGCCGGTAGGGAGGCGCATTATACGCAGCCGTCGCCAGAGTGCAACGGGGAAAATGCTTTTTTTCAGATATGACGCAAGAAAAACCGGCGCCGCAACTGATGCGTTACGCCAAATGCAACAAATGGTATTTTTTCTTCCCCAGGCGAACCAGGAAATAACGACCAAATAACGCACGATTAGGCTGCAGGTTTTCGGCGAGTTTCATATTGCCATCAGCCGAAACCGGCTCGCCATTCACCAGCAGTGCGCCCTGCTTGAGGGCGTCCTGCACCTGCTTACCGGATCCTGCCATGCCGCACTCGACCAGGAAGCCCGTCCACGGCTTGCCCGCCAACATCGCCACATCGATAACGGTATTCGGCATGCCGTCGCGCGAAAGCTGCTGATAATCGGCTTCCGACAAGTCGCCCATTTGCCCTGAAAACAAGGCCTGCGATATGCGCTCGGCCGCTTGCACACCGACCTCGCCATGCACCAAACGCGTCACCTCGCGCGCCAATACCGACTGCACTTGACGGCGGCCGCTGCTGGCCGCATCGGCCCGCTCTATCGCTGCGATCTCGTCAATTGATAAAAAAGTGAAGTACCGTAAAAATCGGTAGGCGTCCGCATCGGCGGTGTTAATCCAGAACTGATAGAAAGCATAGGGCGACGTTTTCGTTGCATCCAACCAAATGGTGCCGGCTTCCGTTTTACCGAATTTGCTGCCATCCGCCTTGGTCACCAACGGCAAAGTCAATCCGTACACTTGCGATTGATTAAGCCGCCGCGTCAGGTCAATACCGCCCGTAATATTGCCCCATTGATCCGAGCCTCCAATTTGCAAGGTACAGCCATGGCGGCGATTCAACTCGGCAAAATCGTACGATTGCAAAATCATGTAGGTGAATTCGGTGTAGGAGATTCCTTCGCCTTCCCGCTCGATGCGCTGACGCACCGACTCTTTCTGGATCATGGCATTAACGGAAAAATGCTTGCCCACATCGCGCAAAAAATCGAGCACGCCCATGCCCTGCATCCAGTCCAGATTATTGACCATCTGTGCCGCACACGACCCTGAATCAAAGTCCAGAAATCGCGAAATCTGAACCTTCAGGGAATCGCTCCAGCCTGCAACGACATCGGGCGTATTCAAACGCCGCTCGATCGCCTTGAAACTGGGGTCGCCAACCAAACCGGTTGCGCCACCAACCAGTGCCAATGGCCGGTGGCCGGCCAACTGAAACCGCCGCAAAGCCAGCAACGGCACCAGGCTGCCGATATGGAGGCTTTCGGCCGTCGGATCAAAACCGCAATACAGCGTGCGCGGCTCCCGCAAATGCTCGGCCAAGGCCTCGGGCGATGTCATTTGACTCACCAAAGCACGGGCAGTGAGGTCGGCAAGAAGGTCAAACTGGGAGGTATGCGTCATAAAGCGCCTAACATCGACTTGCGGGGCGATCACCCCAAGAAAGCGCGAACCATACCGCAATCCGTTACAAAAAATAAGCCTGTGCCGCGCCGAGCGCAACAACCCTACTTTTTCTGCTATAGTTATTAGTTCATAGCCCCACTGAAAGTCGGCCACAAGCTACTGATAAACAATGAAAAGCTGCGCAACCCCCCTGACAGCAGACAACCCGGTATCGCGCCCTTGGCGCCGGTTCACGCATCGGCACGCCGTATTGGCCTGCCTGACCGTGTCGGCCGCGCTACTCATCGGCATCATGCTGCCATCAACCGGCGTTGAAGCGCACCGCACCTTGCCGCTGGATTTGCCCTTGGCAAACAGCACGCTGACCGAGGGCGACAGCAGTGAATCGATGGCAACGCCAGAGGTGAGCTGGCAGCAAGTCAGTGTGCGCAGCGGCGACAGCCTTTATGAAATATTCAAACGCAGCGGCATTGCCTTGACCGACTTGCCTGTCTTGCTGAAGAACAATGAAGCCAAACACCTGAAAACCATCCACCCCGGCGATGTTCTTCACTACGAGACCGACGCCTCGGGCGCCCTGCAACGCTTACGCATTGATCCATCACCATTACGCTCCATCACGTTCAACCGTCAGGGTGACGGATTCCAGACGGCTCTCACAACGCATGTTCCTGAAGTACGGCTATCGCAACGCCAGGCCACGATTGAGTCATCGTTATTCGCTGCCGGCCAAACGCAAGGATTAAGCCAGTCGATGCTGCTGGAACTCGCCGACATCTTTAGTGGCGTTGTCGATTTTGTATTGGATGTGCGCAGCGGCGACCGGTTTGGCCTCGTGTACGAAGAAGAGTATCTCGACGGCAAACGGCTGGGCAATAATCGCATTCTGGCTGCTTATTTCATCAATCAAGGCGAAACGCATACCGCCTATTTGTTTACCGACGCATCAGGACAAAACGAATACTTCAATGATCAAGGCGTGAGCATGCGCAAAGCGTTTCTGCGTGCACCTCTGGATTTTACGCGCGTCAGCTCGGGCTTTAATCCGCGTCGTTTGCATCCTGTGTTTAAGACATTACGTCCCCATAACGGCATTGATTACGCCGCGCCGCGCGGCACGCCCGTCTATGCAGCGGGTGACGGCCGGGTAACGGAAGCGGGCTACTCCAAGGCCAATGGCAATTATGTGTTTATTCAACACGGACCGAAGTACGTCACAAAATACTTGCACCTGAACAAGCGCATGGTGAAAACCGGCCAACGCGTCACGCAAAGACAAGTCATTGGCCAGGTTGGTTCGACCGGTTACGCGACAGGCCCGCACCTGCATTACGAATTTTTGGTCAGCGGCGTACACCGCAACCCACGCACGATCATCAATGAACTGCCGAAAGCCAAAACATTGGCAGGTACCGAAAATGCGCAATTCACCGAAACCACGCGCGGGCTTCGCCTGCAACTGGCAACACTGATTCAAGAGCACAGCACCACACAACTGGCGAGTAACGCATCGCCCTCCCCTGACACACTGTAATCACGGCATGCCATCCGAGCTCTACATTGGCTTGATGACGGGCACCAGCCTGGACAGCATCGATGCTGTACTCATCGACTTTCAATCGACCTCACCTCAATTGCTCGCACACCACTCCGAGCCACTCCCTGAAGCATTACGTCGCGATTTGCTCGCGTTGACGCACACGGGCAACAACGAAATCAACGCATTGATGCGATGCGATCGCGCACTGGGTTTGATGTACAGCCAAGCCGTGCATCGCCTGCTGACTTCCGCGCGTATCGACGCACAAACTGTTCTGGCCATTGGTTCACACGGTCAAACCGTACGCCATGCACCGGATGCCGAATTGCCATGGACACTGCAAATCGGCGACCCGACAACACTCGCGGTCAACACAGGCATTCACGTTGTCGCGGATTTTCGCCGCCAGGATATCGCTGCCGGTGGACACGGCGCACCCTTGGCGCCGGGATTTCACGCCGCTGTTTTTCAATCGAATAATGAAGATCGCGTTATTCTGAACCTGGGCGGCATTGCCAATATCAGCATTCTGCCGCGCCATGGCGCCATCACCGGTTTTGACACCGGCCCGGCCAACTCACTGCTCGATTTGTGGGTGCAACAGCATCGACAAACGGCATTCGATGACCATGGCGAGTGGGCTCGCAGCGGCATCGCGGATCACGCCTTATTACACCACTGGATCGACAACACACCGTGGCTGAACGCGCCGCCGCCCAAAAGCACCGGACGCGAAACCTTTGGACTGGCGTGGTTAAAACAATACGCGCCCGCCACGCATAAACCCGAAGATATTCAAGCTACCCTGATTGAACTGACCGCCTGCACCATCGCCGATGCCATCACGCATCACGCACCACTCAACAGCGCGATCTACGCCTGCGGCGGCGGCACCCGAAACGCATTCTTGATGGAACGCCTGACAGCGCGACTAGCCCCCCACGCGGTGCATACCACCCGCGCACTCGGCATGGACCCGCAATGGGTGGAAGCAACTGCCTTTGCGTGGCTTGCTCGCCAACGCATATTGGAATTACCCGGCAATCTGCCGGCGGTCACCGGCGCCAAACGACCATTGGTATTGGGTGCGATCTACCACGCCCGCTGAGTGGCGCGTCAAAACACTAGACTGAAAAAGACGACCCGCAACCGCAGGTTGTGGCTGCATTGGGGTTGCGAATCACAAAGCGTGAACCTTCGAGCCCTTCGCTGTAATCCACTTCGGAGCCGGCCAAATACTGAATGCTGAGCGAATCCACCAACACACCAACACCGTCTTTTTCGATCAGCGTGTCGTCGTCAGCCATCAACTCATCAAACGTGAATCCGTACTGAAAGCCCGAGCAACCGCCACCGGTTACAAACACGCGCAGACGCAGTGCCGGATTGCCTTCTTCCTCCAGCAAACGCTTGACCTTGTGCACGGCCTGATCGGTCACCAGCAAGGGCATATTGTCTATTGCTGCGGCAGCACCCATAAAAACCTTTATAAAACAAATAGTTAATCTGAAGCCTACAAAAAAAGGCACACTCTATGCTGCAATAACCAAGTTAAATAGTCAAGAATTGTCCGCGGCGACCTTCAACCCCGGCTTGTTATGTGCCGCGTAAATCAAGCTGCCGTTGATCTGCGCACCTTTGACCATTTCCACCACGGTGTAATGAATGTTGCCTGCCACACGGGCATTGGCTGCCAACTCCACATGTGCGCTCGCATGCACATTACCTTTGACCGCTCCGTTGATGATCACCGTTGGCGCGGTAATGTCACCCTCAACCAGTCCGCTGCCCAGCACGCGCACAATCGCCTCTTGTCCTGCCGTGGCCAGAATATTGCCGCGCACTTTGCCTTCGATCTCAAGACTGCCCGCAAAGTGAATATCGCCGACCATCTCGGTATCGGCCGATATCAGGGTCGTGTGATGGTTGCCGCCGTTTGCCGATTTCATCGTCTTATCCTTATTAAACATTCAATTCCCTCCACGCAGACGCCAGTCTAGCTTCTGCTCCACATTGCTGCCCTTGCCCTTCACGCTCACCAATACGGACTCTGGCAGAAAACCAACCGGCAAGGTGAGATGCCCTTCCAACTTCTGGAAATAGCGAAACTTAAAGGGCTGGCCCGACAATTGTTTCTGCGGGGCCAGGGTCACCCATTCCAAGGTTTCCGGCTGGCCGTCCATCCGCCCCGATACGTGCAGCTGAACTTTACCGCTGATCGTACTGTGCGGACCCGCCAATTGCTGCAGCATTAACACGTAATCATAGACGCGCGGATTTTCGGTGGGAATAAACTCCAACGATCGCACCCCCAATCCCCGCTGCCGCGCTTCAGGTGCCATCAGGCCTTGGTAAAAATTAATTTCCTGCTGCAAACCCTCGACCTGATCCTGCAAATCCATAATGGTTTTTCGCAAGGCCTCGGCGCTTTGTTGCTCAACCGCAAGGCTCAACTCCAGTGCGGCTTGAGCGCCTTGGGCTTTGGCCAAATCCTCTTGCAACAGATTCGCACGGGTGGAGAGCCGATACCGATCTTTGATTTGCAGCACCAACTGCGCATCACCCAACCAAAAGCCAACCGTCATCGACAACACAATCGATACCACCAGCACCAAACGCCGACGCTGACGACGCCTGGGGTCGTAGTGAACGACCACGCGCTCCGGTGACGATGCATGTGTCGGCGGTGCCATGGTTACGGCATCAATGCTGCATGCAGCAAGCCTTCGGTTTCATCCAGGCCAAACCGGATATTCATTGCCTGCACAGCCTGCCCCGCAGCACCTTTGGTCAGGTTGTCGATAACCGACAACACCACCACCGTATTGCGGTTCTGCGGACGATGCACGGCCAGACGGCAGGTATTAATGCCTTTGACGCTACGGGTCTCCGGATGCGCGCCGGCAGGCAACACATCGACGAACGGCTCATCGCTATAACGCGCCTCGAACAGCGCTTGCAGATCGACCGAGGTGTCGGTGAGCGTGGCATACAGCGTGGCATGAATGCCGCGAATCATCGGCACCAGATGCGGCACAAAGGTCAGCTGCACCGGTGTCTTGCTCATGCCATTCAGGCCTTGCTCAATTTCCGGCAGATGCCGGTGGCCGCTCACGCCATACGCTTTGAAACTGTCGTGCACTTCCGTAAACAGGTTGGCTACCTTGGCCTGCCGACCCGCACCGCTCACGCCCGAGCCGGCATTGGCAATCAGGCTGAAGCTATCAATCACGCCCGCTTCAAGCAAAGGCATAAATCCCAGCTGCACCGCCGTAGGGTAACAGCCCGGGCAAGCAATCAGCTGTGCGGTTTTAATGGCATCCCGATGAATTTCTGGTAGCGCATAAACGGCACGTTTGAGCGCGTCCTGCGCAGTGTGCGCATGACCGTACCAGCGCTCCCAGAGCGCGGCATCCTTGATGCGGAAATCCGCCGACAAATCAATCACCACCTTGCCGGCCGCAAGCAATTCGGGCACCGACTCCATGGCCACGCAGTGCGGCGTTGCAAAAAACACCACATCGCAAGCGGCCAATGCATCCACCGACGGCTCGACAAAGGCAAGAGCCACCCGGCCCCGCAATCCCGGATACAACTCGGCCACCGGCAGGCCCGCATCGCCGCGTGACGTAATAGCAACGACCTGTACCTGCGGGTGATTACACAGAATACGCAATAGCTCGGCGCCTGTGTATCCCGTAGCACCAACAATACCGACCTTGATCACTTGAGACTCCTGATCTATCCAATGGCTGGGAAGCAACATCACCGATTATAATGTCAGCTGGCCTTAACCGTTAGCGGTACCCCTCATGCTCTGGCTGAAAGCCTTTCATCTGATTTTCGTGGTGTGCTGGTTTGCCGCACTGTTCTACCTGCCGCGCCTGTTTGTTTATCACGCCATGAGCGATGACGCGCCTTCGCGGGAGCGCTTCAAGGTGATGGAGCGCAAGCTGTATCGCGGCATTGCCTGGCCCTCGCTGGTGTTGGTCTGGGGCTTTGGTATCGCCATGGTGCTGCACAACCCGGATTACTACCTGAAGGCGGGCTGGTTTCACACCAAATTACTGCTGGTTATCGTGCTGACGGGTTACCACCTGCTCTGCGGGCATTACCTGAAAGCATTGCGTGATGATCGCAACACCCACGGCCATGTGTTCTACCGCTGGTTTAATGAGGTTCCGGTGCTGATATTGTTCGGCGCGGTCGTTCTCGCAGTCGTCAAACCGTATTAACTGGAGCTTGATATGTCCCGATCCCACGATCTGTTTGAACGCGCCCAGCGTCGTATTCCCGGCGGCGTCAATTCGCCGGTGCGCGCCTTTCGTGGCGTGGGGGGTGAGCCGGTTTTTTTTGAACGCGCTGAAGGTGCCTGCCTGACCGATGTCGATGGCCGCCAGTACATTGATTATGTCGGCTCCTGGGGGCCGATGATTCTCGGCCACGCGCACCCGCTCATTTTGACTGCCGTCGCCGAGGCCGCGGCAAAAGGACTGAGTTTTGGGGCGCCGTGTGAACTCGAAGTGACCATGGCCGAACAGATCAATGCCTTGATGCCCTCTATTGAGCAAGTCCGCATGGTCAGCTCCGGCACGGAAGCCACCATGAGCGCCATCCGTTTGGCACGCGGCTTTACCGGCCGTGATCTGATTGTGAAATTCGAAGGCTGCTATCACGGTCATGCCGACAGCTTGCTGGTGAAAGCAGGCTCCGGCGCACTCACACTGGGACAGCCGACCTCACCCGGCGTGCCCGCCAGTTTTGCCGACAAAACCCTGACGCTGACGTACAACGACCTTGAAAGCGTCCGCACCGCCTTTCGTGAACACGGCCAACACATCGCCTGCATTATTGTTGAACCGGTAGCGGGCAACATGAATTGCATCCCGCCATTGCCCGGCTTTCTTGAGGGCTTGCGCAAAGTCTGCGACGAATACGGCAGCGTATTGATTTTTGATGAGGTGATGACCGGCTTTCGCGTGGCCTTAGGCGGTGCACAAGCGCTGTACGGTATTCGCCCGGATTTAACGACGCTCGGCAAAGTGATTGGCGGCGGCATGCCCGTCGGCGCTTTTGGAGGTCGCACCGACATCATGCAGCATCTCTCTCCCGTAGGCCCCGTGTATCAGGCAGGCACCTTGTCGGGCAATCCGGTCGCCATGGCAGCCGGTCTTGCCACTTTGCGCGCCATTCAGGCTCCTGGTTTTTTTGACGCATTAAGCGAGAAAACGCTAGCCCTCACGCACGGCCTTCAACAAGCCGCCGACGAGGCCGGCGTACCGCTGTTCACGCGCGCCGTGGGCGGTATGTTTGGCGTGTTCTTCACCGAAGCCGCGCGCATTGATCACTATGCACAAGCCACCGCCTGCCACGTCGATCGATTCCAGAAGTTCTTTCACGCCATGCTCGATCGCGGCGTGTATCTGGCACCGTCGGCATTTGAAGCCGGCTTTGTGTCGGCTGCGCACACGCAATCGCACATCGATACCACCCTCCATCATGCCCGCGATGCCTTTCACGACCTCGCATCATGAGTGAAGGGTTGTTGCAGGCAATCTTGTTTTTGGTTGCCGTAACGTCCAATGCGTTGTCGGCGGTTGCCGGCGGTGGCGCGGGCTTGATCCAGCTGCCCGTCATTATTTTTCTTGGCTTATCGTTTGCCACCGCACTCGCCACTCACAAAATTGCGAGCGTTGCTTTGGGCGTGGGCGCCACCTTGCGGCACTGGCAAAGCTCACGCCTTGACCGCAACACCACGCTCGCGGTGTTAATGGCCGGCCTGCCGGGCGTTATCACCGGTGCCAATACCATCTTGTTAGTCCCCGAGTCCATTGCCAAGCTGGCATTGGGCCTGCTGACCGCAGGCCTTGGTGTGTATTCGGCATTCAAGCCGGCACTGGGCTTGCAAGCACAGCCCGAGCATCGCGACACACGCGGCCTGATCGTCGGCGCACTCGTCATTTTTGGCATTGGCTTCCTGAACGGCTCACTCACGTCCGGCACCGGATTATTTTTAACTTTGTGGCTGATTCGCTGGTTTGGTTTCGATTACAAACAAGCCGTTGCACACACCTTGATTCTGGTCGGCCTCTTCTGGAACAGCACCGGCGCGATCACGCTGGCGCTGCAAGCGCCCGTGCAATGGAGCTGGCTGCCGGCCTTGCTGGCCGGCTCGCTGCTTGGTGGTTATCTCGGTGCGCACCTGTCCATCACCCGTGGCAATGTGTTTATCAAACGCACCTTTGAAGGCGTCACCATTGTGGTGGGTTTAAAACTGATCAGCGTGGCGCTGGATGTCTAAGCGCTTTGCGCTGATGCCAGCCGAGCACTTCCAGCAATTCATCCAGCATCTGCAATGACAAACCCCACACACGCTTTTCTTGGTAGTGATAACAAGGCAGTGGCACATCGCGCCCCTTCCAGCGCCACTGCATGTGCTCACGATTCGCGCTATCGGCCAAATAGTTCAGCGGCAGCCAAATACTGTCAACCGCCTCGTGGTTCAATTGAATGGACAGCGGCAAATTGACTGAAAACACATACGGCCGAATGCGCAAACTGGCATGCGCACCCCGTTGACGCGTGTGCGTACGCAGTTCCGATAAATGCCCAAGGCATCGCAACTCACGAAGATCAATCGACGTTTCTTCTTTGGTTTCGCGCCAGGCTGTTGCCAGCGG
Source organism: Pseudomonadales bacterium (assembly GCA_036568505.1). GTDB lineage: Bacteria > Pseudomonadota > Gammaproteobacteria > Pseudomonadales > M0112 > M0112. The sequence goes on along the minus strand of DATCSK010000014.1, from coordinate 71,345 downwards.
ATTCACATCGCACCGCTCACTGACCCCGCCGGGAAATGCCATATGCCCCGACCACGGATCGCCCTTGCGGTGCGAACGCTCGATCATCAACACTTCCAGCCCGCGCTCGGGATGTTCACGCACGATCAGCGCAACCGCGGCCAATCGCAGCGCATACGACGCATAGCGACGCTGGGGCCGATACTGCGCAAGACGCGTTGAGAGGTGCGCTAATTGCAACATGCGTGACGCCTCAATCGGCCATCGCGCGAGCGCGTGCTTCATTCGCGTCATCACGATGGCCTTGCCGGTCACGGCATTCGGCCACCAGATACCACAAACGCTCACGCTCCTCGCTGGACAATCCGCTCAAATTAGCGGCCTTCAATGCCATTTGCTCGGCTTCTCGCGGGCGATTCTGTTCCAGACGCAGATGCGCGAGAGCGGCATAGGGCTCCGGCTCATTCGGTGCAATGCGCACCGCGCGCTCCAACAACGAAGCCGCCGTTGCGAAATCCGCTCGGGCGCGATAAGTCGCTGCCTGCGCCAGCAATGTTTGTGCCGCCGCATTGGGCTGGCGCACGACCGGCGCACTGACCGGCGGCATGGGCAAAGGCGGTGAAGATGCACTCGGCGAGGTCACCGATGGCTGCGATGAAGGCGACACCGTTGACGATGACGAGCAGGCAAACAGCGTGCTGATGCTCAGCACCAACAGCAACGCTTTCGTCACTCCTGGAAATACAATACGCAGACAGACCATCATTCCATAGCACCGCAACGACAAAGCGTCATTCTACCCGCCGCAGACCTGTTCACTCCATGAATCGCCGCAACCAATCAATAATAGGCCGACCTTCCCGTTGGCATGCCGCCTGTTGCTTCGGTTCGCTGCCTTTGACGAACGGCAACATCAGGGCATCCGGGCAGGCACTGCCGGTGCGTGCACCGGAGTACCGATCCACCGGAATAAAGTGCACCCCTGTCGGCGGCACCAGATCAAGATTCTGCTCGCTGTAACGCATCAACTCACCCCATACCGTCAAGGCGCCACTGCTGCCGGTCAACGGTGTCGGCTGATTGTCATCACGACCCAGCCACACCACGGCCAGGCGGTCACCGGTAAAGCCCGCGAACCAACTGTCGCGCTGATCGTCCGTGGTGCCGGTTTTGCCGGCCACAATGCGATCGGAGGGTAAAATGTTGTACACGCTGCGACCGGTCCCTTCGCGCACGGCACCGACCAAGGCGTACTGCAGCAAGAACACTGCCTCTGGCGATGCGCTCTGCTCCAAAGTCAGCGGATACCGGCTCAACGACCGCCCCTTGGCATCACGCACTTCGCGAATCGCTTGCGGCGGCGCCTGGAACCCTCCGGCCGCAATCGTCTGGTACAGCGTGGCCACTTCCAGCGGCGACATGGCAATCGAACCCAGCAACACCGAGGGCAGTGGCGCAAATGTGCGTTGCACACCGAGTCGCTTCAGCGTTGCCAGTACACGCGGCACACCGAGTTCCATCCCCAAACGCGCGGTCGACTGATTCCACGATTGCGCCAAAGCCGTCACCAACAATGCCTCGCCGTGGCTTTTTTTGTCGTAATTCTGAGGTGACCAGACACTGCCTTTCGCTCCCTTGACGTGCAGCGGACTATCATCAACGCGCGTTGCCAGTGTGCGACCCTGTTCCAGCGCAGTGAGGTACACGACCGGCTTGATCGTCGAACCGATGGGCCGTGTCGCATCCAGCGCACGATTAAAGCCGGCAAACCGTGGCGAACGCCCACCGACAATGGCTTGTACTTCACCCGTCACCGGGTTGGTCACCACCACAGCGCCTTGCAAGGTGCCGGCGGCCAATTGATGCCGCACTTCCAATTGACCGATCACGCCCGCTAACGCCGACTCCGATTGCCACTGCACCCGCGGATCAAACGACGTAAAGATTTCGAGTCCTTCGGATGACAAATCCTCTGCCCGATAATCTTGCTTCAATTGACGCGAAACCAATTCGATAAACGCGGGATAACCGGGCTGACCGCCGCGCGTGCTGCCGGCAATATCCAATGCCCGCGCTTTAGCAACATTCGCTTGCCAGCGCGGCACAATGCCTTCCTCGGCCAACATGTCGAGCACCAAGTCACGACGTTCCAGTGCGCGCGCAGGATGCTTCCACGGATTGTATTGCGACGGGCCTTTCACAATACCCACCAGCAAGGCGATCTGGTGCAGCTCCAGCTCTTTCACGGGGCGATTGAAATAATGCAGACTGGCCAAGCCAAAACCGTGCACGGCGCGCGGACCGGATTGACCCAGATACACTTCATTCAGATACGTTTCAAGAATCGCCTCTTTGCTGTAATGGCATTCCAACAAGACCGCCATCACCACTTCCGTCGCTTTGCGCCACAAGGTGCGCTTGGCATTCAGGTAAAAGTTTTTGACCAGCTGCTGCGTCAGCGTGCTGCCGCCTTGCGCCAATCGGCCACTTTGCACGTTCACCAGCATGGCGCGTGCAATGCCGCGCACAGAGACACCCCAATGCGAATAAAAATTGCGGTCTTCGACTTGCACCAGGGCTTTCAACAATAAAGGCGGCACATCATCGATGCGCACCAACAAACGGTCTTCCTGATGTGCCGGGTAAATACCGCCAATGTGCAAAGGCTCCAGACGAATCACCGCCGCCTGAACGCCCAATGCGCTCAACACAGGACCCTGCCATTGCAGCTGCAAATGCCGCGCCGGCTCGTTGCCGTCAGAAAAAGAAAATCCTCGCGTGTGCACGTGCAGAATATTGCCCGCATCCCGAAAGGTGCCGGCTTGCCAGCCACTGGCCTGCCGATAACCCAAGGCTTGCAACTCACGCAACAGTTCGACCCGAGGAATGGTCAGGCCGGCATACAATTCCAGAGGGCGCGCATAAACCTTGGCCGGCAATGCCCACTTCTTGCCTTCAAATTTGTGCTGCACGATGGCATCGATATAAGCCAGCGCGACGCCCGCCGCCACCAACAAGGCCAGCGCTATTTTTAGCCCAAGATATCGGGTCCCCGCTTTTTTAGAAGCAGTCTGGCGAGCGGTTTTTTTGCGGCGAGTGTTCATGCGCTGCGCAGTGTAGCATTTCGGCATCAGGCTCCGGGTTTGCGCCCGTGCCTCGCGACAGGTAATCTGCCCGCCATTCGACACGGGAGCACATCATGAAACGCTACGACATCTATGGCATCGGTGCCGCACTGGTCGATACCGAAGTTGAGGTTAACGATGCCTTTCTGGCCAGCGCCGGCATCGACAAAGGCGTCATGACCCTGGTGGATGAAGCCCGCCAACACGAATTAATGGAACACTTAAGCACGCATCTGGTCGGCGCACGCCGTGCCAGTGGTGGCTCGGCGGCCAACAGCGTGATCGCCACCACCTTGTTCGGCGGCCGCGCTTTTTTCAGCGGCAAAGTGGCCGACGATGACAACGGGCGCTTTTATCTTCACGACATGAAAACCGCCGGCGTCACCACGCCGGACGGCGCGCTGCCCGAAGGCATCACAGGAAAATGCCTGGTGATGATTACCGACGATGCCGAACGCACCATGAATACCTTTCTCGGCATCAGCGAAACCTTGTCACGCGAACAGATTAACGAGGACGCCCTCAAGGCTTCGCACTACCTCTACATTGAAGGCTATCTGGTCACCTCACCCACCGGCCGTGATGCGGCCATTCATGCCCGCACACTGGCCGAACAACACGGCGTTAAAACAGCGCTCAGTTTTTCTGACCCCGGTATCGTGGCGCATTTCCGCGATGGCTTGCGTGACATGGTCGGCGCGCAACTCGATATGGTGTTCTGCAATGAATCCGAGGCAATGAGCTGGGCCGGCACCAACACCCTGGATGCGGCAATACCCGCACTCAAACAAGCGGCCAAAACATTTGCCGTCACTTGCGGTGCGAAAGGTGCCTTACTGTTTGATGGCAACGCGCTGATCCGCGTGCCGGGTTTCCCTGTCAAAGCCATTGATACCAACGGCGCCGGCGATATGTTTGCCGGTGCGTTTCTCTACGCCATCACCCACGGCCACTGCTGGGCCGATGCCGGACGACTGGCCAATCTGGCCGCATCACACATCGTCACGCATTACGGGCCGCGTCTGCCGGCTGCGGCATTCCCGCAGTTGCTGGCGCAATTAAACAACTAATGATGATGTTTCGGCGCCGGCGCCTGCAGGGTTTGCTGCAAGCTATTGACCGGCGCTGACACCGTCACCTGACTGCCGTCCTGAAACTGCAAGGTCAGCGTAACGGATTCACCCACCCGAAGTGGAGCCGGCAAGTCCAGCAACATCAGATGCAAGCCGCCGGTTTCAAACACCAGCCGCCCTTGTGCAGGCACCACAACGGATTCCAGTTTGCGCATTTGCATCATGCCGTTGTCGTGACGGTGTTCGTGAATTTCCACGCGCGGGGAGCGATCACTGCTGGCGGCAATCAATACCGCATCCGCAGCACCGTCGTTGATGACCGTCAAATAAGCGCTCGACACCGTCTGCGCCGGCAAGGTCTCGCGAACTTGCGGCGACTCAACACGCACGACCGCATCGGCAGCCGCCACCCCTGACACACACAACAACAAACACAGCCAAAGGCTTTTCATTCTGCTACTCCTGCACATCAATTAAAATAATACGCGGGGCATTGCCGCGCTCAAGGTTCGCACGCAAACGGTAATCCGAAACGGCATCGCGCATCGTTTGATATATCCAACGGCCTTCCGGATCCGAACGCGCGATAATTTCGAAACGGGTGTCTAACGCCCTCACTTCTTTAGCAATCGCGTGCAATTGTGCAACCATCGCCGGGCTGCGCGCATTCACTGCCGCCACATCCAGCCAATATTCATTCTTTTTGCTGACGCGGGGCTTCGCCTGCCGCGCACGCTCCTTGCGTTGCTCTTCTACCAATAGATCAAGATAACTCTCCATGTGATCCAACGCTTCGTAAGAAGGGTCGGCCTTACGCGCCCGATCGACGTAGCGTTGCGCGGCCACCAAATCACCGCCGTGCGCAGCCTCATTGGCCAAGGTCAAATAGCGACGGCAAATCTTTTTTAATCCTAATTGTGCCTCGGCATTATCCGGCGCAATATCGAGAATTTGCCGATACCGGTCAAAGGCGTTGTCGTTCACCGGAATCATTAACCGGTTTTCAGAAAAAGCGAGCTCGGCGGCGACCAACATCTGCTGTATCCATAACTGCTGGGGATCAGGCTCCGATGGCTTTGGCAGTGGCATTGGCTGGGTACAAGCGGCCAACAGCGGCACCAGCAGCAAACAAAAACAAAGACGGCGCATCGACAACATCACCACGCGGCAATTAACTGACGCCCATTCTAGCCGAGGCTGGCATAGCTCGCGCGAGTGTTGCACACTGTTTTTCCTTTTTTGCGACCCTCGGCAACCGCATGCCATTACGCACGATCACCCGCATTCTGTTGCTTGTCCTGCTGCCCATGACCGCATGGGCCGCTTTGGGCGAACGCGACAGCCGATCACTGGACGATAGTGCCCCGCACTTTCTTCCGGTGCATGAGGCCTACCAAGCCCGCGCTTCACTGGAAGGCTCGCAGCTGCGCGTGGACTGGCACATTGCCGACGGCTACTACCTGTACCGCCACGGTTTTAAAAGCCGCCTGCCGCTCTTGTTGCCGACAGGCTTACGCACGAACGACGACTTGTTTGGCGAGGTCGAGGTTTATTACGGCGCGGTCTCCGTTTTGATGGATCCTCCCGCCGATGCCGATCATGCCGCCCTGGCGTTTCAAGGTTGCGCCGATGCCGGCCTTTGCTACCCGCCGGAAGTACTTCATTGGCAAATTGATCACGCAAACCGCACCGTCGTGCCTGTCGCCGCAGAACCGCAGCCGGCATCACCGCAACCGAATGATCACTCCGGGCTGATGTTGATTGCCTTGATTGCCTTTATAGGCGGCCTGATCCTGAACCTGATGCCCTGTGTCTTTCCGGTGCTGTCATTAAAAGTGATCGCCATCACCACCCATGCCCATCGCGGCAGCACACTGACGCATGCGCTGTGTTATGCCGGCGGCGTGATCGGCAGCTTTTTACTGATGGGCGGCGCGCTCATCCTGATTCGAGCCGGTGGCAGCAGTGCCGGCTGGGGTTTTCAACTGCAATCGCCGCAGGTCATCACCGCACTGATCTGGCTATTTACCGGCATTACCATCACGTTGCTGGGCGGCTTCAGCCCGGGCTTGCGCTGGTTGGGCGTGGGTCAACACCTGACCGAGGGCAATCGCCCAACCGCCTCGTTTTTTACCGGCGCACTGGCGGTCGTGGTCGCCAGCCCTTGCACCGCACCGTTCATGGCCACCGCGCTCGGCTATGCCATGACCCAACCGGCAGTCGTCACGCTCACTGTGTTCGCCTGTTTGGGTGCCGGCATGGCTGCCCCTTTTGTGGTCCTGGGTTTGTTACCGGCACTGGCACGACGACTGCCCAAGCCCGGCCCGTGGATGGAACACTTCAAGCACTGGCTGGCACTGCCGATGGCCGCCACGATTGTCTGGCTACTGTGGGTGCTCAGCCACCAAACCAGCACCACCTCATTACTGCTGGCCCTCGCCGGCAGCACGGCATTAGCACTCGCCTGCTGGCTGTTTGAGCGCCATCGCGAACCGTCCGCACCCCGCAATACCGCGTGGCTCTTGTTGGTGCTCAGCGTATTACCCATAGCATTCATCTCATCATCCGACGCCCGCATCAACCCGCAGGCCGACAGCTGGTCCGCTCAAAAAGTGATCGCCTTGCGCGCACAAGGTCAGCCGGTGTTTGTAAACGTCACCGCCGACTGGTGCATTACCTGCCTGGCGAATGAGCGCCTGGTGCTGGACACGGATGCCACCCGCGCCCTGTTTGCCCGGCACCGCATCCACTATCTCAAGGCCGATTGGACACGCCCGGACCCGGCCATTAATGCATTACTCGCCGAATTCGGTCGCTCCGGCGTACCGCTGTATGTGCTTTATCCCGCCGACACCCGCCAGCAACCGGTTGTGTTTTCTCAAATTCTCACACCCTCTGCGCTCCAATCGACCGTAGAGGACACATTGCCTGCACAATAAGCGATGATAGGAACAATATTCAGACCACTGAGGCTGGCACACTGACTCCACCGGCCGCACCGCACGTCATAACGGACAGGGCAGCAGCCCGCTCAAATGCGATAAACTTCGCCGAAATGCCGGAAAAACACCAAGAACGTGCGTAATTTCCCAAAATGCATTGCCTGTCGATCGGCTTTTAGGCAAAATGCCCCACACTATATAAAGCATTATCAATATCCCCGTATTGCGAGGCAGTCATGGCCACCATCCTGATTCTGCACGGACCCAATCTGAATCTGCTCGGCAGCCGCGAACCCGACACTTACGGCCACGCCACGCTGGAAGCCATCAATGGCGAACTGATGGATATCGCCACCCGCGCAGGGCACCACCTGCTGCACCTGCAAAGCAATGCCGAATACGAACTGGTTGACCGCATTCAAGCCGCACGCGCCGAAGGCGTGAACTACATCATTATCAACCCCGCCGCCTTCACGCACACCAGCGTGGCGCTGCGGGATGCCCTGCTGGCAGTCGACATACCGTTTATTGAGGTGCATTTGTCGAACATCCATCGACGCGAAGCCTTTCGCCAGCATTCCTATTTTTCAGATATTGCCGACGGCGTGATCTGCGGCCTTGGCCCACAAGGCTATCGACTGGCCCTTCAGGCCGCCCTCGCCAAACTCGACACCTCCTGTTAACCCCTATCCCATAGAAGGCTGATAAATCCATGGATATCCGCAAACTCAAAAAACTCGTTGAACTGCTCGAAGAGTCCAACATTGATGAACTGGAAATTCGGGAAGGCGAAGAATCGGTTCGCCTGAGCCGTAATCGCAATGCGCCTGCCATGCCGGCACAACAAACCTATGTGGCAGCACCCGCCCCTGTCGCGACCCCTGCGGCAGCACCGGCTGCCTCGGCAGTCAGCGAGCCGGCGGATACCGAACTGCAAGGCCATATCGTGCGCTCGCCGATGGTTGGCACTTACTACGGAGCGCCCGCTCCGGGAGCAAAGCCTTTTATTACGGTAGGCCAAAGCGTCAAACAGGGCGATGTTTTATGCATCGTGGAAGCCATGAAAATGATGAACCACATTGAAGCCGATCGTGCCGGCACCGTCGGTGCCATTCTGGCCTCCGACGGCCAGCCCGTGGAATTCGACCAGCCCATGATCACCATCGTTTGATCCCAGCCTCAGGATTCCGTCATGCTTGATAAAGTTGTTATAGCCAACCGCGGCGAGATTGCTCTGCGCATTTTGCGTGCCTGCAAAGAGCTCGGCATCAAGACTGTCGCCGTGCATTCGCAAATTGATCGCGACCTGATGCACGTCCGCCTGGCAGACGAGTCCGTCTGCATCGGCCCCAACCCGTCGCCGCTGAGCTACTTAAATGTGCCGGCCATTATCAGTGCCGCCGAGATTACGGACGCCTCGGCCATTCACCCGGGCTATGGTTTTTTGGCTGAAAATGCCGACTTTGCCGAGCAGGTCGAGAACAGCGGTTTCGTATTCATTGGTCCGACGGCCGATGTCATCCGTCTGATGGGCGATAAAGTCTCTGCCAAAGATGCCATGAAGAAAGCCGGCGTCCCGACCGTACCCGGCTCGGATGGCGCGCTACCCGATGATGACGACGCCATTCGCAAAATGGGCAAGCAGGTGGGTTACCCGGTGATCATCAAAGCCGCTGCCGGTGGCGGTGGTCGCGGCATGCGTGTCGTGCACAGCGAGGCACACCTGCTGAATGCCGTGAACGGGTGTCGCAGCGAAGCCGCCGCCGCATTTGGCAGCGGCGTGGTGTACATGGAGAAATTTCTCGAAAACCCTCGCCATGTCGAAATTCAGGTGCTGGCCGACGGTCAAGGCAATGCCATTCATCTGGGCGATCGCGACTGTTCATTGCAACGCCGCCACCAAAAAGTATTGGAGGAGGCCCCTGCACCCCATATTCCCGATGACGTGCGCCGCGAAACACAAGAAGCTTGCGTTCGCGCCTGCATCGATATCGGCTACCGTGGCGCAGGCACTTTTGAATTTCTGTACGAAAACGGCTGCTTCTACTTCATCGAAATGAACACCCGCGTGCAAGTCGAGCATCCGGTCACGGAAATGGTCACCGGCGTGGACATTGTCAAAGAGCAGCTGCGCATTGCCTCCGGCATGCCGCTCTCGATCAAGCAGGAAGACGTCATCATCCAGGGCCACGCGTTTGAATGCCGCATTAACGCCGAAGATCCGGCCACCTTTATGCCCTGCCCTGGCAAAGTCACTTATTACCATGCGCCCGGCGGCCCCGGCGTGCGTGTCGACTCGCATTTGTACACCGGCTACAGCGTACCGCCCAACTACGATTCACTGATTGGCAAAATCATCACCTTCGGTCGTGATCGCGAGAACGCACTCAACCGCATGAAACAGGCGCTCGATGAGTTGGCCATTACCGGCATCAAAACCAATCAGCCCTTGCATCAGGAACTGGTACGCGATGCCGAATTCCGCAAAGGCGGCATCAACATCCACTACCTCGAGAAAAAGCTGAAAAGCTGATCCCGTGGCCTGGCTGCAATTGCATTTCGAAATCGAACAGGCTGCGGTGGCATCACTGGAGACCGCCCTGCTGGAAGCCGGTGCATTGTCGGTCACGTTGAGCGACGCTGCCGACAACCCCATTCTTGAACCCGAACTCAACACCACGCCGCTATGGGCCAGCGTACGCCTGGCCGCATTGTTTACCGATCACCCCAGCGCCGAACCGGTCGTTCACGCCATACAAGCCGCTCTCGGTGAACCGCTGCCTGCGTGGCGCGCGGAACGTGTCGATGATCAGGATTGGGTGCGCGCCTGGTTGATCGACTACCGCCCATTGCACTTTGGTCGCCTATCGATTGTGCCTACGGGCTTTGAAACCGACGCCGGCACCGTCGCGGTGCACTTAGACCCTGGCCTTGCCTTTGGTACCGGCACCCACCCTACGACGGCGTTGTGCCTGCAATGGCTCTCCGGGCAGTCGATCGATGGGCAATCCGTCATTGATTACGGCTGCGGCTCGGGCATTCTGGCGATTGCCGCACTCAAGCTCGGCGCCGCAACCGCGATGGGCATTGACCACGACCCGCAGGCCCTGGTTGCCAGTCGCGACAACGCGCATCGCAATCGCATTGCCGACGACCGCCTGCCATTACACACCCCCGATAACGCGCCACCCGCAGCCAAGGCCGATATCGTGCTCGCCAATATTCTCGCCGGCCCGTTGGTGCATTTGGCCGACACGCTCTGTCAATTACTCAAACCCGGTGCGGTGCTGGTGATGTCCGGCTTATTGGAACCACAAATCGCACAGGTGATGCACGCCTATGAGCGCCGGCTTCAATTTGAACCGCCTCGCGTAGATCAAGGCTGGGCCTGCCTTGTCGCGCGGGCAATCGACAGTTGTACGCCCTAGCAAAACCAGTAAACTGAGCCCCTAACCGTACAGGGAAGACACCACAGATGACGGAACCATTCATTACCCAGTGCCCCAATTGCGGCACTGCCTTTGAAGTCTCGGAGCGCGAACTGTCCATGGCCGACGGCATTGTGCGTTGCGGCCAGTGCCGTCATGTGTTCACGGCCACCGACTTTCCTGTATCCGCCGATGTTCTCGCCGCCGCCCGCGCAGCCGATGATGACACCCCGGATTTTGCGCGGCATGACGACGATGACGAAGTGGAAGATATTGGCGCCAACGTCCGCGACGCCGTGATGCACAACCCCATCGAAGACGAGGAAGTCATCGAGGACGCGGTATTTGATGACGAAATTGGCGTCGACGAAGCCAAGGCACAAGCCGTCGAAGCCCGGCAAATGAAGTTTTCCGATGCCTTCCTGACCACCGATCAGGAAGCCACCAACACAGGAAATACAGCGTCTGACAATGCCCCCCCTGCTCAAGCCGACCACCGCGATGACGCTTCGGCAAGCGCATCTGACGAATTCGAGGATGTACGTCCGTTTATTCTTGATGACGTGGATGACGATGACATCGACAGCGAGGCTGCTGACGAGCTTCCTTTAGAGACCACCACCCAAAAAAGCATGCCCGCCATCAGCCTCGATGATGACGAGACGCCCACGCGCGATGACCTGCCGGTCGTCAATCTGGACGACCTGGACGACGCCTTCAACACCCTGGCCGGTGACCGGCCGATGACCGCCGCCAGCGAAGACGACGTGGTCATGACCGAGCCCATGCACACCAAGCTCGAACGCATTGGTGGCGCACCCATTGAAATGCCGGTTTATGACACCCGCAATGTGTTGCAACGCGAAGGCCTGTGGCTCGCCATCGCCTGTCTGGCCATCATCGGCCTGCTCGTGCAATACACCGTCTATCGCTTCGACAGCCTCGCACACAACCCCGGCTACCGGGGCATGCTGGCCCGCATTTGCCCGATGGTCGGCTGCACCCTGCCGGATGAAACCGACCTGCAAAACCTGCAAGCCAGTAACTTGATGGTACGCTCACACGCCAAACTGCATAACGCACTCACCGTGGATTTTGTGCTGAGCAATGATGCCGCGTTCGACCAGCCCTACCCGAGATTGCTGCTGCAATTTTCAGACGTCAACGGCCAGCCGCTGGCACAACGCATTCTGGAACCCGATCACTACCTGGCCGGCGAAATGGCCGGCGCACGCAAATTGAATGCACACCAATCCGTGCATGTCGCCCTGGAAATTGCGGATCCGGGGCCTGCTGCATTCAGCTACGCCCTGCAACCATTACCGTAATTAACGGGTCTTTCCTCCCCCTGAGCACAGGGGTATCATGGCCGACCATTTTTTAACCAACGGTCGGCTGGCGTGTTTTTCATCGGACCTTATCGCATTGATGTGCCGGTTGTGCTGGCACCCATGGCCGGCGTCACCGATCTGCCGTTTCGCACACTGTGCCGGCAATTGGGTGCCGGGCACAGCGTCAGCGAAATGCTCTCATCCAACCCGGCGTTGCGTCACACCCAAAAATCCCGTCACCGCAGCGATCACCGCGGCGAGCCCGGCCCGATCTGTGTGCAAATCGCAGGCCATGACCCGCACGCCATGGCGGAGGCTGCCCGCTGGAATGTCGATGCCGGCGCACAAATCATTGATATCAACATGGGCTGCCCTGCCAAGAAAGTCTGTAAAAAAGCCGCCGGCTCGGCGCTGCTCGCGGATACCGCGCAAGTCGAACGCATTTTGCACGCCGTGGTTCAGGCCGTGGACGTGCCCGTCACCTTAAAAATCCGTACCGGCTCGGCACCCGATCAACGCAACGGCGTTGTGATCGCGCAACTCGCTGAGGCTGCCGGTGTGCAAGCGCTCACTGTGCATGGCCGTACCCGCGCCTGCCGTTTTCAGGGCGCTGTGGAATATGACACCATTGCCGCCATCAAGCAGGCCATCCGCATCCCGGTGATTGCCAATGGCGATATTGATTCACCACAAAAAGCGCTTGAGGTGCTCGCCCATACCGGCGCCGATGGTGTTATGATTGGCCGCGCTGCCCAGGGCTACCCCTGGGTATTTCGGGAAATCAGCCATACCCTGAACACAGGTCAGCGATTAACACCGCCGACCCGCGACGAAGTTTTCGCCGTTATGCACAGCCACTGGCAAAGCCTGCTGGATTTTTACGGCGACTTCGCAGGCCTGCGCATTGCACGCAAGCACATAGGCTGGTACCTCGATCGACTCGGGCTTGATGCCCGTTTATTTAACCGTTTGACGACAGCGTCAGGGCAGGCAGCGTTTCTTGATGCGCTGACCCACGACCCGCAATGGAAGGACATCGCTGCATGAACACTGCCAAGGCAATGACATCATCCACTGTAGTACCACTGAATGCCAAAGCGGACCACCGCGCACAACCGCGCGCCTTGCGCGAATGCGTTGCCGAAGCCATTCAATGCTATTTCGATCACCTCGAAGGGCAGCCCGCTCACGATGTCTACAACATGGTGCTGGCCGAAGTGGAAGCCCCCCTACTCTCTGCCGTCATGCAATACACCAGCGGCAATCAGACGCAGGCATCGGAATTGCTGGGCCTGAATCGCGGCACCTTGCGTAAAAAACTCAAGCAATACGGATTACTGTAACCCCATCATTCGAGAGGATCTCATGACACACCCAGACCGGATCGCGGTACGACGCGCACTGATCAGCGTCTCCGATAAAACCGGCATTGTGGAGTTTGCCCGCTCACTCAGCGCACTCGGCATTGCATTACTCTCCACCGGCGGCACGTTCCGATTGCTGCAAGAAAACCAGATTCCCGTCACCGAAGTTTCTGACCACACCGGCTTTCCTGAAATGATGGACGGTCGCGTCAAAACACTACACCCGAAAATTCACGGCGGCATTTTAGGTCGCCGCGGCACCGACGATGCCGTGATGGCCGAGCACGACATCGCACCCATCGACATGGTCATCGTGAATCTGTACCCGTTTGAAAACACCATTGCCAAACCCGATTGCAGCCAGGCCGATGCCATTGAGAACATCGACATTGGTGGCCCGACCATGGTGCGCTCTGCCGCCAAAAATCACGCCTTCGTTAACATTGTCGTCAACGCCAATGATTACGCACCCATTCTCGAGGAGCTAAAAAACAATCACGGCACCACCGGCTACGCCACCCGTTTTGATCTTGCCATTAAAGCCTTTGAGCATACGGCAGCCTACGATGGCGCCATCGCCAATTATTTTGGTCAACGCGTACCCGGCGGCAATGAACCGTTCCCGCGAACATTCAACACCCAATTCATCAAAGCACAAGACATGCGTTACGGTGAAAACCCGCATCAACGCGCCGCGTTTTATATCGAACGAAAACTCACCGAAGTGTCGATTGCGACGGCGCGTCAACTGCAGGGCAAGGAGTTGTCGTACAACAATGTGGCCGATACCGATGCCGCATTGGAATGCGTCAAGAGTTTTGTAAAACCCGCGTGCGTGATCGTGAAGCACGCCAACCCCTGCGGCGTAGCCGTATCGCTCGACGGTATTTTGACGGCGTATAATCTGGCGCATCAAACCGATCCGGAATCCGCCTTTGGTGGCATCATCGCGTTCAACCGCGAACTGGATGCAGAAACGGCCAAGGCCATTATTGATCGCCAATTTGTTGAAGTGATTATCGCCCCCAAAATTTCAGCCGCCGCGCTGGCAATCACGCAAGCCAAACAAAATGTCCGTGTACTGGAATGCGGTGAATGGTCTACGACACCCGCCGCTGCTTTTGATTACAAGCGCGTCAACGGCGGCTTGCTGGTGCAAGACCGTGACCTTGGCATGGTCCGTGAGGCCGACTTGAAAATCGTCACGCGGCGCGCACCGACCGAAGCCGAAATGCACGACATGATCTTTGCATGGAAGGTTGCCAAATTCGTCAAATCCAACGCCATCGTTTATGCCAAAAACCGTCAGACCATCGGCATTGGTGCGGGTCAAATGAGCCGCGTGAATTCAGCGCGCATTGCCGCCATCAAGGCAGAGCATGCCGGCCTTGCCGTCAAGGATGCGGTCATGGCCTCGGATGCGTTTTTTCCGTTCCGCGATGGCATTGATAATGCCGCCGCCGTCGGCATCCGCTGCGTCATCCAACCCGGCGGCTCCATGCGCGATGCAGAAACCATTGCCGCCGCCGACGAACACGGCATGGCAATGGTGTTTACCGGCATGCGGCATTTCCGTCACTAACCCACAGGAGCCACCATGAATATCCTGATCATTGGTTCCGGTGGCCGTGAGCACGCGCTGGCCTGGAAAGCGGCACAGTCCGCAGAGGTCGATACCGTCTTCGTTGCCCCCGGCAACGCCGGCACGGCACGCGAGGCACGCTGCCAGAATGTCGATCTGGATGCGATGGACTTCGCCGCACTGGCTGACTTCGCTGAAGCCAAGCGCGTCGGCCTAACCATTATCGGCCCCGAAGCGCCCTTGGTCGGCGGCATCGTCGACTATTTTCAAGCCCGAGGCCTGCGCTGCTTTGGCCCATCCCAAGGCGCCGCACAACTCGAGGGCTCCAAAGCCTTCACCAAGGATTTTCTTGCCCGCCACGCCATCCCCACCGCGGCGTATCAGAATTTTACCGCCATCGAGCCTGCACTCGCCTACTTGCATCAACACGGCGTGCCGATTGTCATCAAGGCCGATGGTTTGGCCGCAGGCAAGGGCGTCATCGTCGCCGAGACCATGCAACAAGCCGAAGAGGCCGTGCGCGACATGCTGTCTGGCAATGCCTTTGGCGAGGCCGGCTGCCGTGTTGTCATTGAAGAGTTTTTAGCGGGCGAAGAGGCCAGTTTTATTGTCATGGTTGACGGTGAGCATGTGCTGGCCATGGCCACCAGCCAGGACCACAAACGCGTCGGCGATGGCGATACCGGCCCCAATACCGGCGGCATGGGCGCCTACTCACCGGCACCGGTGGTCACCGATGCCGTGCATCAACGCGTCATGCACGACATCATCCTGCCGACCGTGCGCGGCATGGCGGCTGAAGGCAACGCCTACACCGGGTTTCTTTATGCCGGCCTGATGATTGATGAAGCCGGCACCCCCAAGGTCATCGAATACAACTGCCGCTTCGGCGATCCGGAAACCCAGCCCATCATGATGCGCCTGCGCTCGGATCTGGTCGGCCTGTGCAATGCCGCACTCGACAAAACACTCGATACCGCGCAGGCCGATTGGGACGAACGCGCCACCGTGGGCATTGTCATGGCGGCCGGAGGCTATCCTGGCGATTACAGCAAAGGGCATGTCATTAGCGGCCTTGATGGCGACACCGCCGACTGCAAAACATTCCATGCCGGTACCCGCCTCGACGGCGATCGGGTGGTGACCAGCGGCGGCCGCGTCCTGTGCGTCACGGCCATCGGCCGCAGCGTCAGCGAAGCGCAGCAACGCGCTTACCAACGCCTGGATAGCATTCACTGGGACGACGCTTTCTATCGACACGATATTGCCTACCGCGCCATTGCCCGCGAAAAGTTGCGCTAGGGGCTATACTCTCAGGCATTCCCCCAGGGGACGGAACCCCATGCGCGTGCTGATTGGCTTACTCACACTGTTCTGCCTGCATGCCGGCTGTCTGGCCGACATACAGGCTTTATCCGGCCTGCCATCACAACCCGTCCAAACCTACGCCTTGCTGGAAGCCGCTCCACCGGCCACGCGCGTGCTCGAGTCTCGCTGGCAGCAACAATTCTCCCCTGTTCATGACGGTCGCCGCTTGCCCGCCGACCTATCGGTCTGGCTTCGCCTGAATGTGCAGCAACCTTCGTCCGAACCGGTCATCTGGTGGCTCGACCCGTGGCCCATGATGCTGAGCTACATCCAGGCCTATCGGCAAACCGGCGACAACTTGGTGCCTATCGGCGTACAACACAGCCATGGCCCGATGGCGCTCATGCTGCCGCCAGGCAACAGCACGCTGTACGTGCAATTACACAGTGCCCTGCAACAACCGCTGGCATTGCACTGGCGCGCCGACCAGCAGGCCGGGCGTATGTTGAGTGTGCGCAACACCCTGGCAAGCGCCGCCTTCGGTGCTTTGGGCCTGCTCTTGCTGGTCACGCTCGGGTTGATGTCACTCTACCGCGATCGTGCCTACGGCTTGCTGACCGCACTCATTGGTGGCCACCTTATCTGGCTGTATTCCATCTGGGCCGGCGCAGGTGCAAGCCAGATACCCCTCGCCATTCACGGCCTTTATGCATCGGCAGCGGCTGGCATCCTATTGATGCGCGCACTGCAAAGCCGCGACCCCATACTCAGCGCCCCGCACCTGTTGCTGCTGGCAGCGACCTTGCTGGGCTGCCTGTCGGCGTGGCTGCTATCGGCCCATGATGCCGCCTCGCCTGCATTGGCGCTTTGGCTGGCAGGCCTTGGTAGCGCAGTGATGCTAGGCCTCCACGCGAGCATGACCGGATCACGCAGCACGCTGGAGATCGCCGCACTGCTGAGTCTGCCGCTGGTCATTGCGCTCAGCCTGTCGCTCTCGTCCGATAACGGCTTGCAAGCCTTGCTCGCACCCATGCCCGGTCTGCTCGCCTGCATCCTGATCAGCGATGCCGGCATACTCGTGTGTTTGATTCGTCGCACCAAGCACCGCTGGCTCGACCACGAGGCCCGTCAACGATTGCTGAATACCGTCGAAAGCATCACCCGCAGTCGAGGCGATATTCTGGGGCGCATCAGCCACGAAATCCGCACGCCGATGAGCGGCATTTTAGGCATGGCCGAGCTCTTGCAAGAAACCCCCATGACCGCCGAACAACAAGAGTACGTTGAAACCATTCGAAACTCCGGGTACTCGCTGCTCAATCTGATTGGCGAGGTGCTGGATGAATCCACGCTGGCATTAGAAGGCAGCGTCGCCAATGAAGCACTTTTTGAGCCCGAGCCGCTGATCATTGAAGTGGTCAACGGCTTTTACAATCTCGCCGAGCAGCGTCACACGGAATTGATCTGCGATTTGAATGACCCGTTGCCTGCGGTGCTGATCGGCGACCCGGTTCGCTTGCGCCAGGTATTGCTGCACACCTTGGGCCATGCGATTCGCGCCAGTGCCAATGGCGAGGTCACCCTGCAGACCCAATGCCGGATACACGAGCAGCGCGCCCGCATGCTGTTTCGCATTCATCATGAAGGGCCGGGCATGACGCCCCATGCCATATCGCACGCATTAGGGCAGCATCTGAACGGTGCATCGAGTACCCCGCAAACGGCCAGCGCGGGCCTCTCGGTTGCCCGGCGGCTGGTGCAGATGATGCACGGCGAGTTCGGTATCGAGAACAAACCCGAACAAGGCACCACCGTTCACTTCAGTCTCGATTTTCCAGTGGAGCGTATCAGCTCACCACACACCACCTTGAACGACCGTGCTCTCGACAACCAGCGCTTGTTGATCGTCGATGACAGCGACTCTCTGCTTCGCACCCTGTCGCATCAGGCCGAACGCTGGGGCATGACCGTCGAATCGGCACGCACCGGTAGCGAAGCTTTGGGCAAAGCACGCAACCGCATGGCCATGGGGCAGGCCTACGATGTCATTTTGCTGGATCATCAACTGCCCGGCATGACCGGCATTGAACTCGCTCGGCGTCTACGGCAAATTCAGGAACCACCGCCCGCCATGCTGATGCTGACCGGGCTTCGGCATCTGCCCGGTTTGGCGGAGTATCAAAGTGCCGGCATCCGGCGACTGCTCACCAAACCGGCGACCGGCACAGCACTCAAAACAGCGCTGATTGAAGTGCTCGACGAGCAACACCGTGATGACACGCTACCGGCAGAGCCGGTTTCTCACCCGCTCGCCGTGTTATTGGCAGAGGATAATCCGGTGACGGCGCGCGTCATTGAAGCCATGCTGAAAAAGCTGGGCGCCACGTGCACCCGCGTGTCCAACGGACAACAAGCCGTGGATGCCTGCCAGACACACCATTTCGATTTACTGCTCATGGATTGCGACATGCCGGTGATGGACGGCTATGCCGCCACCCGCGCCATCCGCGAGTGGGAACAGGCCAGCAACAGCCCGCCCATGAAAATCTATGCGCTCACCGCGCACATTCTGGACGAATACCGCGAACAAAGTCGTCGGGCGGGCATGAACGGGCACCTGGGCAAGCCGGTTGCCTTGCCGCAGCTGGCCAATGTGCTGGAGACATGCCTGCAATCCGGCTGATCAGCCTGCGTTGACCGTGCGCTCTTTCGCCCAAGCCCGCAGGGCAGCGACCTTTTCTGCCATCACAACCGATAGCGGACTGGTTTGCGCCAATTCACCCAGCAGATGATCCGTTGCCAATGACTCATTGCGCGCGGCGGCCGTATACATGGCTGCCACGACCGACTGTTCAATTTCGGCGCCGGAGAAACCATCCGACAACGCGGCCAGTTGTGCCAAATCAAATCCGTCCGGGGTGTGGTGGCGCTTCTCCAGATGAATGCGGAAAATCACTTCACGCGTAGCGACATCCGGCAAATCAACAAAAAATATTTCATCCAGTCGGCCTTTGCGCAATAACTCCGGCGGCAGCTCGTGCACGGCATTGGCTGTCGCCACAATGAATACCCGTGATTTTCGTTCGGCCATCCACGTCAGCAACGTACCCATGATGCGACGCGAAGTGCCTTCATCGTTATTACCACCGGCCAGACTTTTTTCGATTTCATCCATCCATAACACGCACGGCGCCATGCTGTCGGCCAACTGCAGCGCTTCACGCAGATTTTTTTCAGTCTCGCCAATGAACTTGTTATAGAGAGCGCCCATATCCAATCGCAAGAGTGGCAACCCCCACAAACCGGCAACGGCTCGTGCAGCGAGGCTTTTGCCACCGCCTTGTACGCCCAGCAACAACAAACCTTTGGGGGTGTCTATTTTTCCATCCGGTTTTAAAAAACTGTCGCGTCGCTCTTCCAGCCAACGCTTCAAGTGATGCAAACCGCCCACGCTGGCAAATGAGGCTGTGTCGTATTCAAAACTGAGCACGCCTTGCATATCGAGCAAATCAAACTTCGCACGACTCAAGACCGGCAAATCGTTGTCGGTAATAGCGCCGTCATCACGAATAGCACCGCGAATCAATCGACGCGCATCGGCAAAACTGACGCCGCGCAAATTGGCCACCAATTTATTGAGTGTCGCGCTATCGGTGCGCACACGCAGCCCCCGATTCTGATCACCCCATGCCTTGGCTTCTTCACGCACGATGGCTTGCAATTGCTCATCACTGGGCAGCGCCAGACGCATGGTTGCCGACAAGCGCATCAATTCGGGTGGCACCGATATGCCGTGACTCAACAACACCAAGGTGTGGTGTGCCTTGCCATAAGCCAGCGCAATATCTTTCACATGACGCACGACTTTCGGATCGGTCAGGTAGGGATGGAAATCACACAACACATAAATGGCCGGATCCGGATTCTCTTTAATTTGCAGCAGCGCTGCCTCGGGGCTATCGGTGTCGTCACCGCGCACCTCGCTACCAAAGCCCAAACGCTTGAGACCGGCCGTCACCGACCAGCAAAACAGCGGCAACTGACGACTGATCGCCACACGGGTCAGCATCTCCAGCGCCCGCTGCTCATCAAAGGACTCCAGCGCAACAATGGGTATGCGCGAATCGACCATCAGCCCTAAATCATTCACATCCTGCATGGAGCACCTTTTATTATGACGGCAGCAAGTGCTGGCCGAGCGGCCTGCACACTCTTACAATACCCTCACATTAAACGAGGGGCCGCAGCATGCCAAGCCGTGACTACACTGTTTTCGACCGCCTGTGCCTGGGCGCCGACCGCGTGCTGCGAACGCTGGTACCGGGGGCCGCGACCGGCGAACGTGCATCCCCCTCGGCAGAAGAACCCTGCGGCAATCTCTCCGACACCGAGCGCCAGCACATTGCCGGCTTAATGCGCATCAACCACACCGGCGAAGTCTGCGCGCAAGCACTGTATCAAGGGCAGGCACTCACGGCACGCGATACTGCCGTGCGCCGCGCCATGGAACAATCCGCCCATGAAGAAATTGACCACTTGGTCTGGTGCGAAACGCGCCTGCACGAACTCGGCAGTCATACCAGCGTATTAAACCCTGTGTTCTATGGCTTGAGTTTTGCCATTGGCGCCGGCGCCGGCCTGGTCAGCGACCAATTAAGCCTGGGGTTTGTGGCGGCCACTGAAGAGCAAGTCTGCAAGCACCTTGAAAAACACCTGGCGCAAATCCCGGCTGCCGATCAAAAAAGCCGCGCCATCCTTGAAACGATGCTCGAAGACGAAGCACACCATGCCCACAAAGCCCTGGATGCCGGCGGCACCGTGTTTCCAGAACCCATCAAGCAAGCAATGACGGCCATCTCGACAGTGATGACCGAAGCAACGTACCGCCTTTGAACCCGATACAATCGCCTTGCCGGCCATGCCTTGTACTGCGCTTACGCATGCATCCGGCTTTTAGCACGCCACCCGGAAGGGATCATGACCAATAACGATATTTTACGCCGCCTGCGCTACACCTTCGATTTCGATGATTCGACAATGATCGCTCTGTTTGCTGCGGCCGATCAGGTTGCATCCAGAGAAGACGTCAGTCGCTGGTTAAAAAAAGACGATGACCCGGACTACCTTCCCTGCAACGACGCAACGCTGGCGACCTTTCTGAACGGCCTGATCACCGATCGCCGCGGTAAAAAAGAAGGCGCATCGCCTCCGCCCGAAAAGCGCCTGACCAACAACATTATCTTCATGAAATTAAAAATTGCCCTGAATTTACAAGCCGACGATGTATTGGCCATCATGCAGCTCGTGGATTTTCGCATCAGCCCGCACGAATTAAGCGCCTTTTTCAGAAAACCCGGACACAAACACTACCGCGAATGCAAAGATCAGATTCTGAGAAATTTTTTACAAGGCCTGCAGCATCGGTACCGCGATCATACTGCATCGCCGGAGTCGGTCGAATGATGCGCCACACCCCTCCCTGCTTCTCTGCGGAACACTCCTATGCGCCGGATTAAAAACAGTCTTTTGGTACTGTTGAGTTTGCTCTTGCTATTTTTGGCCGGCGAAGCCACGGTACGCGGCTTACAGCATTACGAATACTTGCCCGACTACAGCAAACCACCGGCCATTTCAGCAGAGCAACAGCGCGCCAATAAAAACCTCATCGCCTTACGACCCGTAGAAGACTCTCGGCTGTATGTCGAATTTGATCCGGCAGACGATCGCATCAACAGCTACGGCTTTCGCGGGCCGGAGCCTGACATCGAAAAAACACCCGGCGTTTTTCGCATCGCCGTGATAGGCGACTCCGTAGCCTTTGGTTATGGCGTGACACGAGAAGAGTCCTTTCCCTATGTGTTAGAGCAATCGTTAAAGGCTCAAGGCATTGCCGTGGAAATCTTGAATTTTTCGGTCAGCGGTTATGGCATTGAAGCCTACGATGCTTTGTATGAAACCAAAGTACGGCAGTTCTCACCCGATGCGGTCGTGCTGTCCTATGTACTCAACGACATTCTTCCACCCCAGGCCATGTTTCAGCTGATCGGCTCCGCCATGCGGCAAGGCGCTCAGTTGCGACAAACCGCCAATACCAGCCAGTTCGCTGCTTGGCTGATGACCGCATGGGGAAAGGCATCAGGCAAAATCATGTTTAATGTCATCCATCGGGTTACTTATCAATCCGATGAAACGCACCAAATGATTCGCAACCACCTGCTTCACATAAAAACCATGACCGCGGCCGACCACACACCATTGGTCGTGTTCATATTCCCGGCCTTTACCGACTTTGATGGCTATTCACTGCAATCGGCACACGAGGTAATACACAATGAGCTGCAAGGGCTCGGCATACCTTTTCATGATTTACTCGGCGACTATATCTCGCTGGATGCAGCGGCCGTGAGACTGACGCCTGACGATGTCACGCATCCAAATGCCTACGGTCATCGGATAGCAGCCGCCAGCGTTGAGCGCGAACTCAAACAACGTAACGTGATTCCCGCCGCGTCCACTGCAGCCAAATAGGCTGCGACTAACCGACTTATTCGACCACTGACTGCCACCGTAAGCCGCTGATCGGCGGGTGATGAATAATTTGCACGACGGTACCGTCCGGGTCTTCGCAATAGAAACTGCGCGCCCCGTCACGATGTGTTTTGGGCGCCGTCCGAAGGCGCACCCCTTCGCCCTGCAAAAAAGCATGCCAGTCGTCAACATCGGCGGCACAATCAACCACAAAGCCGATATGATCGAGTTTTTGCGTGGCGGCAGCTCCGTGATGGCCGGCTGCCACCCGATGCAGCGCCAGATTATCGTTACCGGAGGTTAAATAGCTATTATCCGGATCGGGCTGCCATTCAATGCGCATCCCCATCAGGCGCACATAAAAATCGAGACAGGCCTCGAACTGCTCAACAAACAAGGCAACATGACGCAGGCCAGCGGTACGCGCAGGACGACCCATATCAAACGGCCTCGATCATCTCGTAACTGTGGGTCACCTCGACACCGGCAGCGCTGAGCATAATCGACGCCGAACAGTATTTCTCGGCCGAGAGTTCAACCGCACGCTTGACCTGCGCTTCTTTGAGTGCACGCCCTGTGACAATGAACGTGAGGTGGATTTTGGTGAATACGGCCGGCACCACATCAGCGCGCTCGGCGCTGATATCGCAGCGGCAGTCTGTCACCTCCTGACGGGCTTTCTGCAAGATAGTCAGCACATCAAAGGAGGAGCAGCCGCCCACACCCAACAGCAGCAACTCCATGGGGCGCATGCCGGTATTGCGACCGCCATGGGTATCCGGCCCCTCGACAACCACGGTATGCCCGCTGCCGGACTCGGCCAGAAAACGTACGCCATCGACCCATGTGACTGTGGCTTTCATCGCGATATCCTCTACCCTTCAAGGCCAGGCAGCTTATCACAGCAGCCCGACGGCCGGGACTCTGCTACACTGAGACCACAGCCCCCACGGGCCATAAAAGAACAAAAACGAGGCATCACCCCGTGAGCACCAAATTGCGTAAACCCGGACTGGATCCGGAAAAACTTGAGCACTTACTGAATCAATGCCATCGCCGCCGCTACCCGGCGCGCGCCACACTGGTCTATGCCGGCGATAAATCCGACGCGCTGTACTTCATCACCAAAGGCTCGTGCATGGTGCTGATTGAAGATGATCGCGGCCGCGAAATGATCGTCGCCTATCTCAATGAAGGCGATTTTTTTGGCGAAATGGGCTTGTTTGATGAAGCCGACTCTCGCAGCGCCTGGATTCGCGCCAAGACCGAATGCGAAGTCGCTGAAATCAACTTCAATAAATTTCGCGAACTCGTCGCCAAAGACACCAGCTACCTCTATTGGTTGGGCAAGCAAATGGCCAACCGTCTGCGCCACACCACCAGCAAAGTGGGCGACTTGGCTTTTCTGGACGTGACCGGCCGTGTCGCCCGCACCCTGCTGGACCTATCCAAACAACCCGACGCCATGACCCACCCCGATGGCATGCAAATCAAAATCACCCGCCAGGAAATCGGCCGCGTGGTCGGCTGCTCACGTGAAATGGTCGGCCGCGTCCTCAAAGATCTCGAAGAACAAGGCCTGGTGTCTGTCAAAGGCAAAACCATGGTGGTCTTTGGAACACGCTGAATACGCAAGGAGCACACGATGAACATCGTCAATCTTATTCTCGCCATTCTATTGCCGCCACTCGGCGCCTTTCTGCAAGTCGGGGCCACCAAGCATTTCTGGATTAACATTGCGCTGTGCTTTCTGGGTTGGGTGCCCGGTGTCATTCATGGCATTTGGCTCGTAGCAACCCATCAGAAAGGGTAATGATTGATGGCTTGGCACGCACTCACTCGCGGCATGTCACTTGCATGCCTTCTGGCGCTGCTGCTGGCAACAACCCCGGCCAACGCAGGCAAGGTTTACAAAGTCGTCGATGAAAATGGCAAGGTCACGTTTACGGACAAACCACCGCAGACGAATGCCGATAGCGCACTCAAAACCGAACAGCTCGATATTCAGGAAGACTCGGGCAACCGTACCGCTTTGACGCGATTAGGCAACTCCGAGTTTTGCGGCCATCTGAAAATGCCTGTCGATAACGGTTACAGCGGCCAATTTCTGGAACAGCTGATTTATGCTCGCCAGCAATGGGAGCGGCAACTCGAAGCACTGGAGAAAAGCGTGGTCAAACTGTCACGCACCGATTACGGCTATTACAGTCGTTACAATAAGTCGAATTACAATCAAAACACGTCCCCTGAGAATCTCGAAAAAATGCGCGACTATCGTTGCGCGATTCGATGGGCCAACGAAGCCGAACTGGCCGTCAAGCAAGAAAAAGCCCAGCTGGTTGAACAGGTCGCCGCAAACACTGCTCTGCTGCAAGAATTGATTCGCCGGAGATCGGCTTCCTGCGGCCCCGAACCGGCCTTCGGTGACGCAAACCTATCCCAGCGCCGACAGGAATGGCAAAAATGCAGCAATGAATTCGATAGCTTGATCCGTGAAGGGCAGCGTGCTTTATCCGAGGCCGACCAAAAACTCACCGCCATCCAGAAAACCGGGCGCTAACATGCCACAACGTATTTATGCCGAAGAACGCACCGTTGCCGCCAGCGCCGAAACGGTCTGGGACATCATCGCCGACCTGCCTCGGTATGCCGAATGGAACCCCTGGATTTACCATGCCGAAGGCGATATTCGAAAAAACAGTGCTGTGACCGTCTCTGCGCAATTTGGCAAGCAAGGCGGCACGTATCAACACCGCATGATTGCCGCCGAAAGACCTTCGCTGTTCCATTGGTGTGATGTCGGCTGGTTTACCGTGTTCGCGGATGGCGAACGCATTCGCAACATCACCCCTATTGATGAGACTCACTGCCTGTATCGTGTGGAGTTGCGCGTAACCGGCATGGCCGCTGCTTTGGCCGATCGTTTTTATGGCGATTTTATGCGCGGAGGCTTGAAAGCCGAAAGCAATGCCTTGAAACAACGTGCCGAACAACTCGCATCGCGCTAACCTCAGGCTGCCTGCAAAGGCCAGAACAACGGCACCAATAAAACCGTCATCAGCAGTACGATCAAGTTCAACGGTATACCCAGCACAAAGAAGTCCCGAAACCGGTAACCGCCTGCGTTATACACAAACGTATTGGTCTGATAACCAATCGGCGTTGCAAAGCTGGCACTGGCCGCAATCATAATCGCCACAACAAACGGACGTGCATCGAACCCCAGCACTTGCGCGACTTCAATGGCAATCGGCACCATTAATACCGCAACGGCATTGTTGCTGATCATTTCTGTCATCACCGACGTCATGAGTGCAATCAAGGCCAACACAAGCAACGGGTGAACCCCTTGCCCAAAATGCATGGCTGCTTCACCAAAGGCATGCACGATACCGGCACGCTCCATCGCAATACTGACCGCCAACATGCCGAGAATCAGCGTAATAATTTGCCATTCCACGGATTGATACGCGTCATCCACATCCAGACAGCCGCCCAATACCACTATGACTGCGCCCATCATGGCCAGCCCCTCAATCGGCATCACCTTGCAGGCCGCCAACACCATGACACCCACTGCGACCGACAAGGCCAGCCCTGCACGATTGCGCCGAACAACGCGATTACCGGCAACACCGATTGCCAGCAAATCCCCATTTTCAACAAAGCGGCGTATCTGATCGGGCGAGCCTTCGATCAATAGCACATCGCCCATATCAAGCTGGAAATCCTCAAAATCACCCACAATATTCACATCCTTGCGATGCACACCAATCACATGAATGCCGTAACGAGCGGTGATGTCCAAATCACGCATCGGACGGTGGCAATAGCGCGAATGACGACCCACAATCACCTCCATGGCGGTCGCATTATCCGCAAGTCGCTCCCCCATATCAGAGGGCGAGCGCACTGCTGTTGTCATCGACAATCCCAGATTTTTTAATTCCATGACATCCGACAAGCTGCTTTGCAGCATCAGACGATCGCCCGCCTCCAGCCGAAATCGCTCCACGGGTTCGACAACCAGAGCATCATCACGGAAAACCAGCAACGATTCGCCCGCCCCTCGCGCCAATCGCAGATCAGCCAACAGGCGGCCCACAGCCGCCGCACCCACAGGAACAAACAGTTCTGCGCTGTATTGTCGACGACTCAACCCCCCCAGTTGCTCGGACAAGGTTTCTCGATCGGGCAGTAACCGCTGTCCAAAAACAGCCATAAACAGCAGACTGACTGCCGCAATGGCCAGAGCAGGCAATGTCAGCTCAAACATACCGAAAGGTTCCATGCCGGCCTTGCGGGCCATGCCATCCACCAGAATGTTGGTGGAGGTACCCACCATGGTGGTGATACCCCCCAAGATCGTGGCATACGACAACGGAATCAATAATTTGGAGGGTTTGATACCCCGGCTATTGGCCAAGGTAATCGCCACTGGCGTCAGGATCATCACCACCGGCGTATTATTAATGAAGGCTGACAGCGCCACCGCCGTCGCCATCAGTATCATCATTACCTGCCGGGGCGAACTGCCGGCATGGCGTGATAGAAACTCACCCAACGACGCCACCACGCCCGTACGCTCCAGCGCGGCCGAAATCACAAACAAACAGGCAATGGTCGCTGGCGCACTGTTACTGAACACACCCAACACATCGGCGGGACGTAACAGGCCGGCCGCCAGCAATACCGCTACAGCCACGGCCACGGCGACATCGGCACGCACCTTTTCCAGCACAAAGCTGGCAAACAAGGCCGCCAATACCGCCGTGACAAACCAGGCGTCCCAACCCCACTCTACCGACATAGCTCACCTTCGATGGCGCCACAAAACCGTTGCGCACAATACCGACCGCCTGCGATAGCGTCCAAGATCGTTTTATTAGGGGAAAAGAACTAAAAAGCATAAATGCTTAACGCATCAACGCATCAGGCAAAAAACAGCTCTGCTAACTTTTGACCAGGGTTTTCGGCACGCATGAACGCCTCACCCACCAGGAACGCATGCACACCCCGTGCGCGCATCGCCGCTACATCGGCCTGACTGTGAATACCACTTTCCGTGACAACCACGCGATCGGCCGGAATATGCGGCAACAGACCGTAGGTGACATCCAGTGCGACATCGAAAGTATGCAAATTACGGTTATTGATACCCACCAACCGCTGTTCGCTGCGAAGCGCGACATCCAGCTCAGGGCCGTCATGCACTTCGACCAAAACATCCAGACCGATTTCATTCGCCAATGCCGCCAATGCCAACAAATGACCGTCATCACCAAAAGCGGACACAATCAGCAAAATGCAATCAGCACCCAGTGCGCGCGCTTCCCACACCTGATACTCGTCAATTAAAAAATCCTTGCGAATAACGGGTAATGTGCACGCAGCGCGCGCCTGCTGCAAATACGCATCCGCGCCTTGAAAAAAATCCACGTCCGTTAAAACGGACAAACAGGCAGCTCCGGCATTCGCATAACTTTCAGCAATCGCCTGCGGGTTAAAATGCTCCCTGATCACACCCTTGCTCGGTGAGGCTTTTTTAATTTCAGCAATCACGGCCGGATCGCCTGCGGCAATGCGTCGATCAATACTGGCAACAAACCCACGCGATGCCGATTGCGCCTCGGCTTCATCGCGCACACTGGTCAGCGATCGGAAGCGCTTGCGCTCAATCACTTCTTCACGCTTACGATCAAGAATACGTTTTAAGACCGTGGGCGTGCTCATTGGGTAGCGCTCATTAACTGCGTTAATTGCACCAACTCGCGCAGCTTCTCTCGCGCCTGTCCCGATGCCATCACATCTTGAGCCAAGATAACGCCTTGCTGCCAGTTCTGCGTAATGCCCGCCGCATAGATGGCTGCCCCGGCATTAAGCGCCACAATATCGGCCGCAGGCCCGGCTTCGCCGTTCAATGCCGATTCCACTAACGCAAGACTGGCTTTGGCATCGGATACCACCAACGATTGCAAGGACTGTCGCGTCAAACCGAAATCTTCAGGCGCCACGGTGTATTCACGCACACTGCCGGATTTAAGTTCTGCCACATACGTCGGCGCGGCAATACTGACTTCATCCAGACCGTCCTCGGCATGCACAACCAACACGTGTTCGCTGCCCAATGCATTCAATACTTCAGCCAAAGGGCGTACGCGATCCTTGGCGTACACGCCCAGCACCTGATTGGGCGCACCGGCCGGATTGGTTAACGGACCGAGCAGATTAAAAATCGTGCGCAACCCCAGCTCGCGGCGCGGACCAATCGCATGCTTCATGGCACCGTGATGCTTCACCGCAAACAAAAATCCCACGCCCAGCTGCTCAACACACCGCGCCACTTGCGCCGGCGTGATGTTCAGGTTGACGCCGGCGGTTTCCAGCACATCGGCGCTGCCGCTTTTACTGGTCACCGAACGGTTGCCGTGCTTGGCCACGCGCGCACCGGCTGCCGCTGCGACAAATGCCGAAGCGGTTGACACATTGAAAATACCGGCACTGTCACCACCCGTGCCGCAGGTATCGACAACGTGTTTGCCGCCAACCTGCACTCGCGTGGCCAATTCACGCATCACCCGTGCTGCGCCGGTTATTTCTGCCACCGTTTCGCCTTTCATGCGCAACGCAACCAGAAAGCCGCCAATCTGCGCCTGCGTGGCTTCGCCGGTCATGATGCGATGCATCACCGATTTCATTTCTGACTCGGATAAATCCTGCCGATCAACGACGCGCGCCAAGGCTGCTGATAATTCCATCACGCATCCTCCAGAAAGTTTTTCAGCAACCGATGGCCGTGCTGACTCAAAATGGACTCTGGATGAAATTGCACACCTTGCACGGCCAGCGTGCGATGACGCACCCCCATGATTTCATCAACCGAGCCGTCATCGGTTTGTGTCCAGGCCGTCATTTCAAGGCAATCGGGCAGGCTGTCGCGATCAATCACCAAGGAATGATAACGCGTGGCTTCAAACGGATTGGACAGTCCGTGGAACACCCCTTGATCGGCGTGATACATCAACGAGGTCTTGCCGTGCATCACGCGGCGCGCACGCACAATCTTGCCACCAAAAGCCTGACCGATACTTTGGTGCCCAAGACACACACCCAGTATCGGCAGTTTCCCGGCAAAGTGCTTAATCACCGCCAGCGATACACCGGCTTCATTCGGTGTGCACGGGCCCGGCGAAATCACGATGCGTTCGGGTGAGAGCGCTTCGATATCACGCACACCGATCGCATCATTGCGATACACCCGCACGTCCTGACCGAGTTCCCCCAGGTACTGCACGAGGTTGTAGGTAAAGGAGTCGTAGTTATCGATCATCAATAACATTAGAAATTACCCCCATCGGCCATCGCTGCGGCTCGCATCAAGGCGCGCGCTTTGTTCAGGGTTTCTTTCCATTCCAACGCCGGGACAGAATCCGCTACCACACCAGCGCCGGCTTGCGCATACAGTCGCCCGTCTTTGATGACTGCCGTGCGAATAGCAATCGCTGTGTCCATGTTGCCATTCCAGGCGAGATACCCCACCGCGCCGCCATACACGCCGCGCTTCTCGGGCTCCAGCTCGTCAATAATTTCCATGGCACGCACTTTCGGTGCGCCGCTCAAGGTACCGGCCGGCAAGGTGGCGCGCAGCACGTCCATGGCCGTTTTACCCGGCAACAGCGTGCCGGTGACATTCGACACAATATGCATCACGTGTGAATACCGCTCGATGGCCATGCGATCGGTCACTTCGACCGAACCCATCTCGCTAATCCGGCCGACGTCATTGCGCCCCAAATCAATCAGCATCAGATGCTCGGCAATTTCTTTCGGATCTGCCAACAATTCAGCCTCCAACGCCTGATCTTCGGCGTCGGTGTAACCACGACGACGCGTGCCGGCAATGGGTCGCACCGTCACAACGCCGTCTTCCAGCCGCGCCAAGATCTCCGGCGATGAGCCGACGATCTGAAAATCGCCCAAATCCAGAAAATACATGTACGGCGAGGGATTCAGGCAACGCAACGCCCGATACAAATTCAAAGGCGGCGCCGTAAATGACGCGCTCAAACGCTGCGCGATCACCACCTGCATGGCATCACCGGCAAGAATGTAGTCCTTGATGCGATTCACCGCACGCTCAAAGGCAGGCTGCTCAAAGGATGAACCAAACCGCGCTTCGGTTGCCGCACCATCGCGCGCGGCCGCATCCAGATCAACAGCCGGCAATGCCGGCGCCACCTGTTGCAACTGCTGCTCCAGCGCATCCAGTCGAGCCTCGCCGGTCGCCTGTGCATCCGCCACCGCAGGATCAATCAGGACGATCAGGCTCAGGGTGCCGGCCAGGTTATCAAACACCAGCACTTCGTCCGACACCATTAATACGATATCGGGAGAGTCCAATGGATCATGCGCAGGCACGCTGTTCTGCAAATGCGGCTCGACATAGCGCACGGCATCGTAAGCAAAATAGCCCACCAATCCGCCATGAAACGCCGGCACCCCTTCGATCGGTGCTACGCGATAACGCTGCTGGAACGCCTCAACAAACGCCAACGGATCGTCCGTGGTGACCGACTCGACCCGCTCACCTTTTGTGTGCACCTCAACCCGGGAGCCACGCGCCGTCAACACGGTTTGGCACGGCAGGCCGATCATGGAATAGCGCCCCCACTTTTCGCCACCCTGAACCGACTCGAACAGGTACGTGTACGGACCATGAGCCAGTTTCAGATAGCAACTCAGCGGGGTGTCGAGATCGGCCAGTAACCGACGCACCAACGGCACGCGGTTGTAGCCTTGGGCCATTAAATTACGCAATTCTTCGGAATTCATCGAAGCACCTCAAACCAGAAAGACAACAAAACCCTCACGCAACCGGATCAGTTGCGCCATCGGGTCACGGTCATCAGCCGCGCATGTACTTTTGCTGTTGTCACAGGTGCCTGACCAAAACAGGGGATTTCAGTGCTCATCATAGAATTTGGCGGGCTAAAGCACAATAAAAGAAAGGCCAATATAGCCTTACAAAATACAAGCCCTCCATTCGGCAGATACATTCGGGACCTCATGACATGAGGGGTTACGCTTTCTTCGTACCGTCCGAGTCTTTACACTACAACCCGATGAACAAACACAAACCTTCAGTTCACTGCATTGCAGCCGCAGACCCTCCGTCATTGGCGCCCATGTACAGCCTCGGATGTTTGCTGGCTTGCGCGCGAGGCTATCGGGATGGACTGCTTGACCGCTCAATGATGCTGCACCGTGTACGACTGGTCGGTGCTGACGCTGACAGTCAACACAGCATGCTTCAAGCACTCGATGTCGAATCTCCCGCAATCGTAGCCTTCTCAAGCTACCTCTGGAACCATGCACTCAATCTCAAATTGGCCCGCACGATCAAGGAGCGCTTTCCATCCTGCATCATTATGATCGGTGGCCCGGAAATTCCGAAACGCGAAGCACAATGCGAAATCTTTCTTAGGAACAACCCCTTTATTGATCTCTGCGCTCGAGGCGAAGGCGAGATCACCTTTGCCGCCACCATCGACTGTTTCAGAGCCCAGCATGCGGGCGACATAGCAATGGGCGATTTCAGCACCATTGAAGGACTGATGTTTCTTGATGCACAGGGCGCGTTAATAAAGACGCCCGACAGAACGCGCATTGACGATCTCGATGCCCTGCCATCGGCTTATCTCTCCGGTGAGCTCGATCACTTGTTTCAAGGCGATCTGAACATGCCTCGCATGGATAGCATCCCTCCCTTTTTGGCCATTGAAACCAATCGCGGCTGCCCTTATGGCTGCACCTTCTGCGACTGGGGCTCCGCCACACTGGAAAAAATCCATAAATTCAGCGAAGAGCGTGTATACCGCGAGATTGAATATGCAGCCCACCATAAAGTGCCCCAACTGTTGGTCTGCGATGCCAACTTCGGTATTTTTGAGCGTGACGTCGCCTTCACCCAATTCACGGCTGACTTGAAAAACAGCGTCGGTTACCCACAGGCCTTTTGGACCAATTTCGCCAAAAATGCATCACCCAAACTCGCCGACATCACACGCATACTCAATCACAGCGGCTTACTGAAACAGGGCCTTATTGCCATCCAGAGCACCGACCCTGAAGTACTGAAAATTATTGATCGCTCCAACATCAAGACGGCCAAGTATGAAAAGCTGCTGGAGATTTACCACAAGGAAAAACTGCCCATCGGCTCGGATTTGATGATCGGCCTGCCGGGGCAAACCTACGAAAGCTACATCAACGACTTGCAGTTCTTTTTTGACCGGAAAGTCGCCACCAATACGTTTGTTACCAGCTCGCTCACCAATGCACCGATATCCGACCCTGATTATGTTGAAAAATATAAAATAAAAACCAATGAACACGGATTCATCACATCAACATTCAGCTTTACCGAAGCCGACTTGCATCGCATGTTTGATTTGAATCTTGCATATGAATTTCTGGTTAAAATGGGGGTGCTGCGGTATTTCCTCCTCTACCTTCAGATTGACCATAAAGTGCCCGCCATTCGCTTTATCGACTTCTGGATCAGCCAAGCCAAGCAACATCCCGAAAAATATCCGAAATCGGCATTTGCACAAAAAACCATGCTAAATCGAAGTGATGCTTACATTGGCGTTTTCGTAATCACCTGGAGCAACGATGCGAAGTTTTTCTTCCACGAGATTGGCGACTTCTACAATGAAGTGCTGGCAATGGCTCTAGAGATGACCGGCAAGCCCTTGCCGGCAGATGATGCCCTCAGCATCATGCAGGCACAAATTGCTGTCATGCCGAAAATCGGCAAAAAATTTCCAGAAACCATTCACGTCCAACATGACGTGGTGGCGTATTTTGATCAGATTCGCGATTTGATCAATATTGAAAAGCCTGAAGCGCCACTATTGCCGTTATCGTCATTCCCTGCTGCCGACTTCACCATCCCTGAACAGAAAAGCCGGCGCACACTTGCGTTCACCAACGTCATGGTGCGCGAGAATGCCTGGGAACTTCAATCGCCATTACGGTTTTTCTAACCCGCATCAGGCCAATGCATTGCGCATGGCCTTCACCGCCTGCGCATAATCCGGTGCGTTGAATATTGCGGAGCCGGCAACAAACGTATCGGCGCCGGCATCGGCAATCTCACGAATATTCGCCGCCGTCACACCGCCATCGACCTCAAGGCGTATATTGCAACCGCTGGCATCGATCAATGCGCGCGCTTCACGTAACTTGTCCAATGTTTTTGGAATGAATTTTTGCCCGCCAAACCCGGGGTTCACCGACATCAACAACATCATGTCGAGCTTATCCATCACATAGCGTGCTGCATCCAAGCCGGTCGCCGGATTAAATACCAAGCCCGCCTTGCACCCCAGGCTACGTATCAATTGCAATGAACGATCAACGTGCGCACTTGCCTCGGGATGAAACGTAATGTACGTGGCACCCGCATCGGCAAACATGCGGATCAGCTCATCGACGGGGGTCACCATTAAATGCACATCAATCGGTGCGACAATACCGTGATCACGCAATGCCTTGCACACCATCGGGCCGATGGTGAGGTTGGGCACGTAATGATTATCCATCACATCAAAATGCACCCAATCCGTACCCGCTGCCAACACGGCATTCACTTCGTCACCCAGTCGCGCAAAGTCTGCCGACAAAATGGAAGGCGCTATCCGATAGTCACGCATCTCAGCTCGCTGCTCCGTACCGGCTTTCAACGTACGCTTTGAATTGCTTCATGAATTTGCGCTGCATAAAGCGCATCATAAAGCCCGTCAGTTTCAAGAAAATTTTGCTGATACCTTTCGGTGACATGGCCATAATCCAGGTCACGCGCACATCGCCACCGCCCAAATCCTCAACCCGGTAATCTTCGCCAAAGGCCTCCACGCTATCCATGGATGCCTGCGTGAAACGGAACGCCATGCGTTTGCCCGGCTCCCAGGCAATAAACTCTTCTTCGCCAATCATGCCGCCGCTCATGGTGACCGTGCGGGTCGTTCCCAAACCGTACGGCTTGGGCGAGGTCCACTCCACGTGCGTGATCGGATCCGCCCACACCGTCCAGGCATGTGCATCCTCGAACACTTCAAAAATCTGTTCGGGCGTGGCCTTCACCACCACCGAGGCCTCAAACCGGGCCGGGGCGATTTGGAAATAACTCATATCAACCGCTTTGCAAGAATAACGTTTGGTCACGAGGTGACTCCTTTGTGGAAAAATTCATTTAAACAGTCGGCACACGGGCATTCAAGCGCGCTAAACGTTCGGGCGTGCCCACGTCTTCCCAGTCGCCCTGATACAACTCACCGGTCACGCGCCGCCGGGCCATGGCAGACCATAATACATCCCTCAATGGAAACGCTCCCGCAGGCGCGCCCGTCAATAACGCCGGCGACAACACGGCCATACCCGAATAGGTGAGCCCCTCGGTGCCCTCCGGTTTTTCAAGCACCTGTCCGTCGCGCAACAAAAAATCCCCTTGCCGATGCTGCGGCGGATTGGGCACCAACACCAGATGCGCCAACGCAGGGCCCAACTCGCGCTGCACGAGCGCGGCATAATCAAAATCGGTCCAGACATCGCCATTCGTCAGCACAAACGGTGCATCACCCAACAAGGGCAAGGCTTTCGCAATGCCGCCACCGGTGTTCAGCGGCTCGCCTTCACGCGACCAATCGATGTGAACACCCCATCGGCTGCCATCGCCGAGTGCCGCCTCGATTTGTTCTCCAAGCCATGCGTGATTAATCACCACCTCATGAATGCCGGCGGCAACCAACCGCTCCAGCTGATGCACGATCAAGGGCTTGCCAGCGACTTCGAGCAATGGTTTCGGACAACGGTCGGTCAACGGCCGCATACGACTGCCAAAACCGGCCGCCAGGATCATCGCTTTCATGTGCGTACCTGCGTGAGATCCGCCTCATTAAACCAGGCCTGTGTTGCCGCTTGAGGCAGTATCACATGACCAAACCAATGATGCGCTTGTGCAAAGCATTCGTGCAACGCCAGCGCTTCCAGCACATAGCCCAGCACGCGGGTGAGATCACCCAGATAAGCGGCCTTGCCATCACGCAGCCAGAGCCGCGCAAAAATGCCCAATACCTTGATATGCCGCTGCAGCCCCATGGCATCAAAGGCATACACCCAATCACGCGCGTCGGCGGGTAGCACACCGGCGGCCATGGATTGATCGAGATAACAGTGCAGCCAGCCCAACACACGTTCACGCGGCCAGCGCACGTAGCAATCTTTGAATAATGACACCGGGTCATACAAGGCAGGGCCGATGACCGCATCCTGAAAATCAATGGTCGCCAGACTGTCGTCGCGCAAAATCATGATATTGCGTGCGTGATAATCACGATGCACAAACACCTGCGGCTGCTTGAGTGCCTCGGCAACCAGCTGTTCAAACAAGCCGTTCAGCATCGCACGTTCGGCCGTCGATAATTCGTAACCCAACAGCCGGCCCAAGAACCATTCGGGGAACAATGCCATTTCCTCATGCAGTCGCGTCGCATCGTATGCCGGCAGTGCCGCATCCGATGGCACGCCGACTTGCATCGCCACCATTTGCTGTATCGCCTGCCGATAACGCCGATCGGCATGGGCGGCCGACAAATCCGGCAACAACAATCGATCACCCAGATCGCTTAGCAGCAGGAATCCACGGGCCTCGTCATACCCCAGCACGGCCGGCACCGGCACCCCTGCCGCCGCTAACAACGCCTGCACCTGGACAAATTCACGGTTTTTCTCCTTCTCGGGAGGGGCATGCACAGCCACCCGGCTTTGACCGGCCACGCGGTACCGGAAGTAGCGCCGAAAGCTGGCATCGCCTGACAACGGTGTTAATTCGCCGTCACCCGAGACGCCTGCGTTTGCCCGCAGTACATCGCGACACCAGTCGGCCAGTTCGTCCATGCCTTCATCCCCGTGAAATGGCAGAAGAATAGCATGCGCATCCCCACCGCATCACAACCGACGACGGTTGGGGATAGTCCCGCAATGCTTTATCATGCGGCTTGCCATAAGACGGCTTCACCGCCGGATCAACCACTATCGCCAAACCGGTAACCCAACGCATGCCACCCCAGTCTTCGCGATACCTGCTTGCCGCCCTGCTGCTGACTCATTCCGTGGCGCATGCCGATAGCGACCCAAGCCAATGGCAATGCCGCCCCAAGGCCGACGGACAAGGCTGGGATTGTCAGGCTGCTCCGGTGACTCCCGGGCCCTACCGGTTGCCGCCACTGCCCACCGTGAGTGATGCCACCCCCGTGAGCGGTCCCTCACCCCTCATGAGCCGCAGCGGTGAACCGCAAACACCCGCCCAAATGACGGCCGCCGCCGCACTGGCACCGCGCAGAACCTTGACCCCGGCCGAACTCAACTGGCAACCCTCGGCCGATGCCGGTTGCTGTGAAGGAAGCTATGTCGACCCACTGGCCGATATCGACAAAATCAGCAACGATCCGGAAGACTCGCCCTTAAAAGTCACCGCCGATAGCGGTGAACTTCAGGAAAGTGGCGAACACTTTGTGCTGGAAGGCGGCATTGCGTTCCAGCAAGGCTATCGACAAGGCAGCAGCAATCGCGCCGAAGTGTTGCGTACCGAAGACAGGGTGATCTTCGAAGGCGATGTCACCTTGCAAGAACCCGGCTTGTTGATTCTCGCCGACCGCGTCCAGATCAACACCGCCACCGACACCGGTGCCGCCGAGAACGTCCATTTCGTGATGTACGAAGAACGCATTCGTGGCGATGCCGGGCGACTGGATATTCTGGGCGATGGCATTTATCAGCTGAGCGATTCGAATTACACCACCTGCGAACCGCTGGATCATGCCTGGGACCTGCATGCCGGCGAAATTCATGTTGACCAGAACACCGGCATTGGCACCGCCAAAGACGCGGTCCTGCATTTGGAAACCATACCGGTTGCTTACATCCCCTATTTGCAATTTCCGGTCGATGATCGCCGCATGAGCGGCTTTCTGTGGCCGACCATCAGCCACAGCAGTAACAGCGGCTTTGAAATTGCCACGCCGTATTACTTTAATCTGGCACCCAACTACGATGCCACCTTCGCGCCGCGCTACATTGAAGATCGCGGCATGATGTATGAACTCGGCACGCGTTACCTCAGCCCGCTCGATGAGTGGATGCTCGGCATAGCGTACCTGAACAACGACACGCAATACCGCGACGACCAAATCGATAACAAATTGAACTCCATACCACCGCAGCCGGTCGCCCCCTCCGATTACTCGGCCGACATTGATCGCTGGTTGATTACACTCAACGAACGTGGCGTGCTCGGCAATGGCTGGCGCAGCCGCATTGATTACACCCGCGTCAGCGACGACGACTACTTCCGTGATCTGGACACCGTCAGCATCGAAGCCAGCCGCCAAACCAACCTGCAGCAAACCGGTGTGCTCGCTTATACCAGTGATTTGTGGAGCTTCACGGCCTCGCTGGAGGACTACCAAACCCTGAATGACGATGCCAAAGAACAGTACGCGCTGCTGCCGCATCTGGAGCTGATCAAATCAGCCGACGGCGAATCGTTCAGCCCAAGCTGGCTGTTGCTCGCCGATTACAGCTTTTTTGACAGCGACGAACGGATCCGCGGCCAACGCCTGTACACCGAACCGGGCGTCACCTTCCCGATGCGCTGGTCGGCAGGCTACATCACGCCAACGGCCAAAGTCCGTCAGGTGAATTACACGCTCAACAACTCGAATGAAAACGGCGTGGTCTACAACTACACCCCCGCCACCTGGGTACCGCCAGGCCCTGCCCCCATCATGAGCTGGCCGGATGATCCGGACTTTATCCGGCCACTGCCCGGCACCGAAATCACGGGGCAACCCTCGGCTACCGTCCCCATGTTCAGCCTGGATGCCGGCCTGTTTTTCGAGCGCGACATGACCTGGAATGACAGCCCTTATTTGCAAACGTTTGAACCCCGGTTGTACTACCTGTATGCCGACTACGAAGACCAGACCAATCTGCCTAACTTCGACACCTCGGAAATCGACTTCAGTTACCGCAGCCTGTACCGCGAATCACGCTTTAACGGTTATGACCGTCTGGATGATGCCAATCAAACCACGGTCGGCGTGATGTCGCGATTCACCGATCAAGAAACCGGCCGCGAAACTTTCAATGTCGGCATTGGCCAGATTTTCTATAACCGTGATCGCCGGGTATCGGTCACCCAGGTCGCCGCCCTCACGCCGGTCTACACATCACCGTATTCGGAAATTGCTGCCGAAGCCATGTACGCGCCGTCAGAAAATTTCCGTCTGACCACCGGCATCAGCTGGGATCCGGACACCAACAAAACCAGCGAAGGCGGTTTTGCCGGCCAATGGCTGCCCACCGAACGCATGTTGTTTAATCTGGGCTATCGCTACCGTCGCGAAGCGCCGCAATTTGACCCGACCACCGGCGAATTCGTGAACTCCGATATTGATCAGGTCGATTTCTCTGCGGTGATTCCACTCAATCATCAGTGGCGATTGTTCGCCCGCTGGAACTACGACCTGACGGCCAATGATTCGCTGGAGACCCTGGGTGGTATTGAGTACGAAAGCTGCTGCTGGATGGTGCGTGCGGTTTATCAGGAAGCCATTGATGGCGCGCTCAATATCGACAACAACAACTTTGTTGCCGACGACGAACTTGAGCGCGACTACGCCTTCTTCTTGCAGTTCCAGCTCAAGGGATTGGGCGATCTGGCCGACAAGGTCGATGACGTGCTGGACAATGCCATCCCCGGATTTGATGTACTGAGCGGACGATAATGATGAAAACCCTGCGCTGGGCAACGCTTGCCCTGATCATCCTAAGCCACCCTGCCATGGCGGCCACGACACCCCTGGATCGCGTCGCGATTGTGGTGGACGACGGCGTCATCATGCAAAGCGAAGTGGATGAGCGCATCAGGACCGCGGAATACAACATTAAAAGTCGCGGTGCCGCGATGCCGCCGCCTGAATACCTGCAGCAGGAAATCATCAACTTATTGATTCTCGAGTCCATCCAGTTGCAAATGGCCGAGCGCGCCGGCGTGCGCATCAGTGACAGCGCACTGAACGCGGCCGTTGCCGACATCGCGGCCCGCAGCAATATGAGCATTGAACAATTCCAGGCCGCACTGCAATCGCAAGGCCTGTCTTATGACAGCATGCGCGAACAAGTCCGCATCCAAATGATTACCCAGCGCGTACAACGCGGCAATGTTGCTCAAAAAGTCTTTATCTCCGACGACGAAATCACCGGCTTCCTGGCCTCCGAAGAAGGGCAGGCGATGATCGCGCCGGAAGTGAACCTTGATCACCTGTTGCTGGAATTATCCCCCAAGGCCAGCATCGAACTGCAAACCCGCACCGAGGCTGCTGCCAAACGATTACTCAAGGCAAGCCGCAAGACCTCATTATCCGTTCTCGCTGCCAGCCCTGATTTGCCGGTACCGGCTCACCACAATGAACTGGGCTGGCGCAAACCCCAGGACATTCCCTCCTTGTTCGCCGGCAGCATCAGCGGCTTGCAAATCGGTGAGTCCGCCGGCCCTTTCCGCAGCGACAGCGGTTTCCATATCATTAAAGTACTGGGGCGTCGTGGCGCCGAGCATCATCTGGTACAACAAACGCATGCCCGCCACATCCTGATCAAAATTTCAGAAGTCCGCAGCAATGAACAGGCGCAAGCACTGGCCGCCAAATTGCGCCAGCGCATTATCAATGGCGAAGAGTTCACGGAGCTGGCCCGCCAATATTCCGACGATATCGGCTCGGCGATGGAAGGCGGTGATCTGGGCTGGGCAAACCCCGGCCAGTTTGTACCGCAATTTACCGCCGTGATGGATGCCATGCCGATTGGCGAAGTGTCAGAGCCGTTCCAAAGCGATTTTGGCTGGCACATCCTGCAAGTCGAGGAACGTCGCGAAAAAGACCTGGGCAATGAAATTCAACGCAATATGGCGCATCAGCATTTGTTCGAACGCAAATACGAAGACGAACTGTCCGCCTGGTTAGTCAAAATTCGCGACGAGGCCTATGTCGACATCAAGTGATCGTCCGCGACTGGCCATCACGCCGGGAGAGCCGGCCGGCATTGGCCCCGACATCCTGATCAAGCTGATCCAGCACCCGCTCGACTATTTGCCCGTTGCCTTTGCCGACCCGCAGCTCCTCAGTGAGCGTGCCGCACAACTGAATCTCCCGCTGACACTGATTGCCGGCACGCCCGAGCGTCATGAAACGCATCGGGCCGGGCAACTGTGGATAGAACCGATCGCAACAACGCGTCCCGTCACCGCAGGCCAACTGGATGCCCGCAATGCAGCCTATGTGATCGCCACCCTCACGGCAGCAACCGATGCCTGCATCAATCGCCGCACCGATGCCCTGGTCACCGGCCCTGTGCAGAAAAGCATTATCAATGAAGCCGGCATGGCCTTTACCGGTCACACCGAATTTCTGGCCGACCACACCGGTACCGCTCAAGTCGTGATGATGCTGGCAACCGATCGCCTGCGCGTGGCGCTGCTCACCACGCACGCACCGCTCTCGGCCATTCCCGGCATGGTGACGCGCGATCGCCTGCACGCGGTGATCCGTATTTTGCACAACAGTCTGCGCAACACCTTTGGCATCGCAGAACCGAAAATTCTGGTGCTGGGCTTAAACCCGCACGCCGGCGAAGGCGGTCATCTGGGCCGCGAAGAAATCGACATCATCACCCCCGCGCTCAACACCTTGCGTGATCAAGGCATGCAATTGATCGGCCCGGTACCGGCCGACACCGCCTTCACACCACACGCGCTTGCCGGCCACGATGCCGTACTCGCGATGTACCACGACCAAGGTCTGCCGGTGCTAAAAGCACAAGGCTTTGGCGAAGCCATCAACATCACGCTCGGCTTGCCGATCATTCGCACCTCCGTGGATCACGGCACCGCATTGGCTTTGGCAGGCACACACCAAGCCGATGCCAGCAGTCTGCAACACGCCGCCCTGCAAGCGGCCGGACTGGCACGCGTGGCACAAGCGAACGCGGTGCGGCATGGCTGAACATCGCGCCCGCAAACGCTTCGGTCAGAACTTTTTGCACGACAGCGGCATCATCGATCGCCTGCTGCGCACCATCGCAGCCCATGCCGATCAACACTTGCTCGAAATCGGCCCCGGTCAGGGCGCGATTACCGCAGGCCTGCTCGCCACCGGTGCGCAACTCGACGCCATCGAAATCGATCGCGACCTGGCTGCGCACTTACAAACACGATTTGCCGATCAACCGAATTTTCATTTGCACGTGGTTGATGCGCTGCGCTGCGACATCAACACCCTGGCAACCGCACCGCGCAGCCTGCGCATCATCGGCAACCTGCCCTACAATATTTCTACGCCGTTGATATTCCATCTACTGAATTACGCGCCTTTGATTCGTGATATGCACGTGATGTTGCAACAGGAAGTGGTGGACCGGCTGTGTGCACAACCGGGCAACGGCGATTGGGGCCGCCTCAGCGTGATGGTGCAATACCACTGCCGCGTCGAACACTTATTTCGTGTACCGCCCGAGGCCTTTTCACCGCAACCGAAAGTCACCTCGGCCATTGCCCGCCTGGTACCGCA
This sequence comes from Pseudomonadales bacterium, assembly GCA_036568505.1. Taxonomy (GTDB): domain Bacteria; phylum Pseudomonadota; class Gammaproteobacteria; order Pseudomonadales; family M0112; genus M0112. The sequence continues at coordinate 29,000 of DATCSK010000014.1, read as the reverse complement.
CGACACATTACCCCACCCGGCGCAGGACATTGCTGTTTTGCGCCGTTTGGTGACACAGGCATTCACGCAGCGCCGCAAGACGCTGCGCAATGCACTGAAGCCGTTCTTCGCCGATGACTGGCCGATCGCCAGCATTGATCCTGCGCGTCGTCCCGATACCGTGTCGGTTGCCGAGTTTGTCGCGCTGGCCAATGCCTGCCCACCGGAGAGCGGCGCATGAACACCTGGGTTGTCGGCGACGTACAGGGCTGCTTTGGCGAATTGATGCGCGTGCTGACGCAGGCCCGTTTTGACCCCGACCGTGATTGCCTGTGGTCGGTCGGCGATCTGGTCAACCGCGGCCCGGAGTCGCTCGCCACCCTGCGCTTTTTTTATCAGCTCGGCGATCACGCCCGCATCGTGCTCGGCAACCATGACTTGCATTTACTGGCCGTGGCCGAAGGCATTCGACCCGTCAAACGCCACGACACGCTGCAAGCCATTCTGGATGCGCCGGATGCGGCTGAATTACTCGGCTGGCTTCGTCAACAACCGCTGTTGCTGCGCGACGACGCCTCGCACAGCCTGATGGTGCATGCCGGTATTCCGCCGTGCTGGGATGTGGCCACCGCCGAAGCCTGCGCAGCCGAGATATCGGCAACCTTACAAAGCACGAACTGCCGTGACTTGCTGGAACACATGTACGGCGACGAGCCGGACTGCTGGCAAGACACGCTCGCCGGCATGCCGCGCCAGCGGCTCATCATCAATTATTTCACCCGCATGCGTTTTTGTGATGCGCACGGTCGACTGGAGCTCAACACCAAAGAAGCCGCCAATGCCGCACCGGCTGGATTCGCGCCGTGGTTTTCACACCCCAACGCGGCACTGCGCGATTGGCATGTCTACTTCGGTCACTGGGCTGCATTGATGGGGCACTGCCCGGTGCCAAACCGGCATGCACTGGATACCGGCTGCGTTTGGGGTCAGCACCTTACCCTGCAACATCGCGACACCGGCCAAACGGTCACGGCTCAACGTGATGAAGTGCCGGGCGCCGGGCAATAAAAAACGGGAGCCTGGCTCCCGTTTTTTATTGCCTGCTGCCTTCACTCCAGAATCCGCGCGCCACGAATAGCCGTTTTAGGCAATGCTTTCGGGTTCGGGTACGAATGCAGGTACTTAATGCTCGACCACGGAATCGTAATCAAACCTTCATCGGTTTCAATCGTCAACACCTGGCCATCGGACAAACGCTCCAGCAAAGTGCCTGCGACTGCCGCCTCGGCTTGCCGATCAAAACTGAACACGCTGCGTGAACCGTCCACGTAATGTACTGTCAGGGTTACCTTGTCACTCATGATGCATCCTCGTGATGATTATTGTTTTTCGGGTGTTTGCATGGGCGGGTATTGGCTCAGGATCGCCGTCACCACCTCGTTGACGCGCGCCTGACGCTCCTCGGGGGACGACTCCTGACGCAATCGCGAGGCTGCGGTACCCCGCCACACCAGTTTATGGGTTTTCGCATCGACAAAATCAATAATCAGCGTGCCTTGCTGATACTGCGTGATCGTGGTCTCCGTGCCCGCATTCCAGCCCCAGGGATCGTTGTAACGGCCGTAACCATAACTGGCATTCCAGGTTTGCACGTCCAGCTTGTCTTCAATCACCAGATACACGCGCACCTGAAACTGCTCCTTGCCGGCAGGCACTGGCTGCAGGTTTTTTGCGACCAGCCCACTATCAATCGCGCGTTCAATACGCTGCACGACCAATTCACTGATGAAAGCATCGGCCGGCACTGTCTGCTTGGAGGGATACCAGGCGTATTGCTTATAACTGGCAAAATCGGCTGTCGGATCATAATCGTTATTGACCTTGATGCCCGATGCACATCCCGCCATCAGGACCAGCATGAGTCCAACACTCAGGCACTTCTTCATGAAAACCTCCGCAACCAAAACAGGCCTTCAGCATACCAGAAGCTCCCCATCGCCTGCAGGTCGGGCATTTCACGTCATTCCATGGACGCGTTACACTGACCCACTGCACTCGCGGGAATAGCAAGACACTCATGAAAACGTATCTGGTCGGCGGTGCTGTCCGCGATGAACTGCTTGGGATCGCACCCCGTGAGCGCGACTGGGTGGTCGTGGGCAGCACCCCCGAGACCCTGCTCGCTGACGGCTTTTCACCGGTCGGGCGCGACTTCCCGGTGTTCCTGCACCCGCAAACCCGCGAGGAATACGCGCTGGCGCGCACCGAACGCAAATCCGGCCACGGCTATACCGGCTTTGTGTGCCACGCCAGCCCCGAGGTCACGCTCGAAGAAGACTTGCTGCGCCGCGACCTGACCATTAACGCCATGGCACGCGATGCCGATGGCGTGCTGATCGACCCTTACGGCGGCGAGCAGGATTTACGCGCCGGCTTGTTACGGCACGTATCGAACGCCTTCACCGAAGACCCGTTGCGCGTGTTGCGCGTGGCACGATTTGCCGCACGCCTGGCACCACTCGGCTTTCGCGTGGCCGATGAAACACAAGCCCTGATGCAGCGCATCACCGCCAGCGGGGAATTGCAGCACTTGGTGGCAGAACGCGTATGGCAAGAGCTGTCACGCGCCATGGGGGAAGCCGCGCCCCAGCAATGCATTCGCGTGTTGCGTGACTGCGGTGCACTGGCCGTGATATTGCCCGAAGTCGACCGCCTGTTCGGCGTGCCGCAACCCGCAGCGCACCATCCTGAAATTGATACCGGTGCGCATGTCTTGCTGGCACTGGAGCAGGCCGCGCGACTCTCCAACAACCCCGATGTGCGCTTTGCCGTATTGCTGCATGACCTGGGCAAAGGACTCACCCCACCATCCGACTGGCCACGGCATATTGCCCACGAACACACCGGCCTGCCCTTGGTCGATGCCGTCTGCGAACGCCTGCGGGCGCCGCGCGACGCCCGTGACCTGGCACGCCTTGCCTGCACACTGCATTTGAAAGTGCACCGCGCCTTGGAAATGCGCCCCGACACCGTGCTCACCCTGCTGGAAGCGGCTGATGTGTTTCGTCGCCCGGAACGCCTGCCGCACCTCATTGCCGCCTGCGAGGCCGATGCCCGAGGCCGGCTCGGCCGAGAGCAGGCACCGTATCCACAAGCCGCATTCCTTCAGCAAGCGGCCGATTGTGTGCGCGCCATCAGCGGCGAATCCTTAGCCGACCAAACGGATTTAAGCGGCCCGGCTTTCGGACGCGCACTGCGCAGCAAGCGCCTCGATGCATTAAAAGCCTGGAGGACTCAGCATGGCTGATGCACCCGTCGCGCTAATCACCGGTGCCGCTCATCGCATTGGCGCGGCCATTGCCCGCGCGCTGCACCAGCAGGGCTGGCGCGTGATCATTCATTATTGGCAGTCGGCCGACAACGCCCGGATGCTGGCCGCCAGTCTCAATCAGCAACGCCCCGACAGCGCACACACCCTGCGTGCCAATCTGGAGCAACACGATGCCACCCTGCACTTGGCCGAGCAGGCACTGGCGCATTGGCAACGCATGGACCTGCTGGTCAATAACGCCTCGACGTTTTACCCCACCGCCATCACTGCCGCCACCGAAGCCGACTGGAACACCTTGATGGCCAGCAATCTTAAAGCGCCGTTTTTTATAGCCCAGCAATTGGCTCCCGCACTCACCAAGCAGCGTGGCAGCATTATTAATCTGATTGATATTCATGCGCAGAAACCGCTGTCGCAACACAGCGTATACTGTGCAGCCAAAGCCGGGCTTGCCATGCTCACGCAAAGTCTGGCGCTAGAGCTTGCACCGGCAGTACGCGTCAATGGCATTGCCCCCGGCGCCATCCTGTGGCCTCCGGGTGTCACGCCAGACAGCAACACCGAATCGCAATGGCTGGCCGGCATTCCACTGGCGCGCAAAGGCGATCCGGATGACATTGCCAACACCGTGCTCTTTTTGACGCAAGCGCACTACATCACCGGCCAGGTGATCGCCGTGGATGGCGGCAAATCACTGAGTCGATAGTCACCACACTGAATAACGGTAATTCTTATTATGAGACGCACGAAAATCGTTGCCACCATCGGTCCGGCCAGTGATAGCGAAACGGTACTGGCCGCCCTGCTCAAAGCCGGCGTGAATGTATTCCGGTTTAATTTCTCGCACGGCAACGCAGACGATCACCGCCAACGCGTGGCGTGCATACGCCGCCTGGCCAAAGAACACGACACCTGCGTCGCCTTATTGGGCGATCTGCAGGGCCCCAAAATTCGCATCAGCAAATTCAAAAGCCGCAGCATTCCGTTGGTGCCGGGCACGGTCATTGTGCTCGACCCGACCCTCGCTGAAGGCGAGGGAGATGATTCGCACATCGGCGTGGATTACAAACCGCTACCGGATTACGTGCATGCTGGCGATATTTTATTACTCGACGATGGCCGCCTGCGCCTGCGCGTTGAAAAAGTCGATGGCCGACAAGTCGTTTGTCACTCGGAATGCACCGGCGAATTGTTTCCGCGCAAAGGCATCAACCGTCTGGGCGGCGGCTTGTCCGCACCGGCACTGACCGAAAAAGATTTGGTCGACATCAAACTCGCCGCCGAGCTGGAACTCGATTATGTGGCCGTCTCCTTCCCCGGCTCTGCCGAAGACATTCACACCGCTCGCAAACTATTGCATGAAGCCGGCAGCGATGCCGCCATCATTGGCAAAATTGAGCGTGCTGAAGCCGTGGCCGAGGACGCCCATCTCGATACCATCATCGAAGCCTGCGATGGCGTCATGGTTGCGCGCGGTGATCTGGGCGTTGAGATTGGCGATGCGCAATTGATTGCCGTGCAAAAACACATTATTCACCGCGCGCGCCAACTGAACCGCTCGGTGATCACTGCCACGCAAATGATGGAATCCATGATCCACAGCCCGGTGCCGACACGCGCCGAAGTGTTCGATGTCGCCAACGCGGTACTCGATGGCACCGACGCGGTCATGCTCTCCGCCGAAACAGCCAACGGCAAATACCCGGTAGAAACCGTGCTGGCCATGGCCAACACCTGCGAAGGCGCCGAGCAATACCCGGCCATCCGCCGCGTGGATTTAAGCCTGGATCGCCCCTTCAAAACCACCGAAGAAGCCATTGCCACCAGCGCGGTGTATGCCGCAAACCATCTCGAAGGCGTGAAGGCCATTATCAGCCTGACCGAAACCGGCAAAACGGCCTTGTGGATGTCGCGGTTGAATTCCGCGCTACCGATTTACGCATTGAGTCGCCGCGAAGACACCTGCAACCGGGTATCGCTGTATCGCGGCGTGACGGCGATTCCGTTTGCCATGACCGGTGATGTCACCGGCCGCGCTATCGAGGCGCTCGTTGCGCGCGGGCTGTTGCAAGAAGGCGACACCATCGTGATGACACGCGGTGACAAACTGCGCGTGGATGGCAACACCAACGTACTGAAAATTTTGCGCGTCTAATCCAGCGCAACCACCGGCATCCGGACATGAACATCCGGATGCTGCTGCCACAAGGTTTGGCAGTCGGCGCTCTCGCCGGGCAAAATCAATGCCGGATCAATATCCACCAACGGCTTTAACACAAAGGCATAGCGCGTGGTTTCATCGCGCGGCAATTGCACGCCATCAACCATGCCCGAGGCATCGCCGTACACCAGCAAATCCACATCCAGGGTGCGATCACTGAACCTGGCATCGCCGCGCACACGACCGTGCGCATCTTCCAGCGCACGTAACCAAGCTGACAATGCCGCCACACTGCAATCGGTATCAAAACCGGCCACCAGATTATAAAACGCAGCACCTTTAAAGCCGACCGCCTCGGTTTCATAAATCGGCGACACCCGTAACGCACCAAATTCTTTTTCCAATGCTGCCAATGCCGCGCGCACATGGCGCTCACGATCAACGTTGCTACCGATGCTGACGTAAACCTGCGTCATGCCGGCTTGTCTCCGCGTTCAATCACCACGCCCACATCACGCGCCCCCCGCACCGCACCCGGCTTGGATAAACGCAAACGCAGCCACGGCACATTGAACTCATCGAGCACAATCGCGGCAACGCGCTCGGCCAATGTTTCGACCAGTTGAAAGTCGCTTTCTTCAATAAACGCAATCAACCGTTTGGCAACCGCTTTGTAATTCAAGGTGTCATCAATATGGTCGCTGCGGCCGGCCTTGCGAATGTCGGCTGCCATTTCCAGATCCAGACTGACCGTTTGACGAATCTCGCGCTCCCAATCGTAAATACCAATAATCGTATCCACTTTCATGTCGCGTATATAAACAATGTCCATTGATGCTCCCTAAGCCGCCGGTGGCGATAATTCCGTCATGGGCCAACGTGCGCGCGTATTGAGTGACAAGCCGGCAGACTCGCCGGCCAACAAACGCTGACAGCCGGCAAAGGCAATCATGGCACCGTTATCCGTACAAAAAGCGGGTCGCGGCAAACACACCGCAACCCCCGTGGATTCACTGAATGCGTTCAATTGCGCACGCAGACGCTGATTCGCACTCACCCCGCCGGCAATCACCAGACACGACAAGCCGGTGGCCTCCAGGGCACGCCGGCATTTAATCACCAAGGTGTCGACAACCGCCTCTTCAAATGCGCAAGCGATATCCGCACGCATGGCGTCATCCAGCGTGCCGGCGGCTTCTGCGGCACGAATCACCGTCAGCGCGTGCGTTTTTAAACCACTGAAACTGAAATCCAGCCCGGGTTTTTGCGTCATCGGTCGTGGGAAACCGTAACGCCCCGCGGTACCGCTTGATGCCAGCCGCGCCAACGCCGGCCCACCGGGATACCCCAACCCCAGTAATTTGGCCGTCTTATCGAACGCTTCACCGGCCGCATCATCCACCGATTCGCCCAACAACCGGTATTGGCCGATGCCCCGGACCTCAACCAATTGGGTGTGCCCACCGGAGACCAGCAACGCCACGAACGGAAATGCCGGCGGCCGGTCTTCCAGCATCGGCGCCAACAAATGGCCTTCCATGTGATGCACCTCGATGGCCGGCACATTCCAAGCCCAAGCCATGGCCCGACCCGCCATCGCCCCCACCAGTAAAGCCCCCATCAAACCGGGCCCTGCGGTAAAGGCCACGCCATCCAGTGCGTCGGCCTTGATACCGGCCTGGCCGAGCACCTCGTCCACCAAAGGCAGCAACTTGCGGATATGGTCGCGGGAGGCCAATTCCGGCACCACACCGCCGTACGCCTCATGCAAAGCCACCTGACTGAACAGGGTGTGCGCCAGCAAGCCGCGCTCGCTGTCATAAACAGCAACCCCGGTTTCGTCGCAGGAAGTCTCGATACCCAGCACCCGCATGCCAGAACCCTTCGTTTTGCTCGTGGAGAAGCTTTGCATTTTGCCAGACCAGCCGGTAGAATTCGCCCCCCTGAGAAACCCCGAGCAGGCCAACCGCCGCTCACAACCAGCCAAGACAGGTGAATGTGGATGCCTTCGATCAAGATGAAGGAAAACGAACCCTTTGATGTGGCCCTGCGCCGCTTCAAGCGTTCTTGTGAAAAAGCCGGCGTTCTCGCCGAAGTACGTCGTCGTGAAGCGTACGAAAAGCCCACGACCGAGCGCAAGCGCAAAGCCGCTGCCGCCGTTAAACGTCATCAAAAGAAGCTGCAGCGCGAAAACCGCCGCTTCGTCCGTCCGGGTCACTGAGGCACGGTGTGGGCTTATCCCACACCCGCTCTATTGATGCCCGAAACACTCAAGGCACAAATCACCGAAGCCATGAAGGCTGCTTTGCGCGCTGGCGATAAAGCCCGTCTCTCCACGATTCGGCTGATGCTCTCTGATATCAAACGCATTGAAGTGGACGAACGCCGCGAGCTCTCGGATGCCGACGTGCTGACCGTCTTGAATCGCATGCTCAAGCAACGCCGCGATTCTACCCAGCAATACCAAGCCGCCGACCGCCACGATCTGGCCGACAAGGAAATTGCCGAAATCGCCGTGATTGAAGGCTTTTTGCCTGCCGGTTTAAGCGACGACGAAATCGATGCCCTGATTCAAGAGGCGATCACCGAAACCGGCGCCAGCGGCGCGCGCGATATGGGCAAAGTCATGGCCATACTGAAAGAACGCACCGCCGGCCGGGCTGACATGACCGCCGTCAGCGCCCGCGTCAAAACCCGCCTCGCCAGCTAAGCTCCGCTATACTGTTCGACCAGATCCTGCTCCGGCAACACACTCATGTCAGGCCGCATACCGCAATCCTTCATTGACCAGCTGCTCGACCGCACCGATATCGTCGAAGTCATTGATGCGGCCGTCAAACTGAAAAAAAGCGGGCGCAATTACAGTGCCTGCTGCCCGTTTCATCAGGAAAAAACCCCCTCCTTCAGCGTCAGTCCCGACAAGCAGTTCTATTACTGTTTTGGCTGTGGCGCCGGCGGCAATGCGCTCGGCTTCTTGATGGCGCACGAGCATCTGCCGTTTGTAGAAGCCGTTGAACGCCTGGCACGTCGCGCCGGACTGGATGTCCCGCGCGAACAATTAAGCCCGCAGGCCGAACAGCAACAGCGCCGTGAACGCACACTCTATGACCGCCTCGCAGAACTCAGCGAGTGGTATTACAGCCAACTAAAGAACTCCCCCGAGGCCATTCATTACCTGAAAAAGCGTGGCATATCCGGCAAAACCGCGCGCGATTACCGCATCGGGTTTGCCCCTGCCGGCTGGGATAACGTTCTCAAGAGGTTCGGCACCGACGATGCCGCACTGCATGAGCTGATTGAATCCGGCATGGTGGTCGAAGGCGAAGACAGCAAACGCTACGACCGCTTCCGGCACCGCGTGATGTTCCCGATTCGCGACGGCCGCGGCCGCGTGATTGCCTTTGGCGGCCGCGTGCTCGGCGACGACAAACCCAAGTACTTGAACTCCCCGGAAACGCCCGTTTTCCATAAAAGCCGCGAGCTCTACGGCCTGTTCGAGGCACGCCTTGCCGGTGCCAGCATGGATCGCCTGCTGGTCGTCGAAGGTTACATGGACGTGGTGATGCTGGCCGAGCACGGCATTCATCAAGCGGTCGCCACATTGGGCACGGCGGTCGGTCGCGCGCATCTGGAACGCTTGTTTCGCCACACCAGCGAAGTCATCTTCTGTTTTGATGGCGACAACGCCGGTTTAAAAGCCGCTCACCGGGCGCTGGAAGTCAGCCTGCCCACCCTGCAGGACGGGCGCATGGTGCGCTTTATGTTTTTGCCCGACGGCGAAGACCCCGACAGCCTGGTGCAAAAAGAAGGCCGCGCGGCGTTCGCAGAGCGCATTGCCCATGCCGAACCGCTGTCGGCTTTTCTGCTGCGCACCGCCGCCACGGGTCAAGACAGCCAAAGCCCTGACGGCCGGGCCCGCATTGCCCGCAACGCACTGGCCTTGATTGCCCAAGTCCCTGCCGGCCTGTTCCGCAGCCTGCTGATCGCCGAACTGGCCAAGCAAACGGGGCTGGACGCGCATCGCATGGAGCAGCAACTCGGCGGTCATGACGCGCCACCCACGCCGCCCCGTGAACGACCCGAACCACCGCCACCGCAGGATGCCGCCAGCCCTCCGGCCGCACAACGCAGCCCGCAACTCGGAGCCGCGCATCAGGCCATGGGCTACCTGCTGTTCAACCCGCAATTGGCTGCGCATGCCAACCCGCTGAATGAGAGCGCACTCGCCGCGCTCGACAGCCCCGATACCGAGTTGCTGCTCAAGCTCATTGCGGAGATTCAGGCCCGGCCAGACAGCAGCGTCGCCGGCCTGCTCAGTTACTGGGGCGATGCCGAGGAACGCAGCTTGCTCGCACGACTGGCGACCTATAACCCGCTGCTGACCTCGCACGAGGCGCTCCGTCATGAGTTCATAGGCTGCCTCGCACGCCTTGCACAGGAAGCCGCCAAGCGCCCAACCCGCCAACTGCAAGCTGAACTGGCAGAAGGCCTGCCGCTGAACTACAGTGACTTGAGTCCCGAGCAAAAACAGCGTTTTCAGGCGTTATTCCAGCCGAAAGCCGATAAAAACCGCTCCGGGGCTTGAAACCAGGGCCCAGAACCGCCATATCCGTGGAAACCCCTGCCGAATTTACTGGCCCAGAGCCCAGTGAGTAGCGGGTTTTGTGGTATAATAGTCGGCTTTCTTTGCCCCCCATGAACAGTCGCCACAGGGATTTCTATGAGTGACGCAGCCAGCAGCCAGCAGCCTTCACCCTCACGTTTGAAAGACCTGATCGCCCTTGGGCGCGAACAGGGTTATCTCACCTATGCCGAGGTCAATGATCATCTGCCGGATGACATCACCGACCCCGAGCAGGTCGAAGACATCATTCAAAACCTGAACGATATCGGCATTCAGGTGTTCGAAGAAACGCCCGATGCCGACACCCTGCTGATGGCCGGCACCGACTCGCCGGACGATGACGCGGTTGAAGAGGCCGCCGGCATTCTCGCCTCCGTCGAATCCGAAGCCGGCCGCACCACCGACCCCGTGCGCATGTACATGCGCGAAATGGGCACTGTCGAACTGCTGACACGCGAAGGCGAAATCGCCATCGCCAAACGCATTGAAGAAGGCACCCGCGAATTAATGGCCGCCTTGGCATGGTATCCGGGTGCCGTACAAAAAGTGCTGGATGACTACGCGCTCACCAGCACCGAAGAACGCAAACTCTCCGACGTACTGCTCGGCTATCTCGATCCCATGGAGCATGTACCCTCGGCCGCTGAAATTGCCGCTGCCAAAGAAAAGGAAGAGGAAGAAGCTGCCGCTGCCAAAGCCGAAAATGGCGATGACGACGACAGCGACGACGATGACGACGACAGCGACAGCGACAGCGATGACAGCGACAACGGGCCCGATCCCGTCGAAGCCAAAAACCGCTTTGACGCACTCGCCAAGCAAATGGAAAAAGCCGACCGCAGCATCAAGCGCTACGGCCGCAGCCATGCCAGCACACACAAACAACTCGATGCACTGGGTGAAATTTTCAAGTACCTGAAACTGACCCCCCGCCTGATCGAACCCATTCTCACCGACTCGCGCACCACCCTGCAGGCCATTCGCGAACGTGAACGCGAAATCATGACACTGTGCATTCGCAAGGCAAAAATGCCGCGTCAGGAATTCATCAGCCGCTTCCAGGGCAATGAAACCAACCAGAAGTGGTCCGACAATCTGTCGCGCACCAAACCCAAGTGGTCAAAAAACTTTACCCCTGAAATGCGCGAAGAAATTAAACGCGTGCAGGGCAAGTTCATTGAAATCGAAGCACAAGTTGGCCTGCAAATCAGCGAGATCAAAGAAATTCACCGTCGCATGTCGATTGGTGAAGCTCGCGCCCGCCGCGCCAAAAAAGAAATGGTTGAAGCCAACCTGCGTCTGGTGATCTCGATTGCCAAAAAATACACCAACCGCGGCCTGCAATTTTTGGATCTTATCCAGGAAGGCAACATCGGTCTGATGAAAGCCGTTGATAAGTTTGAATACCGTCGCGGCTACAAGTTCTCGACCTATGCCACGTGGTGGATTCGCCAGGCCATTACCCGCTCGATCGCCGATCAGGCGCGCACCATTCGTATTCCGGTGCACATGATCGAAACCATCAACAAGCTCAACCGTATTTCACGGCAGATGCTGCAAGAGATGGGTCGCGAACCAACGCCCGAAGAACTCGGCGAACGCATGGAAATGCCCGAAGACAAGATTCGCAAAGTACTCAAGATCGCCAAAGAGCCGATCTCCATGGAAACGCCCATCGGTGACGACGAAGATTCCAGTCTCGGTGATTTCATTGAAGACGCGAACGTGTCATCGCCCATTGATTCGGCCACCAGCGAAGGCCTGAGCGAAACCACCAAGCACGTCCTGGCCAGTTTGACTGCACGCGAAGCCAAGGTATTGCGGATGCGCTTTGGTATCGACATGAACACCGATCACACGCTGGAAGAGGTGGGCAAACAGTTTGACGTCACGCGTGAGCGCATTCGCCAAATAGAAGCCAAGGCCTTACGCAAACTTCGCCACCCGAGCCGCTCCGAGCACCTGCGCAGCTTCTTGGACGAATAGTCGATCAAGGGCCCATAGCTCAGCTGGTTAGAGCAGTCGACTCATAATCGATTGGTCCCAGGTTCAAGTCCTGGTGGGCCCACCACCCAATAAAAATGCCACCCTTGCGGTGGCATTTTTATTGGGTGGTACGAACGGGTGAAGCTTACTCGTTAAAAGAACAGGGTCTCGACACCCCTCACAATCATTTCAATCGCATACGTACCGGTAAAAATAGCCACCACTCTGCCTATAACCTCGACATAACGATTCAACAGACGCTCGTGCTTCTCTTTTAAAGGATCGTGGAGGTATTTAAATAACATGATCGATAGAAGCGACAGACTGACGGCAATCGCAATACTGAATGCAGCACTTGCTGTGGATAATGACGAGCCTATTAAGACACTGGCACTAATCGTACCCGGCGCAATCATAAAAGGCATAGCCACCGCGCCGGCCATATACTCCGGATCGCCTCGTGTCTCAAAGAGAATGATCTGTCCTGAAAAAACTGACCGCACGCCAATAAGAAGGAAAATAATGCCTCCAAATATCAGAAAAGAAGCAAATCGAACCTTGAATACCGTTTCAAAAATGCTTTCACCGGCAATAGCAAAAATCACAAACACAACGCCACTGATCAGGTGCGCCCTGATCATCACCCGAGAAAAGTCGGCCAGTGACAATTCACGGATCAGCGTCATCAAGTAGATGCTCATCAAAAAGGGATTGAGCAATACAAATAGCAGCGATGCTGACTTAAATAATTCCATTACCGATCGAAGCCTTATTAGCAGTTAAAAATATACAGGCAGAATGGCATTAAAGCGGGCTTTCCGTGCGATCGAGTGCACCGACATCCAGCACGGGCGATGCATCAATGTGTTGCGCTCCCATCATTTGAACCACTCGTTGCAAGGAGGCAATAATCTGGGTCTGCTCCCACTGTTGCAGCGCCTGAAACTGACGCACAAAATTTTCCTGCAAGGGCTGGGGAGCAGCCTCTAATGACGCAGACCCTGCCGCCGTCAACGACACCATGACTTTGCGCTTATCTTTTTCAGAGCGCTGCCGAACCACAAATGCTTTCTTCTCCAAACGATCCAGAATCGTCGTCACCGTTGCCTGACTGACACTGATATCCCGCGCCAACTCGCCACTGGAGACCGAACCCTTGTTGCGAATGGATTGCAACACCAGCAACTGCGGCGCCGTGAGCCCACTCATCTTGACGAGTTGACGGGATCGCAAATCCGCCGCACGAATCACTCGCCGCAACGCAATGAGAACATCATCAATAGGATCCATAAGTTTCTCTATTCAGGGCTAAACACCCCAGAAGGCGCTCATTATAGAGGGACTGCATAAATCAACGCTATTACTTAGAACTCTAATCATATATTTGTTACAATAAATGCAACCAATTAATTGTAAAAGAAAATATTCTTTTATTTAGTTTGAATAACTAAGGAAACTGATTGCAAATCAAGCCGTTATGAGTATTGCCCCCGCTGTGCCGGACACCCATCATCACGACCTGCTGCTTATGCCACCCGATAACACCCTGGGTCATCAGGTCGCTGAACTGGTCAATCGATGCCCACCGCTGGATACCAACTCAACCTACTGCAATTTGCTGCAATGCCATCACTTTGCCAACACCAGCTGTGCAGCACTCACCCCCAATAAGCGTCTGGTCGGATTTGTATCCGGCTATATCGTGCCGCAAGCACCCGACACCCTGTTCATCTGGCAGGTGGCTGTTGATCACAGCCAACGTGGCAAGCAGTTGGGCATGGCCATGATGCTGGACATCCTGTCACGCCCGGCCTGCCGTAATGTGCATTTTATAGAAACCACCGTGACCGACAGCAATCAGGCCTCCATGGCGATGTTCCAAAAGCTCGCAGCCCGGGTAGGCGCTGCCGACATCACCGCATCCACGCTATTCGATCGGCAGCGTCATTTTTTAGGTTTGCACGATTCTGAAACGCTATTCCGCATCGGGCCTTTTGGCTTGCATGGAAAACCGCTTAACTCATCAGGTAATCACACGCATGAAAATTTTTGACCAACTTGAATCGGAAGTACAAAGCTATGCCCGCTCATTCCCGCGCTTGTTTAACAGAGCCCAGAGTGAATTTCTGTATGACACCGAAGGCAACCAATATCTGGATTTCCTGGCGGGTGCCGGCACGCTGAACTACGGTCACAATCACCCCGTATTCAAAAAAGCGCTGCTCGAATACATTGAAGCCGATGGCATCACCCACGGCCTCGACATGCACACCAAGGCCAAAGGCGAATTCCTCGAATCGTTTAACGAGAAAATTCTCAAGCCCCGCGGCTATGAATACATGGTGCAGTTCACCGGCCCTACCGGCACCAATGCGGTAGAGGCCGCCATGAAAATTGCCCGCAATGTCACCGGCCAAAAAAATATCATTACGTTCACCAACGGTTTTCACGGTGTCAGCCTGGGCGCACTGGCCGCAACGGGCAATTCCCACCACCGGGATGCTGCGGGCATTGCTTTAAACGGAACCCACCGCATCCCCTACGACGGCTATCTTGGCGACCGCATCGACACCACCGAGTACCTCGACAAAGTGCTTTCCGACTCCAGCAGCGGCATCAACTCACCGGCAGCGGTCATTGTCGAAACCGTACAAGGTGAAGGCGGCATCAATGCAGCCAGCATGGCATGGCTACAGAATCTGCAAACGGTCTGCCGCAAACACAACATGCTACTCATTGTTGATGATATTCAGGCTGGCTGCGGTCGCACCGGATCCTTTTTCAGTTTTGAAGATGCCGGCATCACACCCGACATTGTCACACTCTCCAAGTCGCTCAGTGGCTACGGCCTGCCGTTTGCGGTCGTACTCATGAAGCCAGAAATCGATCAATGGAAACCCGGTGAACACAACGGCACGTTTCGAGGCAACAACTTGGCCTTCGTGACGGCCAAAGCGGCCATTGATCATTACTGGTCAGACGATGCCTTTAGCAAAGAGATTATCCGCAAAGGCCAGATCATTTCAGCGCGACTGAAAAAATTTGCCGCGCAATATGGCGAAGGAAACTTCACCGCTACGGGCCGTGGCATGTTTCAAGGCCTTAACTGCGTGAACGGCGAGATCGCCGGAAACATTACCCGCACGGCCTTTAAAAAAGGGCTCGTCATTGAAACCAGCGGTGCAGACGACCAAGTGGTCAAACTGCTCTGCCCTCTCACTATCAACGACGACAGCCTTGCTCGCGGACTGGATATCATTGAAGAGAGCATTCGTGAAATATGTTCCAAAACGA
Source organism: Pseudomonadales bacterium (assembly GCA_036568505.1). Classification (GTDB taxonomy): domain Bacteria; phylum Pseudomonadota; class Gammaproteobacteria; order Pseudomonadales; family M0112; genus M0112. Next base: position 13,625 of record DATCSK010000014.1, on the reverse strand, counting down.
AAATATTTCCTCAAGAGCCCAGCTTCTTTAGCCATGAGCACCATCATGACCACAATGTTGTCACACTCATGCATGCACTACGAAAGGCTTAGGGAATTACCATGATCATCCGGACGCTAGCTGATGCCGTCAACAGTGAACGCAAAGTCACAAGCAATGGCTGGGAAAGCATTCGCCTGCTGTTAAAATCAGACGGCATGGGATTTTCATTCCATATCACCACCATTTTCAAAAATGCCGAGCTGCCGATGCATTATAAAAATCATCTTGAGTCGGTTTTTTGCCTATCCGGTGAGGGAGAAATTGAAGAAACCGACAGCGGCGTGGTGCATGCCATTGAGCCCGGCACGCTGTACGCTCTCAACAAGCACGACAAACACACGCTGCGTGCGAAAACAGAAATGATCATGGCTTGCGTATTCAATCCACCACTCACCGGGCAAGAGGTGCACGATGCCTCCGGCGCCTACCCATTAGAAGCCAACAAGGATTAAGCCGTGGCAAAACAATCCAGTAAAAATGCATCCTTGACTCGCGAAGAACTGGGATCCCACATTGCTCAGTTTCTGAAAGGCGGCGGAAAAATAGATCGCATCCCATCAGGGGTTAGCGGAATACAGCCCGGCAAAGGCCCAAAACACATTCGCATTACCCCCTCTCGGCGATAATTCGGCGCGTACCCTGCTCTGTCATTTTTTATCCGCTTCCAATGCATCAGGCCAATCCGGGCACACCGTGTTATGCCACTGTGGCTCGCGCTTTTCAAAAAAAGCCGCGCCGCCTTCAAGGGCATCGTCCTTGCCCATGGTTTGATGCAAGACGCGCGTTTCAAGCGCCACGAAATCATCAATGCCGTAGTCGAACGAACGCCATATCAGCTGTTTCGTGGCGGCCGCCACGACGGGAGCGCATTGCGTTGCCAGTTCTTCGGCAAACACCATGGCACGGGACAACACCTGCTCGCTGTGCGCGCACTCCGTTGCCAGGCCCATGGCGTACAATTCATTGCCGGTCATGGTGCGCGCCATGACCAACACTTTCATGGCCTTCTCGATACCAATCAAGCGCGGCAACACCCAATGAGACCCGCAGTCGGCCAATACACCGCGACGCACTTGCAACAACCCGTATTTGGCTTCCTCGGCGACAAATCGGAAATCGAATTGCAGCGCCAGACCAAAGCCAATACCAATGGCATGGCCATTCAACGCACCGATCACCGGCTTCTTTAATTGCCACGCCGGCGTGATGGGGCATGAGCTAAATGACATGTCGCCCTGTGTGTCAAAGGTACTGGCACCGCCGCTCATGTCAGCACCGGCACAAAAGGCCCTGCCCGCACCGGTCACCACTATCACGCGCACGTCGTTATTGCTCTCGCACGCCCGGTAAGCGGCATTCCACTGCGCGCCCATTGCAACCGTATAGGTATTTAACCGTTCGGGGCGGTTCAAGGTGATGACGCCCACATGGTTTTTAATCTCCAAGGTCACCACTTCAGACACGGATACCCCCTTAAAATAACAAGCCTACTGAAGGCCCGGTAATGACATTCCAATCCAACAGCACGTTCCGGTTTTTTATCTTAAAACCGTCGTCTTGTGGCATTAAAATATCTTCTCGCTGATAGCTGTATAAAACGTTGTCGTGCTGGTGGCGACTGAACGACAACAAGGTGTTGCTGTACGTTTTGTACTCGCCCATCCCGTTTGATAACACTTCTACATTACTGACCAATCGACGCGTGCGCGCTGGCGGGTTATCGGCCCATGCGCTCAATTTGAATGACCGCGTGACGCGAATCATCAGGGTGAGATAATTGTCATCGCGCAATGGCACCTCATGCGCCTGGCTTAACTCTTGCTCCACATTCAGCACGGCCTCTGTGTCACGCAACGCGGTATTTAACCAGGGTGTGTGCCGGGTCGGTACGGTGTATTGAATGTCCTCGGCCAATAACAGCAGCCATTGCTGATACTGCCGATCGTCTAACAGGCGTGCCTCGCGAAAATAAAACTGCTCTATTTTTGAAATGACGGCTACATCCATCACCGGCTGAAATCCGCTCATGCGCCCTCCCTGCCAATGACCTTGCGATGGGCCAGCGCATCGCCCGCCAAGCCTTGCTCGATCTCACGGCGCCAGCGACGATAAAAATCGCGCGCATAATGCTCGTTAAAGCAGGAACCGACGGCGCCGGGAATCTCCGGGTGCGTTGTGGTCTCGCCCAATCCCAGGCCGTAATACAGCGGCGCGTCATCCACGTAATCAATATTGCTGCCTGTAAATTGCTGTGACCATGCCTCGCTGTCTTCTTGCTCCAGTACGCCGCCCGGGCCGAAAAAGAAGGTGTAGTTTTGCTGTAGCTTTTTCTTGATGTGATCGGGCGCGTCTTTTTCAACGACCCACCAACTCCAATACTCGACCTGACCGGGACCGCGTGGATGGCTCACGCGAATGGTGTTGTTAGGCCACAGAAATGAAAAGTTCGGGTACAGGCTAAAGCACAACGGCCGCAAACGCGATCGCACGCTACCCAAGCGCGCTTCCACTGCTTTGTGCCGGTCGAGCAAATAGGCATTCACTTCCGGGTCCATCGCGGCCATGCCATCAATGCCCCACATGCATTGCTCCGGCGGCGAGCCGGGCGGCATCAATCGCACCGACACGCCATGCCCTGCCTTTGGCACCACGTTCATGCCGTGCTCTTCGAGCTCGGCGACTTGCGGCGCGCCCTTCAAGAGCGAGCCATGCAAATACGGGCCGTGCCCTACATCGCCCAATTGATTTTCGACCGGCAACTTCCAATTCGCATTAATTAACCATTTATGCGGCGCGCCGATCACCTCAATGCCACCGGGGTAGCGATCGAACATGCAATCCAGATACCAGCGCATATCGCCCAAATAATTTTCCAGCGACTCAATCTGCTCATGGAAGCAGCCGAAGATCAGACCGCCGTAACACTCGACTCGGGGCACTTTTTTGAGTCCCAAGTGCGCCTTGTCGACCGGAGTGATGATTTTCTTTTCTTGCGGAACCGCCTGCAAAGCACCGTCTACGCTGTAAGCCCAATTGTGATAAGGGCAAATAAAGCGCTTGGCATTGCCGCGATCGGCACGACAAACCGGCAGCCCCCGGTGACTGCAACTGTTAATGGACGCATGGATTTTGCCATCGTCGCCACGCGCCACAATAATCGGGGTTTCGCCCATGTAAGTGAGAACAAAATCACCAACATGAGGAATCTGGCTTTCATGCGTCAGGAACAGCCAGTTTTGACCAATGATGTAGCGCTTCTCCCAGGCATAGACTTCGCTGGAGGTGAACACTTTGCGACTGACATAGCTCGCCTCATCATTCACCAAACTGGCCGGGGTAAGACTCATCGCGCCTCCCAATAGGCTTGCTTCAAGGTTTGTGCGTATCGTGACCAATCCGATGACGACACCCTAACAGACTATAAATCCAACGCCTTGCTCACCAGTTGCCATGCAGCGGCCTTGGCGGCCTTTTTGTTTTTTGCCGTCAGGCCTTTGCGAATCGCATCATGCACAATCCATTGATTGGCATTCAAAATGGCTTTTAAAAATACCGCGTCAATCGGCCGACCCGCGGCCCGGGGCAAACTGTTTTGCAAGGCCAGTACCACTTTATCAAACGCCTGATTCACGACCGCAAAGGCCGGCGAACTCGGATCATTCGACTCCCGAAAAATCAGCTCGGCATATGCCGCTTGATCAAAAATGGCTTCGTACATACCGTCCAAAGCCAGCTTGATCTGTGCCGGGGTTATTTGGCGCTGCCGCAGATTGGCACGCATGAACTGCTCAACCGGCTCAAAAACACTCACCCGGTAAATCTGCTCTAACAGCGCATCCATGCCATCAAAGCTGCGGTAGAAGGTCGAACGCGACACATCGGCCTGATCGCAAATCTGCATGATCGACACCGAACGAACGCCGTGCGCCAAGAACAAAACCACCGAGGCCTCCACAATGGCTCGCGATTGCTCGCGGGGGCCGGGCCGAGGCTTACGCCGGCCATCGCCGGCAATCACCGACTGCTTTATGGATGCTGGATTCGTCATCGCGCTAGGATACAACACATCCCTTAATGAAACATATTGTTTCATTAAGGGATGTGCGATACATTGATGGCGCGCGGCTCATGCTGGCCGCCTTGAGCACACCAGACCGACAACAATAATAAGGAAGACGCATGAGCCTTTCAGAGCACACCGCCCACACCGCCATGACAGGCCCTGCCACGGCGCGCGCCCTTTCCAAGGTATCGCAACAACGCTTTCTGCTATGGACCTTATTTTGGTGGGGCAGCGTTGGTCTATGCGCCTTGTTGTTTTTTGTGGGCAGCCTGGACTTTCTGGTCAGCACCAAGCTGTCACTGTACGGTATCAGCATTTGGCTGAATGGCTGGATGCTCGGCCTGCTCGCGCAAACAAACGATAGCCGATCTAAATTAAGCATCTACCACGACTGTCTGGTGTTGTGGCTGCTGTCGTATGCCATCACCAACCTATTATGGGAAATGCCGTGGGTCGCTTTTTCACCGTTTGTATTCACGAATATCAGCACCATCGATGACGTCGTCGCACACACCGGCTATATGCGCGAAAATATATTGCATATGTATTGGTGGATACTGGCCTCTTTCGCCTCCGTTGACTTGCGCACGGTCAACCACAACCCAACGTTCTATACGATTGAAATTTATGCCTTCGTCAATTTTTTCACGACCTTGTATTTCTTCTACTTAAATAAAAAGCGTTCGCCCTATCGTTATTTAATTGCTGTTCTCGGTTGCGGCGAACCGGTTGCGGCTACGTTTATATTCTCCTTCTCGGAAGTGTTTGCCGGCTTTGAAAACATGCCGGGCGGCATCGCCGACACCCTGTTGGCGCTGGTATGGACTCAATACCAGTATTTTGTTTTCCCGCTCATTTTTGGCTATGTCGGTTATCAGCTCTTGCTCGATGACTGGAGACACTGCCATGCCATTGGCACGAACAAAGCGCCGACCCGCCATTAATGGAGCCCGGCACAAAAAAAACAGCTCTCATTACCGGCGCCAGCGAAGGCTTGGGCAGGGCCTTCGCCAGTCAGTTAGCGAAAGCGGGTTACAATACCCTCTGCATTGCTCGCAATGAATCGCGACTGAAAGAACTGGTCAATGAACTGGGCGACAACCATCGCTACCTTGTCGCTGACTTGAGCGAGCTCCGCGGCATTGATGCCTGCATCGCACTGATGCAAGAACAGCACATTGCCCTTCTCGTCAACAATGCCGGCTTTAGCCAATTTGGCACATTCCGCGAAGCCGATATCGAACATGAAATGGCAGTATTTCATGTAAACTGCCATACCGTCATGCGCCTATCGCATGCTTTTTTACAGCAAGCTCGCGCAGGCGATGCACTGATCAACCTATCGTCCATCACCCACTACCTGACAACGCCCGTACAACCGACCTACTGCGCGACCAAATGCTTTATCGCATCATTTTCAGAGTCATTGTGGTACCAAGAACGAAAGCGTGATGTGTATGTGCAAGCCTTATTGCCCGGCATCACCAAAACACAATTCATGGCGCGCGCTAGCAATATCGAGGGCTTCAAAATGAAGCTGCTGGACTTTATTTCAAAAACGCCAGAATCGGTGGTGGCCTGCTCACTGAAAGCCTGTGACCGGCGAAAAAAACCTATTGTGATCCCCGGCATCAGCAACCGTTTGCTCGCCCTGGTTCTGCGCTTATTGCCTCGCAAGGCCATTGTTTGGACTTTAGGAAAAATAGGCGACTTGGCATAACACGCATGCACGGGGTTTGATAAAATCTCGGCATTCCATTTCACGCAGAGAAGAACCGTTTATGAAACTCTATGGCAGCCATACCTCTCCTTTTGTTCGCCATTGCCGAATCGCGCTACTCGAAGCCGGCATCCATTGTGAGTTTATTGAAGCCGATGCTGCCGTCAGCGCCCGGCTATCGCCCATGCAAAAGCTGCCGTTCCTGCAATACCAAGAGCATGGCGAAGAAAAGATGCTGACCGATTCCAGCGCCATTCTCAGGCTTATCCGCGAACGCGCCAATCAACCGTTCATGCCGGACGTGGCCGCACTCAATGCGTTTTGCGCCGCCAACACCTTAATGGATGCCGCCATCAATTTGTTTTATCTCGAGAAGGACGGCATTACGCCTGAGCAAAGCAGCTACCTCCGCCGCCAGCAGAGTCGCTTGCAAACCGGCTTGGCCGATCTTGCGACACTGCCCTTGCGCGATGCCGCGCCATGGTCCGATACCGAATTGCGTATTGCTTGCTTTTTGGATTGGGCCTTGTTTCGCCAGCGCCTGACGCTCGATGACCACCCAAAACTCGCGTCGTTTCTGGACCATATCCGCGCTTACCCCCATTTCGCAGCCACCGCACCCAAAGCCTGAGTCCTATAACGTTGAGCGCTGCGCCATAACCAAACCGTCACCTGTCAGGCATTGACGCCCCTACGGCTTAGCGCCACCATGGGCCTTTCACATAATCAGGACAACACCATGGGTCAGTTCGACTACGTCAAAACCAAGCGCGAAGATGTACAGGAAATCCCCACCCAATGGACCGGCCTGGTGCGTTTTGTCATGCGTTGGTATACCCGCTTCAACGTCTGGGTTTACAAAAAAAGCAACGGCAAGCTGATGAAGCATTTCCCCGGCGGCTTCCCGATTTGCATCGTCGGCATGACCGGCCGCAAAAGCGGCGGGCGCCGTGAAGTTGCGCTCATTCACCTGCCGTGGGGCGATAAAAAGTTACTGGTCGCCTCACAAGGCGGCATGGATAAAAACCCGGTGTGGTACTACAACATTGCGGCCAACCCTAAAGTCGACATCATGGTCACCGGCGTGACCAAACATTACACCGCGCGTCAGGCCAGCCCCGATGAGAAACGCGACCTGTGGCCGCACCTGTTATCGCTATACCCTGACTTTGACGAATACCAAGCCCGCACCGATCGCGACATCCCGGTGTTTATCTGCGAACCCGATGCCTGAAACAAAAAGGAACCCTCATGCTGCTCGCTAAAATCATCTTGTCGATTACCGCTACCGTGTGGATCTGCTATGGCGGCTGGCTACTGGTGGACCCCACCGGCTTGCGCTATGCCGGATTTGCACTCGATAACTGGAGCACCCTTGTTGAAGTGCAAGCCATGTACGGCGCGGTTGAAATGATGCTCGGCGTCTTTGCCCTGCTCGGCGTGATGAACCCCAAGCGCTACATGCATTCAGCATTGTTGCTGTGGTTCTTTATTTATACCGCGCTGGTCGTCGGTCGCGTCATCGGCATCAGCATGCACATGGACATGGGCGCGACATTCGCCATAGCCAACTTCGGCCCCGAAGGATTACCGGACAGTTACAATCCCGGCGCAATGTGGTTTTTGGAGCTACCATCCTCCATCCTCTGCCTGATTGCCCTGATAAAAACCAGCAAACTGCCCGAACTCCAATAAGCCGACACGCATGAGCCAACTGAACGTTCGCAAAATTGATTTCCAGTTCCCGGATGACATTCCGTTTCATTGGAATCCGGCCAATCCGAGCTGGAGCAATTTCGTTAACTTCATCACCTTGATTGCTCCGGCGTTTGAGCGTTATTTCATTAAAGCCACGCGGCAAGCCATGCCATTGATTGGCGATGCACGCATCCGCGACGATGCCGACAAGTTTTGCCTGCAAGAAGCACAGCACTCCAAGCATCACCTGTCGCATCTGGCGATGCTGATTCGCAAGCACCCCGGCCTTGAAGAAACCCGGCAAGCCATCATGGCCTCCTACGATCGCCTGTTCGCCGAGCAAAGCCTCGACTTTCACCTCTCGTATGCCGCCACCATCGAATTGTGCTTTGGTCCGTTCGCCAGCTTTTTGATTACCCACCACGAAACCTATTTCAAAGGTGGCGATAACCGCATTGCCTCGTTCCTGATCTGGCATCTCATTGAAGAATTCGAGCACCGCAATGCCGCCTATGATGTGTATAACGCCGTGGTGGACAGCTATTTTTATCGCATGAAAACCGCACCGGCCGTGATTCGCCATCTCACCGAGATCAGCAAGATCAGCATCGACGGCTTAAACCGGCATGCCCCTGTGCATGCCGACGGCACCGGGCCGGGCGATACCCGCCGCCTGTTTGACGGCGTTCCTAAACGGGCCGTACTGAAACTCGCCTATGAATTGGGCTGCACCCTGCTGCCCTACCACAAGCCCGACAACCTGAAAGAACCCGCCTGGGTCAGTCAGTGGTTCGCCGATGATGCGGCCGGCCATGATATGCGCCTGTATTACCGCTAAACCGCGCGAATACTAGCCGCCCTATCGATATTCGTGATTAAATCGGTTATCTCTGGCTTCAACCCCAAACGGTCCGGCCAGATGAGCCGAAACTGCGCCGCTCTCGCCCATAACAAACATCAAAGGCAGAGACCCGCAGAGAAACACATGGGTTCTTTTCACGAACAGGGCTTAGCGCTTGTTATTTACCACTCCAAGCTTCTTATTTGGTTTTCTGCCCGCACTGCTGACCTGCTATTTTCTGGCCCCCGCAAAACTCAAGAATATCCTGCTCCTTGCGTTCAGCCTCTTATTCTATTCATGGGGCGAACCCATATACGTCATACTGTTATTAATCTCGATTGCCATAAACTATGCCACCGGCATCGCACTTTTATATGCCGGCAGCAACGGCGCTAAAAAAATAGCGCTATTCGTTGGTATCGCACTGAATCTCTCCATCCTTGGGTATTACAAATATCGGGCATTTTTCACGGAAGTTCTTTATGAAGCACTCGGTGCTTCAGTACTCATAACCGACAATGTGCACCTGCCTATCGGGATATCATTCTTTACATTTCAGGCGATTTCTTACCTGGTGGATGTTTACAAAGGAAAGGCCGAACCACAAAAGAATATTGTCCTTCTGGCATTGTATATATCGCTCTTCCCGCAACTCATAGCCGGCCCTATCGTTCGATACCACGATATTCAACAATCATTGACACAGCGCTCCACTGGCTACGTGGACATGTTTATCGGCATAGAACGCTTCATCCTTGGCCTTGCCAAGAAAATGCTGATAGCCAACCCCTTAGGCTTAATAGCGGACGAAGTTTTTGGAGCCCCCGTTGATCAATTGAGCACTGGCGTGCTCTGGATCGGGGCCATCGCGTTCTTCTTTCAAATATATTTTGATTTTTCAGCCTACTCCGACATGGCCATAGGACTGGGCCGCATGCTCGGCTTCCGCTTTATGGAAAACTTTAACTACCCTTATATATCAAAATCCATAAAAGAATTTTGGCGGCGATGGCACATCTCACTATCAACCTGGTTCAGGGACTACCTCTACATTCCTCTGGGCGGCAATCGCGTCTCACCTGCAAGAATTTACAGCAATCTGCTCATTGTTTTTATCCTATGCGGCCTCTGGCATGGAGCAAGCTGGAACTTTATCGTTTGGGGTGCTTACCACGGCATCTTCCTGCTTTTGGAGCGATCCAAGGCCGGATTATTTTTAGGAGGCATTTGGCGGCCGGCTCAACGACTGTATGTTTTCTTTGTAGTACTGGTCGGCTGGGTGATATTCCGATCCAACAGCCTGGAACAAGCCGGACAATATCTTTTGGGCATGCTGGGCGCTCGCCATGATACGGAAATATACTATTTCTCGTTCATGTTCGCAGACCCAGAATTCATTTATGCAATAGTGCTGTCTATATTGATTAGCTCTCCAATGTTCTTATTGATTCGGAAGAGGATACCTTTCTATCATGATCTTGGGTTAAACGGCGCACCAAGCATTGAAAATAGCCAATCCATTCTGGCCTTATCATTTTATTCATTATTTTTGCTGTCTTTGTTTTTAATTCTAATGAGCTATGTGTCGTCTTCCACTTACCATCCATTTATATATTTTCAGTTTTAAGCAATGACTCACAATAGTGACACATCAAAAAAAGAAACGACAAGGATCATATCAATCCTTTTTTCTGCAATTTTCATGCTGTTAATATCGTGCCCTTTCATTATCGGACTACTAAAAAATGACTTGCAAGAATCCAGTGAAAACAGAACGCTTGAACAATGGGACGACGTATTTAACGATGAATTGACCCTTGAAAATACTTTCTTAAGAATCGACAAATACTGGAACGATCAACACGGCCTTAGGCAACAGCTCAATAACGGATACTCTGCTTTTAGGTACAAAATAGGAATCGTATCCTCTAGCGACCCAACGTGGCATTACGGTAAAGATGGCTGGCTATTCGAGCACCAAAAAGAAAATGACTTATCGGAAGAAGATTTAAACGCATGGAAAAAATACTTTGACTATCGAGGCCGTACGGCCCGAGAGCTCGGCATAGAATACATCGTGCTTTTTGCACCGAAAAAAAGTTCGATCTATCCTGAAAAGTTTAACAAGCCAGAACCCCCCAAAAATGCAGCATCGCAGCTGTATGACTATCTATCAACAGCCAGCCATGAAAATATTCTGGACATTCGAAGCGCGCTGATTTCAAAAAAAGATACGGATCAAATTTACCATAAGCTGGATATTCACTGGAATGCCCATGGCGCCAATTACGCCCATGTAGAACTTATGAGCAGAGTGTCTGAAATACTGGATGATAACTTCTACAAAGCCAGAGTCTATGATCAGTCTTGGTTCACTTTAGAGGATGCTAAAGAAATCGGCCTGGCCAAAGCATTCAATCTGCAGGATTATCTGCATGAGCGTCAACCTTGGTTTGCTGATGCATCTCGATTTTGCACTCGCCTATTAGCCAGCCCATTGGACGAGAACGCCGCTCCCCTCGACTTTTCCTCTCGCGTTATCAATATCAACTCTTTTAAAACACACTGTCCTGCCGGAAAAGGACGAGCCCTGATGTTTGTCGACTCATTCTCTAATTTATTGTGGGTTTTTGTATCCGAGTATTTTCAAGAAGTCACGTACATTAGTGGCGGTAAAATACCGAAAACAGATTCTGACCTCAAAGTACTACTAGAAAAATACCGCCCCGATATTCTCATCGAGGAAATAGCGGAAAAACATGCCTCGAAGACGCCGCAATAGGCAGCCATTGAAATTTTCACATCGCAGCAAGCGCCTAAATTCCACGCTTTAGCAGCCCCGCTGATTAACCCCTCTGCAATTGCCGCTACTCGTTCTTGCCATACACCCCCACAAAGCTTTTACCGCGTAAAAACTGGCCGCTTTGCCAGTATTCGTGTTTAAATCGCAGCTCATCCTCCTTGCGGTTACGGCATGACGCTTTCCATTGTGATCCCTGTTTTCGGCCCCTGGCAGGCCGGGCGCGTACTCGATGCCCTACTGCCGCTGGAGCCATTGGAAATACTGGTCGTCGACTCCAGCCCCACCCCCGCCGCACTGCCCTCACACCCTGCTATACGCCTGATGCATTTACCGGAACGCGCCTACCCCGGTGCCGCGCGCAATGCCGGCTGGCAGGCAGCACACGGGGATTACATTTTATTTGTCGATGCCGATGTCGTGCTGACACCCAAAGCACACCATTTTGTGCGCAGCCACGTGGCCAGCCGCGCCGATGACATGGCCTTTGGCCTGTATGCCGCTCGCACAATGGGCGATAACAGCATTACCCGCATGCTGGTGGCCACGCAACGGTATCGCTTTATTGAAGAATTTAGAAAAAGCCCCTGCCGTTATGGACAAACATCGCATTTGTTGATGCCTCGCAAACTGGCTTCCCGTATCGGTTATTTCAATCCGGGCTTGCGCATTCACGAAGACAAAGAGCTGTGTATCCGCGCACAAAATGTTGGCGTGGCCGTCAATATGTATGCCGAGTTTGAAGCCGAGCACATCAAAATTTTTGCGTTCGCTTCGCTGCTGCAAGATCATGCGCACAAGGCGTATCTCGCCATGGCGCAAATGACCGAGCAGCCGGCTATTTTCCGGCAAGTGAAAAACCAGATGAGTACGGCACACCGCGTCTCGTTAATATCAGGGTTCACCTTGCCGCTGCTATTTTTGTTGCTCGCCCTGTTATCCGTGATGCCGGCTGCTGCCGCAATAACCGGGGTTGTGCTCAGCCTGCTATCACCCCTGCTGCTGTGCCGTGCGGTTTTTCAGCGCTTCGCCTTGCCTGAAAAAATAACCGGCTTGTGGATGTGGCCGTTCATGGGCGCTGCGGTCTCGCTGGCGGCCACGGCCGGCATGTTGTGCGTGCGCCTGGGCCAGTTGCGCAACGGCCTGCAACGACTGGCGCACCTGGCTCGCGTGGGTTGGCGCGCCATTTCACGCAACGGCATGCCCATCGCTCTCATTCATTTTGTGACAGCGCGTTGCAACCTGCGTTGCGAGCACTGCTTTTATAAAGACACACTCGATGCCAAAGACCCCGGCGAACAAAGCCTGGCACAACTCAATAAAACCACCTCCGAGGCAGGCCCTCTGTTGTGGTATGCCTTGGCCGGCGGCGAACCGTTTGTGCGCAGCGATATTGTCGACATCTACCGCACCATTCAGAAAAATTGTGCCCCGGTCATGATGACCATCCCCACCAACGGCTGGTATATCGATAAAACCTATCTGCGCACACTGGAAATGCTGCAACACTCCCGCGGCCGACCATTAACCATTCAGATCTCGATTGATGGCCCGCAACCGATTCACGATGCCATTCGCGGCAAAGACTCGTGGGAGCGACTTTCTAAAACCATCATCAAACTGCAATCGCTGCAACGCCTATACCCGAATTTATCGCTTGGCATTATTACGGTGGTCACCCAGCAGAATCATCACTGTTACCCCGACTTCATTGATGAACTGATCCGCACCTTTAACCCCAACCAGATCAGCATCAATATTATTCGCCGCATGGACTTCAATAGCCCGCTACTGCCCGCCGCATTGATGGATGCTTATCTGCATGCCGTTGAGCGCTATGAAGAACACTTGAACCGGCAACACCTTCAAAAGCTGTCGTACTGGGGGGCACGCATTGTGCGCGCCAAAGAGACCGTCCAAAAGGAATTGATCTATCGCGTGGCGCGCTTTGACGAATTCGTCACGCCGTGCACGGCCGGCACACTGATCTACACCATCTGGGAAGACGGCCGCCTGAATGCCTGCGAAGTACTGCCCGACAGCATTGGCAATGTATTAGGCAATAACCCTGACAACAACCTGAAAGCACTCATCCAAAGCGATCGCGCCCGCGCACTGCGCCAAAAAATTCGCGATACCGAATGCAAATGCACCTACGAATGCGCCATGACCGTCAACACCCTGTTTAATCCGGGCATGGCCTTAAACGTGGCTAAAAAAATGGCCACAAGCGTCCACTGATTCTAGACAGCTGCTGAATAACTCTTTAGATTATCCGGCCCCATAAGCACATCGACGGAGATGGTAATGCCCGAGTTTTTTCAAACCATGTACTACGGCAACAGCGTACAAGCCTGGCTGATTTCCATGCTCATTATTCTGTTTTCCAGCACGCTGGCACGTGCCGTGTACTGGCTGTTTGCCAACGTCATTCGCAAGTTCACCGCCAAAACCGAAACCC
>DATCSK010000013.1:0-51526 GCA_036568505.1 Pseudomonadales bacterium | reverse complement strand
TGCAAGCATTGTTTTTGGCTCCCGACAAATGCGACAGCTGTCGTAGTAATAGAAAACATCTTCTCGGCTTGTAAGCCGCTATTTTGTTGGGTTCTACCCGGTGCTGCCGCAGTAATAGGCTTGACGCAGATGCGACAACTGTATAAATATACAGTTGCGTGGATGGCAGGAGGCCTTTATGCATTATCAGGAGATGGACGACGTGCCCGTGGCGGTCAACCCGTCATCGGGCAGGCTGCTTGATCAGTTGCGCTTGTTTATGCGTTCCCGCCATATGGCTTGGGCGACCGAAAAAACCTATGTCTTGTGGATTCGTCGCTATATTTATTTTCACGGCAAGCGGCATCCGGCCGAGATGGGTGCTGCCGAAATAGAGGCTTACCTGAACCATCTGAGCATTCATCGCGGGGTGTCGCCAGCCACACAAGCGATTGCTTTGAATGCGGTGGTGTTCTTGTACAAACAGTTCATGAAGCGGGATGTGGGCACGCTGCATTATCAGCCGGCGCGTGCGCAACGGCGGGTGCCGGTGGTGTTCAGTCATGCCGAGGCAATGGCCGTAATAGGCCAGTTATCGGGCGTGTACTGGCTGATGGCGACGGTGATGTACGGTTCGGGCCTGCGGGTCATGGAGTGCTGCCGTCTGCGCGTGAAAGACATTGATTTTGGCATGAATGAGTTGGTGGTGCGTGATGGCAAGGGCGGTAAAGACCGCCGCACGGTATTGCCGGCACAAACCATTGAGGGCTTAAAGCAGCAAATTGAAAAAGCGCGCTTATTGCATGCACGAGATGTGATCGATGGTTGTGGCGAGGTGTGGCTGCCCTATGCACTGTCACGCAAATACCCCAAGGCCGCCAGTGAGCTGGCTTGGCAGTTTGTGTTCCCGTCACAGAATATTGCTGAAGACCCGCAGCAGCGGGGTGTGTTTCGCCGGCATCACGTGCACCCGCGTACCATTCAGCGGGCCGTGAAGGCGGCGATGCAGCGAGTGGGTATTCACAAGCACGCCAACTGCCACACCTTTCGGCACAGTTTTGCCACGCGCCTGCTCGAATCGGGTTATGACTTGCGCACCATTCAGGAATTGCTCGGCCACAGTGATGTGGCCACCACTGAAATTTATACGCATGTGTTGAATAAAGGCGGGCGTGGCGTGTTAAGCCCGGTCGATCGCGGCGCGTGAGTGCAGGGCAAGTGGCGCGTTCATCGCGCCCTTAGGATGAGTGCGTGAATGTCGCCACGTACAGGCGTTCAACCTGCGCGCGCGCCCACGGCGTTTTGCGTAAAAACGTCAGGCTGGATTTAACCGAGGGGTTGTTGATGAAGCATTGGATGTGGATGCGCTCGGCCAGTGCCGGCCAGCCGTAGTGTGCTTCCAATCGCGTGACGATTTGCTCTAGCGTGATGCCGTGCAGGGGATTGTTGGCCTGTGGTGTGCTCATGCGGTGTTGGCATCCGGCTCCAGCAGCTTGAACAACTCGAGATAGGCTTGGCCCAATCGGTGCGAGGGGGCGTACCACGCCATCGGTTTTTGCGCTTCGCGCGATTCTTTCATTTTGACCGAGCTGGGCAGGTAGGCGTCAAGCACCGGCAGGCCTTCGGCTTTTAATTGTTCAATCAATTGGGTGGGCAGGCGCGATTGCGCTTGAAACTGGTTGACCACAATGCCTTCGACTTCAAGCGATTCGTTGTGGTCTTCGCGAATTTCTTCTACCGAGTCGAGCAGGTTGTACAGCGCTTGCTGGCTGAAGCTGTCGCAGTCAAACGGAATCAATAAACGGTCGGCAGCAATCAGCGCCGAGCGGCTGTAAAAATTCAGCGCTGGCGGCGTGTCGATATAAATGCGGTCAAATTCGCTGGCGATTTTTTCCAAGGTGGTGCGCAGTTTATAAATTTTATGGCGGCTTTCGAGTTCGCGCTCAATGCCGGCCAAATCAGGATGCGCAGGCAAGATGCACAGGTTGTCGAACTGGGTGTCGTAGACAAAATCCATGATGTCTTTGGATTTGCCGAACATGCCGACTTGCTGTTTAAAGAAGCTGGCAATGTTGTCTTCAAGGTCGTAATACTGCGGGCCCACCAGGTATTCGCTGCTGTTGCCCTGCACATCGAGGTCAATCACCAGCGTGCGCAGGCCGGCACGCGCGCTGTAACCGGCCAGGTTGGTGGTGATGCTGGTTTTGCCAACTCCGCCTTTTTGATTGAAGACTACGCGGCGCATGAGGTTCTCCACAAAGCAGGGTCAATGGGGCCATGGTAACAAGTTGCAAGGCGTGACCATACCACTAGTCGGTGACGGTTTCCGGGCAGTATCGGCCGTTGCGCTGTTTTTCGGCCAGCAGGCGTTGTGTGCGCCGGTTCAGCGCTTCAAATTGCACCGGGTGTTCGGCACGGTAGGCATCGCGCGCGTGGCGCAATCGGGCGAGATGGTCATCGATGTTGCTGCCGGTCAGCTGCGTGCCAAAGTCGCGGCGCTCGGCGTACATGACATCGAGCATGATTTCGGCCAGGGCTTCGGTGTAATGGCTTGAATCGATATACCACTGCATGGTGATGGCAGGGTCCTCCGGCACGGGTTCGACCGAGTAGGCGTGGTAACCGCTGAAATCCCACAGCGTGATGTTCGGGTTGCCGGTGGCTTCGACCATTTGCACCATGTCGCGCTTCCATTGTTCGTAGGCAGGCCACAGGCCGGAGGCATCCAGCACTTCGAGCATGCGGGCATGCACGGGTGCAATGAACAGCGTCAGCCGGAAGCCTTCGCTATCGGCCAGGGCCAGGATGTCGCGGAAAATCGCCACGGTGTCGGGGTAGCCGGCGTAGTGATAACTGAAACGGTTGTCACGGCAGGGTGTCCACACATGGCGTACCAGGCCGTCTTCGTATTGGCGGAATTGTGATTCGTAACCGTTTTCCAGCGCCTTGGCGATTTCGGCTTCCATGTAGGCTTGCCCGGTTTGTTTGCGTTTGGGCAGCCCGTCTTGATGGCGCAGGGTGGAGATGCTGGCGCTGAGCATGCCGGGGCTGAAAATCGTGGTGGAGATTTGCTGGAAGTGCCGCTGCCACGGGTCGGGGTTTAATGAGGCGAGCATGTCCGGGTACATGTACGGCATCTGGTTCATGCCGTTGAACATATAAAAGTCGACGCCGATCAGTACGTCTTTTACTTCGCCGGTGATGCTGGCGTGTTGCAGCAGCTCCAGAATGCTGCGCAGGTTGGCCGAGTTCAGGCCGGCGTTAAAACCGTTCGGGTATTGCTGTGCGGCCGCGCCGTATTCCATGGGCATGGCCAGATCAACCCGTGACGAGCCGAAGGCCAGACGCTCGGGATGGTGGTATTCAATCTGCACGGGCTTGGCGATGCGCGCATACGACTGGTACTCGCTTTTGCGTTCGTTGAAGCCCTCGCGCACGACGATGCGATAAATATCCAGCGGGTCGACCAGCACGCAAAAGCCGGCCACCAGAGTGCACAGCAGGGACGTGCTGATCAAAAAGTAACTTAAGTAGCGTTGATGTCTCATGGCCTAGAACTGGAAGTACAAAAATTCGCTGACTTGATTCAAGTGCAGCAGGCCGATCATGGCGATCAAGGCATACCACAGGGCTTGGCCGGCGCTGGGTTGCCACAGCAGCCAGCCGCGTGCGGGCTTGAGCATTTTCGGGTTGATGATGACCGGGTCTTCATTGCACATGATTTCATAGATGTTCGGCAGGCACAGGCAAATGCCGAGCAGTGCGATGACCCACAGCAGGGTTTCGGCAGTGACGTAGCGAATGGCCTGCGGGGTGTATTCCACCTGCAGGCCCATGGCTTGCAGCAGCTGGCCGATGCCGGTGCTGTCCGCGGTGAGCAACACGCCGTTGATGCCGAGCATGCCCTGAAAAATCACCCAGGCGCTGGCGAGGCTTTCGGCACGGAAAATCATCGCGCCGACTGTCCATAGAATAAAGGTGATGGTGATGGCAATGATGGCGGCCGGTTTGCCCGATAACCGCAGGCGTTGCGGAATCAGCGGCAGCAAGTGGTTGCGCCAGAAGTGATGCACCAACAGGTAGACGCCGTGCAGCACGCCCCAGACCACGTACGTCCAGCCGGCACCGTGCCACAGGCCGCCCAGCACCATGGTGATGAATTGATTCAGGTGTTTGCGAAAGGTGCCTTTGCGGTTGCCGCCCAGTGCAATGTACAGGTAGTCACGCAAAAAGCGCGACAAGGTGACATGCCAGCGCGTCCAGATTTCACTCATGTTGCGTGATTTGAACGGTGAGAAGAAATTCACCGGCAGGCGAATGCCGAACAGGCGCGACAGGCCGACCGCCATGTCCGAGTAGCCGCTGAAGTCAAAATACAGTTGCAGGGTGTAGGCCAATGCCGCGCCCCAGGCTTCAAAGAAGGTGATGGTCACGCCGTGTTCGGCGGCGTTATAGACCGGCGAGGAATACACGGCAATGCCGTCGGCCAGTACGGTTTTCTTGAACAGGCCGACGGCAAAAATGGTCAGGCCAATGGCAAAGTCGCGGCGGTTGGCGCGCGGCTTGGCGATGAACTGCGGCAGCATTTCGGCGTGGTGAACAATCGGGCCTGCAATCAGCTGCGGGAAGAAGGTCACGAACAGGCAATAGTGAATAAAGTTGTATTCGCGCGTTTCGCCGCGGTAGGTATCCACCAGATAGCTGATTTGCTGGAAGGTAAAAAACGAAATCGCCAGCGGCAAAATGATTTTTTCGAGATGATAATGATTGCCACTGGCCCAGTTCATGGTGTCGACAAAGAAATTGGCGTACTTGAAGTAACCGAGCAAGGCGAGGTTGGCAATGATGCCGAGCGTCAGCAGGCTGCGTGACGGTACACGGCCCAAGCGGGTGCCCATCGTGTAATTAAAGCCGATCGACAGCACGATCAAGCCCAGATAGGCCGGGTTCCACCACCCATAAAAGAACAGCGAGCAGACCACCAGCCAGCCGAGCGCGCTTTCGTGCCACTGCTTCAGGCATAGCCAGCGATAGCCAATCAGGGTGATTGGCATAAAGACGAAAATAAAGAAGTAAGAGTTAAAGAGCATGGGCAGGGGCGTGGCGATTTGCCGGCCATTGTGCATGACAGCGCATCGTGTGAAAAGGTCTGCGGGTGTATTCACCCTGTGAGCCATCTGCTACCCTATGCCGACCTGAATCATAGCAGGCGGCCTCTAGAGCCCGGCCGCAAGTCGTACGCACATCCAGAAGGGGTCGCCGGTGCTTTTCAGTTCTTACGAATTCATCCTGTTTTTCCTGCCAGTGACCTTGATTGTTTATTACTGGCTGGGGTTCAAGCGTCAGTTTCGGGTGGCCATTGCCTGGCTGGTGGCCTCCTCGCTGTTCTTTTATGGGTGGTGGAACCCGGCTTATCTGGGGCTGATGGTCGCGTCCATCCTGTTTAACTACAGCATGGGTGTGGCCTTGTCCGGCGAGGCGCGCTCCAAGGCATTGCTGGTGGCGGGCATTGCGGCCAACCTCGGTTTGCTCGGTTACTTCAAGTACACCAACTTCATGATCGATAACCTGAACCTGTTATTCGATACGCGGGTGTACGTGCAAGACATTATTCTGCCCTTGGCGATTTCGTTTTTTACCTTCCAGCAAATTGCGTATTTGGTGGATGCCTATCGCGGCGAAACGCGCGAATACAATTTCATGCAGTACACCTTGTTCGTGACCTTCTTTCCGCAGCTGATTGCAGGCCCCATTGTCCACCACCGCGAAATGCTGCCGCAGTTCAGCCGGCACATTACCGAGCAAATCAATCCGACCAATTTAATGGCCGGTTCGGTGATGTTTTTTATTGGGTTGTTCAAAAAAGTGATGGTGGCCGATTTGCTGGCGCAATACGCCACGCCGGTGTTTGCCGCCGTCGAGCACGGCGCAAAGCCCACCTTGCTCGAAGCCTGGGGTGCGGCGCTGGCCTACAGTTTGCAGTTGTATTACGACTTTAGCGGTTATGCGGACATGGCGATTGGTATTGCACTGATGTTCGGTATCTTGCTGCCGTTGAACTTTAATTCGCCGTACAAATCGACCAGCATTATCGATTTCTGGCGGCGCTGGCATATGACGCTGTCGCGTTTCTTGCGCGATTATTTATACATTCCTCTGGGCGGTAACCGCAAAGGCCCGTTCCGTCGTTATATCAATTTGGCAGTGACCATGGTGTTGGGCGGCTTGTGGCACGGCGCGGGTTGGACGTTCGTGATCTGGGGCAGTCTGCACGGCCTGTATTTGGTGATTAACCATTTGTGGCGCAGCGTGTGCTCGGCCGTGGGGCTGGGGGGTGGGCGTTCTACTTTCCCGGGTCGTTTGTTGGCCGGCAGCATCACCTTCGTTGCCGTGGTGGTGGCGTGGGTATTCTTCCGTGCCGAATCGTTTGATGGTGCGATGGCGGTTTTGAACGGCATGCTCGGCCACTACGGTGTGGTGTTGCCCATCAAATACGAAGCCCGTTGGGGCGAGTTTGCCACCCAGCTGCAAGGCATGGGCGTGGTGTTTGATGACAACCTGTTTCAGGGCAACAAGCAGCTGATGCAAACCCTGTTGTGGTTGCTGGTGGCATGGTTGCTGCCCAACTCGCAGACTTTAATGCGTCACTACAAGGTGACGGTCGACAAGCTCACGGACACCTCACGCATTGCGTTTACGCCCAACATCGGCTGGCTGGTGTTTGTTTATCTGATCGCGGTCGTCAGTATCCTGAATCTGGGCGGCGTCAGCGAATTCCTGTACTTCCAATTCTGATGATGGCAATCAAGGCCAAATGGTATGTGCGCGGGTTGCTGGGCGGCCTGCTGCTTACCTTGTTGGCGACAGTCACCTTTAACTGGGTGATCGATCCGTTCCAGGTGTTTGGTTATGACGGATGGGTGGGCGTCAATCAAGCCAAGTCCGACAAGAACAAGCGCTTCAGTAAGGCCTATATTTTAGGGCGCGGCGATTTTAATGCCGTCATACTCGGCACCTCGCGCGCGTTGCGATTGAATCCACAGCATCCCGGCTTTAAAGACTACCGCACTTACAATGCTGCACTCGATGGCGGCACCATCTACGAAAGCTTGCGTTACCTGCAGCATGCACAAGGCGTGCACCCGTTGCGCATGGCCGTGGTGGGTCTGGATTATTTTTCGTTCTCAAGCCCGACCCGCTATCAGTCCGGTTTTGACGAGCGTCGCCTGATGCTCGATGCCGATGGCAATTACGTGCCATTGCAAAAGCGTCTGGAAGATTACGGCAACGCCTTGTTGTCGCTGGATGCATTGCAAAACAGTTGGCGTACGTTTCGGCGCAGCCGTGCCTTTTCCGAAAGCGATAAAATTCGTGGTCTCGATGCCTTGGGATTTGGTGAGGCCAATCAGGGTACGTTGATGAAGCTCGGCGGCCATCGCCAGGCGGCATTGATTATTGAAAAATACTGCATCAGCAAGCACGGCTTATGGTTGGGTGTGGGCTATGACTTGTATCTCAATAAAGATTACGGATTTCTTGCACGCAGCATGAAAGATTTTGACGCCATGCTGCGGTTTGCGCACAAGCACCGCATTGACCTCAAGTTGTATATCTCGCCGATTCACACGCGCACGCAAGTGGCGATGCGCTATGTGGGCGTTGAGCCGGCATGGGAGCTCTGGAAGCGCATGCTGATCGCCACCAACGAAGCCGTTGCGTTGGAGCTGGGCGAAAGGCCGTTTGATTTGTGGGATTTCGCCAGCGTCAATGCGTTTACAACAGAACCGATTCCGCGCGATCCGGCCGGTGTGATGCAATGGTATGAAGAAACATCGCATTTTCGTGCGGCATTGGGTGATCAGATATTGAATGTGTTGTTGAATCAGCCGCAAGCCGATGAATTGTTGAATCAGGAATTTGGCGCCATGTTGCGATCGGGCAATGTGGATGCGTATCTGGTCGAGCAGCAAGTGGCGCGCGATCGTTGGGCAGCCAGTCATGTTGATGATGTGCGCGATGTGGTTGATCAGGCACGCCATGAAAGAACGCTGCTGCCGGGTATCGCGTTGCCCGCCGGGTTGGCGCCATGAGCGCGATGCGATTACGCCCGCGATGGTTCGCTTACGGTTTGCTGGCGATGGTGGTGGCAACCTTTGCGGCACTGGCGGCCTTCAACGGCTTCATGGATTCGTTTAGCTTGTTTGGCTCGCCACGCATGGCGGGCATTAATGCCGATAAAGTCACCGGCGATGTGCGCATGACCAAAGCCTGGCAGGTGGCGCGCTCGAACTACGATGGCATTATTTTGGGCACGTCGCGTGCCGAGGTGGGCCTTAATCCACAGCATGCCGCCTGGCAGGATCTGAATGCCTATAATTTTGCGATGCAAGGCGCGTCACTGTATGAAATTTATCGCAATCTGCAACAAGCACAAGCCGCGCATCCCGTGAAGCAAGTGTTGTTAGGCCTCGATTTTTTTAATTTCTCGGTTGATCACGAAACGCCACCGACATTCGTTGAAGAGCGATTGTTGGTGGACCGCAATGATGTGCCGCAGGATTATCATTACCGCATCCGCGATGCGGTGAATGTGTTGTTCTCCGAGGACGGCTTTAAGAAAAGCCTCGAAACCTGGCGCACCAATCGCTACCAAAAGGGCTCGACGCACAAGGCCGACGGCCAGATTTCGCAGGCACGCTGGTTCTCCGGCATCCGTCGGCAGGGCGGGTTTCGGGCCGCGTTTGAAGCCTTTGAAAAAAACTATATGCGCAAGGGCGGTAATTGGTTGGCCTCGCCGGATTTTGGTTACCGGTTTCATGATCCGGCGACCGGTCAATCGTCGTTCGATACCTTTGAAGCCTTGTTGGCTTTTTGTCATGAACACGATATCAAGCTGGTGCTGTTTACCTCGCCGGTGCATGCGCGCTTGCAGTTGGGGCTGTACGTGACAGGGCTTTGGGACGAGTTCGCTGATTGGAAGCGCCTGCTGGTGGCGAGCAACGAATCGGTTGCCAGGCGGTATGGGCGTGAACCATTCCCGATGGTCGATTTTGCCACCATCAACGCGTACACCAAAGACCCGTTGCCGGTTGGCGAAACGCGCGACACGGTGACCATGGACGGCATGCGCTGGTATTGGGATGCGGCGCATTACCGCAGCGATCTGGGCGATGTCATGCAGGACAAACTGTTTTTTGACACGCCGGCACCGGCCGACGCGAGTTTTGGGCAACCCTTGGATGGTGCGCATCTGGAGGCGAACCTCGAAGCCCATCGGCAGGCATTGCGCGCCTATCGGGAGGATTATCCACAGGAATGGCAGGCCGTGGTCGAACGGGCGCGCTCATTGAATACCCTGAAAATGGCCGCCGAAGCCCCGTTGCCTTAACTTCCGGCCGCGCCCGGCTTATCATGGCGGCCACTGTGTGCGTTAAGCGAGACGCTATGAAACTGCATTTCCCCCGCTTTGCCGATGCCCGCGTTCTGGTGGTGGGCGACATCATGCTGGATCGTTACTGGCACGGCGCGACCTCGCGCATTTCGCCGGAAGCCCCCGTGCCGGTGGTGCGTGTCGAACAAACCGAAGACCGCCCGGGCGGTGCGGGCAACGTGGCACTGAATATTGCCGCACTCGGTTCGGCGGCGACCTTGATCGGCATTACCGGCGATGACGAGGCTGCCGATGCGTTGTCCGATCGCCTGCAAGCGGCCGGTGTGAGGTGTGACTTTGCACGCGATGCCCGTGTGCCGACCATTACCAAGTTGCGCGTGATCAGCCGTCATCAGCAATTGATTCGCATGGACTTCGAAGAGCCGGGTCTGTCGGCTCGCGCAAACGTTGCCATCCCCGCGCAGGTTGAAGCGGCATTGGCGCATGCCAGCGTGCTGGTGTTGTCCGACTATGCCAAAGGCACACTGACCGACCCGGCGGCGTTTATTCGCGCCGCGCGCGATCGCAACATTCCGGTGTTGGTCGACCCGAAAGGCAGTGACTTTAAAAAATACCGGGGCGCTACCTTGCTCACGCCGAACTTGCACGAGTTTGAGGCCGTGGTTGGACCTTGCGCGAGTGAAGCGGAGTTGGTGCAACGCGGTGAAGCATTGATTCGTGAATTGTCATTGCAGGCGTTGTTGGTGACGCGCGGTGAGCACGGCATGACACTGATCCGTGACGGTCAGCCCGAACTGCACCTGCCGGCCCGTGCACGCGAAGTGTTCGATGTGACCGGTGCGGGCGACACGGTGATTGCGGTATTGGCCGCAGCGATGGCCGCCGGTGAAGATTTGCCCAACGCCGTGGGCCTGGCGAATGCGGCAGCCGGCATTGTGGTTGGCAAGTTGGGCACGGCAACGGTATCGGCGCCCGAATTGCGCCGCGCGGTGATGCGCGATGCCGGCAGCGAGCGCGGCGTGCTAACGCCCGAGCAGTTGCAAATCGCCATGGAAGACGCGCGCGCCAATGGCGAGACGGTGGTGATGACCAACGGCTGTTTTGATATTTTGCACGCTGGCCACGTCAGTTATCTGGAGCAGGCGCGCGCCTGCGGTGATCGGCTGATTGTGGCAGTGAATGACGATGCGTCGGTGTCGCGTTTGAAGGGCTCGGGGCGACCGATCAATCCGGTCGATCGGCGCATGGCGGTGTTGGCCGGTTTGGGCTCCGTGGATTGGGTGGTGTCATTTACCGAGGACACCCCCGAGGCCTTGCTGGCACAACTCAAGCCCGATGTGTTGGTCAAGGGCGGCGATTACAGCCGCGAGCAAGTCGTGGGCTGGCAAATTGTGGAAGCTTACGGTGGTCAGGTTGAAGTGTTGGGCTTGATTGACGATTGCTCAACGACAGCGATCGTTAAAAAAGTACTCGATCGTAACGCGCCGTCTTAAGCCACACCGTTCCTGCAACAAGCCCGGCTGCGACCATTGGTCACAGGCCAAGGCCGGCTTGCTTGATTATGATGTGCCCCTTGTTTTTAAGGGGGTTATTCCATGAAGCGCATTCTTGCCGTATTACCGGTGGTGCTGGTGAGTGTTGCTGCACTGGCTGACCATCAACCCGAAGAGCTGTTGGTGACCGGACATGCCGATTCTTCGGCCATCCTGGTGGAAGATACCGTCATGGCCTCACCGGACACGGGTGCCTTGCTTCGTGGTGTGCCCGGCGCGTCATTGCAATCCAATGGCCCGTTGAGCGGACGCGCCCAGATTCGGGGTCTTGCCGGTGAGCGCGTGGGGGTCTTGCTGGATGGTGCGCACGTCAGTTCCGGCTGTACGAATGCGATGGACCCGCCCTTGCAGTATGCGCCGGCGGCGTTACTGGAATCCTTGCAAGTGTATCGTGGCATTGTGCCGGTGAGTCTGGTGCAGGAAAGCCTGTCGGGTGCGATAACAACCACACCATGGAATGGCCCTTTTTCCGAAACCGATACACCGGTGTCGTCCGGGCGCGTATTGCTGAGCGGACAAGACAACAACAATGGCAGTTCAACCAGTGTCATGACCTCTCTGGCAGACCAACACCATCGCTTGCGATTGGCCGGTGTGCACGAGGAGGGTGATAACAGCGAATTCCCCGGTGGCAACATCATCCCTACCGAGTATCAGCGGGATCGTTCGGATATCGGATACGCCTATCAGCGCGGCAATCATTTTTTCAGTATCGACGGTGGCCGTAATGACACCGATAACACCGGTACGCCGGCTTTGCCGATGGACATCAGTCACATCGATACCGATCTGTCACAGATGCAATATCGGTTCACCCGTGGCGAATGGCAGTTAATGACGCGTATTTTCCGTGCAGACGTTAATCACGGCATGACGAATTACCATTTGCGGCAGGCGCCGGCCAATACGATGCAATATCGCCGCAGTGAAGCCAGCAGTGACAGCGATGGTTTCGGTATCACGTTGGCCAATGGCGTGGAAGGCGATCGGTGGCAGATCGGCGTGGACGGGTTTTATGAAAATCACAGTGCGTTGATTGATAATCCGTGGAATACGGCGTTCTACGTGAATGCCTTTGATAATGCATCGCGCCGCGTGAACGGTATTTTCGCCGAGCAAGAGTGGCGGCTGAACGAACGGTGGTCGATGGATGCCGGGCTGCGCTATAACCGGGTCGCCGCCAATGCCGATGAAGTCGATACCAGCATGACCGCCATGATGAACATGATGGGAATGTTGACGCGCAATTTGCGTGATGATTTCAACAATGCCCATCGCGATCAGACCGACCATAATCTGGATGCCGTATGGCGCACGTACTTCCAGCAATCGCAGGCTTTGCGATGGTATGTCGGATTGGCACAAAAAACACGCTCGCCGTCGTTTCAGGAGCGTTATCTGTGGATTCCGTTAGAGGCTACCGGCGGTTTGGCCGATGGCAATACCTACACCGGCCAGGTCACGCTGGACCCGGAAACCTCGCATCAAATCGAATGGGGTTTTGACTGGGAGGGTGCAACGTTTACCGCCGCGCCGCGCGTGTTTTACTCGCGTGTGAGCGATTACATTCAGGGCGTGCCCAGCACCAATGCGGATGCCATTATGTTGGTGGCCATGATGAACATGATGAATGGCACGAATAATCCGCCGCCACTGGAATACGACAATGTCGATGCCGAGTTGTATGGCTTTGACATGCCGTGGGCCTGGTCCATGATCGACCACTGGCGTTTGGAAGGCACGGTGAGCATGGTGCGCGGCAAGCGCCGCGACATCAATGACAACCTGTACCGCATCACGCCGGACAATATGCGCACGGGCTTGGTTTATTATCGCGATGCATGGTCGATCACCTTGGAAGGCGTTTTTGTGGCCGCGCAAAACGACGTGTCGGCTACCAATCGCGAGCAGAAAACGGCCGGTTATTCGCTGGCTAATCTGAAGGCAGATTGGCGTTTAACCGATGCGCTGAGCATGACCGCAAGCGTTGATAATCTGTTTAATCGACAGTATCGCGATCATTTGGGCGGTTACAATCGCGCCGTGAATCCCGATATTGCCATTGGCGAGCGGTTGCCAGGGCTTGGGCGCATGGCGTTCGTCAGCATGCAGTATCAGTGGTGATCATGAGGCTGCATTGCGAGCGATGGCCCGCAATGCGGCCGCCGCGTTCGCCCGCAGGTGCGCCTCATTGAGTGTGCCGACAATCGCGCTGCTCACGGCCGGATGCGAGAACACAAAATCCAGGCTGTGTTGCACGGCGTCATCGCCGTTCAGATGGCCTGATGCAAACGCTTTTTTTACCAGCACGCCGCAGCCGTGCGCCAGTGCGGCGTCCAGCACCGGTTTTTCATGCGTGTGTTGAGGATTCCAGGTCACCATGACCGCATCGGTGCATTCGGCGGCACGGATGCCGCCTTCGAGGGTTTTGGTGGACACGCCGACGGCGCGAATTTTTCCTTCCCGTTTTAATTCAGACAGCGTTTCGATGACGCCGCTGTCGCGCATGATGGCGCAATCATCGCCGGATGAATGCACCAGCACGATATCAATCACCTCGGTGTGCAATCGTTGCAGGCTGCGCTCGATGCTGATGCGGGTGTGTGCGGGCGAAAAATCAAACTGCGACTGACCGTCGGAAAACTCCTCGCCGACCTTGCTGCAAATCACCCAGCGATCACGCTGGCCTTGCAGCAGGTGGCCAAGACGCGCTTCGCTGCTGCCATAGGCAGGCGCGGTGTCGAGCAAGTTGATGCCCAGGTCGTGCGCGACGGCCAACAGGTTTGCGGCCGTTGCATCGTCCGGCAAATCAAACGGGCTGGGGTATTTCACGCCTTGATTGCGGCCGAACTTCACCGTGCCAAAACCGAGTGCGCTGACGCGAATACCGGTGCGGCCGAGAGTGCGTTGCGGCAGCATCACAGCAGTTGCTCCCAGCAGGGTGCTGCAATGCCGGGTTGCGGCAGGGGCAAGGCAGCCGGTGCCTCGCGGCGTGCCGGTGCGGGACATTGCGCCAGCACCCGGTCGGCCAGATCCGGCGCGAGCGTTAATTTGGTCGGCCATGCAACCGTGACATTCGCAAAACCGCCAGCGGGTGCGGCAAACGCTTCGTCGGGTTTGATGCGTTGTGGTTGCAGGGGTTCGGCGCGATCGACCCACAGGCTGGCAAAGCGCGCATCGCGCCAGGGCATCCACGGAAAAATACTGCCGAGCTCTTGTCGGGCAAACGCGAGTTGTTCGGCGGGGGTGCGACGAACGCCATCGGTGGCCAAGTCGCCGCCCAAATACCAGACGCGTTGACCGTCGGTGCGGGTGTGAGTGGAGACCGTTAATCGCGGTGACGCTTTGGTGCTGCCGCCGGTGCAATGCCCGTAGAGTGTGGGCAAATCGGGATGACTGACCAGTACCTGATGCAGCGGACGGGTTTGCATGGCCGGCGTGTCGACGCCGAGTTTTTCTAACAGATCGGCATTGCCGGCACCGGCGGCGAGCACAAGGTGCTGGGCTTCCATGCGAATGCCCTCGCCCAGGCACAGTGCGCGCACGCGCCCGTCGTGGGCATCCCAGTGCAACGCCTGATCGTCAATACGATAAATGCAATCACGGTGCGGGGCGGCCAATTGCCGGAGCAAGTCGGGCACGTCGAGCACCACGTCGACCAATCGGTACACGCTGCCACGAAACGCCGGATTGGCCAGGGCCGCGGGGTGATCGGCGCGGGCAATGGACTCAATGCGGCCGCGCAATGCTTTGCTCGCAAAAAAAGAGCTCAAGCGCGAGGCGAGCTGGCCACTGGACCAGAGATAAAAATCACGGCTCAGTACATTGACGGCCGACAGATCGATCTCGCCGTTGCCGGCCAGGCAGGCGTTCCAGCGATCGGGCATGGCCGCAATGGCTTCGGATTCGCCTGACAAGGTGCCGGCCAGTGCGTATTTCAAACCGCCGTGGATCATGCCTTGCGAGGCGATGGTTTGTGCGTGACCCAAATCGTTATTGGTGAGCAGCACGGCCGAATAGCCTTGCGCTCGCGCCCGGTTGAGCAGCCAGAGGCCGGCAATGCCGCCGCCCACGATGGCGATATCAGGCTGACACGTAACGGGCATAATAATCCTGCGAGCATCCAGAGGCTGTGGCCTGCTAGTATAACGGCAAGCCACACACCGGTTCAGCGGATTCCCACGGACAGTTCGGATGCGATTTTTGTACACCCTGTTATTGAGCGTATTGATGCCCGTCATTGTGTTGCGCCTGTGGTGGCGCGGGCGCCACGCCGCCGGTTATCGGCAGCGCATGGGCGAGCGGTTTGCCCGCGTGCCGGATGCCGTGTCATCGGGGGTGATTTGGTTTCATGCGGTGTCGGTCGGCGAGACGATCGCGGCCGTGCCATTGATTCGCGCGTGGCAGCAACAGCATCCGGGGGATGCGGTGCTGGTGACGTCCACCACGCCAACCGGCTCCGAGCGGGTGCGGGCGTTGCTGGGTGATTCGGTCAGTCATTGTTATTTGCCGTATGACCTGCCGTGCTTGATGCGCCGCTTTGTGCGCCGTATTGCGCCACGGGTTTTGGTGGTGATGGAAACCGAGTTATGGCCGAATACGATGGCGGCATGCCATCAAGCCGGCGTGCCGGTGCTGTTGGCGAATGCCCGCCTGTCTGCAAAATCGGCACGCGGTTATGCGCGCCTGCCGGCCCTGACAAAACCGATGCTGCAACAGTTGACTGCCGTGGCAGTACAAAATCCGGTGGACGGCGAACGTTTTCTGGCGCTGGGTTTGCCGGCCGATCGTCTGCATATCACCGGCAGCGTTAAATTTGATGTGAGCATTGACGAGGCCTTGCGTGAACAGGCAGCGGCCTTGCGTTCGTGCTGGAGTGAGCACGGCCGGCGTAGGTTGGGGATCGCGGCCAGCACCCACGAAGGGGAAGATGCCATCGTGCTGGCGGCGCACCGTCAATTGCTCGCACAACATCCCGATGCCCGTCTCGTGTTGGTGCCGCGTCATCCCGAGCGCTTTGCGCGCGTCGCCGAGCAGGCCGCGGCCGCCGGTTTTGCGGTCGCGCGTCGCAGTGCGGGTGATCCGGCTGCGGCGGCCGAGGTCATCATCGGTGACACCATGGGCGAGTTGTTGTTGTTCTACGGTGCGGCGGACGTGGCCTTGGTGGGCGGCAGTTTATTGCCGATCGGTGGGCATAATCTGCTGGAGCCGGCGGCGTGGGGAGTGCCGGTATTAAGCGGCGCGCATACGCATAATTTTACCGAGATCGCGCGCCTGCTGGCCGATGCAGGGGCCTTGCGTACGGTGAGCGCGGATGATTTGGCAGAGGCGGTGGCGCACTTGCTGGAGAACGCGGCCGAACGGCAGCGTTGTGCCCGTGCGGGTCAGGCGGTGTTGGCGGCTAACCGGGGTGCAGTCAGCCGCCAACTGGCATTGCTTAATGAATGCTTGGCTGTTGGCTGAGCTGGGCGGCCTTGGGCGTTTCCAGCCACAGATTCAAATCGATAATGTCTTGCGGGCTTAACAAGCCGGCTTGCTCTTTCAAACGCAATTGATTCAACACAAAGTCATAGCGGGTGTTGGCGTAATCGCGCAGCGCTTGATAGAGCAGGCGCTCGGATTGCAAAACATCGACCACATTGCGGCTGCCGACTTCGTAACCGGCTTTGGTGGCATCCAGTGAGCTTTGTGCAGAGATAATCGCTTGCCGGCGCGCTTTGACGCGCTGCGCATCGGTAATCACGGCCAGATGCAACGAACGGGCACGCTGAATGGTATTGCGTTGCACGGCGGTGTAGCGGTCAGAGGCAGCGTTGTATTGCTCGTAAGCCTGACGGCGTTGCGCGCTGATCGCACCGCCACTGTATAAAGGCACTTCCAGTCGCAGGAAGACGGTCTCGCCTTCATTGTTTTCATCAAACGAATCCGTGAATGCATTCAGGTGATCGTGAATATCACCATCGCTGTCGTCGTTGGTGTAATAAATACCGCCGCGCACAGTGGGCAAGTGCTCGGATTTTTTTGACAGCGCGCCTTGTTTGGCTGCTTGTGCAGCCAGCCAGGAAGCTTTCAGGCTGAAATTGTTTTCCAGTGAAAACCGGACCCACTCGTCACGGCTGCCGGCCTCGGGTGGCGTGATGGGGAAATCGGCGCGCAATACCCACAGGTTTTGATGCGATTGGCCGGTCAATACGGTCAGCCCTTCGTAGGCGATGCCGAGCGCGCCTTCGTCGGATAAACGGGACACCACGGCCGCGTCGTGAGCGGCCTGGGCTTCGTAGACATCGGTGATGGCAATCAAGCCGACGTCATAACGTTGCTGGGCTTGCTCCAGCTGGCGGGCAAACGCCAATTCTTGCGCGCGCGAACTGGCGAGATTGTCTTCTGCACGCAGTACATCAAAGTAGGCTTCTGCGGTGCGGATGATCAAATCCTGCTGTGCGCTGGACAGTTCGGCCTCGGCTTGCTTGGAGATTTCCTTGCCTTGTTTGAAGTCAAACCAGGCGGGCAGGTCGAACAAGGCTTGCGACAGCGTGGCGGAGTACACGGTGCGATCGCTGTCGATGGTGCGGTCCACATAAATCGGGGTGGTGGCAAAAATCGGGGTGCGACTGTTGGTATCAATGCTGCTGTCGTTGTACTCGGCATTGGCCGTGAGCGAGGGCAGCAGGCCGGCGCGACCAATGGCGGTGGCTTCGCGATTGGCACGGTAGGTCGCTTCGGATTCTTTCAGCAGTGGATCATTTTTAACGGCAAGCTCGTAAATATCGTTCAGTGTGTCAGCGTGCAGAGGCAGGGCAGCTAGCAATAACAGGCCGGTGGTCAATCGAGTCAGGGCAGTCACGGCAAGTTCCTCGGGTAGGGCATCACAAGCTGGCAAGTCTACCAGAAGGACGCAAGATCAAGGTTAATTCCTGCTCATGCAGCGTGCGTGCCGAGACTTTGTTCGAGCTGCTACACTGGGATAACGACCTTACCGGCTTGGGACAGCATGCCATTACCTCGTACCCGTGTGGATTTGTCGGCGCTGCTGGCGCGCTGCGAAATCAATTATTGGCGACTGCTGGGGCTATTGCCTGAGCGCGAAGCCGGACAGGTGCGCGAGTTTGTGCTGGATGCCGGGGCCGGCCGCCTGCGTTGCCGTTTGGAAGTCGAGACCGTCGCGCCGTATACCACCGTGCTGCGCGTGCGTCAGCCCGCACAAGGTTCACCGTGGCTGCCCACAATCGATATGCAGGTGCGCATTTGCCATGATGCCGAGGTGGCCGAAGTGGTGATGTGTCAGGGCGTGCGGCATGTTCGCCCGGCCTACGATTACCCGAACGACGCCATGCATCAGCCCGATGAAAAAAAGGGTTGGAATGCCTTCCTCGGCGAATGGTTGGCGTTATGCCACCGGCGTGGGCATGAAGTGGAGCCCCGCATCATGGAAGACCTCGATGCCTGATCGTGCGCCATGGCCGTCGGTGTTGAGCGATGCGGCATTACCGTGCACCTTGCTGCAATTCACCGATCTGCACTTGTGCGCCGAACCCGGGGCCGAGTTGATCGGCGTGCGTACCGAGGCCAGTTTTAGCGCCGTGTTGGCACAGGCTGCCGCCAGCATGCCCTATGCGCAGGCCTGTTTATTCAGCGGGGATCTGGCCGATGACGGCAGTGCCGCAGCGTACCAGCGATTGACCGCACACATGGCGACGGCACCGTGGCCGGCGGTGTGCATCCCGGGCAATCACGACAACGCCACGATGTTGCACGCATCACTGGATACTGAACTGGCACGGGCCCGTTGCGTGATCGCGGGGGCTTGGCGCGTGATCTTGCTGGATTCCAGTGTGCCGAATGAAGTGGGCGGCACCTTGGGCGAGGCAGAATGCCGGCATCTGCAGCAGGCATTGAGGGAAAGCGGTGATCGGCCGGTGTTGATTGTGTTGCATCATCCGCCGGTCGACTGCGGCTCGCAATGGCTCGACGCCCAACAGCTCAGCGATGGTGAACGGTTCTGGGCGATTCTGGCGCAGCATCCGAATGTGAAAGCGGTGGTGTGCGGGCATATCCATCAGGAAATGGACTGCCGGCAGCAGGGCGTGCGCTTGCTGGCATCGCCGTCGACCTGCGTGCAGTTTGCACCGCAGTCGCGTCATTTCAAGATCGATGCGCAAGCGCCCGGTTATCGCTGGCTAACCCTGCAGCCGGATGGCACGTTAACGACCGGCGTGGTGCGTTTGCCTGCCGGCTCGTTTCCTGCGCGCACGCACGATCGGGACGGCTACTGATGCCGCCGACCGTATCGTTGTTGTACGCCCACGGCTTTATCAGCTCGCCCGACTCGGCCAAGGTACGCGCACTGCGCGAGTATCTGGCCTGTCATCACCCGCACGTGGCATTGCAGGTACCGGCATTGTCGCCCAAGCCGGCACTGGCGATGGCCTGTCTTGAGCAGGCATTGGCCGGGATGCCGCATCCGGTCGGATTGATCGGCAGCTCCATGGGCGGTTTTTATTGCGCGCAGTTGGCTGAGCGTTATGATTTGCGGGCGTGGTTGATCAACCCGCTGGCGCGCGTGCAACCGTATGCGGCGGACTATCTGGGCGATCATGTGCATGCGTACACGGGCGAGCACTTCACGATCGATGGCAATGACGTGGCTTATTTGCAGCGCATGGAAATCCGCTCATTCAGTGCGCCTCGCCATATAATGCTCAGTGTGCAAACGGGCGATGAAACGCTCGACTACCGGCATGCCGTCAGCGCATGGCCGGGGGTGGTCACCACGGTGATAGCCGGTGGCAATCATCACTTCACGCACTTCGACCAATGGCTGCCATTGGGGTTGCGGTTTTTGGGTTTGCGGTCGATGCCGCTATGACAATACGGACGAATCAATGAGTAATTACAACGCCGATGCAATTGAGGTTTTAAGTGGCCTGGAGCCGGTGCGCAAGCGTCCGGGCATGTACACCGATACCACGCGGCCGAATCATCTGGTGCAGGAAGTGCTCGACAACAGCGTCGATGAAGCACTGGCCGGTCATGCGCAGTGCATTGAAGTCATTTTGCTGGAAGACGGCGCGGTCTCGGTCTCGGACGACGGTCGCGGCATGCCGGTGGATGTTCACCCTGAAGAAGGCGTGCCCGGTGTGGAGTTGATCCTCACGCGACTGCATGCCGGTGGCAAGTTCAGCAATAAAAATTATCAGTTCTCCGGCGGCCTGCACGGTGTGGGCGTGTCGGTGGTGAATGCCTTGTCGGAATTTCTCACGGTGGAAGTGCGCCGTGATGGCAACGTCTATCAGATGGCGTTTGCCGACGGCGAGAAAGTCAGTGAACTGGAGGTGATCGGTTCGGCACCCAAACGCCAGACCGGCACCATGGTGACGTTTCAGCCCAACCCCAAATATTTCGATTCGCCAAAAATCTCGATTTCCCGTTTGAAGCATGTGCTGCAAGCCAAGGCGGTGTTGTGCCCCGGTTTGACCGTGACCTTTACCGACGAAGCCAGCAAAGAGTCCTTGGAATGGTGTTATGCCGACGGCTTGCGCGATTACTTGCAGCAAGCCACCCACGAATACGAAACGCTGCCGGCCGAGCCGTTTGTCGGTGATTTCAGTGCCGCAACCGAAGCCGTGCAGTGGGCCGTGCAATGGATGCCCGAAGGCGGCGAACTGGTGACCGAAAGTTACGTCAACCTGATTCCCACCGCACAGGGCGGCACCCACGTGAACGGATTGCGCACCGGCCTGACCGATGCCATGCGCGACTACTGCGAATTCCGCAATTTACTGCCGCGTGGTGTGAAAATTACGCCAGACGATATCTGGGATCGTTGTTGTTATGTGCTGTCGGCCAAATTGCAGGACCCGCAATTCTCCGGCCAAACCAAAGAGCGATTGAGTTCGCGTGAGAGCGCGGCTTTCGTGGGTGGCGTGGTGAAAGATGCCTTCAGCCTGTGGTTGAACCAGCACACCGAAGAAGGCGATTTGCTGGCTGCCATGGTGATTGCCAGCGCGCAGCGCCGCGTGCGCTCCAGCAAACAAGTGGTGCGCAAGAAGGTGACCCAGGGCCCGGCCTTGCCCGGCAAGTTGGCCGACTGTTCATCGCAGGAGCCTGAACGCGGTGAATTGTTTTTGGTCGAAGGCGACTCGGCCGGCGGTTCGGCCAAGCAAGCGCGCGACCGCGAATTTCAGGCGATCATGCCGTTGCGTGGCAAGATTTTAAATACATGGGAAGTCGACGTTCAGGAAATTCTCGCTTCGCAAGAAGTGCACAACATTGCGATTGCCTTGGGCGTGGACCCCGGCTCGGATAATCTGGAAGGCCTGCGTTATCACAAGGTGTGCATTCTCGCGGATGCCGATTCCGACGGGCTGCATATTGCCACCTTGCTGTGCGCTTTGTTTGTGCGCCACTTCAGGCCCTTGGTGGCAGCCGGGCACGTGTATGTGTCGATGCCGCCTTTGTATCGCATCGATATCGGTAACGACGTGTATTACGCGCTCGATGAGGCTGAAAAACAGGGCATTCTCGATCGCATTGCGGCCGAGAAAAAGCGCGGCAAAGTCAACGTGCAGCGCTTTAAAGGTTTGGGTGAGATGAATCCGATCCAGCTGCGTGAAACGGTGATGGATCCGGATACGCGCCGGCTGCTGCAGCTGCAAGTGACCGCCGGCGACGGTACCGATCAGCTGCTGGATATGCTGCTGGCCAAAAAGCGTTCGCCCGACCGTAAAGACTGGCTGGAGAATAAGGGCAACCTGGCCGAGGTGGGCTGACGGGGTGGTGCAACCTTAGCGACGCAGTAGCCGGGTCAATAACCGGTACGCATAATCATAGCCGTCAGCGTGTTCGCTGCGCCGGGGGCCGGCGACATTCAGTGTGCGCGCTGAGTACTTGTATAAAAAATCAAACAGCGTTTGTTCGGCGCGTTCAACGTCGGTTTTGCTGGCATCGATCTTCAGTAACGGTTTGCTGTGCGCGCTGCAAAAGCGTTTGGTGAGTTCGGTGCCACCTTCGAGGCTGCCGAAGTGAATAATCAGGGTGGCATCGCTTTCGGTGACATTCCGGCGCGTGCGCTCTTCGTAGTCGCCGCTCTCGGTTTCGATGAGCGGGTATTGCGCCGGAATGACGCCGTCTTCAGCGCGGCGGCCTTTCGGGCAATAGCCGCCGCAGGGGGTGTCGGTGGCGATTGCCGCATCGAGTGCGCCGCGATCCACGCCCGTCTGTCCGCCGCTCATGATGGTTGGGCCGTTCATGCTCATGCCTTGTCTCCATTGGAATCGGGTTGTTTGTGTTCCAGCCAATAGCGTATCGCCTGATACAGCCGACGCAAGCTCACCGGCTTGCTGATGTAATCGTCCATGCCGGCCGACAAGCATTGCTGGCGATCGGCGGTCATCGCATTGGCGGTAAGCGCCATGATCGGAATGCCTGCGCGCTGCGGGTCTGCCATGGCGCGAATTTCGCGTGTTGCCTGAAAACCGTCCATGCCGGGCATCTGGCAGTCCATCAATATCAGGTCCGGTAACTGTTCGCGCAACACCGTCAGTGCTTCGATGCCGTTATTGGCGGTGAGGATCGATAAGCCAAACTGCTTGAGCATGTTCACAATAACAAATTGATTCACGCTATTGTCTTCCACAACCAACACGCAGCCTTGCAACGGCGGGAAGCAGTCGCGCTCTGCCGTGACTTCTTTGCGGCTGGTATCTTCGCGGGCGTTGCAATGCAGCATGATGCGAAATGACGAACCCTTGCCTTGCGTGCTGTGCACTTCAATGTTGGCGCCCATCAAATCACAGAGACGGTGCGTGATGGCAAGGCCGAGGCCCGAGCCACCAAATTGCCGACCCATGCCACTGTCGATTTGCCGGAAGGACTCAAAGATGGTTGGAATTTTGTCTGCAGGAATGCCGATGCCGGTGTCGGTCACGGTGATGGCGAGTGCCAGTTGCGCGCCGCTCTCGGGGACGGTTTCTGCGCGCAGCGTCACCGAGCCCTGCGTGGTGAATTTGAGTGCGTTGGCAAGCAAGTTGACAATAATTTGCCGCAGCCTCGTTTCATCCAGATAGACCGCGGTACGGCGCAGTGCGGTGTCGATATGCAAGTTGATGTCGAGACCTTTGCGTGCCGCAGCCATTTCAAAAGTGCTCAAACAACGCTCCAGCATATCCGCCAGACCAAAGTAATGCGGCTCGAGTTCCAATTTGCCTTGTTCAATGCGAGAGAAGTCGAGCACGTCCTCAACGACGGAAAGTAAGTGTCGGGTCGATTCCATGGCAATGTCGACATGTTGTTGTTGGCTCTTGTTCAAGGATGAATGCGATAACAACTCCAGCATGCCCAGAGTGCCATTCATTGGTGTGCGCAATTCATGGCTCATAACGGCCAAAAAATTGCCTTTGGCTTGACTGGCGTTTTCAGCCGATGCGCGCGCTTCTT
Organism: Pseudomonadales bacterium; assembly: GCA_036568505.1. GTDB lineage: Bacteria > Pseudomonadota > Gammaproteobacteria > Pseudomonadales > M0112 > M0112. Next base: position 28,168 of record DATCSK010000013.1, on the reverse strand, counting down.
TTAGTTCATGAATGGTTTTTCGCAAGGTTTTTTCATGGCTCTCGAGGCTGTCGGCCATGCTGTTAATGCCGCGCTGCAATTGGCCTATTTCGCCATTGCTTTGTACCGGTGTGCGGGCACCTAAGCTGCCCTCTTCAATTTTTCGAACAACGTGCGTGACGGTTTCCAGCGGTCCGACAATATGGCGACCAATCACCCAGGCCATGATGAATGCCAGCATCAACACGCTGGATCCCAGCGCGACTGCGATCATGACCGACCGGCGCTGGGCGATGCGCGTAGGCGTGTCGGATACGGCAATCAATACGGCACCGAGCTTTCGAGTGTTGCCAGCCTGATCGGGTGTTGCATGAGGATCATGAATGGGCTGCAAGACGGCTTCATTGAAAAAACGGGTACCAAATGCGGCGCGATCCTCGGTGGCGGCTTGTGCCAATACGCGTCCCTGCGCATCTTGCAGTGCAATGGCAATAATGTCTTCATCCAGGGTGTTGCGTAACAAGGCATCAATGGGGTCGGTGTCGCCGGTGATTAAAGTGTATTCACTGGCCGCTGCAATTTGGCGTGCGACGCGCTGTCCTTTGTCGTCGAGATGCTCGTCAATGGTACGGACTTGCCCGGTCGTGAAGTAACCGAGCAAGACAATAAAAATCAGCATCGCCGGAGTGAGGGCAAGCCAGATGACTTGCGTGCGAATGCCGGGATCATGCCAGCGCTTCATGGTGCTGCTTCCTGTGTCAGTAGTCGATCTGTGAGCGATTGTTCGTCGGGCAATACCAGATTCAATGATTGCGCAACGCGGGTATTGATGTGCACGGAAAATAAACGTGGGTAGTCAGCGCTCGGTAGATGACCATCCGATAGCCATTGACGAATCATGCGCTCGGTTTCCAATGAGTATTGTTCGAGGCTGGTGTCGGTTGTGGCCAATACGCCTGCGCGCACATACGCCGCATCCATGCCAATCACGGGCTTTCCTTGGCGATAGGCGCTTAACAGGATGCCGCGAATGGATTCCGGGGTGATGGCGCCGAGCGCATTCAATGCCAGTATCGCATCGGTGTTGCGCAACAAGGGCTGTAAGGTTTTTATGGCATCCGCAGATTCTTCCCATAAATAGGGTTCGAGCACGATGTCGGCATGATCCTGCGTCAACATGGCATCGAGCAGGTGTTGATGCTCACTGCGATACGGAATAATCAATTGATGGGCGCGAGGCAGGATGAGTTTCGCAAGCCGCAGCTGTCGCTCGATGGGCGCACCACTGAACAGCGCGCTGATGCGGGTCCCATCGGGTGGCTGCAAGCGTTGCTTCTTGGCAAACAGAGAGGGGCTGACATGAACAGCAATCAGAATGTCGTAACCGCGAGGCCAGTGCTCTATGGCATTGAGTGCGGCATCTCCCAGAATGATTAATGCATGGTGTGCAGCATCGTGATCGTGCGGTTCGGGAATGTTTTCCAGCAAATGAATAGAGCGCTTGAATTGCTGTTGTTTTTTTTCAGCCTGCTGTTCGAACGCCTGGCCCGCTATGGTGTTGGCGGCGCCCACAACGTCAATGTGTACGGTTTCAGGTGATGGCAGGTCGGCAGCACGCGCCAGCGAGGCTGCCAGTATCATGAGCCAGCATGCGATCCATTGTGCTGTGAGTGCGTTCCGTTTCATGAGGTGTCAGACTATGAATCAGAATCGCAGTTCCGCTTGTATAAAGGCACGGGTGTCGTTCTCGTAGAGATTGTCAGAAAATAAATCGCCGTTGTTGTCCAGCCGGTGTTGAATGATGCCGGCGATTTCCAATGCACCTTTGCGCAACGGCCAGACTTTGGCTAGGCGGGTGTCGGCGCGGCTGAAATGCTTGAAATTAATGTTGTCGGCGTAGTAGTACGATACGGACCAATCCCATTGCTGCGGCAGACGAAATTGTGCAAATAGACTGGCGGCATTCTCCGGCGTAAATAATGTTTCTCGCCAAAACCATATCTCGGTATCCACATCAATGTAGGCATACGTCAGGCGCAAGTGGATGTCCCGCGTCGGCCAATAATGAATTTCGGTTTCCGCGCCGTCTTGCGTGAGGTGCGCATAGTTGTTCGGGTTGAAGTTGGTAATGCTCATGCCTTGTGAAATCAAGTGATCGAGCTTGTCGTGGAACAGTTTGATGTCGATCTGGACGCCGCTATCCGGGAAGTTTCCAAAATAACCGATTTCGTGTGAGACGATGTGTTCGTTGTCGAGATGGCCTTTTGCCTGCGCCGTGGGGAAGTAACGCGCGGCGTACTTGCCGAGTACGGGTGTGTCTAAGCTGCGAACGACATACGACCAGTCGGCACTGTTCTCGAAAATATCCGGTGTGCGATAGGCCTCCGAGTAGACCGCGCGAAGCGTTTGGCCGGGTGTGATATTAAAGTTGATGGCCGCGCGCGGTGAAAAGGTGTTGTCAGCGGTTTCTTCGTCTTCATAGAGACCGCCTAAATTGAAAACCCAGCGTGATCCGAGTCGATACTCGCCGTGCGCAAAGACTTGCACGCTGTCTTCATCAACGCTGCCATTCAGATAGGTTTCAGAGGTTTGCTCGTCTTGACGAAAACTGGCGCCGGCCACCATGCGAAACTGCTCGGAGGCGACCCAGGTATCCTGGAATTCGATGTGCTGACGCGTTTGGGTGGTGTCCTGATTGGCATAGCCGCAGACATCGGCAGCAGCCGGCCCGCCCATGGAAAAATAGTCGGTCAGCGATGCGAGGGCGAGCGCATCATCACGGGCCGTGCCGCCGGTGCCCATGGGGTTATTGCCGTCGAGCAGTTCCGCAACGTAGCCCGGGTTGCTGAGGTACAGGGCGCCCAGATTGGCACTCAAGGTGATGGGGGGCAGGCAGGAAACCCAATCTTGCTCAATGGTTTCTTTGCGGTAATAGGTGTGCATCTTCAGTGTGTGCTGCGGGTTGAGCGTTTTCTCGACGATGGCCGAAACATATTGCAGCGTGTTCTCGGGATTGGGGTAGGTCCGAATGGAGCCATCGAAAGCGTCTTCGGTGTGGGTGCCGTTCTTGTAACCGGCTTGCAAGTCAATCAGCCAACTGTTGTCGGGCGTGAGCGTGAGCCGGCCGTCAGCAAGCCATTGATCATTGCTGTCGCGGCGATCGGTGACGCCGTCGGCCTGGGTGTCGAAGCCGTTGTCGTGGCGTTGCGATAGCGTGGCACGCCATTGGGCCGATTCATGGCCATCGCTGTAGCGCAGCTGATAGTCTTCGATGCCGCCGTCGCCCTGACGTGTGCTGAGTGCCAGATGCTCCGAATCTTGTGGATGCCGGGTGATAATATTGATGGCGCCGAGAAATGCATTGGCACCGTAGGTCGAGGCATCCGGGCCGCGGGTGATTTCAATGCGCTCAATGTCTTCGAGTGAGACGGGCAGATCCGTCCAGCTGACATTGGCCAGCCCGGTGGAATACACCGAGCGACCGTCCAGCAAAACCTGCATGCGGCGACTGTCCACGAAGTTGGTGCCGTGGTAACTCACGACATAGTTGTAGCCATCGCGGCTGGCGACCGACATGCCCGGGACAAAACGGAAAATCTCGGGCAGGTTGCGGATGCCGCTGCTGGCAATAAAATTGCGGTCGATCACGGTCATGCTGGCCGGCGTATCGGCCTGACTCTGGCGCAGTCGGGTCGCGGTAATGATTTCAGGGATAACGATTTCATCAAGGCCGGTGACCGGTGCGCCCCAAGCGGGTAAACCGGCAAAACTGCTTAACAGGAATAGGTAGGCCGGGCGGCTGAGGGGCATTCAACAATCCTTGTTTTTATAGTGGTCGCGCCTTCTGGTTACTATAGCTCATAATAGGCCCTTGTGAAGTTCATCACAGGGAGTTGGCATGGGCAGCCCGTTTTTTGCATACCTGAGTAAATTGCGTTGGATTATTCGTTGGGGAATGAAGCGCAATGTGGTTCAAGAAAATGTCATGGAGCACAGCTGGGAGGTGGCCACGATTGCGCACGCGCTGGCGCTGATCCGTAATCGTCTGTATGCCGGCACGGTCGATGCCAATGCCGTGGCGGCTGCCGCGCTGTATCACGACGTCAGTGAAGTGATTACCGGCGATTTGCCTTCGCCGGTAAAGTACCATTCGGATGCGATCCGCGATGCCTACAAGTCCATTGAAGCGAAAGCCGAGCAAGAATTGGTGGCGTTGTTGCCAGAGCCGCTGCGCGAATCCTTTTCGTGTTACATGATCGAGCATCAGTTGCCCGCAGAGCATCGGCAATTGATCAAGGCGGCTGATACCATTGCGGCCTATCTGAAATGCCAGGCAGAAATCGCGGCTGGCAATCACGAGTTTTCCAGTGCGGGCAAAGACATTGAGCGGCGTCTGAAAGCGTACGATGCGTTGCCCGAGGTGGTTTATTTCTTGAAAGAATTTATCCCCGGTTATCGATTGACGCTGGATGAATTGATGTTGCACAAAACGGATAAGACATGAGCAAGAAAACCCTGTATCTGCATATTGGTACCAATAAAACCGGCACGACAACGATCCAGCGGTTTATGGCAAGAAATCGCGCCAAATTGCGCGCGCGGGGCATTTTTTACCCTGAAAAAGGCCCTAATTCTGGCGGCAATCATTCCATGTTTGCGCGCGACCTTCAGCAGTTGAGTGGAGGAAAAATAGCGCGTGCCGAATTATGGGAGTCTTTTTTGCAACAAGTCGATGAATCGACTTTGGCGATGACGGTTGTCAGTGGCGAGGTCTTCTGGTCTTTCGGAAAAGAGCTGCCGCATGTGCAACGCATGATTGGCGACCTGAAAGCGCATTTCGATGACATTCGTGTGGTTTGTTATCTGCGGCGACAAGACCTGTATTTAAGATCTTGTTATGTCCAGGCGATTAAGAGCGGTCGCTCATCGCTGGGGTTTCATGAATACATCGAAAAAATTGCAATCGGTAAAAAATACCGTGCACATGAATATGACAAGAGTCTGGATTTATGGGCTTCTGCGTTCGGAGTAGAGAATATCATTGTCCGGCCCTTTGAGCGCGCACAGTTGCATGAGCGCGGATTGGTCGTTGATTTTTGTGAGGCCTGCAATATTGATTGGCGCCCGTTTAATGTTGCTTCCGCGCGTGTCGCCAATGTTTCCCCCGGTGTGCGTGTCATGGCCGCATTGCTGTATGCACAAACACAGCTGCCTTCACAGAAAGGCACCGATCTCGTGGCGCGCCGTCAGACCGCACTGTGTTCTGCCATGGCAAAACAGTTATCGTCGAGTTGGGATGACACGCCCTTTATTGGTTTTCGCTATGGTGAATCCAGAGCATTCCTGGATCGGTTTCGTGACGGCAATGCCTATGTTGCACGTAAATATTTGCATCGCGCCGATGGGCGTCTTTTTTATGACGAGGCTTATCAGGAATTACCCGATGGCGTGGATGATGGCGTGACCCTAACGCCCGCTGAAATAGCGCAGGTGGATGAGTTGGTCAGTCAGGTCAAGGCGGAGTTGGCGACGCTAAAAGCTTAACCCAGCTGCTTTTTCAGGTAGGCCATTTCTTTGCTGACGCCTTCTTTGGCTTGCTCGGCAATAAACTGCTCCACTTTGCGACCGACCAGTGGAATGCGTGCCTTGCAGCTGAATTCGATGGTGTAAATGCAGCCTTTTTTGCCGGGCTTTAAGCCAAATTGAGCATCAATCGTCACCGGCTGTCCATGCACTTCAATACGGTAGTGGCCGCTGAAGCCGTCGTCCTTGCGTTGCCACTCTTCGGTCATGCTCATGGTCTGAATCGGGTTGAATAGCTTGGCCAGAAACGCGGGCAAATCGCGTTTGACCTCGCGGGTCATGGTGACCGTGGCTGAATCATCGTCTTCTTCGACTTCGCAGTCGGCGCTGAGTTCACCCAAGGCCAGGCTGCGGTCTACCAGAAATTGCGGGTCGGTCAATAAGCTGTAGACCGTCTCTGCATCATGGCTGAATTCAAACCGGCTGCTCATGGCGGTTTCCTTGTTATTGCTTGGCGAGTTTGGCGCGCAAGGTTTTTAAGTATTGCTGAACCTTGGTTTGGTTGTCCGGGCCCATGCGCATGATTTGTTTTTGCGCGGCAGGCAGACTCTCCAACGCGGGATCGGCGTATTGATACAGCACCTTGGGCTGAACCAGTTCCGCATCGGAGGGCATCAACGGTGCTGCGATCAACATGTCGAGGGCGGCCAGCATGCGCGGGTGAAATTGCGCGCGCGGGTAACCGAGATCCACATAGGCTTGTTGCAGCAAAGGGTAATAGCGCCAATAGAATTTGGTGAGTGCATCAGGATTGATGGCGGTCAAGACCGTTGCATACGGTGTGTAGCGCGAGAAGCTGGCAGGGTCTGCATGCAGCGCGTCAGCACCTTGCACGGTGAATGTGCCAGAGGGTGCGTTCACCGGATTGTAGCGGGGTGCTATTTTTCCGCGTGCGATGTTATCGACCAAAACGACGAATTTGCGCAGGAGTGCTTCGTTGCTCAATAAGTTGCCGAGTGCGGGCGTCGAGAGCGCCAATAGGCGTGTGCGAATTTCGCCGTCACTCGCATCCAGGCTGGGCAGTGGCTCGGGTTTGGGTGCGGCAGCAGCAGCTGGCGGCGCCTCTTCAATAATTACTTCAGGCTCGGCGGCGGGCGGCGTGCGTTCAATGGGGCCGCTGGTTTCGACCACTTCAATGACTTCGGTTTTGTCGGGCACAGACTGGTTCATGATGAGCATCAATCCAGTGGCAATCACAATGACAGCGGCGGCCAGCAGAAACAGCAGATTGCTGCGGCCGGTTTGTGTTGGATGTAATGCACGCATATAAGGTTCCTTGTCGTGTCAGGGTGTTGTGGGTTTTCGAATCGCGAGCCAAGCGCGATCTTCGATGCGTCGACCCAACCGGGCGCCCGCATCCAGCAGTTTCATTTGCCAGCCGTACCGGTCGGTCATGGCACGCCACGCGCGTTGGATTTCGGCGGGGTCGCTTAAAATAAAGGTTTCGGTGTCTTGCCAAGGGCCGAGCAACTTGCCGGTCATGGTGCAGCTGGCAACCCGCGATCGCGGGCTGTTGCGCAAGCGTTTTATTTTGCCGGCCTGTCCGTTGGACACCGCATACAGCCATTCGCCATTGGCAGCAAACCAGATCGGCGTTTCAACCGCCTGACCGTTCTTGCGAAAGGTGATGAGATTGAGATAGCGCGCTTGGGAAAGAGGTGTTGTCATGAGCCCGGGTTAACAGCTGCCACAGGCTCATGACGATACGCCGAGCGGGGATTAACCGCAAGAGGTGAATTACCAACCCTCGACTTTATGCACTTGCTTCCAGATAGCACCCGGAATCAGGCGGCGAGCCAGCGCTCCCATTCTGGCGCGCCCGGTGGGGAACACCTGAAACTGCCCTTTATCCAGCGCTTTTTCGATGGCATCCAGTACGGCTTGTGGTTTGATGGGATCGCCTTCCGTGTCGATCATTTTGGGCCAGGCACTCTTGCCTTGTTCGAGCAGCGGGGTTGCGACGGCCGGCGGACAAACGCTGGCAAAGCGGATGCCGCTGTTCAGGTTCTCGTGATACAGCGTTTCGTTATAGAACACGACAGCCGCCTTGGATGCAGAGTAGGCGCCGGTCAGCAGCGTTGGAATCAGGCCGGCGACGGAGGCGAAACTGATGAAGTCGCCTTTGCCGCGGGCTTTCATTTTGGGCAGGGTGGCGTTGGCAATGTTGACCAGGCCGCCCCAGTTAATGGCCATGATTTTGTGTTGTAGTCCGACATCCTGCTCAATCAATTTGCCAAAGGGCATGATGGCCGCGCAGTTAAACACCCGGTCGATCGGGCCGAGTTGCTGCTCGATTTCGTCAGCCGCTTTGCTGACGGCCGCGTAATCAGTGATGTCGACCTTCCAGGTTTTGACGGCACTCAGGCCTTCGGCCGTTTTGGCAAGGCCTGCCTCGTTGATGTCCAGTGCCGCTACTTTGGCGCCTTGCGCCGCAAAATTGCGGGCGGCCAGCTGGCCCATGCCGCTGCCGGCGCCGGTGATTAAAATGACTTTTCCTGTGTTCGACATGCGTGGTTCCTCATGAATGCATCGGTTGGAGTCAGGGCATTACGCTATCCGATGGGCTGCTGCTCCGCAAGCGCATTTCCCAATCCCTTCGGCCTTGTCTATGATCAAGAGGCAGGAAGCTCGGGATGGCGCGATGACGCAAGCAACGGAAAGGCAGGTCAGTGCAACAGGCTCCCGCTGGATGACGCCGGTGGTTGCACTGCTGTTTTTTCTGGCCAGCGTGGGCGCGACGGCTGCTGCGCCTGTTTTACCGTTGACGGAAGACATGCAGCGTGTCTCACTGAACCCGTATTTATTCGAACTCGAAGATCCCGACGCCACGCTGGATATTGAAGCGATCATTGCCAGGGATGCTGATTTTCAACCGGTGGCAAAGGTCATTGAGCATGGCTTTTCTCGTCATGCCTGGTGGTTTCGCTTTGAAGCAACCAATGAAGGAGCGAATGCAATACGGCCTATTCTGGAAACCAATGTTGGTTTTCATAATGACATTCGCCTGTATACCGTTGAGCGCGGCAAGGTGGTGACGCAATACGCGACGGGCTTGAACAAACCATTTTCAGAGCGGTTTATCCAGGAGCCGCATCTTGCCTTGCCGATAAGCGTGCCCGCCCATTCGCAGCGCACCTTTTATATTCGTTTGCAAAGTAATGGTCATTTGATGTTGCCGCTGACGATCAGTGGCTCGCAGTATCACCTGAATCATTTATTGCGAGATCGCATGTTCGACAATCTGTTTTATGGATTGGCGATTGGTCTCATCTTGTATAATTTCTTTTTGTTTCTCTCCACGCGGCAAAATGCATTCGGGTTGTATGCCGTGCATCTGGCGTTTGCCATTGTGACCTTGTCAGCAGCGGACGAAGGCAGCTTTTTTGAAATATGGCCTGCTTTTTTGCGCGGCTATGAATACGTCTCGATGTTCGTGGCGGCATTGCTGGCGATGTCGTCCATGCTGTTGTTTGCCGATGTGTTCATGGGCGTTAGAACGCATATGCCGAGTTTGTCACGAGCCAATCGCACTTTTGCTATCGCCAGTGTGTTGCTGGCGTTGGTTGTGCCCGTGCTGCCGCCGATATGGATGACGGGCGGCGTGATGATTCTGGCGCTGCTGTTGTTTATCTTTATTACACTGCAGAGCTGGATTTTATGGCGGCGCGGCATTGCGAATTCCGGAATTTACTTTTTTGCTTCGATCGTCCTGGTATTGTTTATTGGCATGGTGTTTGTGTGTTCGCCATTTGTCGGGATTGTTAATAATACGGTGATTGCGCATTACGGCATGAATGTCGGATACAGCATCCAAATGCTTTTGCTGTCGGTGGGTCTGGGCCGGCAAATTAATGAATTAAAAGAAAAAGAGCTGGCAATAAACACTGAATTATTGAAGGCCCGATTGAAGGAGGTCACGGCCAGCATGGCAGTGACCGAGGCACAAGCCGAGAGCGAAGCAAAAAGTCGTTTTCTGGCGACCATGAGCCACGAAATTCGCACCCCCATGAATGGCGTGCTGGGCATGACGGAACTGCTATCAGGCACCAAACTGGATCGGGAGCAGCGACATTATGTGGATGCTGTTTTGAGCTCAGGACGGGCGTTGTTGAATATTCTGAATGACATTCTGGATTACTCGAAAATTGCTGCCGGTAAGTTAGAGCTCGAGACCATTCCGTTTGATATGCATCGTCTGTCAAAAGATGTGATGGAAATATTCGCCGTGCAAAAGCGGCGACAAATCCATGCCGCGCTGGATATTGATCCTTGTGTGCCCGCTTTGCTGTGCGGCGATCCCACGCGGTTGCGTCAGGTGTTGATGAATCTGCTGAGCAATGCATTCAAGTTTACGGAAAGCGGTCAGGTTTCGCTGCGCGTGCAGTGTGTGGAGCAGCGTGCAAGCGAGGTGCAGGTTCGCTTGATTGTGAGTGACACCGGTGTCGGTATTACGCCAGAGCAGCAGAAGAAACTTTTTCAGTCGTTTACGCAGGCAGATGCCTCCACGACCCGTCGATTTGGTGGTACGGGACTTGGGCTGTCGATCTCCCGGGATTTGATCGGGCTAATGGGCGGCACGATCGAGATTGAGAGTGTTCCGGAACAGGGCACGCGCGTCACGGTGTTGTTGTCGTTTGCATTGCCCGATGAACAAACGCTGCGTGAAGTGCAGATGGCAGCCGGTCAGCCACAAGCCGCGCAGGCAATGCAGTTGCCGGGTTTGTGTGTGCTCGTGGCCGAAGACAACCCGGTGAATTGCATGGTGGTTGAAGGTTTGCTTCGTCGTCTGGGTGCGCACAGCACGGTGGTGCATCATGGGCAGGCAGCACTGGAGGTGTACCGTGAAGATCATGCTGCATTTGATGCGATCTTGATGGACTGTGAAATGCCGGTTATGGACGGCTATGCCGCAGTGGCCGCAATCCGCATTCTGGAAGAAGAAAATGCGTGGCCGCGCGTGCCTATATTGGCATTGTCGGCACACATGGCAGATGAGTCGCCCCAGCATGCAGGCTTTGATGCGTTTTTAATGAAGCCGGTGAATATCAAACAGCTCCATCAGGCGTTGCAGCGGTACTGGCAGGCATGATTAGCCGGACTGAACCAGACGGGCACTTTCGCTGACTTCGTCATGGTGATCCGTGGCGGGCACTAGAAAAACCTCATCGCAGCCGGCCCGTTGTAGATCGGCGAGTGCGTCGGCGACCGCCTCGGGGGTGTAGCGCGTCATGCTATCGGCCATGTTGCGGGCAAAACCGGCGTCCAGCACTTTCAGATAATTAAAGACATAGTCCTGAAGGCGGGCTTTGCCATCGGGAGCGAGGGAATACCAGAAGCCACCGACTTTGCGTGGCGGGGTGGTGCGACCGGCTTGCTCCCAAGCTGCGTCGGCCATGCGAAACAAGGTGTCGATTTCTGCTCGGTTGCCGTTCATGGAGAAAGCATAAATGCCATCGGCCCAATGAGCCACGCGCGCCATGCTTTTAGGGCCCATTACGCCCGCCAGCAGTCGTGGGCCGCCGGCCTGCAGGGGCATGGGGCCGACCGGATCGGCACCTTCAAACGGGGGTTCTCCTGCCCAGATACGGCGCATTTGGGCGACTTGCTCATCCATGCGCTGGTGGCGCTTGGCAAATGAGGCCCCTACGGCACGATAGTCATTTTCGCGGCCACCCACGCCCACGGTGACTTCAACGCGGCCGCCAGAGAGCACATCCAGTGTGGCAATCTCTTTGGCAGCCCAAACGGCTGAATGCATCGGCAGTACATACAGGGATGGCACAATGCGGACGCGCTCGGTGACGGCCGCGGCCGTGGCCAGTACCTGACGCATTTCCAGCGTTGGGCCAGTGATGCGTTCCCCGCATGACAGGCTGGCGAATGGCCCTTGATCAATCATTCGGCACCAATCCAGTACGGTTTGCCGATTCAAACCGGGCTTCATGTACGGTAAGCAGAGGCCGATATCCATGGTGTTCTCCCGAGTGTAGGCCGTTGATTGTAATGTCAGGCCATGGCGGGCGAGTCCCCCGGACGGGTGAGGGCCGGTTTACGGGGCCGGTTGAACAGTCTGGTACTGTTCAATGCTTTTGTTGATTCTGCGGCGGTTAACCGGTGCGCGGTGTATTTCAGGGCTGCCGGCCGGGGGCTCGACGGAGTGCAACGTCTTGTCGGGTGCGGTTTGCAGTGGCGGTGCGGCGTTCTCGGGCGAAGCTTGGGTGGGTGGTGGCGTATCGCTGATATGCAGCTTGCCGGTCGCATCGCGCCACTGGTAAATTTTGCCGGCCATAACCCAAGGGCTGGCCACCATAATGGCGAGAATGAGAGCGATCCGGCAGTGACGGTGCATGACAATCTCCTGATGCCTGAACCCCGTGTAGATCACCGCAGGGGCTCGTGAAGGACTCGATTTGTGCGTTTGATCCCTTTTAAATGAGAAGGAGTTATAAAAATAGAAGGCCCCCTGTGCATTTGGTATAAAAAATGTGAAGCAGATCACAAATGCGTTGCTATACTCAAACCAGAATCTTCTAAAACACGGAAAGTTTAATAATGTTGCGGTTAGTTGTACTCGTCATTCTTGGCGTGGTAGGGGTGGGTTTGAGCGGCTTTTCCGCTTGGCGCCTGGCCGATGCCGAGGTCGAGAATATCCAGCTTGAATTCATTGCCGACATCAACAAGCGTGCGGCGGCGCTTGAGCGTGAGCTGGAGTTGCAGTACGAAACCCTGTACCGCTGGAAAAGCTTCTTTGAGGCCTATGGCGAATTGCCGGCCGCCCAGTTTAAAACCATTACGACCGATGTGATGCGCCGCCACCCGGGTATCACCACGGTGGCCTGGGCATTGCGCGTGCCTCATGCCAAACGCGCATTTACCGAAAAGCAGTTAGAAGCCGCAGGCGGGTCTCCGGTCTTTTTGGAAGTGGATACCAGCAGCATGGGTATGCGCATGGGGTCTGGTGATATTTCGATTCAGGTGGCTGAAGAGCGGGAGGATTACTTCCCCATCACGTTGCTGGAGCCTCAAGGTGGTGGCGGACTGATGGTGTCGTTGGACGTGCAGGGTGACCCGGTGAGGGTGAAGGATATTGCTCGCGCCCGGCGCAGCGGCGAGATCCAGGCGACCGAGTTGTTCCGCTCACCGTTCTCGGACAATAAAGAAGTGATTTTTGCCGCGTTCGTGCCGGTATACAGTGGTTCTCCCATCGTGGCCGATGATCGGGTTGTGCAAACCAAAGGGCTGATTCTGGCCAGTTTTCGATTGGATTCGATTATTGAAAAATCCGGCTTGTTGGAAGGTTTGAGTCAGGGCGTGAGAGTGGACTTGCGAGACGACAGCGAAACCCTGGGTGGTGCGTTGCGTCAGGTCAGCCTTGCCGGCGAAGGCGCGGATTACACATGGCTCCCCGAGTATACCTATGAGCGACCATTGCGGGAGATGGCTGGCCGGCAATGGAAGTTGGTGGCCACGCCATCAAGTGCGTATATCAATGCACGGCGCAGCAGCCAACCATTGTTTGCATTTATCTTTGGCGCATCCATCACGTTGCTGACCTTGGCCTATATTCGCGTGATCCAGGAGCGCACCAAGGTGGTGGAAGAGTTGGTTGATGAGCGTACGCGCGAGTTGAACGAAGCCAATCGGCAGCTGGAGCGCATGACGCGGACGGATGGCCTGACGCGCGTTGCCAACCGTCGGTATTTCGATGAGTACCTGGATCAGGAATGGAAGCGCGCCGAACGGGCCAAAACATCATTAGCCTTGGTATTGATCGATATTGACCACTTCAAGTTATACAACGATCACTACGGCCACATTGAAGGCGATCATTGCTTGCAGGCCGTGGCACAAGCCTTGGCAAGCGCCGTGGCACGGCCAGGCGATCTGGTGGCACGTTATGGCGGCGAAGAGTTTGGCATTATTTTGCCAAATACCGGCGAGGAGGCGGTTATCGTTGCCAATCGCTGCCGTGAAATTGTTGAGAAGTTGATGGCGCCGCATGCGGCATCAAAGACCAGTGATCATGTCACGATCAGCGTGGGGGTTAGCTATTGCTTCCCGGGACAGTCGGACATTCGGCCTGAACAGCTTGTTAAAGCAGCCGATGAAGGACTTTACGAAGCCAAAGAGACCGGCCGCAATCGCGTTGTAAAAAATCCAATGGTTCAGGCTGTCTGAGCCACTTGCGCCCACTCGGTAGCGCGAGTATGTTCCTCTATTGAAAACAATGTTGTGGGTTGATCATGATGGAATGGCTATGGGTCTTGCCGGCCTTGTTGGCAGGATTTGTATTAGGCTTTTTATGGATGCGCCGCTCGCCGCAAGATGGCGCGGATCTGCATCGCGTGCTGACCGAAGAGTTTCGCGCTTTGCGTGAAGAGCAGGCGCGCCAGTTGCGCGATAGTCGGGAAGAGTTGAGCAACAGTCTGTTGCGCTTTAGTGAGCATACCGCCCAACAGCATCAGGCCCTCACCGTGGCAATGGATAGTCGCTTGGTGCAATTGAAAGCCCAAATTGAAGACAGTGCGCGCAGCAATCGCGAAGAGCTGTCCAAAACATTGGAATCCATTCGTAGCACCGTCGAGAAGAAATTGGAGTTGTTGCAAGCGGATAACGGCCAAAAGCTGGAATTAATGCGCCAGACGGTCGATGAAAAGCTGCACCACACCTTGGAAACCCGTCTGGGGCAATCGTTCAAGCTGGTGAGTGAAAGGTTGGAGCAGGTGCAAAAGGGCTTGGGTGAAATGCAGCAGCTGGCCAGCGGCGTTGGCGATCTTAAGCGTGTGTTGTCGAATGTCAAAACACGCGGTGTGTTAGGCGAGTTTCAACTCGGCAATCTGCTTGAGCAATTGCTGACGCGCGAGCAGTACGCGAGCAATGTAAAAACCCGGCCGGGCAGCAATGATCACGTTGAGTTTGCGATTCGTATGCCGGGCCGTGATCACGGCGATAGCGTCTGGCTGCCTATCGATGCCAAATTTCCAATCGAGGATTATCAGCAATTGCAGTCGGTTCTCGATGCTGCCTTGGATGGTGTGGCTATTCTGGAAGCTCAAAAAATATTTGCCAGAAAGATTGAAGGCTTTGCAAAAAGTATTGCGGATAAATACATCGAGCCACCGCACACCACGGATTTTGCCGTGCTGTTTTTACCGTTCGAGAGCCTGTACGCCGAAGTGCTGCGCATCCCCGGATTGTTTGAAAAGCTGCAGCGTGAGTATAAAGTTGTCGTGGCAGGGCCAACGACAACGGCGGCATTATTGAATAGCCTGCAGATGGGCTTTCGCACACTGGCGATTGAGCAGCGCTCCAGCGAGGTGTGGGAGTTGTTGGGCGCCATCAAAACCGAGTTTGGCAACTTTGGTGCGGTACTGGCCAAAACACAGAAAAAACTGACCGAAGCCAGTAACGTGATCGGACAGGCCGAAACGCGTACGCGGGTGATACAACGCAAGTTGCGCGATGTCGAGCAGCTGTCGGGCGGTGCCGCAGCTCAGTTGCTGGAGAGTTCGGGCGATGACTTGGGCGAGCCGTTCGATGACGGTGAGTAGCAATGACGGATGATGAGGATATGGCGGTATTTCGTGAGGCGATGAAAGGCGTTCGCCCCATGAAAGTGTCCGATGTTGCATCGTCATCGCGTGCAACGTCACCG
This sequence comes from Pseudomonadales bacterium, assembly GCA_036568505.1. GTDB lineage: Bacteria > Pseudomonadota > Gammaproteobacteria > Pseudomonadales > M0112 > M0112. Next base: position 12,951 of record DATCSK010000013.1, on the reverse strand, counting down.
GCTACGCGGCGGCAACCACTGAGCGCCAACCAAAAGGCGCGTCGGCAAGCCGCATTAGGCGTGAGTGACGAGCAGGCATTGCCGGTATCCGATTACACGCCTGCCCGTTCGCCGGAAGAATGGCTTGCATGGTGTGGCCCGGGCATCCAGCAGAACTTGTTCAAGCAATTACGCTCCGGGCGTATGAAGCCGGAAGCAACACTGGATTTGCATGGTTATCGTCTGGATGAAGCGAGTCGTGAGTTGCCTGCGTTTATTGATGAGGCGATGCAGCGTGGCTGTCGTGTGGTACGCATTGTGCACGGCAAAGGCGGGCGCGAGGACAGTCGCAATGCAAAATTAAAAAGCCATGTCGCACAATGGCTGCAACAGGTTGGCGCTGTTCTGGCGTACCACAGCGCATTGCCAACCGACGGCGGCGCGGGTGCTTTGTATGTGCTGTTGCGACGGTTGCCGGCTGCAGCGAGTGATGAAACGTAAGACAAGCCGGCAGCGTATGTCGTCGCTTCAAGAACTGCGTTAAAAGAAAAGGGCTGCCCGCCAGGCAGCCCTTTCAACACCGGCAAGGCCTGTTATTTTTTGATCATGCGTTTCAGGCCGTCGTCGGTTTTCTTGCCGTAGGGGGGCATCATGCCGCCGAGTTTCATGACGTTCAGCTTGGTGCTGCGATACACCGCACGGGCATGACTGAAAGTTCTGAAACCTTCAATGCCGTGGTAATTGCCCGTTCCGCTGGCACCGATGCCGCCAAATGGCAGATCTTCGCAGCTCACATGGCCCATGACGTCATTCAGCGTGACGCCACCTGAAATGGTGTGGTCGAGCACGTGCCGTTCTTCGGCGCGATCTTGGCCAAAGTAATACAGGGCCAGAGGGCGTGGCCGCGCATTGATGTAGGCAATGCAATCGTCCACTTTCTTGTAGGGTTTGATGCACAGCACGGGCCCGAACAATTCTTCCTGCATCACCTTCATGGTGTCGGTCGGGTTAACGACCAGTGTGAAGGGCAGCTTGCATGCTGCCGCAGGACTGAGGTCTTCATTGGCGGGGTTGATGGCGCGCACATCGGCGCCCTGACTTTTGGCATCGTCCAGATAACCGCACAGGCGATCGTAATGGCGACGATTCACAACGCCCGAATAATCGCCGTTGGTGGCAATGTTGGGGAACATGGTCGACAGTTCGGATTGCAAGGATGCCGCAAACAGTTCGACTGATTCTTCCGGTACAAACACGTAATCCGGCGATAGGCAAACTTGGCCGACATTCAGTGCTTTGCCGGCGGCGATGCGCAGTGCAGCTTCTTTGAAGTCTGCGCTGCGACTGATAATGACCGGTGATTTGCCGCCGAGTTCCAAGGTCACTGGCGTCAGGTTGGGTGCTGCCGCCGCTAAAATGTGGCGACCGACACCGGTCGCGCCGGTGAAGATAATGTGATCCAGTGGCAGGCCTGCAAATGCCGCACCGACTTCGGGGCCACCCGTCACACCCACGCATTCGGTTTCATCGAAGTATTGGGCAAACAGTTTTTGCATCAGTCCGGCCGAATGCGGCGTGACCTCGGATAGTTTGATCATGGCGCGGTTGCCGGCCCCCAGAATGCCGGCCAATGGGCCCATGGCGACATACAGCGGGAAGTTCCAGGTGGTGATGTTGCCGATGACGCCTTTGGGTTGATACTCCACGCGTGCTTTCGCGCCCATTAAATTGAGCGGGAACATGACTTTGCGTTTGTCGTGCTTCATCCAGCTGCGTACGTGTTTTTTAACGTGCTTGAGCCCTTCGATGGAGTTATACACATCGGCCATCAGGGACTGGTGGCGTGAGCGATTGCCGAAGTCTGCTGACATGGCATCGACAAGGGCGGTCTGATTATCGAATACCAGATTAATGGCGCGATCAAGGCGATCGATGCGGGTTTCTGCGCTGACAGCCCCTTCGTTCAGGAACGACTGCTGTTGGCGGGCAAGCATATCGCGCATGCGGGAGATCTCGGTATCACTCATGGTCACGGGTCCTGTTTTAGTCAGAAAGCGGCCAATAGTATCGCACACGAATGGCGCGTTTTTGGTCTTTGACATTTCGGTAATGCCTGCCAATAATCAGGTATGCCTTTAAGCATTCTGCCTAGGCAAACTGACCCGGGACTCGCTGTTGTCTGAGACCGCGCTACCCCAAAGGCTACAAAGCCTCATGGCCTTCCTGATCAAAGTGCTTCAGGCGCCTGCCTTCACCTTGCTATCTCACCCACTTCCTGCGCCTTTATGGAATGACCTCCTTTGGAGATGCCATGCAAAAAATTTATGTGTTGGATACCAATGTGCTACTGCACGATCCGATGGCCGTGACCGCATTCAACGAGCACAAAGTCGTTATTCCGATGACGGTGCTCGAAGAACTCGATGCCATCAAGGACCGCCACGATAAAGACGTCAGCCGCGAAGCACGGATTGCCATCAATGCCATTGATAAGCTGCTGGCGAATGCCAGCCCCAAGGACACGCAAGACGGAGTGCCCATTCACACCGGCATGAATGCCAATGGGCGGATCATTGGGCGCTTGGCTATTTATCCCGATCAGCTGATCCATGATGACAGCACGGTACCGTATTTGAACGCGCACCCGCATCATGCCAATGACAATCGCATTATCAATGTGGCGCTGCGATTGCAAAGCACGAACACGCACGACTTTGTATGTCTGGTGACCAAAGACATCAATATGCGACTGAAGGCCAAAGGCTCGGGTTTGGAGCATGTTGAGGATTACCGTAAAGACCGCGTGCTCGATGATATTGATTTATTGGCTCGCGGGCATGAGCAGATTGCCGGCCGATTCTGGGATAGCGTCACCGACGTTGAGACCACGCAAGACGGCCCGCGCCTGTATCATCGTATTGCGCGCAGCGTGTTTCCGCAGGCGTATCCGCGAATGTTTTTGCACGACGAGCAGAAGTTCATGGGCTATGTCGAGGGTGTCGAGGCCGACGCATTGCGGGTGCGCGATTTGAATGTCGATGCGTTGATGAAACAACGCGTCTGGGGTTTGTCGCCGCGCAATCTGGAGCAGGCGATGGCGCTGCACCTGTTGCAAGATCCTGATGTTGACATGGTGGTGCTGACGGGACCGGCCGGTTCAGGAAAAACCCTGCTGTCGTTGGCGTGTGCCTTGCAAGCCATTATCGAGGACAGTCAATACGCCAAACTAATCGTGGCGCGCAACACCCCGCCCATGGCCGAAGACATCGGTTTCCTGCCGGGTACCGAAGAAGAAAAAATGGCACCGTGGCTGGCGGCGTTTGAAGATAACCTCGAAGTATTGCATGGCAACGATGAGTCGACAGTCAGCAGTATTGATTACGTGAAAGAGCGCGCCAACATCCAGTTTAAATCACTGAATTTTATGCGCGGCCGCTCATTCAATAATGCCTTCATTATTATTGATGAGGCGCAAGGCTTAACGCAGTTCCAGTTGAAATCCATCATCACGCGAGTGGGCGTGAATTCAAAAATTGTGGTGTTGGGCAATCTGGCGCAGATCGATAATAAATACATTAGTCCGCTCACGTCCGGTTTGACGGCCTTGGTCGAACGCAGCAAGCAGTTTGAATATTCCGGTGTTCTGCACATCAATGGCATTGAGCGCAGTCGTTTGGCTGCGTTTGCAGAAGAGAACCTTTGATCAAGGCACGGTGCTATGGCGAGCGTTTCCAGCGCAGGAATTGAGGCGTGCTGTTGTTATAAACTGCCTGCAAACCCCATTTGCCGCCATGCCTCGTACACAATCACGGCCGCGCTGTTGGAAAGATTCAAACTGCGATTGTCCGGCCGCATCGGAATGCGTAAGGTTTGTTCGCCAGGCAGCGAATCCAGCAAGGCTTGTGGCAGGCCGCGCGTCTCCGGGCCAAATACCACGGCGTCGTTATCGCCAAAGGTATGTTGATGATAGGGCGTTCGGGCGCGAGTGCTGATGGCAAATAGCCGTAAGCTGGGTTGTGCTTGCAAAAACGCATCGAGCGAGTCGTGGGTTTGTACATGCGCCCACTCGTGGTAATCAAGCCCGGCACGACGCAGGCGCTTGTCATCCAGCGCAAAGCCCAGTGGACGAATCAAGTGCAATGCGGCGCCCGTGTTGGCGCACAGGCGAATGATATTGCCTGTGTTGGGCGGGATTTCGGGCTGATACAGCACCACGGTAATCATCGGCATGCCTGCTTTAATGCGAAGTAATGAGGGTACAGCGGTGTGCCTTAATCGTCATCCCCGTCGTCATCCCCGTCGTCATCCCCCAAGCCAAGCTCTTTTATTTTGCGCGTGAGCGTGTTGCGGCCCCAGCCCAGTAATTCACTGGCTTCACGACGGCGGCCGTGGGTTTTTTTCAAGGCGGCTTCAATCATGATGCGCTCGAACTCGGGTACGGCGGTATTCAGAATGCCGGTCTCGCCACGCGCGAGCACCTGGTCGGCCCAGTATTGAAGGGCTTGCTGCCAGCTGCCGGTATCGGGCGGTGCGCTGATGGTTTCGTCGAGCAGCTCTGGCGGTAAGTCGCGACGATGGATCTCGCGGCCGGGTGCCATCACCGTGAGCCAGCGGCAGGTGTTTTCAAGCTGGCGTACGTTGCCGGGCCAGTCAAGTGAGGCGAGAATGGTTTCGGTTTCCGGCAGCAATATTTTGGATTCGACACCCAGTTCGCGCGCGGCACGCTTAAAAAAGAAGCTCATGAGTTTGGGGATGTCTTCACGGCGATCGGCCAGACGTGGCAGATGCACGCGAATGACGTTCAGACGGTGAAACAAATCTTCGCGGAAACGACCCTCGCGAACCAGTTGTTCCAGATTTTGGTGCGTGGCGGCGATGATGCGGACATCGACGTGCACGGGCGTGTGGCCGCCCACGCGATAAAACTCACCGTCAGCCAATACGCGCAACAGCCGCGTTTGTGTATCCGCCGGCATGTCGCCGATTTCATCTAAAAACAAGGTGCCGCCATTGGCCTGTTCAAAACGGCCTTTGCGTTGTTGGGCGGCACCGGTGAACGCGCCTTTTTCATGGCCAAATAATTCCGATTCCATTAAGTCCTTGGGAATGGCAGCCATGTTCAGTGCTATGAACGGGTTGCTGGCACGCGGGCTGTGTCGGTGCAATGCATGGGCAACCAGTTCTTTACCGGTGCCCGATTCGCCATTGATCAATACGGTGATGTTGGAGTGTGAGAGCCGGCCAATGGCGCGAAACACTTCCTGCATGGCCGGGGCTTCGCCAATAATTTCTGTTTCTGGGCCGCTTTCTATAACGTCTTTCTGATGGACTTGTTCGTGTGCATGGGCGATGGCGCGCTGGGTCGTCGCCACGGCGTCATCAATATCAAAGGGTTTGGGCAGGTATTCAAATGCGCCCCCTTGATACGAGGCAACGGCGCTATCGAGATCGGAATGCGCGGTGGTAATAATGACGGGCAGGCCGTGGTGCTTGTCGACAATTTTGCCCAGCAGTTCCAGCCCATCAATGCCCGGCATGCGGATATCACTGATGATGGCATCGGGTGTGTGCTTCTCGAGCTGGCGCATCAGGGTATTGCCATTCTCAAAACTCACGGTCCGAATGCCGGCCTGTTGCAGGGCTTTTTCCAGCACCCAACGAATCGAGCGATCGTCATCGACAATCCAGACTTCCGCTTCACGCGTCATGGTGGTTCTCCACAGGAAGATAAATAGAAAAGCAGGTGTGACCCGGTTTGCTTTCGCATTCGATCAGGCCGTTGTGTTGTTGCACGATGGATTGGGCGATCGACAAGCCAAGGCCTGTCCCGTCAGCGCGACCGGTTACCATCGGGAAGAAAATACGCTCCAGCAATGCAGGGTCAACGCCGGGACCATTATCGATAATGTCGATGCGGCAGGTGAGGGCGTGGCGTTGGGGGCCGATGGTGAACTGACGCAGGATGCGTGTGCGAATCATGATGTTGCCGTGTTTGACGTGCCCACGTTGTAATGCTTCTAAAGCGTTGCGTGCAACATTCAGCAGCGCCTGAATCATGGCTTCACGATCGATGAGAAATTCCGGAATACTGGGATCGTAATCACGCACGATGCATACACTGCTTGCCGCTTCGGCGCCCAGTAAGGTGCGGATGTGTTCGGTGACTTCATGAATGTTGAGTTGAGTCGGTGTGCCGGGTTTGTGCGGGCCCAGCAATCGATCGACCAGGTTGCGTAGGCGGTCGGCCTCTTCAATGATGACGTGCGTGTATTCGTGCAGGCCCTCGTCGACCAATTCACGATCCAGCAATTGGGCGGCACCCCGAATGCCGCCCAAGGGGTTCTTGATTTCATGGGCTAGTCCGCGCACCAGCATTTGCGTGGTTTTTTGCGAGGCAATCAGGGTTTCTTCCCGGCTGATGCGCAGCAAACGATCGAGTGGAAAGATTTCCACAACCACGGTGTTGTTGCCGCTCTCGTCAATCGGCGTGAGCGCGAAATCAACGGTGATGGTGTGTCCGGCAGCGAGCACAAGCCCGGTTTGGCGGCGGGTAACGGGTTGTTGGTTATGGGCGGCATCCATCACGGCCTGGCCAATGCTTTCCTCGTCATCATGGCCGTGGCGGAACAAGTTATTCAGTGAATGATTCAGACACCGTTGAGCGCTGGTTTCGAGCAGGGCTTCCGCTGACGGGTTCAGGTAACGGATCAGGCCATCATTGCTGACGAGCAGGGTTGCCGTGCTCAGATTATCGAGCAGCTTGCGATACAAGGTGTCGCGTGCGGTGATCATGAAATCGGCCATGCCCTATGCTGGTGCTGGTAGTGAGCTGTTGCGGCGCCGGTCGCCACTGTATGTTCATGTAGCAAAAAACGAACCAGCTTTTAAATGCCATGTTCTGGCGCAAACAGAGGGTTTGCAGTGCTTTCAGGGGGCAGTGTACGACAAGTCGCACCAAAACGGTGCGACTTGAGTGAAATAACGCCTTACTGGGAGATGGCAGGCTTGCTCGCTGCAACGGCTTCTAGGTGTTCGCGGGCATCATCGACGGCTTGCTGGAGCTCGTCAAGGCGCTCCAGATACTCTTCAGAAGGGCGTGCGCCGGCACTGCCGCCGAAGCGGTTGGCTATGCCGATATAGTCCCCTTCCTGGGGTTCCTTGCCTTTTTCGAGCGCCGCTTCGGCGGCTTCGAGCGCCGCTTCGGCGGCATCGTATTCGGCTTGCCATCCACTTAAGGACTGGGCCTGATTATTGGCAGCCTCTTGTTCGGCATTTTGTTTTTGTTGCAGCCATGATTGCATCGCCGGGTCGGCTTTAAGGATGTTCTGTTCGGTGGGCAGTGTCACGGTTTCGACTTTGGCGGTGCCAGCGTTCTCGGGTTTTTCATCGGTATAGCGGACTTTGCCATCCGGGCCGGTGACTTTGTAGACGGCCTGCGCTGCAATGGGGCCGCTCATCATGAGTCCGGCGGCAATCAGGGCAATCATCAGGTTACGCATCGCATCCACTCCGTAGGGGGGTATAGAACGTAGTTAATCAGAAGCAGGCGTCGGCCTGCAAGCGATGGTTATGCCAAAAAAAAGCCCGCCAGAGGCGGGCTTTTTACAACAGCTTGCGATTAGCAGCTGTAATACATGTCGAACTCAACGGGGTGAGTGGTCATGCGCAGACGGTCTACGTCCTGCTGCTTCAGCTCGATATAGGCATCGATCAGATCGTCGGTGAATACACCGCCAGCGGTCAGGAATGCACGATCGGCATCAAGGGCAGCCAGCGCCTGATCGAGTGCATGGCACACGGTCGGGATGGCGGCCGCTTCTTCGGGTTCCAGATCATAAAGATCTTTATCCGCAGCATCGCCGGGGTGAATCTTGTTCTGGATGCCATCCAGGCCGGCCATCATCAGGGCAGCGAAGGCCAGGTACGGGTTGGCGGTTGGGTCGGGGAAACGCACTTCGATGCGGCGGCCTTTCGGGTTCGCCACATACGGGATGCGAATAGACGCTGAGCGGTTGCGGGCCGAGTAGGCCAGCATCACCGGTGCTTCAAAGCCCGGCACCAGACGCTTGTAGCTGTTGGTGCCCGGGTTGGTGAAGGCATTGATGGCGCGTGCGTGCTTGATCACGCCGCCGATGTAATGCAGGGCGGTCTCGGACAGGCCTGAGTAGCCATTGCCTGAGAAGGTGTTTGTGCCGCCTTTGGCGATGGACATGTGAACGTGCATGCCGCTGCCGTTGTCACCAACCAATGGTTTGGCCATGAAAGTGGCTGTTTTGCCGTACATGTGGGCCACGTTGTGCACCACGTACTTCAGGACTTGCACTTCATCGGCTTTTTTCACCATGGTGTTGAACTTCACGCCGATTTCGCACTGACCGGCTGTCGCGACTTCGTGGTGATGCACTTCAATGTCCAGACCCATTTGCTCCATCACGGAACACATGGCAGAGCGCAGGTCGTGCAGGCTATCAACCGGAGGAACCGGGAAATAACCGCCTTTAACGGTTGGGCGGTGACCCATATTGCCTTCTTCGAAGTGATGATCGGTTGACCATGCGGCTTCGGCCGAGCTGATTTTGTAGCTGGAGCCGCTGATGTCGGATTTCCACTTCACGTCGTCAAACACGAAAAACTCCGGCTCGGGACCGAAGAACGCGGTGTCGCCGATGCCGGTGGACTTCAGGTACTCTTCGGCACGGATAGCCACAGAGCGTGGGCAGCGTGAATACAATTGCATGGTGGCAGGTTCTACCACGTTGCAGCGCAGGTTGACGGTGGCATCGTCTGCGAAGGGATCCAGTACGGCAGTGCTGTCATCCGGCATCAGGATCATGTCGGACTCGTTAATGCCTTTCCAGCCGGCGATGGATGAACCATCGAACATCTGGCCGTTTTCGAAAAAGCCTTCATCAACATACCGTGACGGGATGGTGACGTGCTGTTCTTTGCCGCGGAAATCCGTAAAGCGGATATCGACCCACTTCACCTGATTTTCTTTGATCAATCGCAGAGTGTTCTCTGACATGTGTTCTTCCTCCGATTGTGGGTGGGTCTTCCGCAGGGGTTGCCCTTGGAAAGGCGCGCATTATAGCGCCCTTGTTGCAGGTGCGATACGGCCACACAGTGGATGCATCGCAGCACTGCTCTATAAGTGAGCAAGATGCGTGCCATGCGAAGGACGCGATGAATCAGTGCCATCCGGAGGGCATTGCAGCGACCAATAGCTCTAAAATGGTGCGTAAGGCACCAAAACGGTGCTTTTAATGGTGGTGTTGTCGCATGCATTGGGCTCGTATAATGCCCGCCTTTGCCAACGCCGGCTGTTGCTATGCAATTGATTGTCAAACTGTTCCCTGAGATCACCATCAAAAGCAGTCCGGTGCGCCGGCAAATGGTGCGGCACCTGGCACAGAACCTGTCGCGCCTGATCAAGCCGTTGGACGCTGCGTTCCGGCTGGAGCGTGATTGGGACAAAATTATTATCCACAGCACGGTGACGGGGCCCGGCGCCTGCTCACGCATGGTGCAGCTGCTGACATCGACTCCGGGTGTCGCGCAGGTTCTGGAGGTTGAGGAATTCCCGCTGACGGATATCGATGCCCTGGCCGGGCACGTGTTGGACGTGTTGGGGGATGCATTGAACGGGCAGCGCTTTGCCGTGCGTTGCAAACGGGCGGGACGCTCGCACGGGTTCAATTCGCTGGAAGTCGAGCGCACCGTGGGCGCGGCATTGGTTGCCTCGGGAAAGACCGGCCGCGTTGATCTGACAAACCCGGAGCTCACGGTGCGTGTGGAGGTGCGTGATGACAGGGTGTTTGTGGTCAAGGCAAAGCATCGGGGTTTGGGTGGATTCCCTTTAGGGAGTGTCGAGCCGGTGTTGTCGTTGATGTCCGGAGGTTTTGATTCGGCGGTGTCGAGTTTTTTAACCATGAAGCGCGGCATGCGCACCCACTTTTTGTTTTTTAATCTCGGTGGTCATGCCCATGAAATTGCGGTGAAAGAGGTCGCCTTGTATTTATGGCTTCGCTATGGCGCCTCACACCGGGTGTTGTTTATTACGGTACCGTTTGAGGGCGTGGTTGCCGAGATTCTCGAGCGCGTGAACGACAGTCAGATGGGCGTGGTGTTGAAGCGCTGCATGCTGCGCGCCGCCGAGCGCATTGCACTTGAGTTGGAGGTGCCTGCCTTGGTGACCGGTGAGAGCGTGGCTCAGGTATCCAGTCAGACCTTGACTAACCTGGCGGTGATTGACCGGGTCACGCCGATGCTGGTGTTGCGGCCGCTGATTGCGATGGATAAGGGCGATATTATCGACATTGCCCGGCGCATTGGTACGGAGCCTTTTTCGCGACACATGCCGGAATACTGCGGCGTGATCTCAAAGGGGCCGACCACCTGCGCCAAGTTGCCACGCATCGAGCGCGAGGAGGCATCCATGGATGCCGGCGTGCTGGAGGCAGCGATTGCCGCGCGACGCATGGTATCGATTGATGCGTTGGCCGATGATTTGAAAACGCCGGTCGCCATTCCCGAGACAGCGATCATTCATCAAGGCGATAGGGTGCTGGATATCCGGCATCCGGCAGAATGCGATGTGCGTCCATCGGGTGTCGCCGATGAGCAATATTTGGCAATTCCTTTTTATGAATTGCATCGTCGGGTCGATGAGCTTGATCGCACGCAACGTTATTGGCTTTACTGCGAGCGGGGGGTGATGAGCCGGTTGCATGCGGGTCATTTGCAAGAGCAGGGTTTTACTCGGGCAGGCGTGTACCGGCCTGAATAAATCAGAATGCCCCCAAGCTGTTCAGAAAAATAATCAGGACCCCGATAGGCGCCGCAACTCGAACCACCCAAAGCCAGAGCGTATACAGGCCGGGTGCTAAATCCTGCAATTCCTCGCGGCGCTTTTCATCGCGCATGATCCAGCCGGTAAAGAGTGCGATCAACAACCCGCCCAAGGGCAGCATGATGTTCGATGCGACAAAATCGAGCGTTTCAAAAACGTACCAGCCGTCGGCAGGGTGGAGGTCTAGCCAGTTGTTGGAAAAAATACAAGCCACGCCGCCGAGCCAGCCAATCAGTCCGAGCAAGATCGATGCGCGCAGTCGTTTGACGTGCCAGGTTTCGTTGAGCCAGGCCACGCCCGGCTCAATCAATGAAATGGCCGATGTGAGTGCGGCAATCGACACCAGTACAAAAAAGAAGGTGCCGAATAGCACGCCGCCAGGCATATGACCAAAAGCCGAAGGCAGGCTCATGAACATCAGGCCGGGGCCGCTGGCAGGCTCCAGGTTGTGAGCAAAGACCAGTGGAAATATCGCCATGCCGGCCATCAAGGCAACCAAGGTATCGAGCAAAGCGATGGTGATAACGGTTTTACCAATGGCGGCTTTGGTGGGCATGTACGAGCCATACGTCAACATGGCACCCATGCCGAGGCTCAATGTGAAGAATGAATGACCGAGTGCGACCAGGATGGCCTCGCCGGTCAGTTTGCTGACATTGAAATCAAACATGAAATGGAAGGCGCGACTGAAGTCGCCGCGTGCCAGGCTGTAGCCAAGCAATAAGAGCAACAGCACGAACAGCAGTGGCATCAATATCTTGGCGGCATTGCCAAGCCCCTTGCTGACGCCGCTGGCGACGATGGTGACCGTCATTAAGATGAAGGCGGTGTGCCAGCCCAGCAGTTCATTGGGGTTGCCGAGTAAGCCGGCAAACGTACTGGAAACGAGGTCTGGCGTGGCGCCCTGCAGCGAACCGTTGGCCATTCTGAGGATGTAATCCAGCGTCCAGCCGGCGACCACGCTGTAAAACGACAGGATCATCAGGCCGGCGAGCATGCCTGCCCAGCCAATGATCGACCACGCCTTGGGTGCGCCGGATTCCTGGGCGAGGAGTTCCATGGCGCTGATCGGATTGCGGCGGCCCCGGCGGCCCAGCAGTACTTCGGCCATCATCACCGGGACGCCGACCAACAGAATGCAGCCCAGGTATACCAGCACAAAGGCGCCGCCGCCGTATTCGCCGGTGATGTAGGGGAATTTCCAGATATTGCCAAGGCCGACGGCCGAGCCGGTGGCGGCCAAGATGAAAGTCCAGCGGCTTGCCCAGCCACGGTGAGGTTTGGCATCGGTGGAGTGCATTGGCAAGCCCTGCGGGTTCGTTTTCAGCCATTCTAGCGATCGCGCAAGGAATTGATAAGTGCGACGCCCGCATTCAGGTATAATGCGCGCCCTTATTAATGGCCAGTTACTGGAAACCGGATACCGTCATGATCGAAAAAATGCGCAACATCGCCATCATCGCCCACGTTGACCATGGAAAAACCACCTTGGTTGACAAGTTGCTCCGGCAGTCGGGCACGCTGGATCGGCGCAGCATGGAATCCGAGCGCGTCATGGACAGCAACGATCAGGAGAAAGAGCGCGGCATTACCATTTTGGCCAAGAACACGGCAATCGAGTGGAACGGTTATCGCATCAATATTGTGGACACTCCGGGTCACGCCGATTTTGGCGGCGAAGTGGAGCGCGTGTTGTCGATGGTCGATTCTGTATTGCTGTTGGTCGATGCCTTCGATGGCCCGATGCCACAGACCCGGTTTGTGACGCGCAAGGCGTTTGAGCATGGGCTGAAGCCTATCGTGGTGATCAATAAAGTGGATCGTCCGGGTGCGCGCCCGCATTGGGTGCTTGATCAGGTGTTTGAGTTGTTCGATAACCTCGGCGCTACCGAAGAACAACTCGATTTCCCCGTTATTTATGCTTCGGCATTGAATGGCGTTGCCGGCCTTGAGGCCGATGAGTTGGCCGACGACATGACGCCCTTGTTCCAGATGATTGTGGATCGTGTGGCGCATCCGGATGTGGATCTGGATGGTCCGTTGCAAATGCAGATTTCGGCGCTGGATTACTCCAGTTATGTGGGCGTTATCGGCATTGGCCGCATCAAGCGTGGCCGCATCAA
>DATCSK010000012.1:0-46695 GCA_036568505.1 Pseudomonadales bacterium | reverse complement strand
GAACACGATCGAGTTTGTTGCTGTCGGATTTATCGTGGCCCATATGCTAATACATACCCCAAGCTCATTAGAGTAGCCATTAACGCGATTAACCATCGCAGATAAATAGACGTTTTGTTGTTTGAGGATGGGGCGTCTTTTCCTGGGTTTATTTTTTTGAGGCTTAAATATTCCGTATACAACAAGTAGTTAATAATAATTCCTGTGATCCATCCACCGACAAAAACCAAGAGTGGATTCTGAATTTCTATTGCAATAAACCAAGAAATTGAAAAGACAAATGGAGCAGAAGGAAGCGAAATAATGGCAGCCATAACGATTGCCCATTCGCCGGTATATTCTCCATATAGCATGCTGATTGGCAGGATGAGTGAGTAAATAGAGACGCCAATGACTTGCTTTCTATTTAAGCTGAAGTATGATCCTGTCAATCCTACATTCTCCCAATCACATCATCCGCATAGCGCTTGATGCCATCTTTTTTCTTCTCGAGATCCTGCGTATCGCCGTGATAAAACGGCCAAGGCTGGGTGAGGATATGCGTCACACCATGGTCTTCGAGTTTTTTATAGGCATCGGTCGTATAGGCATCATTGGGTGTGGCCATTACTTCAAAGGGCAAGTGATCGCGGCCGTATTCTTTACGCCATGTTTGAATTTTCTTGATGCTATCAATAATCACATCGGACGATTGCAGGTCGGTGACCCAGCCATCGCCAATGCGTGCAGCGCGGCGCATGGCGGCTTCTGAAATGCCGCCAAACCAGATTGGCACTTGTGCTGATGGAGCCGGATTCATTTCAAGCCGGTTAAAATCGTAATGCTGGCCGTGGTATTCAACCATCTCGCCGCTCCACAGCAATCGCAAGATCTCGACCATTTCGTCGGTGCGTTTACCGCGGGTGTGAAAGTCTTGTTGCAGTAATTGGAATTCGTCTTTGGACCAGCCCACACCCACAGCCAGTGTTAAGCGGTTATTCGATACCACGGCGGCGGTGCCAATGGCTTTCGCCACCAGAAACGGGTTACGCATGGGTAAAACAAAAATATTGTTGGTAAAGCGCAGGCGTTTGGTGATGGTGGCAAGCGCGCCGACCATGACCAGCGGGTCGGGCCAGTCGGTAAACGGTTGCCAGCGGCGTTCGCCGTCATCGGTGTAGGGGTAGGGCGTGTTTAAGGTTTCAGGGTTGGCCACATGATCCGAGAACGACATCGCCTCCCAGCCGGTGTCATCCGCCACGGGGGCTAATTCCGTTAAGTGGGCCACGGTCGAGAATGAGGTTGAGAGTACGAATTTCATGTTGTGCCTTCTAGTGCTTATAGATTCCCGCCTTTGCGGGAATGACGATTAGGGGTTGGCCGGTTTCTCGCTTTACACCTTCACTGGAATGACATGCTGATTATAGTTGATAGGTTTTTCGTAAGTCGGTGAGCAGGCCATCGGCGGACTTTTCAAGCAGGTCCATCATGGGGCCAAAGGCATCGGCCGATTCTTTGTACGGATCGGGAATTTCAGTCAGTCCACCGGCATGTGCATAACGCAAAAACAGATTGATGTGGCCGGTGAAATCTTTCGGTGCCCAGGCTTTGACGTTGGTCATGTTCACATGATCCATCACCATGATGTGCTGATGCAGCCGATAGTCTTCGTCAGTGATTTGGCGGGCGATCTGCCGGCTGATGTCATAACCGCGAGCACTGGCTGCGGCAATGGCGCGTGGGTCAGGGTGTTTGCCCAGGTTAAAACTGGCGGTGCCACAGGAATCGACGCGAAAGCGATCAGCCAAGCCTGCCGCGTTTACGCGTTGCTCAAAAATACCTTGTGCCGATGGCGAGCGGCAGATGTTGCCAAGGCAAACAAAAAGAACGCCGATTTTATCCATGTGGGCAGTTTGCCTTGTCAAAAATGAAACGGCGTCACCCATCCAGGTGGCGCCGTGAACCGTGCTTAGGCTTTACCGCGCGCGGCAGCGGCTTTGCCCGCCATGCGGCCAAAGAACGAGGCATCACCCACCGACATGCCGCTGCCGTAACCGGCGCCCGTGCGCGGAATACCACAGGCGGTGCGACCGGCGGCATACAGACCGGGGATGACTTCGCCTTCGGCGGTCAGCACTTCACCGGTCGGCTGGGTATCCAGCCCGCCCAGTGTGAAGCAGGGCCAGAAGGCACCTCGACCCAAGGTGCAATCGAGTGCGGCCAAGGGGCCTTCGAGTGGTTTTAACCATTCCTTGTCTTTATGGAATAACGGGTCTTCGCCCCGGGCGGCGTGTTCGTTGTAGTAGCTGATGGTGTGTTGCAACATGCCTTTGGGTACATCGATCTCGGATTCGAGTTCTTCCACCGTTTCGCCGGTGCCGGCAATGTCGGCAAACAGGTAGGTGGGTTGCTCAAAGTTTTCAGCCGGAATAATCAGATAAATGCGATCGCCCGGTTGTTGCAGGGCATGCCAGCCGACGCGGCCGTGGTAGCAGTCTTCGTTAATGAAGCGCTGGCCCTGGCCGTTTACAAAAATGCCGAGGGTGGTTTGTGCCGGCGGGTAGAAGGGCAGCGTCACGAAGTATTCGTTCATGTTGATGGCAGCTGCCCCGACACCCATGCCCATCAGAATGCCGGTGCCCATGTCACCGGGGTTGCCGATGGGCGTTTCGATGGTGGAAATGTTCGGTGCGAATTTTTTCAGCATCTCTTTGTTCATCACAAAACCGCCGGCACACAGCACCACGCCTTTTCGGGCGCGCACGGCGTGTTCTTTTTGATTGATGCGCACGATCAGACCGTGCACGGCACCGGCATCGTCGGTGATCAGGGTTAATGCGCGGGCTTCGTACTCAACACGCACACCGCGCTTTTCAACTTGCTCGGTAATGATTTTGGTGAACAGCGGTCCGCCGTTGTCGCCTTCGACTTGCAGATTGTGGCCGCGCGGGCTGGGCTTGGCGTGGTCTTTGAATGGCCAAGCTTTTTCGTTGCCGGTGAACAACAGGCAGTCGTCGGTCAAGGCCATGATGGCGCGGTGGTTGTAGAGCGAATCTTTGTACGGCATGCCATTGGCGACTAACCAGTTGAAGTGATCGACACTGCCATCGCAGTAGGCGCGTACCTTGGCTTCATCGGCTTGCTTGCCGCCGCACATCATCAAAAACTTGAACATGTCTTCTTTGTCGTCTTCGATGCCGCAGGCTTTTTGCACGCGGGTGCCGCCGCCCATGTAAATTTCGGCAGACGACAGGGCGGTTGAGCCGCCGCTGGAACTGGCCAGTTCAAAAATGATGGCCTCGGCGCCGGCATCGGCCGCTTCAATGGCCGCGCAGGCGCCGGCAGCACCAAAGCCGACGATGGCGACATCGGTTTCGATATCCCACTGGGTGATGGATGAGAGTTTGCGGGGCTTGGTCGGTTTGGCTTTTTCTGTGCTCATGGTTCGTCCGTTGTCAGTGGGTCAATATCAGGCGCTGATGTTCAGTGTTTTGATGGCCTGTGCTTTGAGGTCTTTCTTCAAGATTTTGCCGGCGGCGTTTTTAGGCAGCTCTCCGGTTTCAATCAACACGTGTGCCGGTACTTTAAAGGCAGCCAGCCGCTCGGCGGTGTGTGCCTTGATGGCATCGGCCGTTAATGTGGCACCGGGTTTGGGTTTGACCACCACGGCGAGCTCTTCGCCCAAACGTTCGTGTGGCAAGCCAATGGCGGCCACTTCCTGTACGTCGGGGTGCTCGTAAATGGCACCTTCGACTTCGGCCGAGGCGATGTTCTCGCCGCCGCGAATGATCATGTCTTTGGCGCGATCCACCAGGAATAAAAACCCTTCGTCATCGAGGTAACCGATATCGCCGGTGACCACCCAGCCGTCTTTGAAGGTTTCGGCGGTGGCCTCCGGGCGGTTCCAGTAGCCTTCGACCATGGTCGGGGTTTTCAGCCAGATTTCACCGGGTGTGCCGGGCGCGACATCGTGGCCGTGTTCATCGCAAATGCGGGTTTCAACAATCGGTGTGCTGGTACCCACGCTACCGGGTTTGTAGTGATAGGCCGCCCCGGTGCAGGAATAACCGGTGGCGTTGGTTTCGGTCATGCCATAGCCGGTGCCGGGGAAGCTGTCGGGAATGCTCTGTTTCAACATGCCGGATAATTTGGCCGGTTGCGCGGCGCCGCCACCACCGACGGCAAACAGGCTGTCGGTTTTGTATTCACCGAATTTGGGGTTGTTGAGCAGGTCGATCAGCATGCTCGGTACGGCACTGATGGAGGTGATGCGCTCGCTTTCGATCAGTTCCAAGGCTTTGTCGCTGCTCCATTTGTACATCATGACGACTTTGCGGCCCGCGCGTAGCGAGAGCAGGAACAGTGAATGACAGCCGCTGACATGGAACAGGGGCACGGCGAGCAGGGCTGCTTGCGGATAACCTTTCTCCAGCATTTTCATGATCACGTCCATATTGGACATGGCCGCCGAAGAACCGGCAAATTCAAAATTGTAGATAGCCTGACCAATGGCACGGTGGGTGGAGGCCGCGCCTTTGGGGGTGCCGGTGGTACCGGAGGTGTACATGATCATGGCAAGGTCATCGGGCTGAATATGGGCCTCGGGCATTTTGGCCATGGCGCCGTCGAGGAATTGCTCCAGTGTCACGGCATTATGCGCATCGGGCTTGTGGTCTGCACGCACGACCACTGCCAGCAGATCGTCGGCCTTGGCAACGTGTTCGGCAATATGGTCGTAGCGTTGCTGATCGCAGAACACCAGGCGGGTGCCTGAATCATCCAGGCCATAGCTCAGCTCGCGTTGCTGCCACCAGCTGTTCATGGGCACGACCACCGCGCCGATATTGGTCACGGCAACAAAGGCGGCCATCCATTCGGGGTAATTGCGCATGGCGATGGCAACGCGCTCGCCGGGCTTGATGCCGTATTTGCCGGCCAGTTGGCAGGCGATGCGATCGACCAGGTCATAGAACTGATTGAAGGTGAAGCGTTCGCCTTCAAATACGATGAATTCATTGTCGCCGTGGTTACGGCCGACATCGGTCAGTGCGCGCAGGGTGGTCGGGGCATTTTTGTAGGCCCGGTATTCATGCCCGTGCAAGTGCAGGGTGCCGGTTTCCCACGGGGCACCGGGGCCGGTGAGTTGTGCTGCGTTTTGATCGAGGGTGGCTTTGATCGAAGGTGTCTGACTCATCGGTAACTTGTCCTGTTGCGACGGCTATGAAATGGTGGTCAATTATGCCCGAATTGATCGCTCAAGGGGATTTACCATGCCGTTAGATATCCAGACGCTGTCCGACCGACTCGAGATTAATGACTTGTTGATTGAGTACTGTGATGTGATCGACAAGCAGGATTTCGACCGTTTTGACCGGCTGTTCACGGCCGATGCCCGTATCGATTACACCGCCATGGGCGGTATTGCCGGCGAGCGCGATACCGTGCGCGAATGGCTGAAGAAGTCGCTGGCGATATTCCCGATGACCCAACACCTGATTGCCAACAGCCAGGTCAAACTGAATGGCGATACCGCTACAGCACGCACCATGTGTCATAACCCGATGAATATGCCCGATGGCAAAGGCGGGCATCAGGTGGCTTTTTTAGGCTTGTGGTATGTCGACAAACTGGTGCGCACCGCCGATGGCTGGCGCATCAGTGAGCGCGTGGAAGAGTTTGGCTATATGTCGGGTATGCCGGAGGGGTTTAGTCCTGTGAAGTAATACCGGCAGATTGCCTCGATTGCTTGCCTGCTGGAAATGGCAATAGTAGGATTCGGCTGCGATAACAATCAGAAATGCCAGAAAAGGCATCAATCCCTCATTTTCGGCAGAAGCTCATGATCCCAGCAATCCGTAAGTTATGGCCGATGCGAACGCTGCCGGTCATGGGTTGTGCCGCCGTTACCGTCGCCATTGTGTTTTTGTATACGGTGTTCAGCAATGCGTGGGCGGGTGACGATGCCTACATTAATTTCAGAACGATCCAGCAGTTTTTTGCCGGCAATGGATTGCGTTTTAATTGGGTGGATCGAGTGCAGGCCTATACCAGCCCCTTGTGGTTGTTGCTGCAATGCGTTCCCCGATTATTGAGCAGTAACGAATACCTGAATGCGATGGGGTTGTCGTTTTTTTTTGATATCGGTTTGCTGTTGCTATTGTGGCGTTTTTTAAATGATGCACTGAGCTGGGTGTTTGCCGTTGGTTTGTTGTTGCTGTCGAATGCATTTATGGATTTCACCACGTCGGGCCTTGAGTACCCGCTGATCTATTGTCTTTGCATTGCATTCTACGGGCTGTATTTTTCGTTCCAGGCAACACGTTCGGCAGATACGCTGATGCAAATAGCCCTGGTGGGTGGGTTGATGCTCATCACGCGCCATGATTTGTTGCTAACCATTGCATTACCGTTATTGCATATGATGTGGCAGTCGAAAAAAGCGCGCTTGCCGCTTCTGAAACCTTCCTTGCTGCTGCTGGCGCCGCTTGTCGTATGGACGTTATTTTCACTGTTTTATTACGGTGTACCTCTGCCGAATACCGCGTACGCCAAGCTGGGGCTTGGCGGGGTGATACCGCACCTGCAGTTAATCGAGCAAGGGTTATTCTATTTTTACTTTGGGTGGGAGCGTGACCCGATTTCACTGATATTGATTGCAGCAGGTATTGTGACGGGTCTTTGCAGCAAAACATTGGCTCATAAAATCACGGCGGTCACCTTGGTATTGGTTTGTTTGTATATTGTCTGGATCAGCGGCGATTTTATGGCCGGCCGTTTTTATTCGTATTTGGTACTCGTTGCGGTTTTTTTAATGGCGGTTGTTTTCGGTCAGCCCGGTTCGCTGCTGTCAATGACTTTGGCGCGAACCGGAGTGTTTCTCGCAGGCTTGTGTTACGCGATTTTTGTTCCTATGAACCCACTCAATAGTGCCGAGATTCGGGGTATTCATGAGCATGAGTTGGGCCGGCACCGGGTGACTTGGGAACGTGCTGTGTACTCTCGGTTCATGTCACTGGAGCAATACCGTGAGCATGGTCCTGAAGACTTCCCTTATGGCCCGCCGTTTGAAAATTTACGTGCAAAATATGCATTGGCTGCCGACATGCAGTCAGCCTCACTGATTGCAGTTGGTGCCGAATCTTATTTTGCACCAGCTGATTACTATATTGATGATGATGTCGCGCTAACCGATTTTTTACGCGCGCGCCTGCCCACGCGAGAGCGCTATTGGTTAACGGGCCATAGCGCACGCTATTATCCGGAAGGCTATCCGCAAGCATTAATTGACGGCAATCCCGACTTATTGACGGATCCGTATTTGCGTCAATACTTCACGATTGTTATGCAGCTGACGCAGTCAGATGATTTGTGGAATAAAGATCGCCTGATAACGATTGCGAAGTTCAATATGGGGTTTTATGACGAGCTGCTGGATAAGGCCGATCTGCCACGCTGGACAAAAGCCGATATGTTCAATGCTGCATGCAGTCATTCTTGGGTATTAGACCCAAGAATGACGCGCTGGTAGCAGGTGTTGCCTAGTCTTGGCTGAATCGGTTGTGATTCAGCTTGATGGCATCAGAGCGTTTTTCAATTTCCTCGAACGTGCGCTCGTAACCGGTCGAACTGATTTGCCAGTGGCCATCACGCTTGATGTACTCGTCGTGATAAAAACCGGCACCGCGTAAGGTGGTGTTGTTTTTCAGGTCGATGACCATGTCTTGCAGATACCAGATGCCGGTGGCTTTATTATCACTGAGGATGTCGATTTCAGGATGGTGCGCTTGATGCAGGGTAATCATGGTGGGCGGGTCCATGTATTGACCCAAAAAGCCGACGATGTTTTCGCGGCCATCGAAGCTGTATTTGCCGCCGTCGTAACGGGCAATGCATTCCTCGGCGAGGCATGTGCGCATCAGAGGCCAGTCTTTGGTGTCGAGTGCGCGAAAATAGGTATGCTTGAGGCGTTTGATGGCTTCGAGTTCATGCAGGTCGATCATGATAGGCTGCTCCGGTTGCCGAGCCGATAGCATAGCAATACCCACCCCCGATAAATAATGACGGTTTGTTCAAGGAGTATCGTATGGCAGCGCGTTTTGAAGGCAAGGTTGTGTTGGTGACCGGTGCGGGCTCAGGCATTGGCCGAGCCACGGCGGAACGTTTTTATGCCGATGGCGCGCGCGTGGTGTTGGTGGATGTCAACGCAAAAGGTATTCAAGAAACCGTTGCCGGCATGCCCGATGATGATCGTGTGCACACGATGACAGTCGATTTAAGCCAGCCCGAGGCGTGTCATGCGGTGGTGGCCGAGACGATTAAAACCTTCGGTCAACTGGATGTGCTGTGCAATATTGCAGGCATTCTGGTCACAGGGCGCATCGAAGACATTACCCCCGAGGCTTGGCAGCGCATTTTGCAGGTGAATCTGACTTCGGTGTTTTTCTTGTGTCAGGCGGCGGTGCCGGAGCTTGCCAAAACCCGGGGCAATATTATCAACATGGCATCGAGTGCGGCCTTGGTGGGGCAGGCCTATGCCATTCCCTACGGCGTGACCAAAGCCGGGGTGGCCATGCTGACCAAATCCTTGGCCATGGAAGTCGCCGAGCGGGGTATTCGCGTGAATGCGGTGTGTCCGGGTGCGGTGAATACACCCTTGGCAGCGGCGGCTAACTTCCCGAAAGATGCCAATCCGCGCCTGATCGATAAGTTGATGTCGTTCTTCGGGTTTGCCGAGCCTGCCGAGATTGCATCACTCGTGGCGTTTATGGCCTCGGATGAGGCGCGCTACATGAGCGGCTCGGTAGTGCCGATTGATGGCGCGCAAACCGCCGGCTGAGTTTATGCTTTGTAAGCCTCGACGATGACCTTGCCGGTGCTGGCGGCTTGCTCGGTCAGCTTTTTGGCTTGCATCATCATGGTTTCGCCGTCGGGCACGCCGGTTTTCTTGTCGGCGTAGACCGCGGTCAATGCGATTTGTGCAGGCACAAAGCCGGCGGTGGTTTTGAATTCTTTATTGTTCAGGCTGTCGAACAAGCGCTTGAAACTGCTGGGAGTGCAATGCGTCGTGTCGTCCACGTGCATGATGATAGAAAATTCAGAGTTGCTGATGCGGCAGACAATATCCAGTGGCCTGACCAGTTGACGCAACCGGCGGGCGACGCCGATGCTGACTTGATCGGTGATGTCACGCGAAAAACGTTTTTCGAGTTCGCTAAAGTTGGCCATGTTCAACAGTAAATAACAGGTCGCACCTGCACGGCCTTCGGTGTGTTTCAGTGTGTCGCGTAGGCGACTGATGGTGTAACGCAAATTGCCCAGACCGGTGAGCGAATCAATGGTGCTCAAGTTGCGCAATTTCTGATTGGCATCGAGCAGCTGTTGATTCTCTTTCAGTAAACGGTTGAGGGTGTCGACGGAACGCTGCGCGGCACTGATGCGTGGCAGCAGCTGGGTATTCATGTCGGATTTATTGATGAAGTCATCCACGCCTTCTTCAAACGCTTTGGTCAGCGCTTCATTGCCTTCTTTGGCGGTGAGCAAAATCACGTAGGTGTAATGGCTGCCGGTTTCGTCTTGCTGGCGTATGCGCTGCGCCAATTGCAGGCCATCCATTTCGGGCATCAGCCAATCGGCAATCAGGATGTCGGCGGGTGAGGCTTCAATCAGCTTGAGTGCTTCAAGCGCAGAAGTGGCATGACGGATATTGGTATAGCCACCGTTGCGAATGGTTTTGCCAATCATGGTATTGCTAAAGCGGGCGTCATCGACAACCACAATGGGAACGTCAAAGCGGGGCATACGAAGCTACCTGTTTATTTTTATTGGGTTTTTCGTTACTTGTATGGTATTACATGCGGCCTTCGGGCTTCCAGCCTTTTATCCGCACGGTTGCGCCGCTTGTCTTGATTGGGGAGGGTTTCTTGAAAGTTATTACATTTAATGCCAATGGCATCCGCTCGGCCCGCGATAAAGGGTTCTTTGATTGGCTGGCACAGCAGAATGCCGACGTGGTCTGCATTCAGGAGACCAAAGCCCAGGAGCATCAGCTCAGTGATGCGGTGTTTTGTCCAGCCGGTTACCACTGCTTTTATAACGATGCCGAGAAAAAGGGCTACAGCGGGACGGCGATTTATTCGCGTCAGAAACCCGACCGGGTCATTAACAGCCTGGGCTGGGAGCCGATGGATAATGAGGGGCGTTGGCTGCAGGTCGATTTTCCGGGTTTGAGCGTGGTGTCGATGTACGTGCCGTCGGGTTCCTCCAGCGAAGAGCGTCAGGCCCGAAAACTGGTTTTCATTGAGGCGCTGTACGAGCACTTGGCGGCCTTACGGCGCAAGAAGCGCGAATTCATCATTTGTGCGGACTGGAATATGTGCCACAAAGAGATCGATTTGAAAAACTGGAAGGGCAACCTGAAAAACTCGGGCTTTACGGCCGAAGAGCGTGCCTGGCTCGACAAGGTGTATGACGAGCTCGGGTTTATTGACTCGTTCCGCTTGGTCAACGACCAGCCCGATCAGTACACCTGGTGGAGCCAACGGGGGCAGGCACGGACCAAGAACGTGGGATGGCGGCTGGATTATCAGATGATCACGCCCGGCTTGAAGGCGAGCGTCCGTGAAGCGGCTATTTACACCGGCGAACGCTTTTCTGATCATGCCCCGCAGACCATGGTCTATGATCTGCGCTAGAATTACGCCTTTATTGCCCCTTGACGGAGATTGTTAATGATCGAATTCATCCCTGCTGCCCACGCCCAGACTGCTGCTGCCGGCGGTGCCCAAGACGGTGGCATGTTCACCTTCATTATGTTTATGGGTTTTGCCCTGTTTTTGTACCTAATGATCATTCGTCCTCAGCGCAAGCAGCAAAAAGAAACTCAAGCCATGCTCGGCGCTTTGGCCGTAGGCGATGAGGTGATTACCTCCGGCGGCATGCTCGGCAAGATTGCAAAAATCAAGGATAAGTACTTGATTATCAAGATATCCGACTCTGTAGAGATCACGCTCGAGAAATCCTGGGTGCACTCGGTACTGCCCAAAGGCACGCTCAAGGATATTCAGAAAGACTGAGGATTGGCGCGTGGCGCGCATCGACTACCCGCAACGGATTGCACTGGCGCGCCTGCCAACGCCACTGGAACCCTTGACCGGCTGGCTCCCGCAACGGGGGCCGTCGCTCTGGATCAAGCGCGATGACTTAAGCGGTTTTGGCCTTTCCGGTAACAAGGTCCGCAAGCTCGAATTTGTACTTGCCCATGCCCTCAACGAGGGCGCTGACACCATCATTACCTGCGGTGGCCTGCAATCGAACCATGCACGGGCAACGGCCTTGGCTTGTGCCCAGTTAGGCCTGTCGTGTGAATTAATCTTGCGTGGAGAGCCCTCAGGCACCGCCGATGGCAATCTGTTTATCGATCATTTCTGCGGTGCGGCGGTGCATGCCTTGCCGGTGACGCAATACCGCACCGGGTTTGATGCCGTACTGGAGGCTCGCAAGGCGGCATTAACCGCAGCCGGTAAAAAGCCGTATTTTATCCCCACCGGTGCCAGCGATGGCATTGGCGTGTGGGGTTATGTGAATGCCGCCGAGGAATTGCTCGGCGATTGTGAACGGGCCGGTTTTCTGCCCGATGCCATTGTGCATGCGACCGGCTCGGGAGGCACGCAAGCCGGTTTATTGGCAGGTCTTGCCTTGCAAGGCGTGGATATTCCGGTATGGGGTGTGAATGTGTGCGATGACCGTGCGTATTTTGAACGCAAAATTGCGCGCGATCTGGCCGATTGGCAGCAGCGTTATCGGCCGGCGGCAGTGCCCACCGCTGAAAGTATTCGTATTCTGGAAGGTTACATGGGGCCGGGTTACGGTAAAACCACCGAGGCCTTGCGTGATGTATTGCGTCAAGCAGCATGCCGCGGCTTGCTGCTGGATCCGGTGTATTCCGGTAAAGCGTTTCAAGCGCTGCTGGCTGAATCGGCCGATGGTATTTTTTCAACCATGAAGCACGTGGTGTTTGTGCATACCGGCGGTTTTTTTGGTGCCCTGGATCATCGCAGCGAATTGCTGACAAAAGGATAAAAATCAATGGAACTCATCATGCAATGGGTCGGCGAACTGAATGGTCTGGTTTGGGGTGTGCCCATGTTGGTGCTGATTCTGGGCACGGGCTTGTATTTGACGATTGGTTTAAAAGCCTTCCCGATGCGGCACGTGCCCAAGGCGTTCGTGTTGTTGGTGAAAAAGCCCACGGTCAATGAAAAGGGCGATATATCCTCATTTCAGGCCTTAATGACCTCACTTGCAGCCACCATTGGTACCGGCAATATTGCGGGTGTGGCGACGGCGATTGCCTTGGGCGGCCCCGGTGCCTTGTTTTGGATGTGGATGACCGCCGTGGTGGGCATGGCCACCAAATACGCCGAAACGGTATTGGCCATTCAATATCGCGAGCAAGACGAAGCCGGCAATTACTGTGGCGGCCCGATGTATTACATCCGCAATGGCTTGGGCAAGAACTGGCGTTGGTTGGCCGCCGCTTTTGCACTGTTTGGCATGTTGGCCGGCTTTGGTATTGGTAATACGGTGCAGGCCAATTCCGTGGCGCATGCATTGAATGAAGCGTACGGCATTGATGCCTACTTCAATGCCGTCAGTGTGCCGTTTTTTGAGATGAACGTCGGGTTTGTCGGCATCGTTATGTTGGTGCTGACAGCAGCCGTGGTGTTGGGCGGTATCCGCTGGATTGGCGCGGTGGCAGGCAAGTTGGTGCCGTTTATGGCGTTGGCTTACATGGCGGCAGGCTTGCTGGTATTGGCGTTGAATATCGAACGAGTCCCCGGCATTTTTTCGATGGTGTTTGAACACGCGTTTACCGGCACCGCAGCCCAGGGCGGTTTTGCGGGCGCAACCGTTTGGCTGGCCTTGCAATGGGGGGTCGCGCGCGGCATTTTCTCAAACGAGGCCGGCTTGGGCAGCGCGCCGATTGCGCATGCCGCAGCAAAAACCGACGATGCGGTGTCGCAAGGATTGATCGGTATGTTGGGGACTTTCATTGATACGCTGGTTGTTTGCAGTGTCACGGGCTTGGTGATTCTGTTATCGGGCTTGTGGTCGGGAGATGCCAGTGGTTCGGCCTTGTCGGCGCAGGCATTCGATGCGGGTGTGCCCGGCTTGGGCAAGCACGTGGTGGCGTTGGGCATCAGCCTGTTTGCCTTTACCACGATTCTCGGCTGGTGCTATTACGGTGAGCGTTGCACGGAATATCTGTTCGGTTTGAAAGCGGTACTGCCATTTAGGGTGTTATGGGTGATCGCAGTGCCCGTCGGTACGGTGATGGAATTAAACGAAGTCTGGCTGATTGCCGACACGCTGAATGCCTTGATGGCGATTCCCAATATCATTGCGTTGTTGTTATTGTCGCCGGTTGTGTTTGCATTGACGCGTGCCCGCATGAATAAAAAAGAGGTGTAGCCCTGTGCGCAACTGGATGCTGATGCCGTTATCGCTGCTGACCTTGTGGGCTGTGCTTGAGCTGGGTTTGAGAGTGGCGGGTTACAACCCCTTGGGCGATTTGATTTACGGCGATCGGGTGACGTTTGTGCAGCCGTCATCCCATAGTGCCCGCATTTATGAGGGCGTTCCGCATGCCAAGGGTCGGGCATGGGGTGCCAATGTGCAGTTGAATGCATTGGGGTTGCGAGACCGCGAATACAGCGTGCTGGCACCCGCAGGCGTCAAGCGTATTGTGGTCATCGGTGACTCGATCACCTTTGGCAATTACATGCCGCAAGCGAGCACTTACGTCGAACAGTTGGAGGCTTTATATGCCGCGCAAAACCAGCCTGTTGAAGTGATCAATATAGGGTTGGGCGGTTACGACACGCTGCAAGAAGTGGCGGCCCTCGAAGACGTTGGGCTTGCCTTTAAACCGGACCTCGTCATTGTCGGCTTTTGCATCAATGACATTGGTGTTGCCAGCGGCAATCTGGATTACATTTTGAAATTAAAAGAATACGGTGCAACACCGCTGTATCGATTGCGCACCGCACAATGGGTGCGCGTGCAGCTCGATCGTATTCGCTTGGGTCAGGAGATGATTGAAGCGAATAAAGCCGAGCGGTTTGTCGCAGTCTACGGCGATTACAGTGTTGACGTGACGCAGGATGACGCTCTCATGGCCTTGCGACAGCAGCTGGGGCCCATTGATGGCGGTGACCGGCGTTTCTCGTTTTCTAATGCGTATACGAATCCCGTGAATCTGGGCCGTATGCGGTATGCCTTCGAGCGTTTACGGGGCATTGCCAATCGCGAAGGCTTTCCGGTATTGGTGTTGGTGATCCCGTTTTTGATGGATGAGCCGGCCAATCACGACGTGTGGCAAACGGTGTATCAGATGATTGGGCACGAGGTGCAGCGCGTGGGCTTTGATGTCTACAATCCGTACCCTGTATTCAAAGCGTATGGTTTTGAGTCATTGCCGCAACGGTCCAATGACTTTATACATCCCAATAAAGAAGGGCATCGTTTAATGGCGGAAGGTTTGCAGCAGCGGATTGCGGCCAAGGGCTGGTTGTTGCCGGTTAGTCCTGCACAACCCGATGCGGCCGAGCCGTCAGCCGGGTCGTCAGTTCATAACTGATGGTATTGGCGCATTGCGCAATGTGATTGATGTGCAGCGATGTACCCCAGAGTTCAACGGGGTCGCCGAGCGCGATATCGGTGCGGCCCGTGATATCAACGGTAATTAAATCCATCGAAACACGACCGACCAAAGGCACGGCTTGGCCGTTAATCCAGACCGGCGTACCGTCTTGTGCGGCACGCGGATACCCGTCGCCGTAGCCGACGGCAATGGTCGCAATGCGCGAAGGGCGATCGGCCTTCCAGCGGTTGTTGTAGCCAACACTGTCGCCGGTTCCAATATCACGTATGCCGACGACCTCGGAACGCAAGGTCATCACCGGCTTGAGTTGCCGGCTGATGGCGTTGGGGGCATCCAGTGGATCGTAGCCGTACAACATAATGCCGGGCCGCACCCATTCCGTGTGTGTTTCAGGCCATGCCAACACACCGGCTGAATTGGCAATGCTGGATTCGGCCGGCTGTTGATGCAGTACGCGATTAAACGCCTCGAGTTGTTGTGCCGTGAACGGATTGTGCGTTTCGTCAGCGCTGGCCAGATGCGTCATCCAGGTGATGCGACTGACCGTGGGGCTTGCGGTTAATGCATGGAATACGGCATGGGCCGATTCGGGGGCAATGCCCAGGCGATGCATGCCGGTATCGACTTTCAGCCAAACGGATACGGCATGCGTCAGTGTGCTTTGCATCAGGCTCTGGGCAGTGGCCTCGCTGTGAATGACCACGCTGAAGGCATGCTGTGCGCAGGCCTGCCAGCAATGGTTTGTTGCCTCCGGGTTTAATACCAGAATGACGTGGTCGGGGAAATGCTGTCGCAACAGCAGGGCCTCTTCAATGCGCGTGACAGCAAACCCTTCGGCACCGGCCAATGCGCCGGCGCAATCGAGCAGGCCGTGACCATAGGCATTGGCCTTGACGACGGCCATGATTTTTCGACCGGGTGCGGCCGTGCGCACCAAGCCTAAATTATGGCGCAGCGCGGCAAGGTCAATCTGGACGGTGGTTAAGGCCATAAACAAGTCACGGAAGCAGCTTGGGATGCAGTCTAGCATTGCGCTTGCGGCATATATAGCAGCCGGAGCCTCTGGTATGCTGTTGGACTATTGGGTAGTCAGGAGCAGGCGATGTCCGCGTTGGTTCGGAAACTGGTGGTCGCTATCACCTCCCGGGCATTGTTCGACATGGACGAGAGCCACCGGGTCTATGAGCGTGACGGTCTGGAGGCTTACCGCAAATACCAGATTGACCACGAAGATGAAATTCTGCCCGAAGGCGAGGCGTTCTCGTTCGCACGCAAACTGCTGAGAGTGAATGACATCCTGGGCGGTGAGCCGCGTGTCGAAGTGATTTTATTGTCCCGCAACAGTGCCGATACCGGCTTGCGCATCTTCAATTCCATTCAACATTACGGGCTGAGCATTTCGCGCGCAGCATTTTGCAGTGGTCGCAGCCCGTACCGTTATGCATCTTCTTTTGGCAGCCATTTGTTTTTGTCCACCGATGCGGATGATGTGCGCTTGGCACTCGATAGCGGCATGGCGGCAGCGACTTTATTGCCCAGCGGCCAATCGCGGCAGTCATCGCATGAATTGCGCATTGCCTTTGACGGTGATGCGGTGATTTTTTCGGATGAGGCCGAACGCATCTATAAAAGCGAAGGGCTGGATGCGTTTGCCAAGAGCGAGCGCAATGCGGCGCACAATCCGCTATCGGGTGGCCCGTTCAAGCCGTTCCTGTCGGCCTTGCACAGTTTGCAGTCTGAGTTCACGCAAGAAGAATGCCCCATTCGTACGGCTCTGGTGACGGCGCGCTCGGCGCCCGCGCACGAGCGGGTTATCCGTACCTTGCGCGAATGGAATGTGCGCATTGACGAGTCGCTGTTTTTGGGTGGCATGCCCAAGGGCGAGTTTTTACGTGCCTTTGGTGCGGATGTGTTTTTTGATGATCAGGCGAGCCATTGTGAGTCGGCGCATGCACACGTGCCGACAGGCCATGTCCCGCACGGTGTGGCTAACAACTAGGGCGTTGAAACGTATGCGTCTACTGTGTTCATGCGCTGCACTGATGTGCGCTGCGTTATCCATGCCCGCAGCAGCCGATGCGCCGGCCTATGCTTATGTGCAGGGCGCGGTTGGTGTTTTGCAGGCCGATGATGCATGGACCTATAAAGATCCTGTCACGGGCGTTGATTTAAACAGCGATCTGGGCGACTTGCCGTACGGTGGCGCTAACGCGCAAATCGTGCTGTCCGAGGCCCATGATATTGAATTCGGCTTTGAGTCGGGTGGCTTGGTGTCGTGGGATAGTGACAGTCGCGTTCTTGAAGCGAAAGACAACAGCGTCATCGTCGAACTCGACAATGCTTTATACACCGTTGAACTGGCATTTGGTTTGTTTGCCGCCTGGAAGCCGGCCGATGCGGTGCGCTTTTCTGTATCGGCAGGTCCTGCATTGGTATGGGGTAGCGTCAGTACGGATGACGATTCTGGCGTTTATATCAAAGGTGACGATGGCGCGGGTGGCACCGTCTATGCCGTCGGCGGCAGAGATTACGATACCGATTTTGGTGCTTATGCACGCGTCGGTATCGACTTTTTATTCAGTGATGAATTAATCATGGGCTTGGCGGCCAAGCACGTAAACTACACATTGGATTTTGATGATAACAGCGAGCTAAATCTTGATGGCTGGCAATATTTTTTAACCATTGGCGCACGGGTCGATCTGTAACAGCGCGTCATCACGAACGGAGTAAATGAAATGAAATCAATCATGCGATGGTTAAGCGGTGGTGCCGTGGCGGTGTTGTTGAGCGTCACCATGACGGCACAAGCAGGTTTGTTGTCTTCACTGTCGCCCACAGCCGGCGCCTTATTTGATCAATTGGGCGGTATGAGCACCGTGAACGCCTTAACATCTTCGTTTTTGCAATCGTCCAGTGAAGATCCTGCACTCAAAGCAATGTTTGCCGGTGCCGACACCGCAACACTGAATGCTCAAGTGGCTAATCAGTTGTGCGCCAATCTGGGCGGTGACTGCAAGCCGCCATTGACTGAAAAGAAAATCAAGAAGGGCGCCAAAAGCCTGACCGCAGCACAGTCATCGGCGTTATCGGCCAATTTCAAAACGGCATTGTCCGGTGTGACGCAATCGTCGCTCATGCAGCAGGCGGTGAATGCTGCTGTGGGTCCCGAGATTGGCGGCATTGTTGCCGCATTGCTGTCGATGCAAGCGCAATAAGGATTGCCCATGATCGGCATTATTGGCGGTACCGGTTTGCTGGCCTTGGCTGCATTGGATGAACGCATATCACGCCGTGTCAGCACGCCGTGGGGCGATCCTTCGGCAGAGCTTACCGTGGGGCATTGGCACGGTCAGGCGGTGGCATTTTTGCCGCGGCACGGTGATCCGCATGCGATTCCTCCGCATGCCATCAATTATCGCGCGAATGTATGGGCATTAAAGGAAGCCGGTGTTACCGACATCATCGCAGTGAACACGGTCGGCGGCATACATGCGGATTGCGATGCCGGCCGTCTGGTGATTGTTGATGATGTCATCGATTACACCTGGGGTCGTGAACACAGTTATCACGATGGCATCAGTGGCACGCTTGAACACGTGGACTTAAGCGAGCCGTACGATGCTGCCTTGCGTCAGCAGCTGGTTGATGCGGTCAAACAAGCAGGGCTTGCTTGCCGCGATCACGGAGTGTATGCCGCCACACAAGGCCCGCGCTTGGAAACGCCGGCCGAAATACGCCGATTAAAACGGGATGGCTGCGATGTGGTCGGTATGACCGGCATGCCCGAAGTGGCTTTGGCGCGTGAACTGGGTTTGGCGTATGCCTGTATTTGCTTGGTGGTCAATCCCGCGGCGGGCCTGAGTGATGAGCCGATCACGATGGAGGCCATTCAACAGGTGCTGCAGACCGGTGCAGGGCACCTGTTGCAGGTGCTGGATGCATTCTTATCAATGCCCGATGATTGATGGCTGACTCACGGTTGGTTCGTTGTTTCAGCGGGACTGATCCGCAGTATCACGCCAAGCAGCGGGTGATCGATATAGTGCAATTCGTTGCTGCGCAGACGCCGGGTTTGATCCATCAACACAATGCGATCGGGGCGTGCGGGTGTAAACCAGTCGTATTCGGCCCATTCGTCTAATGCCAGATTCTCCTCGAGTGATTCGCTGGCAGCATCACTGGCGGTCATCTCGGAACTCAAGGCCGTGTCAGCTTCTGTTTGGGCCGTATCGGCAGCAAGATCGAGGGCGGATTCAGTATCGACATCGGCCGGTGTCATCCGTGCAGGCGGTTTGGGCAACAGTGGTAATGCCGGCCAGTCTTCATCCTGCAGTTCGCCGGTGTAGTCGGAGAATCGCGACAGCCACAGTTGTACGTGCGCGTGCAAATAGCGTTCGCGACGCAAGCTTAATGTGCCTTCCAGTTCATGGTGTTGACCAAACACCTCACCACCGCGAATCACGATAGCGACCGGCTTTTCGTCACGCAGCATGGGTTGTTCCCACGCCGTCATGGTGAGGAGCCGGTAATAGCGGCTACGGCGGATACGGTCGGCGGCTTGCAATAAATCCGCGCTGGTGATCGCCATTTCGGTGAACGGCGGGTCGTCGGCTGGCGCGGTGGACGGGGGCGTGGCCATCGGTGCGGCGGCCTCTGTCATGGCCGGCTCGGCGGTCCATGCCGGCAGCAAGACCTGCAAACGCTCCGGCACGGGTAATGTACGGGGCGGAAACCACTGTTCGCTGGCTTCATCCGCCGGATTGCTGTTAGCGAAAACCAGTAACTCTACGCGGTATAGCGTGTTGTTTGGTGATGCGTCTTCAATGTCACCGTCATCAATGGCCAGAACCGTATGACTGACCAGTGTTGCCAGTAGCGGTGCGATCAGTCGGTAAGCTAGCTTCATGCGCGTTTGGCCCTGGGGGTTGAAGTGTGCTGCAAGCGATCGAGCAAATGATGGCATTGTTTGAACGTATCGGCAGCATCGGCAGGTACAGTTTTCCAGAGCAGCAACTGCGCGTCCAGCAGTCTCCATTGAGCCGGCTCTTTCTGGATCAAATCCACCAAGGTAATCGGGTCGACTTGTGTAGTTGTACTGAAATGACTGCGAATGCCCTGCGCATTGATCTCCAGTTTGCGTATCCCCAGTGCCTTGCAGCGCGCCTTGATACGGGCAATCGCAAACAGATGTTTGACGGGTTCGGGAAGCAACCCGAAACGGTCAATCATTTCGACTTGTAAGGCCTCGCCCGATTGCTCGCTATCGCCGGCCGCCGCAATGCGTCGATAGAGCTGCAGGCGGGTTTGAATGTCGGGCACCCAGGATTCCGGAATAATCGCCGCAAACGGAAACACGAACTCAGGCCCTGCATCCAAGGTGGCTTCAAGGCTCAAGTCTTCGCCGTTTTTGATGGCGGTCACCGCGCGTTGCATCATGTCGAGGTACAGGCTTAAACCGACCGATTCAATCTGGCCGCTTTGCTCGTCGCCCAGCAACTCGCCGGCGCCACGAATTTCCATGTCTTGTGAGGCCAGTAAAAAGCCGGCGCCCAAGTCTTCGGCTTCGGCAATGGCATCCAGCCGCTTTTCGGCGTCGCGCGTCAAATTGCGGAAATCGGGAATCAGTAAATAAGCATACGCTTGATGGTGTGAACGACCCACACGGCCGCGTAATTGATGCAACTGCGCCAGACCGAATCGGTCGGCGCGATCAATGATGATGGTGTTGGCATTGGGTACATCAATACCGGTTTCAATAATGGTGGAGCAAACCAGCACATTAAAGCGGCGGTGATAAAAGTCGGCCATGACCTTTTCAAGATCGCGTTCGCTCATCTGGCCGTGACCAATGCCGACGGTGGCTTCCGGTACGCGTTTTTGCAGCTCGGCGGCTGCGCGTTCAATCGATGCCACATCATTGTGCAGGTAATAGACTTGGCCGCCGCGTAAGATTTCGCGGGTAATCGCTTCGCGAATCAACTTGTCATCGTGTTGACGTACAAAGGTGCGAATGGTGAGCCGTCTAGCCGGAGGCGTGGCAATGATGGACAGGTCACGCAAGCCCGAGAAGGCCATGTTCAAGGTGCGCGGAATGGGCGTGGCGGTTAAGGTGAGAATGTCCACGCCGGCGCGCAGGGCTTTGATTTTCTCTTTATGGCGCACGCCAAAGCGATGCTCTTCATCGACAATCAATAATCCCAGGCGCGGGAATACAATGTCCGGCTGCAATAAGCGGTGCGTACCAATCACGATATCGACTTTGCCGGCGGCAATGTCATCGAGGACGGCAACTTGTTCTTTGGCGGTGCGAAACCGTGAAAGCACTTCAACGCGCACCGGCCAGGCAGCAAAGCGATCGCTGAAGGTTTCAAAATGCTGTTGAGCCAGCAGGGTGGTCGGCACCAGCATCGACACCTGAAAGCCGTTTTGCACCGCCACAAAGGCAGCACGCAGGGCGACCTCGGTTTTACCAAAGCCAACATCGCCGCAGACCAGACGGTCCATGGAGCGCTCGGCGGCCAGATCGGCCAATACGGTTTCAATGGCGGTCATCTGATCGGCGGTTTCTTCGAATGGAAACCCTTCGCTGAATTGATCCAGCAGTTCAACGGGGATTGGCATGCCAATGCCACCACGGGCTTCGCGCTGCGCTTGCAGTGCGAGCAATTCGGCGGCGACATCGCGCGCCTTGTTAAAGGCTTTTTCACGGGCTTTTTGCCATTGCTCGCTGCCGAGGCGGTGCAAGGGCGCGTGATCGGGGTCTTGTCCGTTATACGGTGCGAGTAAAGCCAAGTCCGTGACGGGTACGTACAGCCGGGTGTCATCGGCGTACGTCAGCATCACGAATTCTTGGGTGAGCTCTCCGACCGTCAAACGCTCCAGACCGCCATAACGGCCCACGCCGTGCTGCAAATGCACAACGGGGGCGCCGGGGCGTAGCTCGGCCAAATCACGGAATGGTGTTTCATGCGTATCGGCGCTTTTTTCACGGCGACGACGCTGCAATACCCGGGAGCCAAACAGCTGGCTCTCGGTGAGCAGCAGTAACCCGGCATCCGGCAAATAAAAGCCGTCTTCCAGCGGTGCCACGGTGATGGCAAGCGGCATGTCGGTTTGCAAAAAATTGTCCCAGCCATCGACAGCAACAATGCCCAAACCGTGCGCTTCCAATTGTTCTTGCAGCACCTGCTGGCGACCGGGCGAGTCAGCGCAAATCAAGACGCGCGAAGATAATCCATCCAGCAGGGTACTCAGACGTTCATAGCGCGAGCCGGAACCCTCGGGCAGTGTTGGTGGTGTGCCCAGCGGCAGTGCCGGCGGTGCACCGTGGGATTCCAGCCGGATGACCGGGTAGCGTTTACAGTCTGCAAAGAATGCCTCCGGGCGCAGGAACAGGCGTTCGGGCGGTAGCGCCGGATAATGCAGGTCGCCTTGGCGTGCCTCATAGCGCTCCAACACCTCGGCCCAGAATTGATCGGCCGCAGGGCCGATGCCGTGCAGCATGGCAATGGCTGTGTTGTCAGGCATCAGCGCCAACAGGCTGTCACAGGGGTCTTGATAGAAGAAGGGCAGATAGCTCTCGGCGCCGGGTACCGGCAGGCCTGCACTGATGTCGCGATAGACCGGGCTATTGCGATAATCAGCGCCCAATTCGTGATGCCAGTGTTCACGAAAACAGGCGATGGCTTGCTCCGTGAGCGGGTATTCGCGGGCCGGCAGCAGCTCGATGGCATCGCGTTTCTCAAGGCTGCGCTGGGTTTCCGGGTCAAAGGTACGCAGGCTGTCGATACGCTCATCGTCCAGGTCAATGCGCAATGGCGCCTGGCTGCCCATGGGAAACACATCGAGCAAGGCACCGCGGGCAGCGAACTCACCGTGCTCATAGACCGTTTCAACAGCCCGATAGCCGGCGCGAACCAGACTTTTGCGCAAGGCCTCCATGCTCAAGTGTTCGCCGCAGCGCAGCAGGAAAACCTCGCCGAGCAGGCGTGAAACCGGTGGCAGCTGCTGCAAAACGGTGTGAACCGCGCAGACAACAATGGCGCCGGCAGGAGCGGAGTGGTGCAACTGGTGCAGGGTCTTCAGGCGCTGAGAGACCAGATCCTGATGTGGCGAGAACACATCGTAGGGCAGAATTTCCCAATCCGGGAAACGCAACACCCGATGTTGTTCCGCCGCAGGCAAAAAGAATCGCAAGGCCGTTTCCAGACGATCGGCGGCGGGGTTGTCGGCGGCAAGGGCGAGCAGCGTGGTGCCTTGCTCAAGCGACACCCGAGCCAGTGCCATGGCAGCGGCGCTGGTGTTGAGGCCATACCAGCTATTGGATGAGCCGGGGGTTGGCAGGGCCGGTATTGGAGGCAGTGGCATGGGTATCGACTGTAGGAAAACGAGGCATTCTAGCATCCTTGAAAAACAGCGTCCGTGCCTGTGTCGCAAGCCGGTTTTCCGGTTGCGTTGTGTGGGTTAAGCGAAGATAATAAGCGCCGTCTAAATGACCCCCTTTCTGATGTTTTTTACCAATCAAGGGATATTCGCGTGACTGATAAGCGTAAACGACCCAAGCCCAACGATTATTTTGCTGACTGGAAAGAACGCGAAGCCTTGGCCGAAGGCATGATTCCGCTGGTGGGCAAACTCTATCGGCACAACAACGTCAAAACCTATATCTACGGCCGTCCTTTAGCGGCGCAGTCCGTTATCCATATTATGAAGAACCACCGCTATGTGCGGGAGGTTGAACATAATGAGCTGTCCGAATACGAAACATTTCCGGTACTCAAGGCACTGGCAGCGCTGGATTTTGGTCCGGCCCATGTGGATGTCGGCCGACTGGCCGTCAAATACGAAGAGAGTGGCAAAAAGCTCTCGGTTGATGAATTCGTTCATCAGGAAATCGCGCCCTTACTGAAATCCAATACCAAACCGCTGGATCAGCCGCAAGACGTGGTGCTGTATGGCTTTGGCCGTATTGGTCGCCTGATGGCGCGTTTGTTGGTCGAGAAAACCGGCGGCGGTGATGTATTGCGCCTGCGTGCCATCGTGGTGCGTCGCGGGCAAGAGGGTATTGCCGACATCATCAAGCGTGCCAGCCTGTTGCGTCGTGATTCAGTGCACGGTCCGTTTCAAGGGACGGTTCGTGTAGACGAAGACTCGAATTCGATTGTGGCCAATGGCAACGAGATCCGCATCATCTATGCCGATGCCCCCGACAAGATCGATTACACCGAATACGGCATTGATAACGCCATCATCATTGATAACACCGGTAAGTGGCGCGACGCCGAATCGCTTGGCCTGCACCTGAAATCCAAAGGTGTATCCAAGGTGCTGTTAACCGCGCCCGGCAAAGGCGACATGAAGAATATTGTCTTCGGCATTAATGACAATATTATCGAGCCTTCCGACACGATTATTTCAGCGGCCTCCTGTACCACCAACGCCATCACACCGCCCTTAAAGGCGATGGACGATGAATACGGCGTGCTGTCAGGTCATGTTGAAACCGTGCACGCTTACACCAACGATCAAAACCTGATCGATAATTACCATAAAGCCAATCGCCGTGGCCGCAGTGCGGCATTAAACATGGTGATTACAGAAACCGGCGCAGTAAAAGCCGTTGCCAAAGTGCTGCCTTACATGGCTGGCAAATTAACAGGCAATGCGATTCGCGTGCCAACACCGGATGTATCGCTGGCTATTTTGAATTTAAAACTCGGTCGAGCCGTGACGCGCGATGAAGTGAATGAATTCATGCGCAAAATTGCCGTGCATTCCAGTTTGCGCAAACAAATTGATTACACCAATTCACCGGAAGTGGTTTCCAGTGACTTCATCGGTACACGCACCGCGTGCATCATCGATTCCGAAGCCACCATTGTGAACGGTGATAGCGTGGTGCTCTACGCCTGGTACGACAACGAGTTCGGTTATGCCTGTCAGGTGCACCGCGTACTCGAGAAGATGGCCGGCGTGCGGTACTTGCGTTATCCGGAAGATTCCCAGGACTGAGAGCTGCAGGCAGCAGCGATGCTGCCCGTCATCACAAGCAGCTCAGGCCACGATGGCCAGTATGTGTATCGGCAGTAATGCCGGTGAAACCGCTTAGCAAGGCAGAGAGGCCGTTTTACTTATCATGATTACCATTCGCCGTGGTCTGGATGTGCCTATCAGTGGTGCGCCTGAACAAATTATCAAAGAGGGTCCGATGGTTCATTCCGTCGCCCTGATCGGCTTTGATTACCCGGGTATGAAGCCGACCATGCAAGTCAAGGCCGGTGACCGGGTTCGTAAAGGGCAAGTCCTGTTTACCGACAAAAAGAACGAGGCCGTGAATTACACCGCGCCGGCGGGTGGTGTGGTATCGGCCATCAATCGTGGTGACAAACGTATTTTCCAATCCCTCGTTATTGAGGTCGATGCCGTAGAAGAAGCGGTTTCATTCGAGTCTTTCGCTCCCGATGCCTTGGCGAAATTGCCCGGCGATACGGTGGTGAGTCAATTATTGAAATCAGGGCTGTGGACGGCATTGCGCACGCGCCCGTACAACAAGGTTCCTGATCCGGCGACACATCCGCACTCGATTTTTGTGACTGCAATGGACACCAATCCATTGGCCGTTGACCCGGCAGTGGTGATTGCCGAGTCGCCCGAGTTGTTTTCATACGGCTTGTCGGTGTTGGCCCGTCTGACCGAGGGCAAGGTGTATGTTTGTCATGCCGGTGGTGCCACGCTCAAGACACCCGAAAACAACCGCATTCGTCAGGAGGTTTTTGCAGGCCCGCATCCTGCTGGACTCGTCGGCACGCACATCCATTTTCTGGATCCCGTCAGCGAGAAGAAAACAGTCTGGCACATCGGTTATCAAGACGTCATCGCGATGGGTGCGTTGTTTACTACGGGGCAACTGCGCACGGATCGTGTGGTGGCCTTGGCTGGCCCGCAAGTGAATGCACCGTGCCTCCTGCGCACGCGATTGGGTGCAAGTCTGGATGCGTTGATGGCAGGGCAAGTCAAGTCGGGCAATCATCGCGTCATTTCGGGTTCGGTGCTGTCGGGCCGTCATGCCCGGGGAGCCTTGGCTTGGTTGGGTCGTTATCACACGCAAGTGTCGGTGATTGCCGAGGGCGTTGAACGCGAGTTTATGGGGTGGTTCTCACCGGGCATTAACAAGTTCTCTGCCACGCGCATTTATGTGTCCAGCCTTTTAAAAGGCAAGCGCTTTGCAATGAACTCGAGCACCAATGGCAGTCCGCGTGCCATTGTGCCCATCGGGGCTTATGAAAAAGTGATGCCGTTGGATATTTTACCAACGCATCTGTTGCGCTATCTGGTCGTAGGCGACATCGAGACGGCCCAAAAACTGGGTGCCCTTGAGCTGGATGAAGAAGATCTCGCGCTGTGCACCTTTGTATGTCCGGGCAAGTACGAATACGGCCCGATTTTGCGGGATGTATTAACCCGCATTGAGCAGGAGGGCTGAAGTGAAAGCCATTCGCCAGGTTTTTGATAAGCTCGAGCCGCATTTTGAGAAGGGCGGCAAGCTGGAAAAGTATTACGCACTGTATGAAGTGTTTGATACCTTCTTTTTCTCACCGTCGTCCACGGCGCATTCCGGCTCGCACGTGCGTGACGGCATCGATTTAAAGCGCGTCATGATCACGGTTTGGCTGGCGGTGTTTCCGGCCATGTTCTTTGGTATGTGCAACCTCGGCTTTAATGCCAATACCGCAATGGCGGCGATGGGCATTGCCGCAAAAACCGATTGGCATGGCACTTTGATCGGTTTGCTGGCCGGTTATGACCCGAACAGCATCTGGGATTGCTTCTGGCACGGTGCTGTTTACTTCCTGCCAATCTATATCGTGACTTTTGCAGTCGGTATTGCCTGGGAAATCTTGTTCGCCATTAAACGCGGTCATGAAGTTAATGAAGGCTTCTTTGTCACCTCTATTTTGTTTGCCTTGATTGTGCCGCCGGATATTCCGTTGTGGCAGGTTGCGCTGGGCATCAGCTTCGGTGTTGTGATTGGTAAAGAAGTGTTCGGCGGTACCGGTAAAAATTTCTTGAACCCGGCACTCACGGGCCGTGCGTTTCTATTCTTTGCCTATCCGGCGCAAATCTCCGGTGATGCGGTATGGACGGCAGTGGATGGCTTCAGTGGTGCCACGCCGCTGTCGCAAATCGCAGCCGGTGGCCTGCAGGCGCTGCAGCATCCGTTTGGAGCAGGATCAATTACCTGGCTGGATGCTTTCTTCGGCAATATCCAGGGTTCTATTGGCGAGACCTCGACCTTGGCTATTCTGATCGGCGCTGTGTTCCTGCTATGGACCGGCATTGCTTCTTGGCGGATCATGCTGGGCGTCATGCTGGGCATGATAGCGACCACCGTGTTGTTCAATATGGGTGGCTCATCAAATCCCCTGTTTAATCTGCCGTGGTATTGGCATGCCGTACTCGGTGGTTTTGCCTTTGGCACGGTATTTATGGCGACCGATCCGGTATCGGCTGCCATGACCAATACCGGTAAAATTATTTTTGGCGCATTGATCGGCTTGATGGTGACCTTGATTCGGGTAGTGAATCCGGCGTTTCCTGAGGGCATGATGCTCGCCATTCTGTTTGCCAATTTGTTTGCCCCCCTGATCGATCACTTTGTGATGCAGGCCAATATTCGCAGGAGGCTCGCGCGCAATGTCCAGTAATAAAGAAACCGTATCGCGCACGCTACTGGTGGCGTTTCTGGTCTGTATTGTCTGCTCAGTCTTGGTGGCTGCGGCTGTCGTATTGTTGAAAGACGACCAACTCAAAAACAAACAGCTCGATCGCCAGCGCAATATCTTGGCGGCCGCCGGCTTGTACGATGGCAGCCAAAGCAACAGCGAAGTGGCCAGCCTGTTTGCCCGCTTTGAAGTGTTATTCGTCAATATGAAGACCGGTTTGCCGGCAACGCCCGAAGAGCTTGAGGCGGCGGGTATCAATGTGGATCGTTACGATCAGCGCAAAGCAGCACGTGACCCGTCCTTGTCGCGCCAGCTGACTGCCGAACAAGATATTGCTTCGATTAAGCGGCAGGCACAGTTTTCACAAGTCTATGTGTTGCGTGAAAACGGCAAGATTGTTTCCGTGGTATTGCCGGTTCACGGTTATGGGCTTTGGAGCACCTTGTACGGTTATCTCGCAATGGACAGCGATGGCACGACTGTTAAAGGCTTGGGCTTTTATGAGCACGGTGAAACGCCGGGCTTGGGCGGTGAGGTCGATAACCCGAAATGGAAAGCCTTATGGCCTGGCAAGCAGGTTTATAACGCAGACGGCGAACCGGCATTGCACGTGATCAAGGGCAAGGTTGATCCGGCCTCGGCCGATGCCGTGCACGCTGTCGACGGCCTTTCAGGCGCTTCATTGACCAGCAACGGAGTCAGTAACCTGATTCATTTCTGGACTGGCGAGATGGGTTATCAGGCATTCCTGGCGCATGTTCGCGAAGGAGCAATGTAATATGAAGATTCGTGAAATTCTTCTTGAGCCTATTTTCAGAAAAAACCCGATTGCATTGCAGATACTGGGTATCTGTTCCGCACTGGCCGTTACCACCAGTCTTGAAACCAGTATCGTGATGGGCATTGCGCTGACAACCGTCACCGCATTTTCCAGCATGTTGATCTCGATGGTCCGGAATTATCTGCCCAGCAGCATCCGGATTATCGTGCAGATGACCATCATTGCCTCGTTGGTGATTGTGGTCGATCAGATTTTGCAGGCCTATCTGTTCAGTATCAGTAAGAAACTGTCGGTGTTTGTGGGGCTGATTATCACCAACTGCATCGTCATGGGACGTGCGGAAGCCTTCGCCATGAAAAACCCGCCGATTCCGAGCTTTCTCGATGGCATCGGCAACGGGCTTGGTTACAGTATCGTGTTACTGACGGTTGGTTCGATCCGCGAGTTGTTCGGTGCCGGTCGTTTACTCGGCTATGAAATCATTCCGTTGATTGAAAATGGCGGCTGGTATCAGGCCAATGGATTGCTGCTGTTGCCACCGAGCGCATTCTTCCTGATCGGCCTGTTTATCTGGGTGTTGCGCAGTGTGCGTACAGAGCAGGTTGAAGCACCTGAGTATCGACTGGCATCGCATGTCTCGGCGAAGGAGGGCGTGTAATGGAGCATTACGTTACCTTACTGATTCGTGCCGTATTTATCGAGAATATGGCACTCGCATTCTTCCTGGGCATGTGCACATTCATTGCACTGTCGAAAAAAGTAGAAACTGCGATTGGTCTGGGCATTGCCGTGATTGTGGTGCAAACCATCACCGTGCCCGTGAATAACCTGATTTATCGTTATTTGCTGGGAGACGGCGCGCTGGCATGGGCGGGGCTGCCGGATATGTCGCTCAAGTTCTTGGGCTTTCTGTGCTACATCGGCGTGATTGCAGCCATTGTGCAGATACTGGAAATGTTCCTCGATAAATACGTACCCGCACTTTACAACGCATTGGGTGTGTTTTTGCCGTTGATTACGGTGAACTGTGCGATTCTGGCCGGTTCCTTATTCATGGTGGAGCGCGACTATTCCTTCAGCGAAAGCGTTGTTTACGGCGTGGGTTCGGGCGTGGGTTGGGCGTTGGCCATTGCTGCTTTGGCGGGTGTGCGTGAACGACTCAAATACAGCGACGTGCCCGATGGGCTACAGGGTCTTGGTATTACTTTTATTACTGTCGGCTTGATGTCATTGGGCTTTATGTCTTTTGGCGGCATGTCCTTCTAATCGATTAGCACTGGATTCGGAACAGCAGTTATGGCGGGTTTGGAAACGGTAATTGGCGGCGTGGCCATGTTCACCATCGTGGTGATGAGTTTGGTGATCATCATTTTGATGGCGCGCTCAAAACTGGTCAGTACGGCGGATGTCAAAATTGATATCAATGGCGATCCGCAGAAGGCACTCACGGTAGCCTCGGGCGGAAAACTGCTGAACACACTGTCGGATGCCGGTATTTTTCTCTCGTCCGCATGCGGTGGCGGTGGTACTTGTGGGCAATGTCGCTGTCGGGTGATAGACGGTGGCGGCTCTGCAGGTCCTGCGGAAGAAGGGCACTTTACCCGTGGTCAGTTGCGCGATCATTGGCGCCTGGCCTGTCAGGTGAGTGTGAAGCAACCAATGAAAATTGAAGTGGATCCGGAGTTCTTCGGCGTCAAGCAGTGGGAGTGCACGGTCGAATCAAACGACAACGTAGCGACCTTTATTAAGGAACTCGTGTTGCGTATCCCCGATGGCGAAAGCGTTGATTTTCGTGCCGGTGGTTACGTGCAACTCGAGTGTCCGCCGCACCACGTGAAGTACAAGGATTTCAATATCCAGCCGCAATTCCGTGATGACTGGGAAAAGTTCCACGTCTTTGATTATGAATCAAAAGTCGATGAGACCGTGGTGCGCGCCTATTCCATGGCGAACTACCCTGAAGAAAAAGGCATAGTGAAATTCAATATCCGTGTGGCTACGCCGCCGCCGCGCACGCAAGGCATTCCGCCGGGCAAAATGTCGTCGTGGGTATTTGGTTTAAAGCCGGGTGATAAAGTCAAAGTTTACGGCCCGTTTGGTGAGTTCTTCGCCAAAGAAACCGATGCCGAAATGGTCTTTATCGGTGGGGGTGCCGGCATGGCACCGTTACGCTCGCATATTTTCGACCAGCTGTGCCGTTTGAACTCCAAACGCAAAATCAGCTTCTGGTACGGTGCACGCAGCAAGAAAGAAATGTTCTACGTCGAGGAGTTTGATCGTCTCGCCGCGGAGCACGAGAATTTCGA
Organism: Pseudomonadales bacterium; assembly: GCA_036568505.1. Lineage (GTDB taxonomy): Bacteria > Pseudomonadota > Gammaproteobacteria > Pseudomonadales > M0112 > M0112. Next base: position 16,242 of record DATCSK010000012.1, on the reverse strand, counting down.
GTGGCATGTGGCCTTGTCAGACCCGATGCCTGAAGACAACTGGACCGGCATGACCGGTTTTATTCACCAGGTCGTGTACGAGAACTATTTGAAGGATCACCCGGCACCGGAAGATTGTGAATACTACATGTGTGGCCCGCCGATGATGTCTCAAGCCGTCATTAAGATGTTGCATAATCTGGGTGTGGAACCTGAGAACATCCTGTTGGACGATTTTGGTGGTTAATGCACGCGTTATACGTCTCACAAGGCCAGCCATGCTGGCCTTGTTTGTCTGGGCCTGTGTGACAGGTCTTGCTGCCTGCTCTGATCAAGCCTCACCCAGACCGTTTCAGTTTGAAGGCGCGGTCATGGGTACCACCTACCACGTCACGGTGGTTGCCGAGCAGATGGATGAGCCTGCTATCGGTGCGCGCATTGCGAGCACCCTGCATAACGTGGACGCAGCCATGACCACCTACCGTGATGATTCCGAGCTGATGCTACTCAATGCCGCGCCATCCAATGCGTGGCTGAGTGTGTCGATGCCGTTGTATCAAGTACTGCAGACATCGCGTGAAGTCTATGGCATCACCGGCGGGGCGTTCGACCCTACGGTCGGCCCGTTGGTGCGCTTGTGGGGCTTTGGGCCTGATGAGGCCGTCGCCAAACCCGATGACGAGGCCATTGCGGCTGCCAAAGCCCGGATTGGCTTCCAGTACCTGGAAATCGATCCTGAGCGTGCGTATGTGCGCAAATTGCGCGATATCGAACTGGATTTATCCGCCGTTGCCAAAGGCTACGCGGTAGACGCGGTTGCGGCTGAACTCGATAGCTATGGCTTTACCCGGTATCTCGTGGAAGTCGGTGGTGAAGTGCGCGTGCGGGGTGATAGTCCGAGGGGCGATGCCTGGCGAGTGGCGATTGAAAAACCGGTATTGCAGCAAGGTGAAGTGCAAGTAGCGCTTCGGCTATCCGGCGACGCCATGGCGACATCGGGTGATTACCGCAATTTCCGTGACTTTGCTGGCAAGCGGTATAGTCACGAAATCGATCCCGTGACCGGTCAGCCGGTACAAAATAAGGTGGTGTCGGTGACGGTGGTGGCCGCCGATTGCGCCACGGCCGATGCACTGGCGACCGGTTTGATGGCCATGGGCGAGGAGGCTGCTCAAGCATTGGTCTTACGCGATCAGTTGCCGGTCTATATGATGTTACGCAATGGTGATGCGCTGGATATCTGGCAATCACCCGCCATGACGGATTACCTTGAGTCGGAGGTGTCGCAATGAACCTGCTGGGTGTGTTGGCCTTTGTGTTGCCGGCGATGCTGCTGTTTTTTGGCTTGATGGCTGTCGGTGTGATGATGGGACGCAAGCCGATCTCGGGCAGTTGCGGAGGCATGGGCGCCCAAATGGGCGATGCCGGTTGCCCTTTGTGCGGTGGCGATGTGCAAAAGTGTGAGTCCATCGAAGGCGGCAAACAAAAAGAATCCAACAGTTATGATGCGTTTCGTGACGCCGACTAACCCGCGGAATGGCGCATGAAAACCGATTGGTCTTTGGCATACCGGTTGGGCGTGCGCTTCGCCACGTCGACACGAGGCAAAGGATTTTTGACTCTGGTGTCATGGATCTCATTGCTGGGCATGGTGTTGGGCGTGAGCGCCTTGATTGTCGTGATGTCGGTGATGAATGGTTTTCATGCCGAAATTCGTGATCGGTTGTTGGTTCTGGTGCCGCAATGGCGCGTGGAATCCGCATTGGCCGGTGACTTGAATCTTGCCAGTCAAGAGCGCCTGCAAGCCTTGTTGCCGAATGTGCTGTTATCGCCCTATATACAAGGCACGGTATTGATATCATCCGAGCACGGCGTACGCGGCGCCAAAGTGCTGGGCGTTGACCCTGCCCGTGAACCGGCATTGCTGGATCGTTTGGCGCATGCGGACACGGTGTTGGCACCGGGTGCATTCCAGATGGTTCTGGGTCGCGGATTGGCGCGACAGCTGGAGGTCGGCATTGGTGATCGCGTGACCTTGGTGCTGCCGCAAGTCAGTGTCACCCCGGCAGGGGTGTTTCCGCGCACACGCAACTTTCGGGTGAGCGACATTCTGGCCACCGGCTCACAAGCCGATACCGAATACGCCATTATTCCGTTGCAGGATGCGCAACGCCTGTTTCGCATGTCCGGTACCGTGCACGGGTTTCGTCTGCACACCGCCGAGCCGGTTGCGAACGTGCTCACGCCGGCACAGCTCGGTGATGCGGGTTGGTCGTTATCGAACTGGCGCAGTCTGCAAGGCGCATTGTTCGATGCCGTCGCCATGGAGAAGCGCATGATCTCGCTGCTGTTGTTTGTGGTGGTGATTGTGGCCGGCTTTAATATTGTTGCCATGCTGGCCATCAGCGTATCGCGAAAACAGCCTGCCATTGCCATATTGAAAACGCTGGGCGCCAGCCGGCAAACCATCATGGCCAGCTTTGTCATACAAGGTTTTATGTTGGCAAGCGTGGGCATTGCCTCGGGCTGTGTGCTGGGTCTGTTGCTGGCATGGAATCTTAATAGTCTGGTGCATGCCGTTGAATCGGCATTGCACCAAAACCTGTTTGATCCAACGGTTTTTTACATTGTGGATCTGCCCGTCGACATTCAAGGTGGCGACATGCTAGCGATTGTCGGTGGCGCTTGGGCGCTGGCATTGCTGGCTTGTTTGATACCGGCGCGCCAAGCAGCACGCATGAACCCGGCCGATGGATTACGGCCCTGATGGAGAGGAGATAACAAGGTGAGTGCAGTCATTCAATGTGAGCACGTCTCCAAATCGTTTAGCGTGGGTGACGAGACGGTGCATGTGCTGCGGGATATTAATGTGTCGTTGTCCGCTGGCGATACCGCAGCCGTTGTGGGTGCCTCGGGTTCGGGTAAAACCACCTTGATTAATATCCTCGGCGGATTGGATGCCCCGGATACCGGCGTGGTATCGGTGGGTGGCCGTGACTTTGCCAGCATGAATGAGCAAGAGCGCGGTTTATGGCGCAATCAACGTATCGGATTTGTTTTTCAGTTTCATCATCTATTGCCCGAGTTCAGCGCACTTGAAAATGCCGCCATGCCATTGCTCATTCGCGGCATACCGTTTCAACAAGCCGCCCAATCGGCTGGGGCATTGTTAGAGCGCGTCGGCTTGGCACATCGCTTGCAACATAAACCCGCGCAGCTGTCCGGTGGAGAACGTCAGCGCGTGGCTATTGCACGCGCCTTGGTGGGTCAGCCCGATTGCATTTTACTGGATGAACCTACCGGCAACCTCGATCAGGATATGGCGCAAACCATTCAAAGCTTGTTGCTGGATATGAATCGTGAACTGGGCACCGCACTCATTGTGGTCACGCACGACATGGCGTTTGCCGCACGTCTGGCGAAACGCTACACACTGGATCATGGCGTGATGGTGGCTGCCCAGTGAATACCCGCCTGTCATGGATGCTGGCGTTGCGCTATGCCGGTTGGCGTGGCAACGGGTTAGGGCGTTTTATTTCGCGCTTGGCGATGGCCGGGTTTGTGATTGGTGTTGCGGTTTTGATCACGGTACTGTCGGTGATGAATGGCTTTGAGCGCGAGTTGCGCGAGCGTATCCTGTCAGTCATGCCGGCCATCACCGTCACGCGCGCTCCGTTGCACGATTGGCCTGCGTTAAAAGCTGAAATCATCAGCCGTCCTGATGTGCGCCAAGCCATGCCGTTTGTGCAAAGCCATGCATTGATTTCACAAGGCAGCCGCACCGAAGGGGGCTTGCTGTACGGCGTGGCGCTCGATCAGCCCGATGCCTTGCAACCCTACGCACCGTATCTTCGTCCAGCCGATGCTTTATCGTCACCGGTATCGGAAGACGCCTTGCTGTTAGGGGCCGCATTGGCCAGGCGGTTGGGCGTCGCAGCGGGTGACCGCATTAATATTTTTGTGTCTGAAGATCATCGGCAAGGCGTGCGCACGGCCAGTTTGCGCATAGTGGGTTTGATTGAATCGGGCACGGAACTCGATGAACAGCTGATGGTGGCATCGCTCGATACCGTATCGCGCCTCAAATTCGGTGAAGCGGGTTTTGTCGATGGCCTGCGCCTGCAAGTGACCGATGTGCTGGCAGCGCCCGAGATGGCCTTCAAATTGTATTACGACTTGCAAGGACGCTACGCCGTTAGTGACTGGACGCGCACGCACGGTAATTTGTATGAAGCGATCAGCATGTCCAAACGACTGGTGGCATTGGTGCTGATCGTATTGGTGCTGGTGGCCGGCTTTAATGTGGTCTCGGGCTTGGTCATGCTGGTGAACGAGAAGCGTACCGACATTGCCATTCTGAAAACCATGGGCCTGTCACCGCGCCGACTGATGGGCATATTCACCTTGCAAGGCAGCCTGCTGGGGTCGGTGGGGGTATTACTGGGCGTGATCGTCGGCGTGCTGTTATCGCTATCCATACCGTCCATCGTGGCCGGTCTTGAATCGCTGCTCGGCATTCAGTTTTTATCGTCGTCGATATACCCGGTATCGTTTTTACCGTCAGAGCTGAAATGGCAAGATGTGGTGCTGGTGGCTGCGGTATCATTTTTGATTAGTGCGACTGTTTCGCTTTACCCGGCTTGGCAGGCGGCAAGGGTGATGCCGGCAGACAGTTTGCGGCATGAGTAAGGCTGTTAAAAGCCTCGCGACAAAGAAACGATACGACCGGCAGGCTCTACTGTTGCCTTTGACGCCGGATGCGCCGCAGACGCAATTTCCACAAAATGTTGGCGCGCCATCCCAGAATCACCAAGCCGTAGCCGGCCAAACCCAAAATCACCGCGCAGGTGATTGAGCCGAGCAATAGCGGCCCACCAATTTCGGTCATGCGTTCCATCACCCACTGAAAGTTCCAGTGTATGTGCTCGTGCTGTGGGGCGCGGGCCTGTATGTTGAGCATCCAGGCACCCAGCCGATAACAAAAATAGAAAATGGGTGCCATGGTCAGTGGATTGGTAATCCATACCAAGCTCACGCTGATGGGCAGATTGGCACGCAGCCCGATGGCAAGCACGGCGGCCAGCAGCATTTGCATCGGAATCGGTAAAAAAGCGCAGAACAAGCCAATGCCCATACCAACCGCGGTTGAGTAGCGGTTGATGTGCCAGAGATTGGGTTCGTGCAACACCTTGCCCAGAACCCGGTTCAAGGATTCGTGTTGCCGGATTTTTTCCGGTGTAGGCAGGTACTTTTTAAGAAGGCGGCGTGGCATGGCAAGCTTTCAATGCATCGCAGGATGCGTATTATACGCACTGCTACCTATGCAGTAGCAATCGCAAGCACGGATGCTGGCGGTTTTTTAATATAGCAAGGCACGGATGTCATGCGCGCTCACTCTTTTTTGCTGTTAAGCCTTGGTTTGGCCATCAGTACCCAATCGCCCGTATTGCCGAGTCTGGCGAGCCTGATGGGTACGGCCGTGGTCTTGCTGGCCGTGTATTGCGCTGTTCGGCGCTACCGGCATCATGCAGGCTGGTTTTGTCTGACCTGGCTATTCATGGGCCTTTTGCTCGGATTGGTGCAAGGCCATCGCCTGCAAGCCAGCCTGTTGCCGGCATCGTTAGAGAATGAAACCCTCGAATGGCAAGGTTGTTTACTGGATGACCCGGTGGCGCAATGGCGTGGTCGCAGTGCCGATTGGCGTTTTGAAGTACTGGTGAATGACGCTGCCTTACTGCAGTCACTCAATGGCTACCGTGTGCGTGTTTCGACGAGCCAGGACGCCAGTGCAATGGAGCCCGGTCGCTGTTACCGCTTTACATCGCGCCTGCGTCGACCGCGTGGTTTAAGCAGCCCCGGCGCGCAAGCTTACGACGGTCTATTGCTGGGCAACGGTGTGCGTGCACTGGCGCGTGCCAGCAGTCTGGTGCCTGTGCCGGAAGTCACCCTCGGTGGTTGGCGCGGTCTTGCCCTGCACATGCGCGCGGCCTGGATGCAGCAAATACACGCCTTGCAGGCATCGCCTGTCTCGACACGCCTGATGCTCACGGTGTTAGCGGGCGACACGGCCGCCATGACAGCCGCTGACTGGAATATGGCACAAGCCACCGGCACCACGCATATCTGGGTTGTCTCCGGGCTGCACATTGGTTTGGCCGCATGGCTGGGTTTTGTATTGGGTTATGGATCAGGGCAGTTGTTACTGCTGGTACGGGTGCCGGCCAATACCCGGACGATTGGGTTGGTCGGCGCATGGCTGGCCGCGTGGGTTTTTTGTTTTCTCAGTGGCGCGGGTGTGGCTGCCGTGCGTTCGGCGTTGATGTTCAGTATTGCCGGATTGTGTCTCTTCAGTGGTCGCCCCAAAGCCGTGAGTACAGGCCTTTGCATGAGCGCCTTTGTCATCGTGGGCACAAACCCTTGGGTCGTGTATTTGCCGGGTTTCTGGTTGTCGTTTACGGCGGTTGCCTGTCTTTGGCTGGTGTTGGCGTTAAGGCGTCCGGCCAGTGCGTATGGCTACGCACTCTGCCAGGCGCAATGGGCGATTGGTTTGGGCTTGTTCCCGCTGCTGCTGTTTTTCGGTAAGCCGCTATCGGCTTGCAGTGCGTTGGTGAACATCCTGGCCATACCGCTGGTCGCGCTGTGGGTGCCGCTCTTGATGTGCTTGGTGTTGATCTCGTTTTGGGTGCCGTTACCGGCATGGAGCGTGCAGGGGCTGGATGCCCTGAATGACGCGCTGTGGTCATCGCTGGGTTGGGCGGCAACGCACCTGGGCGGCGTTCACTGGTGGCCAACGCCGGGGATGGTGGCCGTCTGGTGCATGGGGATGGGGGTCGTTTGCTGGCTGCTCCCGTGCTCATGGCGCATCCGTAGCCTGATGTTGATCGGGCTGTTGCCGTGGTGGTTTCCGTTTCAAGCATCATTGCAGTCAGGCGAGTTCAGACTGCATGTGCTCGATGTCGGCCAAGGTCAGGCGGTGATTGTGCAAACGGCCGATCATTTGTTGCTGTACGACGCAGGCCCGGCATGGCCCGACGGCTGGAATACCGCGCAAGCGATCATTTGGCCCATGCTCGGTCAAATGGGTGCGCATCGTATTGATCGCATCATGATCAGTCATGCCGATAACGACCATGCCGGTGGTCTTGGCTGGCTGCGTCAGCAATTCCCGGATACACCGGTATTGCAAACGGGTTTGCCAGGGCAGGGGCAGCGTTGCCAGCAAGGCGAACAATGGCATTGGAATGGTGTGCGGTTTAGCGTGCTGCACCCCGGCAATGCCATCGAGGCGGGCAATAATGGCTCCTGTGTGTTGCGTGTCGATAATGGCCGATTTGTTGCCTTGTTGCCCGGCGATATCGAGCGGGCAATCGAATACCGGCTATTGGCTGAACAGCCCGATGCACTGCAAGCCGACTGGCTATTGGCACCGCACCATGGCAGCCGCACCTCGTCATCCTGGCCGTGGGCCAAAGCAGTGAGCCCGAAGCAGGTGGTGTATTCGGCCGGTTACCGCAACCGGTTTGGCCATCCGGCAGAGGATATTGTCCGCCGTTGGCAGCAGCTGGGCGCACAATCGCTACAAACCGCCCATTGCGGCACTTATAGCATGCGGGTCAATTCACAAGGGCAGTGGCAGCAACGTTGCTATCGCACGGCATGGAAACCGTGGTGGCGCGACCTTTAATGCAATCGTCGATTGTCACTGCAAGGCTATCCTTGCGATAATCAGGCACCCAATAAGAACAAGGATTTGACTGTGTACGAACTGGTGGTTTCAGGTGGCTGGGTAATGATCCCGATCATCCTCTGTTCTCTGGTTGCCATGGGCATTTGTATCGAACGCTTCTGGACACTGAACCCTAAAAAAATCGCACCGCCCAACCTGCTCACGCAAGTCTGGTTGTGGCTGAGCAAAAACCAGCTCAATCAGGAGCGGCTCAAATTGCTGCGCAGTTCATCCCCGCTGGGTGAAATCCTCGCCGCCGGCTTGGTTAATGCCAAGCATGGCCGCACCATCATGAAAGAAAGCATTGAAACGACCGCATCGCATGTCGTGCATGAAATGGAGCGCTACCTCGATGCATTGGGCACCATCGCGGTGATCTCGCCGTTACTGGGCCTGCTGGGTACCGTGCTGGGCATGATCAACGTCTTTGCCGACATCATGTTGCACGGCACCGGCAACGCCAGCGTGCTGGCCGGTGGTATCTCGCAAGCGCTGGTCACCACCGTGGCCGGTTTGATCGTGGCGATTCCCACCGTGATCATGCACCGCTATTTTTTACGACGGGTCGATTCGGTGGTGGTTGAAATGGAACAGCAAACCATTCGGCTGATGGATGCGTTACACGGCGAGCGTGCCGTGAAAGTTGTGGATGGCGTTGAGGAATGAAATTCCGCACGCGACGCCGGCAGGCCGTTAACGTCGATCTGACACCGTTGATTGACGTGGTGTTTATCCTGTTGATTTTTTTCATGGTCTCGACGACGTTCACGCGTGAGTCGCGCTTGGGGATTGTGCTGCCCGAAGCCGAAACCGGTGAACAAAGCGAAATACCACCGGAGTTACTCGAAATCAGTATCAACGAACAGGGCGCCTATGCCATCAACGGCGAGGCGCTGGTTAACGATCGTGCCGAAACCTTGCAAGCCGCTATTGATCAGTTTGCAGGCGGTGACACCAGCCGTCCGGTCATATTGCAAGGCGATGCGCGGGCACCGCATGAAGCGGTGGTGCGCGCACTCGACGTACTGGGCAAACTGGGGTTCAGTGAAATCAGTATCGGCGCACGCACGCCGGATGCAGCGTCATCGCAATGAGTGATCATCGCGATACGCTGACGCGCTGGCTGGAGCGTCTCTGGTATCGCCCGACGCTGGCTTGGTATGGCCTGCCGTTACTGCCCATCAGTTACCTGTTTCGTGTCACAGCGCAACGCCGCCGAGTGCATCACACGCAGCTGGCCGAGCGCCTGCCCGTGCCAGTGATTGTGGTGGGTAATATCAGTATTGGCGGCACTGGAAAAACGCCGGTCATTCAGGCGCTAGCCAGTCATTTGATGCAACGCGGTTACCGTCCCGGCATCATCAGTCGCGGTCATGGCGCGCGTCAGCAGACGTTTCCGGCACGGGTGCCGGCATCGGCCAATCCGCAGCAATACGGCGATGAGCCGGCCTTGTTGGCACACAGCACATCGTGCCCGGTGGTGATTGATCCCGACCGCGTGCGTGCAGCGCATTATTTATTAGAAACCACCGACTGCAATCTGATTTTATCGGATGACGGTTTGCAGCATTACCGCTTGGCCCGTGACATTGAAATTATTGTGCTCGATGGCGAGCGTGGGCTTGGCAACGGCCATTGTTTACCGGCAGGCCCTTTGCGTGAACCGGCGGCGCGGCTCGCGGAAGGTGCATTGCTGTTGTGCAACGGCTGCGAGAATGATGCTGTGCCTACTGCGAGCGTTATGCAACTGGCATCACGGCAATGGCGGCACCTGCAATCGGGCAGAACCCAAGCGGTCACCAAAGCGCTGCCGTTTTCAAAGGTGCATGCAGTCGCCGGCATCGGTAACCCGCAACGGTTTTTTAATACCTTGGAATCGTTGGGTTTGACCATTGAATCGCATGCATTCCCCGATCACCATGCCTTCACACCCGATGAGCTTGCCTTTAACGACGAGCTACCGATTGTGATGACCAGCAAGGACGCCATTAAATGTCAGGCATGGGCGAACCCGCGCATCTGGGTGCTTGATGTGCAGGCACAGCTGCCCGATGATTTTATTGAAGCGCTGATTCACCGCTTACCGGGAGATACCGCATGAGCTTTGTTGTTGTTATTCCTGCGCGCCACGCATCAACGCGCCTGCCGGGTAAAGCCTTGCTGGATATCGCTGGCAAGCCCATGATTCAGCGTGTGTACGAGCAAGCGCAGGCGTCATCGGCAGCGCGAGTGATTGTTGCGACCGACCATGCCAGTATTCGCGATGCCTGCCATCGGTTTGATGCCGAAGTCTGCATGACGCGCACCGATCACCCGTCGGGAACCGACAGGCTTGCCGAAGTGGTGCAACAACTCGCGCTCGGCGATGACACCATTATTGTGAACGTGCAGGGCGATGAGCCGTTTATTCCGCCGGCAGTGATTGATCAGGTCGCCGCACTGTTGTCGGGCAATACGGCCGAGATGGCAACGCTGTGTGAACCACTGGCCAGTTACGACGATTTGATCAACCCGAATGTGGTCAAGCTGGTCAGCGATGCCGCAGGCCGTGCTTTATATTTCAGCCGTGCGCCCATTCCCTGGGCGCGTGATGACTTTGCCCGTCAGCCGGGTGCCTTGCCGGCTTCTGATTTGTATTGCCGGCACATTGGCATTTATGCCTATCGCGCGGCCTTTTTGCGGCGCTATCTTGGCTTGAGTGCCTCGCCGTTGGAGCAACTCGAATCGCTCGAGCAGCTGCGCGTGCTATGGCATGGCGGCACCATCATGACCGCCAAAGCCATCGCAAGCGTGCCGGGCGGCATTGATACCCGTGCCGATTACGAAAAAGCCTGTGCCTATGCCGCGCAATAACGGCGAGCCATCCATGAGTGCCTCCACCCGTATTCTGTTCGTTTGCCTGGGCAATATTTGTCGCTCGCCAACCGCGCACGCGGTGTTTGAGCAGCGGCTGGCCACCAAGCCGTGGGCCGCTCGAGTGCAGGTTGATTCGGCCGGCACCGGCGATTGGCACATTGGTCACGCGCCCGATAAACGCGCACAGGCGGCCGCCGAGCGACGCGGTTATCGCATGGCACATTTGCGCGCCCGTCAGGTCACACCCGATGACTTCAATCAATTCGACTGGGTGCTGGCCATGGATGCCGACAATCTGGCCAGCTTGCAGGCCATCAGACCCGCTTCGGCCAAAACCGAACCGCGCTTGTTTCTATCGTTATTGCCCGACAGCACCGTCACCGACGTACCGGATCCGTATTACGGCGGCGAACAAGGCTTTGAAACCGTGCTCGACCTGATTGAGCAAGCCAGCGATGCCTTGCTAGCCATGCTGGAGGAAACTGCGTGAAACTGCTCGAAAACGCCTCCCTGAAAGCCTGCAATACCTTGGGTATTGATGCCAAGGCGCGTTACTTCCTTAGCCTTACCGATGAAGCCTCGCTGCAAGAAGCACTGGTCTGGGCGCGTGAACAACAGCAACCGGTACTGGTGATTGGCGAGGGCAGCAATCTGGTGTTGGCTCGCGACTGGGCCGGCTTGGTGCTGCAAATTGCGCTTAAAGGCATTGAGGTGCTCGAAGAGACCGCCGAGACCGTCAGCATCGCCATTGCCGGCGGTGAGCACTGGCATGACTGCGTCACCCGCAGCGTGCAATCGGGCTGGTACGGGCTTGAAAACCTCGCCCTGATTCCCGGCACAGCAGGGGCGGCACCGGTCCAGAATATCGGCGCGTATGGCATTGAAATCAGTACGTTACTGAAATCTGTCGAGGCGGTTTCGATGAGCGATGGCAAGCATTACGCCTTTAACAACGCCGATTGCGGCTTTCGCTACCGTGACAGCATTTTTCGTGGTCATTGCCCGAACCAGTGGCTGATCACCCGCATCGTATTGCGCCTGCACAAACAGCCCAAGACCACCGTCAATTACCCCGCCTTGCAGGAGCAGCTGCAACAAGCCGGCATTGAACCGGCGACAGCCACCCCGGAGCAGGTCATGGCCGCGGTGATCGCCATTCGCCAATCCAAATTGCCGGATCCGGCGATCACGCCGAACGCGGGCAGTTTTTTCAAAAACCCGACAGTCGATGCCGCGACGTATCAGCGCCTGAAAGCAGAGCACCCAACGCTGGTGGCTTATCCGGCCCATGACGACTGGAAGCTTGCCGCCGGCTGGTTGATTGAACAGGCCGGTTACAAAGGCGTCTTGCGCGATGGCGTGGGCACGGCCGCCACGCAAGCATTGGTCGTGGTGAATCCCGGGTATTGTCGCGGCGACAAAGTGATGGCCATGGCCCATGAAATACAACGGGCCGTGCAGGCGGCCTTCGGCGTCACACTCGATATCGAGCCCTTGGTTGTCGACTGAGGTCTGTCAAACGCTGTTATCGGGCAGCAGCGTCTTGCAGTTGTGGCCGCAGCCGTTCGCCGATTCAGCCGATGCGTGGCTGCGCCAATTAACGGCGGACACGCCGTGGCGGCAAGACCGCATCACCCTCTATGGTAAAACGCATCCGCTGCCGCGCCAGCAAGCCTGGTATGGCGATGCGGGCTGTGAATACCGCTATTCCGGGCTGCACCTGCAGCCGCTGGCATGGACACCCACACTCAATCGCATTCGCCAAACGCTTGAACGCCTGTGTGCGCATCGTTTTAACGCCGCGTTACTCAATTACTACCGCAATGGCAATGACCGCATGGGCTGGCATAGCGATAACGAACCCGAACTGGGTGTCAATCCGGTCATCGCCATCGCAAGCCTCGGCGCCACACGCGAACTGGCCTTGCGTCGCAACGACGGCAGCGACCGCATGACCGTTTCATTGCCGCACGGCTCACTGCTGGTCATGAGCGGTGCGTTCCAGCATCATTGGCAACACGCACTGCCGGTGCGCAAGCGCGTGAGTGAACCGCGCCTCAGTCTGACCTTTCGATATGTCCGTTCAGTGCTCTGACAAGCGTTTTTATCTTGGCGGAGAGTAATCCTCCGTTACAATGCACATACGGCAAATGGTTTGCCGTGGCAGCAGAGGTTGTCTTCATAAAACCAGGCAAGGAGGAGTTGTCGTGATCAAAGTAGTCGTTGTTGATGATCATGATCTGGTGCGCACAGGGATTTTGCGCTTGTTGGACGATGCCAATGGCATCAAAGTGGTTGGCGATGCCCGCAACGGCGAAGACGCCATCAAATTGTGTCGTGAGTTAAGCCCGGATATCGCACTCATGGATGTGCGCATGCCCGGCATCGGCGGGCTGGAAGCCACCCGAAAGATCACCCATTTCTGCCCCGACACGCGTGTGATTGCATTGACGGTATGCGTGGACGATCCGTTTCCATCCAAACTGCTGGAGGGCGGCGCGTCAGGCTTTTTAACCAAAGATGCCGGTATTCAGGAAATGATTCAGGCCATTCGTACGGTGGCTTCCGGGCAGCGTTATTTGAGTGCGGAAGTCGCACAATCCTTGGCATTGAAAACGTTTTCACCCGAATCCGGCAATCCTTTTGAAGGTTTGTCCGATCGTGAATTGCAAATTTGCCTGATGGTCGTGAGCTGCCAAAAAGTCACGGACATTGCCGAGAAACTGCATTTGAGCCCCAAGACGGTGAACAGCTACCGTTACCGCATTTTTGAAAAACTGAGCATTGCCAGTGATGTTGAGCTCACCCACATGGCCATGCGTCACGGCCTGCTGGATGGCCCGCTGGGGTAAGGCATGACAGACGAGCAGGGCAGTGAGGCGGGTCACCCGCTAGCACGATCAGCGCAAAGCCTGCCGCACCGCCCTGGCGTTTACCGTTTGTTCGATGCACGCCATAAATTGCTGTATATCGGCAAAGCCAAAGACTTGAATAAACGGGTCAGCAGTTATTTTCGCGCATCGGCCAAGCACACCCCTCGCTTGGCACAACTGGTGAGCAAAGCGGCTCACCTTGAAGTCACCATCACCGAAAGCGAAGTCGAAGCGCTGCTGCTGGAACAAAACCTGATCAAGCAGGATCATCCGCCGTTTAATATTTTGCTGCGCGACGATAAATCGTATCCGTACATTTTTCTATCTACGCACGATGCGTATCCACGGCTTGCCTTGCATCGCGGTGCGCGCCGGGCGCAGGGCGAGTATTTTGGGCCATACCCCAGTGCGGTTGCCGCGCGTGATGCCTTAAGCCTGCTGCAAAAGTTTTTTCAGGTTCGTCAGTGCGACGACAGTTTTTTCAGCCATCGTTCACGGCCCTGCCTGCAACATCAAATTGGCCGCTGCACGGCACCCTGTGTTGAGCTCGTCAACCCGCAAGAGTACGCCGACCAAGTCCGCCTGAGCCGCCTGTTTCTCGAAGGCAAAAGTGATGTGCTGATCGAACAGTTATCTGCCGACATGCGGGTCTTGTCGGAACAACAGGCTTATGAAAAGGCTGCTGACGTGCGCGACCGCATTCAATGGCTGCGCGAAGTACAAACGCGACAAGGCATTGAAGCAGGGCAAGGCAATCTCGATGTCGTTGCTTTGCATCAAGGCGGTGGCTTGGCCTCTTTTCATGTGTTGTTCGTGCGCGAGGGTCGTGTGCTGGGCAGTCGCAATTACACCGTAGAAATCAGCCTGCTCGATGAAAACCGCGATGTTCTGGGCGAATTTTTAGCGCAGTTCTATTTAACCGGCGATCGCCGTGGCGCATTGCCCGATGAAATTCTCATCTCGGGCCCGCTTGCCGATGCCGCCATTCTGGAGGCGGCTTTATCGCACGAAGCAGGGCGCCGCGTTCGTTTGGCCGCTCAGGTGCGCAGCCATCGGCGCAAGTGGATTGAACTGGCCGAGCGCACCGCGCTGGAGAATCTCAACCTCAAACTCACCAGCCAGCAAACCTTGCACGACCGTTTCAGTGAGCTGCAGCAAGCACTCGATCTGCCGCAGGCGCTCACACGCATTGAATGCTTTGATATCAGTCATCACCAAGGCACCGGCACGGTGGCCGCCTGCGTGGTGTTCAGCCCCAAAGGTAGCGAGAAACAGCAATACCGACGCTTTACCATCAGCCATATCACGCCCGGCGACGATTACGCCGCCTTAGAGCAGGCCGTGAGGCGGCGTTATACCCGCCTGCGCGATGAGCAGCATGAAATGCCTTCGCTGATTCTGATTGATGGCGGCGAGAACCAACTCAAGCGCGTCTGCGACACCTTAACCAGCATGGGCATGCAGGAGTTGTTGGTGATGGGCATTGCCAAGGGGCCGGCGCGCAAAGCCGGTGACGAACAACTGTTTATCGGAGCTGCTGCCAAGCCGTTTCGGCTTGAGCCCACATCCCGTGCATTCCATTTATTGCAGCAAGTGCGTGATGAAGCGCATCGATTTGCGGTGGCCGGCCATCACCAGCGGCAAAAAGCCGCCAGCAAAGAAGAGGGCTTGGGTGCGATTGCCGGCGTAGGCCCCAAGCGCAAGAAAGCATTGCTGCATCATTTTGGTGGCCGACAGGGCGTGGTGGCGGCATCGGTGGATGATCTATTGACCGTGCCCGGCATTAACCGCGTGGTGGCCGAGGCTATTTATGATGCGTTGCACAAGAGCTAGGGCTAGAATGCACGCATGAATATTCCTAATGCATTGACGGTTTTTCGCGTTGTACTGGTGCCCGTGTGCGTGGTCGCCTTTTATTTGCCGACCCCCTGGGCCGGCTTTATCGCCGGCCTGATTTTTGCCATCGCCAGCATCACCGATTGGTTTGATGGCTATTTGGCTCGCAAACTCAATCAAAGCACGCCGCTGGGCGCGTTTCTCGACCCCGTGGCCGATAAGTTGATGGTCGCCGTGGCCTTGGTGCTGTTGGTGTCGGTGCACGACAGCGCATGGTTTGCGCTGATGTGCTCGGTGATCATCGGCCGCGAGATTGTCGTCTCGGCGCTGCGCGAGTGGATGGCCGAGCTGGGCAAGCGTGCCAGCATCGCCGTGTCCTACGTGGGCAAAGTCAAAACCACCACGCAAATGGTCGCCATTGGTGTGCTGCTGGGGGCGCGGACTTACCCATACTTTGAAACACTCGGCTTTGTGCTGCTGCTGATTGCCGCCTTGCTGACGCTCTGGTCCATGATCATCTACGTGAAAGCCGCCTGGCCCGCCTTAATGGGTCACAAAGACGCCTGATTCCTTGACTATCAGTGACTCGCCGCTAGAATAGCCGGCTCCTGACCGCGCCGACCACGCGCAACAAGGATAGTGACAAAAAGGCTGGGTGGCAGAGTGGTCATGCAGACGACTGCAACTCGTCGTACGCCGGTTCGATTCCGACCCCAGCCTCCATTTCCCCCTCGCCGTAGACCCCCTCAGCCCGGGTGGCGAAATTGGTAGACGCAAGGGACTTAAAATCCCTCGGTTGGAAACGACCGTACCGGTTCGATTCCGGTCCCGGGCACCATATAAATCAATAAGCTACACCACAATTGGGGGTTCGTTCAGAGCCTCGAAAGAACCTCCAGATTTCTCGTGTGGATGCCATCACACAGCTGGTGCTTGTAAAAACGCCCCGTGTGCTCCCCCATTCTCTATGCG
>DATCSK010000011.1:0-17129 GCA_036568505.1 Pseudomonadales bacterium | reverse complement strand
TGCTTGCGGCCGGCATTGGCGGCCGCGTTGGCGGGGTCTAATTTTAACACTTCCGAATACACGTCCCAGGCATTGTTGCCGGGTGGCGTGGTCAGTTGATTATTGGCCAAGTGGTATTCGGCCGATTTTAATAGGCCGGTGATACGAAAGCGCGCAACCATCGCATCGGTTTGATTGGCTTCGCGGGCTTTTTCGGCGGCCACTTTTTCGGCGGCGCGCCGTTGCTGTGCGGCTTCGTCCTGAGCGGCTTGTAGCGACTTGTCGGCCGATTCCAGACCGGCTGCATCGGGCGCCATGGTGCGCGCTTGCTCTAGATATTCTTTTGCTTTACTGAAGTCTTTGCGATCGGTGGCTTCTCGCGCCATCACCACATAGGTGGTGGCGATTTTTCGAATGCCGGTTTGCGCTTCGGTGTTATCGGGTGCAAGGGCAAGAATTTCATTGTATTTATCGAGTGCGCTTTGGCCTTCCGGGCGCGTCAGCTGGCGTTGCTCAATGGCCGTATTGGCTTCTGCCAGCAGTCGATTAATCAAGGGTTGCAGGCTGTCATCGGGTGCGGGCTCTTCAACAGGTGCAGTGGTAACCTCGTTGACGGCGGCAGTCGCAGGGTCGACAGTTTGTTCATGCGCATCAAGGGGCTCAGAGGCGGGCGATGGCATGTTCGCGGCGATGTCGGCCGGTGCCGGATCGGTGGGCGTCTGCATGGTGGCAGTCACGGCGGCAGGGGTTGTGGTATTCGTTAATGCAGGCTTATTGTCAGGGGCGGCAATGGGCGTGCTGGCATCGGCAGGCACGTCGATAACAGCGGTATCCGCTGCCGGCTCGTCCTTGGGTAACGCAGCCGGGGGGCGCGCCGCTGTCGGTAGCGAGAAAGGCAGTGCTTGGTGAAGGGTTTGTACCATCGGGTTTTGCGGCAGAAAAATTAACGCTGCCGTGATGGCGATGACAATCAGCCCCAGCGTGCCTGCGCTGGCCCACACCAATGGGCGCCCGGCATGCGCTGGCTTGATCTCGGGCGAGGCCGGTGTGCTGATGCGCCCGATGCGTCCGGACCGGCTGGCAGACAGGCGTCCGTGCGATGCCCGATGATGGCCGTCGGCATGCGTGTATTCGACCGCCTCGATGGCTTCTACAAAGTCGCGGCCATGCTGGTAACGTTCTTCGGGTGTCTTTGCGAGGATGATTTCCATGGCGCCTTGAAAGGCCTCCGCGTCACCGCTCATGCTGGGCACCGGGTCGCGAATGTGTTTGATGCCAATGGCGATAGGGTCTTCGCCATCGAAAGGCACGACACCGGTGAGCATCTCGAAAAACATCACGCCGAGCGCGTAGAGATCCGAGCGGGAATCGAGCTCTTGGCCGCGGGCTTGTTCGGGGCTCATGTATTTGGGGGTGCCGATGACTTTGCCCACTTGTGTCATCTGGCGTGTGTTTTTGCTGGTCGGTTTGGCAATGCCAAAATCGGTCAGTACGGCGCTGCCATCCTCGCGGAACAAGACATTATCGGGTTTTACGTCGCGATGAATGTAGCCTTTGCTGTGAGCGTAATCGAGTGCGAGTGCAATTTGTTCAATGACGCGCACGGCGTTTTCAATGGATAAACCTTTGGCGATGCGTTCTTGCAGATCGCCGCCTGGGTGATACTCCATCGCAATGTAATGGTGTTCATCGAATTCACCCACGTCGTAGACCTGCACGATATTCGGGTGTGAGAGGCCGGCGACAATGCGGGCTTCGCGTAGAAAGCGTTCGCTGAAGGTGGGGTCGGCATTCAATGCCGGCGACATGATTTTTAAAGCGACTTTTCTGCCGAAGTTTTCCTGGATCGCCAGATAGACCGTTGCCATGCCGCCTTTGCCCAGCTCGCTGATCAGCGTATAACCGGGAATATTGATGGTCACTCCGTTGGGAGGTGTGGCGTTGGGATCCAAGTAGAGACTTCCTTTTTAGCGCTCATCATACCTGCAGCGCTTGAGCAATCAAAGCATTCAGCCGCCGGTGGCGTTCATGAAACGCAGGATCTGGGCGGGTTCATCGAGATTGAAATGATGACGCTCGGGCTTGTTGGCCATGGCCGACCGGATGGCATGGCCGAGGGCATCGGGGGCGGCGGCAGGGTCGCGCAAAATGGCCTTCAAATCGACACTGTGTTCGTTGCCCAAGCACAGTAACAGGCGGCCTTGGGCGGTGATCCGGACGCGGTTGCACTGGCTGCAAAAATTCTCGCTGTGGGGGGAGATGAAGCCGATGCGGCCGGATGACCCGGCCACTTGAAAGTAGCGCGCCGGTCCGCCGGTATGGTCGGTGCTGGGCAGCAGATCGAAGTGCTGCGCCAGGTGAGAGCGAATATGGGCACTGGGCACAAAGTCGGCCTTGCGATCGCGCGCAATCTCACCCAAGGGCATTTCTTCGATGAAGGCGATATCCAACCCGCGATCCAGTGCAAAACGGGCCAGGTTACTTATTTCGTCGTCGTTTTGGCCTTTAAGAATCACGCTGTTGATACGAATGCGCTCAAAGCCGGCCTGTTGGGCCGCATCAATGCCGGCCAGTACCGGTGCCAATTCGCCGGTGCGGGTGAGCGCGCGAAAGCGGTCGGGCTGCAGGCTGTCGAGGCTGATGTTCAAGCGACTGACGCCGGCATCGCGAATCGATGTTGCCTGAGCGGCCAAGCGTGAGGCGTTGGTGGTTAATGCCAGTGTTTTTAGGCCGGGTATTGCACCGATGTTGTTGAGGAGCGATAGCAAGCCTTGACGCACCAGCGGCTCGCCACCGGTGATGCGGATTTTGCTAACCCCCAGCGGCACCAAGGTTCGCGCCAGGCGTTCAATTTCTTCGAGCGACAAGACTTCGTTGCGCGGCAAAAAGGTCATGCGATCGGCCATGCAGTAGGTGCAACGAAAGTCGCAGCGATCCGTGACCGATAGCCGGACGTAAGAAATACTGCGCTGAAACGCATCGGTCAGCATGATCAGGCCTTGCTATGACTGCCATCGCACAACGGTGCTTTGCTGCTGGCTTTACAGCCACAGAGCCAGACCTTGGTATTGCTCTGGGCAACCCAGGCCAGCGGAGAAAAGGTGCTGCCTTTATGGGAGCCATCGCAAAACGGCTGGTTGCGGCTTTGGCCGCAGCTGCACCAATAATAGGTTTCGCCGGCTTCAACCATGACCGGAAAAGGGGTATTGCTTGCGCGAACCGGTGTGTTCATGAACCGCTCCTGAAAAGGTGCTGGCGACCATCATAACAAAACGGCTGGCTGCGATATTCTTGCTGGAGGAGCTGCTATGGGCGTGCATTGGCATGGTCGGCCCAAAACACAACGCAAGGCCAAAAGAGGGTTCGACAATTCATGACCCAATAATGAGGTCTCAATGCAGGATCATGCGTCCGCGGATGCGCACGGCATGCACGTCTCGGTGGTTGGCAAGGCTTCCAGACGTGCTTCGCCAATGGCATCGCCGCAGCGTGTGCACATGCCATAGTCGCCGTTTTCGATGCGATCCAGAGCGGCATTGATTTGCGCGAGCTTTTGCTTGCCCTCCCGGTCGAGTGCAAACAGCACATCCAGGTTTTCAAGTTCGGTGGCTTGTTCGGCAAAGTCGGCCGGTACCGGTTCATCACGGTGCAGGTGGGCATCAATGCGGCGTGCGCGACTCAATAGCTCGGTGCGCCAACCTTCGAGTTGCTTGCGTACGGCTTCAGTATCCGACATGGTGCGATCCTGTGTCAGGTGGTTCAGAATGTACCGACTATGGCGCTTTTGCAGTGGTGCAGTCATTGATGAATATCAAGAGCAGTACGGACTTTAGCGGTATCGTGACGGACGGGATGGTCGTTGAATGAAAGGAGGGCGTAGCATGGGAAAACACTATCAACGCGTATTGGTGGCCTTGGCTTTGCACGAGAGTGACGCGGGTGTGCTGGAGAGGGCGTTATCCGTCGTGTCGGCGGACGCCGAACTCGATGTATTGCACGTGTGCGAGCATCACGTGAGCCGCTGGAGTGCGGGTGCAGGCAGTGGCGTGCACAATCCGGAGATGATGGAGCGCGAATCGGCCTTCCCTGTGCTGAAGGCGTTGCTGGCCCGGTTCGGCGTGGATGTCTCGCGATTGCACATTGAAAACGGCAAGGCGGCCGATCATATTGATGATTATGCGCGGCGTTTGAATGCCGATCTGATCGTGGTCGGCGGTCACTCAAAAAGTGGCTGGCAAGCGCATTTGGGTTCGGTGGCCAATGCCGTGGTGAATCACGCACCGTGTGATGTATTGATCGTTCGTACGCGCCATTAACGCGTTGCCTACCGACATAATGGACGTGATTGAGCAATGAGCAAAACAAGGGTTGTTTTAGTGGGCGCTGCGGCCATCAGTGCGGCCGGCCAAGGGCAGCAAACGCGTGAGGCTTGGGAGTTGATGCGCGATGCCGCCATTGCCGCTGCCGCCGATGCCGGTTCCGCGGAGCTGCTGTCTCGAATCGATTCAATTCGCGTACCCAAAGGCATGTGGAATTACAGCGATCCCGCGCGATTGATTGCCCGCGCCATCGGCGTACCGGCTGCGCACACCACATTGGCCGATATCGGCATCTTGCAGACCAGTTTGCTGGCAGAGGCCTGTGATGCGATTCAATCCGGTAACGAGCAGGTTGCCTTGGTAGCCGGTGGTGAGGCGAAGTATCGGCAATTGCTCGGTGACAAAGCCGGACAGCCGGCGTTTGAAACACCGCAGACGGAAGCGCCGGATCATTTTGAACAGCCCGAGGCCGAGCTCTGGTCGCAGGCCGAATGGGCGCACGGGCTCGGCATGCCGGTGACTTATTACGCACTGATGGAAAATGCACTGCGCTATGAACAAGGGCAGTCATTGGCGGAGCATCGCCAAACCATTGCTGCGCTATGGGCAGACTTTAACGCCGTCGCAGGCCGCAATCCCGACGCCTGGTTTCCGGAGCCGATGACGGCAGCGGAGCTAATCGGCGGGTCGGCGACTAACCGCCGGTTGGCGTACCCCTATGCGAAATGGCACACCTCGCAGTGGAATGTCGATCAGGCGGCTGCATTGTTGTTGTGTTCCGAATCGGTGGCCGATGAATTAGGCATTGCAGCGGATAAGCGGGTGTACCCGCTGGCCATTGCCGAATCCAATCACATGGCCACGGTGTCGACGCGTAAAGACATGCACCGCTGTCCGGGTTATGCACTGGCCATGCAGCGTGCGCTGTCACTCAGCGGCGTTGTGCGCAAGGACATTCGGCATGCCGAGTTGTACAGCTGCTTTCCCGTTGCGGTGCGTATTCAGGCGCGTGAAATGGATCTGCCCGAAGGCATGCCATTAACCCAAACCGGCGGCATGAGCTTTGCTGGCGGACCACTCAATAATTTTGTGTATCAATCACTGGTGAAGATGATTGAGGTGTTGCGCAAGCATCCGGGGGATGTCGGGCTGGTGACCGCCGTGAGCGGCATGCTGACCAAGCAGGGCGTGAGCCTGTGGTCGAGCGCCCAACCGGCGCACGGGTTTGCTTATGCCGATGTCAGTGGTGAGGTGCGCGATAGCACACGGCTGTGCGAGGTCATTGAGGAAGCGCGCGGTCCGGCCGTTGTGGCCACGTATACGGTGTTGTATGACAAAGCAGGCGCGCCGGCGTGTGGCGTGATTGTTGCCGATTTGCCGGATGGTCGTCGCACCGTGGCACACACCGACGATGCGGGCTTGGTCAGCGCCATGCTCGATCAGGAGTTTTGTGGCGTAGCGATCGAGCTGGGGGATGGTAATGTATTCACCGCTCCGAATGCGCCTTGCATGAATGGCCGGGCGTAGCGAAATGCTAGGATGGTTGGCAGTCATGTTACGGACGTGTGTATGAGCCTCGCTAAAGATGTAGCGTTTCCTGAGGATGCCGATGTATTGCTGCGTTATGGCGTATTGCGTCAGCAGGCAGAAGTCCATCAACGCATTTTTCGCGAGGCGCACGGCATGCCGTATACGGTATTGCCTGGCGTATGCAAGCCGGGTGTTCTGATGCCTGTGCGCGACGCTGTTCCGGCGCTTTCAATGCAATCGCTCCGCAGCGCACAACGGAGCTCTCCGTGGTTGAATCAACTGATTTGGGAAATGACATCGGGCACGTTTATTCGTGGGCTTGAGGCGAACACGGGGTTGCAATATATCTTGGCAGATCCCGGCTTTGATCAAGGCGGCTGGCTGCACCGTGACAGCGCTGGCGATCTGAGCACATGGCATTCGCGTTGGCAGTTGCCCGCTGTACTGGTATTGGATTTATTGATGGCATGCAACGCGCAGCATGCCTGCGTGGTGATGCCGGATGCGACGCGTGTCAACATGGCCGAAGAAGATGCGCTGGTGTGGCAATTGAAAGAGCGTGGCGATGGTCCGCAATGGCCGGCGGGCGCGCAGGTCTTGCGCTGCGTTTATTATCAAGGGGCTGCCGACCGATGACGCCGTTAGCCCCGCTGTTTGATTACGAAAAACTGCGCGCCTTTGCGACAACGCATGCGGCTTCGTATCGCCATGCGGCGCCGTTCCCGCATATCGCGATCGATGATTTTTTATCGACGCAGACGGTTCATGAATTGGTGCGCGCTTTTCCTGACATCAAGAAACAAGAAAGCCAGTACGGCGATGAGCTGCGCATGGACGATGGCAGTTTTGCGCAGCGCGAAAAGCGTTGGCTGTCATCGCCGGTTGCGGTCAAGCCGGTTATCCGGCGTCTGTATTGGGAATTGAATTCAGCCGATTTTCTGGAGTGTCTGGAGTTATTAACGGGTATCGATGGATTGATTCCGGATCCGCATTTATTTGGTGGCGGTTTGCACGAGACGCGCACCGGCGGGTATTTGAATGTGCATGCCGATTTCAATAAGCACCCGTGGTTTCGATTGGACCGGCGTTTGAACTTGTTGATATACCTGAACCCGGATTGGCAGGCTGCCTGGGGCGGCGATCTGGAATTATGGGAGCGTGATTTAAGCGCCTGCGTGAAACGTATCAGTCCGATAGCAGGGCGTGCCGTTTTGTTCTCGACCACTCGCGATAGTTTTCACGGGCACCCGCACCCATTGGCATGCCCTGACCACGTCACGCGCAAATCGCTGGCCTTGTATTACTACAGTCACGGTCGTCCGGCGCATGAAGATGCGACCGAGCATAAAACGATTTGGCAAAAGGCCGGCAAAAACGCGTAGTGTGCGCAGAGTGTGCGCCAATAAAAAAGGCTCCCGAAGGAGCCTTTTTTATTGGCGTCATGATCAGCCTTGAGGGCCGGCGTCCATGATGGCTTTGGCCACGTCGAACTTGACGATATTGGCTTGGAACAACTTGGCCAATTCTTTGGCTTGAGCATCGTAAGCGGCTTTGTCGTCCCAGGTGTTGCGTGGGTTGAGGTAACTGGCATCCACGCCCGGCACTTCTTTGGGAATATCCAGATTCAGGATATCCAGGTGCTCGGTATCGGCTTCCAGTAGCGCGCCATTTTGGCAGGCTGCCACAACGGCACGGGTGACCGGGATCGGGAAGCGCTTGCCCTTGCCACCAGCACCGCCGCTACCGCCCGTCCAGCCGGTGTTGACCAGATACACCTTGCTGTTGAATGCATCAATGCGCTTCATCAGAAGGTCGGCGTACACGCGTGCAGGTCGTGGCATGAAGGGCGCGCCAAAGCAGGTGGAGAAGGTCGGGTGAATGCCGGCTGCCGCACCGACTTCGGTAGAGCCTACGCGTGCGGTATAGCCCGACAGGAAATGAAAAGCGGCGGCTTCTTTCGACAAAATCGATACCGGCGGTAAAACACCGGATACATCGCAGGTCAGGAAAATCACGACTTTGGGTTCGCCTGCCCGGTTTTGAATCACGCGCTTGTCCACATGATTCAGCGGGTACGAGCAACGACCGTTTTCGCTCAGGCTGAGGTCGTGGTAATCGGCATGGCGGGTTGCCGGATCAATGGCAACGTTTTCGACAATGGCGCCAAAGCGGATGGCATCCCAAATAACCGGTTCGTTTTCTTTGGAGAGGTTGATCGTTTTTGCATAACAGCCGCCTTCAATGTTGAACACGGTGCCTTCGCCCCAGCCGTGCTCGTCATCGCCGATCAGAAAACGCTCGGGGTCGGCGGACAGCGTGGTTTTGCCGGTGCCGGACAAACCGAAGAACAATGCGGTGTCACCTTGCGGGCCGACATTGGCCGAGCAATGCATGGGCATGACGTCTTTTTCGGGCAGCAGAAAGTTCTGCACCGAGAACATGGCTTTTTTCATTTCGCCGGCGTAACGCATGCCGGCCAGCAGCACTTTGCGTTGTGCAAAGTTCAGCAACACCACGCCATCGGAGTTGGTGCCGTCGCGCTCCGGTACGCAAGTGAACCCGGGGATGTTGATGATGCGCCAGGCTTCTTTGGCTTTCGGGTTGTAGCGCTCGGGCTGGATGAACATGTTGCGGGCAAAGAGACCTTGCCAGGCGGTTTCGGTGGTGACGGTCACCGGCAGGTAATGCTCGGGGTCTGCGCCGACATGCAACTCGCTTTCAAAGCAGTCGATGCTGTCGATGTATTCTTCGGCGCGTTCCCAGAGGGCGTCGAATTTTTGCGTATCAAAAGGGCGGTTCACGGAGCCCCAGTCAATGGCATCGGCAGTACTGGGCTCGCGCACAATAAAACGGTCGGCGGGTGAGCGGCCGGTGCGGGCGCCGGTGGTCACAGCCAGTGCACCGGTGTCGGTCAAGGCGCCTTCGCCGCGGCGAAGGGCTTCTTCAATCAAGCGTGCCGATGACAAGTCCTTGTAGACAGTAGAGTGGCTTTTTTGGGTCGCAGTATTGCTGGCGGTCATTGCTTCCTGATCCTGTGTGTGATGGCCTAAAGGGCCATGAAACGGGGTGTCTGGAGTGATCCGGCACCGGTTTGGGGGGCGCCATTATGGCAGAAAAGACCGTCGGGATTAAGCCCGTTGGCTGCCGGGCCGATGGCGCATGATTTTAGTGCAGGCGTGGCGCTGGCTCCGGGCTGAACAGGGCGTCGATCTCCACGGGACTAAAGCGGTAGGTGTGCAGACAAAACTCGCACTGCATCTCCACGGCGCCTTGTTCTAGCAGGATGTCGCGCACTTCGGCTTCACCCAGTTGGCTCAGAGCGCGGCCGGTACGCTCTTGCGAGCAACTGCAGCGGAAGCGCACCGGCTCGCTGTCGAGCAGGCGCACGGTTTCTTCGTGAAACAGCCGGTAGAGCACGGTTTCCGAGCCTAGCGAGAGCAGTTCCTCTGGCGTCAATGTGGCGGCCAGGGTTGTCAGGTGTTGCCACATGGTTTGGCGCGCCTCAATGTCGGTTACGACTTGTGCCGGCAGGGCTTGTAACAGCAAGCCGGCGGCTCGGTGACCGTCGGCGGCCAGCCATAGGCGGGTTGGCAACTGGACGGACTGGTTGAAATAGCCTTCCAGACTGGCCGCCAGCGACTCACTGACCAGCGGCACAATACCTTGGTAACGCTCACCGTTGAGCGGGTCGAGAGTGATGGCCAGGCTACCTGTCCCTAATTGCGCTTCAAAGTGGGTGTCGGTGGTTTGCTCGGCACCACGGACAATGCCGCGGATTGCGCGGTCGTGCGTGGTTTCGGCCATGATCAATGGAATGGAGCCGTTGCCTTGTGCCTGCAACGTGAGCGTGCCTTCAAATTTCAGTGTCGAGCCAAGCAGGCTGGCCGCAGCAAGGAATTCGCCCAAGAGTGCAGCCACAGGAGCGGAGTCCTGGCGGGGTGCCAGCACGTCTTGATAACTGGTGTGCAGCTGAACGATCTCGCCGCGCACATCGGTGCCATCAAAAATAAAACGCTGAAGCGAATCCTCTGTCACAACAAACTCCCAAGTCGTAGTGAATGCGTGCCTGAAACGTCAATGATGCAAATCATGGAGTAATTCATCGAAGTGGTGAATGCCGGGGTAGTGCAAGGTTTCGCGATCGCGCATGGGGCTGCCGCTATCGGGTTGCAACAAGGTTAGCAAATGACGAATGCCGTACTGGTGGGCTGCTGCCAGCACACTCGGCGTATCATCAATAAACAGTGTGCGGGCAGGGTCAAACGACTCCAGCGCATGCAGGGCATGCCAAAAGGCTTGTGCTTCCTTGGGGTGCCCAAAGTCGTGCGCACTGACGGTACGGTCAAACCAGGGTGTTAAATCGGCATGCGTCATTTTCAAGTTCAAACTGTCACGGTGCGCATTGGTAATCAGGATGACGCGCATGCCGCGTCGCTTTAGGCCTGTCAGAAAATCGCGCACAAAAGGCCGTTCGGCAATCAAATGCTCCACTTCGTGTTTGAGTGCGACGATATCGACATCGAGTTCGCGCGCCCAGTAATCCAGGCAATACCAGTTGAGGGTGCCGCGCTCGGCCTCAAAGCGCGCTATCAATCGTGCGCGGGCCTCGTCGTGTGCGACTTGGTGAATATCCGCATAGCGTTGCGGTAAATGATGCAACCAGAAGTGGTTATCAAAGCGCAAATCCAACAAGGTGCCGTCCATGTCCAGCAACACGGTATCAATGGCATTCCAGTCAAGCATGGTCAGGTCCGTCAGTGTCAGCGTGCATTGTAACTTGGAGCCACTCTGTTGCGGGTTTAAGATGATTCACGATTGGTTCGCGTTGCGATCGCACAGGTGCGCTGCACATTATGAATGACCCGTTACTGCAATCCATGGTTTCGATTGCCGAAGCCGCCGGCGAGGTATTGTTGGCAGCCTATCGGCGCGAAGGGTTGGTCGTGGATTGGAAAATCGATCGCAGCCCGGTCACGGCAGCCGACCGGGCATCGCATGAATTAATTGATGCCGCATTGCGGGGCCTGGGCCAGGACTGGCCCGTGTTATCCGAAGAGGGCGATATTCCGGAGTGGGATATTCGTCGCGAGTGGCCGTGCTATTGGCTGGTAGACCCACTGGATGGCACGCGCGAATTTATGGAAGGCACGGGTGATTTTGCTGTGCATATCGCGCTCATTGAAGCGGGTTTACCGGTCATGGGCGTGGTGTATCAGCCCGCGCGCCGGCGATGCTGGAGCGGGCAGCCCGGCGTCGGCGCATGGCGGCGTGACGGGGATGCGGCATGGCAGTCGTTGGTGACGCGCCCGGTGGGCGAACGCTTGACCGTATTGGGTAGCCGCTATCGACCCGGAAAAAACTGGTCTGCTGTATTGGCACGCTTGAATGAGGCGTTGCCCGTGGGCGAGACGCGTTACGGTGGTTCGGTGAAATACTGTCATATCGCCAGTGGCGAAGCCGATGTATATCCCTGTCTGGTGCCGGTGTGTGAGTGGGATACCGCAGCGCCGCAGGCAGTGCTTGAAGGTGCCGGGGGCGTGGTACGCGATGCGGCGCATCAGCCGCTGGGTTATAACCGCAAGCCGGCGTTGCAGCAGCCGCATTTCTATGCCGCCGGCGATCCGGAATGGCCGTGGCAGCGGCATCTGAGCCTGTCATAACACAATGCCCTGTCAGGGCATGAGCTTATTGCTACTGGGTATTTCGAATTGATGAGCCGCTTGGGTATGCTCGTAAAGCGAGGTGCCTAGCCATGAAACGAATTCAGCGAGCATTGCCGTCGCGGTGGCGGCAAGCAGAAGCCCCCACCACGGACGATGGCCGGATCTTTCGGCTAATGGATAAATTG
This sequence comes from Pseudomonadales bacterium, assembly GCA_036568505.1. Lineage (GTDB taxonomy): Bacteria > Pseudomonadota > Gammaproteobacteria > Pseudomonadales > M0112 > M0112. Next base: position 5,453 of record DATCSK010000011.1, on the reverse strand, counting down.
GTCCTGGAGATCAATCAGTTAAATAAAAACTTGCGGAGCATTGATGGCGACCCTTCGGCCGAGCAAACCTGCCGGGAGATGATTCGCAGCCGGGAGCGGCTGCATCAACGCTTACGCTCGGTGAGTCCAGCCTACCGCGCCTGATGGCCAGCGCCGGGGTTTCTTATGCCCCGGTCTCGATATAGTGCCGCAATGCGCGTGAGTCGGGCCACTGTGTGCGCTCTACAAAGTAAGCCAGTGCTAACTGAGCTTCGCATTTGTCGTTATAAGGCCCGATATTGGCGCCTTCGCGCGTGACAAAAAACCATTGATTGCCACGATGAATAAAGCGGCTGCTGCGCGTGTGCAGTGCTTGTTTTTCACCTTGACGTGCCGTTTTGGCGGGTTTTGCGTTGCCCATGCCCGTGTTCTCCCTGACTGCCGTGTTGTTATCGGTCTTTTTGGGGTTACCGACCTGCGGTCGATTACTCCAGATAATAGGCAGGTTACGATCAATATGCAATTTTTTTATCACGAATATTGCCTATCGCATTGAAAATAAAGGACATGTGTATATTTTGATCAGTGTCGAGGCTCTAGGAGCGCCCTGCGGCTTCGTGGTACAACGGCATCTTCCGTGCAAGAGGGATGGTTTATGGCTCATCGTGATGCAGAGTTGTTGGTTCGAGGGTTTTTTCATGCCGTGAGTTCGGGTGACACAGAATGGATCGCCGCACACTTTAGCCAGCAAGGGTATTACAGCGTTGAAGGCAAGCTGGCGGCACCGAATGTGGTGACGCGCAACAAGCTGGAAAACGTGATTGCGTCGGTTATCAAACAGTTTCCCGCCGGACTGGAGTTTTCGGTCGCCACCGTGTTGGTCGACGATGATCGCGCTGCTGCCGAAGTTGAGATTTTAGGCATGCATGAAACCGGGCATCTGGTCGATACACACTACCTGTTTCTATTCGCGTTTCATGACGGCAAGATTGACCACATCAAAGAATATGCCGCATCGGAGGTTTTGACCCGGCAAGTGGTCGGTGAGGAATTCTGGGGGCACCAGTAAAGCGCCGGGCGGCACGTCGTGTGCATGACAGCTACTGACGGCGAATCAACTCAGCGACAGAATGCAGGTTTGCGCGAACAGAGTGCGGCCAGATAGTTTTGCGCGGGAGGATAGTGCTGTGAAGCGGATTGCTGGAACCAATACGAGGCCTTCATGTAGTCTTGCTCCACGCCTTTGCCTTGCATGTAGAGCCGACCCAATACGTATTGGGATTCCGCATCGCCGTCTTCGGCGCGGGGCTTGATCAGCATAAAGATGGTCGCGTAATCACTGATTTTAATAGCCTGTTTCAGCGCTACTTCAAAAGCCACCATTTCTGCAGGCGTCATGCTCCAGGCTGGCGCGGAGAAACCGGCGGCACTGGTCATGAGCAGGGCAATTAGGAAAGTACGCTTCATCATCGGGCGCGTGTCTCGCATGGGATGGCACTGTTATCGTGTTTATAAGGCGAACAATACACGAAAAGTGCCGGTAAAGGCCAGTTTGAGCGGCATTGCACCCGGATTAAGTTGCGACGCCCGGCGCTGTTCAGGCCCGTGACTGCCCACTCGCCTGGCCAGTGGGGCGCGCGTCATTGGTTTATGGGCCTCGAGCGACGGAAAGTATAAAATTAACCAATGGATTCAGTGGGTTGCCGGTTATCCCGCAAAAACGGTTGCCGCCGTTAAGCGGCGCAATGCATCATCGCAGGGTGTCTTGAAGGGTGTCGCCCGCCCTGCGCTCAAAGCAGTTTTTTGGCCGCCAGGCTGACATTGTGTTTGAGGGCTGCAAGGGCGTCGTTCCAGACTTCTTCGTGATCGTCGGTCCAGCTGTCTCGCAGCGTGTTTTTCAATGTCGCTACAAAAGAATCGGCCATCACGAAATAGTATTCCTTGTCTTTAATGCTGTAGGTTCGATGCCGGTAGACTTCTTCATACACGGCAGTTTCTGAGTAATGCGGATGCTCCAGCACATCGATTAACGCTTCGCCGACCCGGTAGAACTTGGTCATGTTGACCTGCTTTCTGTCAAAGGGCTCAAAGATTTCTTCTGCCTCCGGGAAGACGGCAAAAAACCGCTCCAGCATTTCGGCAGACAGGCGCTCAACGCCGTTCAGTGCTTGCGCTTCCTGAATAGAGGTTTTTACCAAAGCGATGTGTTTTTGGAGTTCTGACATTTTCCGGCCTTAAAGTGGCGTTAAAAAGCAGAAGGCTTTCAGAAATTCACCCTCTTCTGTAATAGCGAAGAGGGTGAATCCGGCCGCCGATGGTTTTTGATGAATCAGACTTCAGGGTCGAAGGTGATTTTCATGTCTTTTATGCCGTTGACAAAGAAATCGCGGACATATTCAACCGGCGCGGCAAATTTCGGATTACGCAAGCGAGGAATGATCTCTTCAAACATGACGCGCAGTTCCAGGCGTGCCAGATGCGAGCCAATGCAAAAATGCTCGCCAATGCCAAAAGCACGGTGCTGGTTGTAGAGGTCCGGCATTCTTTTGTGACGCTCCACATCAAAGGTCTCGGGATTGTCAAAAATTTCCGGGTCGTGGTTCATGGCATGCCAGTTCAAAATCATTTTGTCGCCGGCTTTTAATGGTTGTCCATCCAGTTCGATATCGTTGGTGACGGTACGACGCATTTGCACAAACGCAGGATTAAAGCGCAGCATCTCTTCAATAGCACCGGGAATCAAGGAAGGATCATCCACCAGTTTTTGCAGTTGATCCGGGTGTTCAATCAGCAGGCGCATGCCGTGGGCTGTGACCGAGCGTGTGCTCTCGTTGCCGGCAGCGATCAGCATTAAAAAGAATAACTGGAATTCTTCAGGGGTGAGTTTTTCATCTTCTACTTCGCCGTTTAACAGGGCGCCCACGATATCGGAAAGCGGTTCGGTCTTGTGCTTTTCGGCCAGCCCTGCTGCAAAAGCGTAAACCTCCATGGAAGCTGCCAGTGCCACGGCCTGGCCGTCTTCACCGCTCATGTCCGAGTCTTCGGTAAAGAACATCTGGTTGGTCCACTCGAAGAATTGCTTTTTGTGCTCCATGCCAATACCACACAATTCCATGATGGCGATCAGTGGCAGCTGGGCGGCAACCTCATACACAAATTCACACTCGCCACGCTTGGCAACGCTATCCACAATTTCCTTGGCAACATCGCGGAAGCGCTGTTCGTAAGAGTTGACCGCTTTAGGAGTGAACGCATTACGGGCAATACGACGGTATTTGAGATGGTTCGGCGGGTCCATGTTGACGATCATCAATCGTTGCATGGACATCTCTTCTTCGGTCATTTCCTTCGGAACGACGGTTTTCAATTCGCTGGAGTAATTCATGGGCTCTTTGCAGATTTTGTCAGCGAGAGAGCGCTTCATCACGGCCCAATAAGGAACGCCGGTCAGCGGGTCGTCAATTTTCGTCATGGCACCGCCTTTTTCGCGGATTTCAGCCAATACCGAGTGGTGATTACCCTTGCCGAACAGATCGGGATCAAGGATGTTTGCAAATGGACATTGAGACATGGGTAAACTCCGTCATGGATTGTTTGGGCTTTGGTTTGCAAGATAAATCATTCCGCCCTGCTAAAGATTGATACCCATCAATCAGGACGATAGAAAGGTCTAACCGGGGTTAAATTTGAGTAATCGGGGCCGCTGGCTGCCCCGAAGTCTGGCTCGCGAGATAATCGAACCCGCCAAAACAGGAGGCGGTTCGATTCTGCCGCAGTATGGGCGTTTCGTTGGGATGTATTAATGGTGCCAGGGGCGGAATCGAACCACCGACACGGGGATTTTCAATTGGGTTTGAAGGTCTAAAATTTATCAATTAATTCAGTCACTTGCGGCGCTTGCCAACTTTTCCATATTGGCACAAAAACAGCTTAAAGAAGGTTAAAGCAGGCTAAAGTATTTCAAGGCGACACAAACTGGCCACACGTTATGAGCACACATTGTTAGCCAGTGTTTTTTCTTATGCGATGAATAGCTAGCGCAACGCGCTACAAACACAGCAACGCGATTTATTTATTCGCAGCCTTATACGCGGCAGTTAATGCAGGCATCAAGCTGGGGTGCAGTGTGCCCAAGTGCGGGCTTGCCGATGCTCTTGGCGCTATTGCAAACCACAAGCTGTTGTAAGGCAGTTGCACGATCTTGCCAAGGTCAAACTTGGTGTCATAACTCAAGCCCGCCAGACGGTAAGCGTCGGCATTGTGTTGCTTGGCTATCAAAAACTCGCCTGCGTAGAGTCGATTGGTTTTTTGGCTGGTGCCATAAGCAACCTGCACATGTATCGCTTTGGGGTTGCTGTCATCAACGGCAATGATCAAAGCCGGGCGAGGCTTTGGCCCAGGGTTGCCAGGCACCTGCGGAAAGTGACACCAAACAATATCCCCAGCATTGGGGTCAGGCCACCAGATCAGCGTTTTTGCCACGGGTTAAAACAGGCTTTTGGTGGCGGTGAAGGGGCGCTCTTGCGGTGCCAGCTTTTCAATGGCGGCCATCTCTTTTTTCGTCAGGGGGCCGTCATCTTGCTCATAGGCAGGCAGCACTTCTTTGGCCAGCTTGGCGAGGGCAAAGTGTATGGTCTGGGTTTCGTTGAAGCCCAGTTCTTTGGCGATTTTCTTCGCGGTGCTGCGGGTTACTCCGGTTACCGTGTCCGTCGAGCGGAACTTGAGCAGCACTTTTTCATCTCGGGTGGCGGCGGTCATGGCTTAGCCTCAGTTTTGTATATATAAAATATATATCTATTTTTGGCGATTGTCTATCTGGGTTGTGCTTGTTGGGCGTGATGCGCATGTGGAGCTATGCTGTACAGAAATAATTACCTCAGTTTTCAAAGGTGTCCGAACATGATCAAGTGCATTGGCTTTGCCATTCTGCTATTGGCTTTCTCGGGCGGCGCTTACGCTGGGGGACTCGTTGATGAGGCGCAGATGGGCGATGTCGGCGCGCAGCTCGAGCTAGGCTTGCGGTATGCATCAGGCCGCAAAACCACTAAAGATCCCGAGCAGGCTGTTTATTGGTTCTCGAGAGCCGCCGAGCAGGGCGACGCGACTGCGCAAGGGCTGCTCGGTAGCGCATACAGTGAAGGCAAGGGCGCTACGCAGGACTATAGAAAAGCAATTTACTGGTGGACCCAATCAGCAGAACAAGGCGATAGCTACTCACAGCATAATCTTGGCATGGCCTATTACACCGGCAAAGGCACCCCCAAAGACTACAGGCAGGCGTATGTTTGGTTCTTGTTGAGTGCCGCTAATGGCAGCGCAACGCCTGCAGGCGACTTGTCTGCTGTAGCAAGTCAGCTCACCACAGAAGAATTGCAATCGGCGAAAGCAGAAGCCGAAACGCTGCAGCATAAGATTGAATCTATTAAAGAAGCTCAGGGCGAGTGGGCGCGATAGCCGAGATTAAAATAAAGCGC
>DATCSK010000010.1:0-157165 GCA_036568505.1 Pseudomonadales bacterium | reverse complement strand
CCGAAGATTTCACGCACGGCATCGACGATACGATCGGCGTGCTCGTCATCTTTAGCAAAGATCAGGGTTTTGGGCAGCCATTCGCCGCTGCGGTCAGGGAAGACATCGGTGAACACACGGTCTTTAAAGGTTTGGATGATGGTGCGTATTTGATTGGGGGCGATCACCGAGCGATCGAGCTGCTGGGCTAGATATTCTTCGTCTTGATCCAGGGTTTCGTAACGCTCTTGCTTGGTGAGGCGATCACGGATGGAGACGGTGGTGCCAGCTTCAATGGTGTCGCCTTGTTCGGTTTTTTTGGTGCGTATGCGGTAAATGTCGTAACCGACATTGACACGGTCAATCACGGCGTCTTCATGCGTGTATTCGCTGACGAGGTTCTGGTTAAAAAAGCCGATGGATTTTTTGGTGGGCGTTGCAGTAAGGCCGATTAAAAACGCATCGAAGTATTCCAACACTTGCCGCCACAGGTTGTAGATGGAGCGGTGGCATTCATCGATGATGATGACATCAAAGGTTTCAATGGGAATGGCTGGGTTGTAGGCCACTTCCCGTGGCGGGCTGCTGTCGTTAGTGCCATATTCGTAACCTGAGACTTCTTCGGCATCGTCATCGAGCTCTTTACCGCTTAATTGCGAGTACATGCGCTGAATGGTGGCAATGGTTACCTTGATTTCATCGCCAATGCCGGCGGCGCCCAAAATGTGGGCGTTGTAAAGCTCGGTGAATTTACGGCCGTCATCGGGCGTGGTGTATTGCTGGAATTCTTTTAGTGCCTGGCGGCCAAGATTGCCGCGATCAACCAAAAACAGTACGCGATTGACCTTGGCGAATTTGGCCAGACGGTACACCTCGGTGCAGGCGGTAAAGGTTTTACCCGCGCCGGTCGCCATTTGTAACAGTGTTTTGGGTTGGTTATTTTTTAAAGATTTTTCGATGCCGTGAATGGCGTCGATTTGGCAGTCGCGCAAACCGTTGGTATTGAGCGCTGGCAGTTGTTGTAAGCGTGTGCGGAAGCTGTCGCCGTCTTCTAGCCGGTTTTTCAAGGTTTTGGGCTGATGGAAATGAAACACCTTGCGGGTGCGGGCGTAGATATCGGCCCAGTCGGTGAAGCGCGTTTCATGGTTGGTGGCTTCGTAGGTAAAACGCAGTTCATCGCTCCAACGCTTGATGTGCTTGGTGCCGGAGACCGCATAACGGCGGCTTTGTTGCACTACATCGCCTAAGCTGGTGCCTTCGCGCTTGGCTTCGATCACGCCGCACGCTTGGCCTTGAATGAATAGCATGTAGTCGGCTGGGCCGGAGTCGGTGTCCATTTCACGCACGGCCACGCCATGAACGCCCTGCTCACCGGCATAGAGGTTCATGGCTTTTTTGTCTTGAATGACCCAGCCGGCCGCCTCGAGTTTGGCGTCAATCTCGGCACGCGTTTGGGCTTCGTCTTTATCAGTGGGTGGTGACACGCTGGCATCCCTGTCTTGACCAGCATCCGTGCTTCTTCTTATGCGGCCTTCCTAGCCAGGCCCAAGTTTAGACGGTTTTGGTGGGCTTGTGGGCTTGAAGTTTGGCTACCAAGGTTAGTAGTTCGATTTTCTAGGTCTTGCGCAGCTTTGCCGAGATTTCATTGGTTTTGGCACGGCTTGGTTGGTGGATTATCGCAGCTTTGCTGATCACCCTGCGGGCCAGCCTGCGGCTGTTCTGCGCTTCGCTTGTCCCGCTTTCGCGGGGATGACAACAGAGAGAGGGAATAACGGGGAGGCGCGCCTACGCAGCCGCCACCTGGCTATTGCGGGCTTGCTTGAGGGCATTCTGGCAGCGCTCGAGCAGGGTGACCGGGCAGCTGTGAGCCGCACTCAGGCTGTGGTGGGCAATGCTGATGGTGTAGCCAATGGGCAGGCCTTCAAAATGGAGCGGGGTTTGGGCCACGCTGCGGTGCAGGCGGCGGGCGATGGCTTCTACGGTGGCGTGCTCGGCCTCGGCCAGTAGCACAATGAATTCATCGGCACTGAAACGGCCAATCAAATCAAAACTGCGCACGTGGGCGCGGCACTGCTTCACCGCGTCGCGCAAGACGGCGTTCATGGCATCAACCCCGTAATGCTGTTGCAGGGTGCGGGTTTGATCGATGGTGATCAGCAATGCGCTGAACCGATGGTTCAGCCGACGGCTGCGTTCGGCTTCTACTTTTAACATTTCAAGAATGGTGGCGCGGCCAAAGGCGCCGGTCAGGCCGTCGTGTGCGCTTTGTAATTGCAGGCGCAGTTGTTCGCGCTGATAGTGTTCGATGGCGGCTTGCTGGCGGCTTAACATCCGTTGCAGCCGGCGTTCGCTGACGGTGCGCAAGGTGCGATACACCGCCCACAATGCACCGCAACAGAGCAGTGCTGCCACCGTAATGAGCAGCACGGGGTTGATGGGCGCACTGGCAAACAGCGTATTCGGGTTGTCTGCAAGCGTGCCTTGCAAGCTGCCACTGGGCAGAATTTCTGCAAAAAACGCGCTTAAAACCGGTACTTCCATCGCCATGACGCCATCTCAATGAATGAGGTGGTGCATCCTTGCACCCAAGGGGGTTGCTCCATGCATTGATAGCTTATGGAAGATTCGTGCCAGTTTGATGACATCGGCAGGTGTGCTGACGTTTATTGCTGGATTATTCGCAGCTTTGCTGCTCACCCTGCGGGCTAGCCTGCGGCTGTTCTGCGCTTCGCTTGTCCCGCTTTTGCGGAGATGACGAAAGGGGGTGCGGGGATGACGATATGGGAACTGAAAAAACACGCCGGTTTTATTCTTTCCATTCGCTCAAGCGCATTGGCTAACAGCCTGCTTCCCGAACGGATTGAAGGCACGCACTTGCACAAGCCTCCCGCTGGTAATGCGCTACTTTTTCAATTCGCCGCTGGCGAGCATTTTTTCAAGATCGTCTTTGCCGCCTATCAACTGGCCTTTGACGAACACCATGGGGAATGTTGGCCAGCCTGACCACATTTTTATGGCGAGCCGGCGCTTCCATTCGCGGGTGTAGCTGCCGTACTCGAGGTAGTGATAGCGCAGGCCGGCTTTATCCAGCAACTTGCGGGCTTTTTTGCAGTAAGGGTTATGCGCCATGCCCACCACCACAACGGGGTGTGCGTCGACTTCGCGGATGATCGCTTCAACGGTGTTGCGGTGAAATTCGCATATCCGGTTTTTGGTGCCGTTGTGCAGTCGGGCTTCGCTTAATACCAGGCGGGCCATGGGGTTCTCCTTTCTTTTTATATAGACGCGTTGGCCACAAGTAGATTAAGCGTGGCACAGGCGCGGCAACTTGCCAGTTCAATTGCGGCACTGTGTCACAGTTTGCCGGTTGCCAGCACGCCCATTGGCGCTGCGGGCGATTCAGGCGCCATGCCGACGGGCTGCCGCGATGGCGAATACAGGCACCAGCCGTTACCGCGCGTTTTGGCCTGATACATGGCTTTGTCGGCAAAACGGCACAGTTGTTCGGCGCTGCTGCCGTGTTGGGGGTACAGGGCAATGCCCATGCTCACGCCCACGCGCACGTGCGGGCCCACACGCACCAGCGGTGCACGGACATGCGCAATGATTTTTTCTGCAAAGGCGGTGACTTCGTTCATGTTGCCGACGCCATCGAGAATGATCGAAAACTCATCGCCACCCATGCGGGCAATGCAGTCGGTTTTGCGCAAACAGGCTTGCAGCCGTTTGGCCACGTCTTGCAATACCGTGTCGCCGGCGTGATGGCCGTGGGTGTCGTTCACGTCTTTAAAGTCATCAAGATCCATGCACACGATGGCGGCAGCATTGCCATGACGCCGGGCGCGCGCCAAGGCCAATGCCAGCTCGCGATCAAACTGCATGCGGTTGGCAAGGCCGGTGAGCGGATCGTGCGTGGCCATGAATTCATAGCGTTCACGCTCGCGCGCGCGATCGCGTTTTAATTTGAAATTGATCGAATCAAAAATCAACATCAGGCCGGTGATGGCAACATACATGATGGCCCAGGTCACCATGTGCTGCGTCACGTTGTGGTTGGTGTCGAGCCATTGCGGAAACGCATACACGGTTTGATCAATCGCCAACAATGCCCAATGGCCGATAAAAATGACATTCGCCCATAACATGCCGCCCATGCGGCCTTGCAAACAAAAGGCGATCATTACCGGAATAATCAATGCGGCAACGGCCGGCGAGCGCAGCGGGCCACCCGACAAGCCAATGCCCAGGCTGATTGCCGCCCAGCTGCTGACAATGGCTGCGATGGCGCACAACGAATACGCTTCGCGTGTCCGCAATATCCATAAAATGCCGATGTAACAAACGGCCAAAACGGTGCACAGTGCACCAGCCCAGATCAGGCTCTGGCTTGATGCGGGGGCGAGCACCAGCAGATAGATGAGCATGCAGCCCAGCATCAGCAAATACAGTTGCAGCATGCCGCTTAAGATGCGCGCGCGGTATAACTGCTCGGCATCGCGGTGAAAGCCGGGGCTGATGCACACATCCACATACCGCGTCACCGAGCGAAACAGGGGTGGAATCATGCGCTACTCCCAATAACCAACCGCCATGCCCTGTTGTAAGGCACGACTGTTACAAGTGAATGACGCAAGTTTTATGCCAGCACCCCCCGCTGCTGCCATCAAGCGCTTGGGTTTTGGCCTTAACCGGCTTACGATGAGCTGATAACAACCCGCATAAGGAATACGCCCTTGGCTCTCTCCTTTTCTCGCTGCCTGTCTGCCGTGACCTCGACACTTTGTCTGCTCGGCGCGCTGCTGTGCTCCGGCTTGGTTTTATCGCAGGAGCAAGCCCCCACCGTTCATCCCGAGTCGCCCGCCAGCGTGGCAGAACACGAGACCGCACCGGTCGCCATAGACGGACGCACCCTGTTTAAGTTGCGCGGTTTATCGTCGTACCCTGCTGCTGCGCGCGCCAACAGCATTGCGCACCGCATTCGCGCAATAGCCGCCGACCCGGCCATCGCAGCGTCCGAACTGGTCGTTGTTGATGACGAGCCTTTCTCAAACATCATGCACGGCGACACATTGATTCTCGCGATTGCCGATGCCGATGCCGTCATGGAAGGCGTCAGCAACCGCCATGTGATTGCCGAGGCGTACCTGAATGTCATTCAACAATCCATCGGTGAATACCGCGCAGCACGCATGCCGGCACGCCTGATACGCAATGGCACCATTGCCGCCATCAGCACCACCGGTTTGATGCTGGCACTGTGGCTGCTGTCGGTTTTGTTCCGACGCTTGCGCTTGCTGGTTTACCGCCACTACACGCGTCGCATGGAAGGCATTCAGATTCAGTCGTTTCAGGTCGTTCGTGCCGAGCAAATCAAGGCCGTTGTCGATGCCGGTTTGTCGATGATGAAAGTACTGTCGATTATTTTAATGGTGGCGTTCTATATCGATTTTGTGCTGGCACTGTTCCCGTGGACGGCTCACCTTGCTGCGCTGTTATTTAATGTCATGGCCGAGCCCTTGCGCGCATTGCTGTACGGCTTTATTGATGAATTGCCCAATTTGATCTTTTTAGCGGTGCTGTTTTTTATTGTGCGCTGGGCGCTGCGCATGATGCATTTATTTTTTGATTCGATTGGACGCGGCGTGGTCGAGCTTGATAATTTCGAGCCCGAATGGGCCTTGCCGACATACCGCATTGCACGCCTGGCACTGGTGGTGTTTGCATTGGTGCTGGCCTATCCGCACATTCCGGGATCAAGCTCCGAGATCTTCAAAGGCCTGTCTATTTTTATGGCGGTACTGGCTTCGGTGGGTTCGCCGGCGATTATTGCGAACATTTTTGCCGGTTATTCGCTGACCTATCGCCGCGCTTTTAAGCTGGGCGATCGTATTAAAGTGGGCGATATACTGGGCGATGTACTCGAGATTCGCTTGCTGGTGACGCATTTGCGCACGCCCAAAAACGAAGAGGTGGTGATCCCCAACTCGGAGCTGCTCAACAGCAGCGTGATTAACTACAGCTCGCTGGCACGCGAAAGCGGGCTGATTTTACACACCTCGGTGGGCATCGGTTACGAAGTGCCGTGGCGACAAGTCGAGGCCATGCTATTGCTGGCGGCCGAACGTTCGCCCAATATTTTGTCGACGCCGGCACCGTTTGTGTGGCAATCGGAGCTGGGTGATTTTGCAGTGAGCTACGAGCTGAACGCCTATTCCGATCAACCCTTGGCGATGGGCGAAACCTACTCGGCATTGCATCGCAATATTCAGGACATTTTTAATGAGTACGGCGTGCAAATCATGACGCCGAATTACGAGAACGACCCGCCCGAGCCGAAGCTGGTGCCCAAAGAACACTGGTACGCCGCACCGGCCAAGCCCGAAGAGCCGGCTTAGTGCTCGACGGTATCGCCTACCCAGCGATCGAGCACGATGCAGGCGGTTAAATCGCCGGTGACGTTCACTGCGGTGCGGCACATATCGAGAATACGGTCTGCGCCCAACAATAAAGCCAAGCCTGCGGCCGGGATGCCCACGCCTTCCAACACCATGGCCAGAATCACCACGCCGGCACCCGGTGTGGCGGGCGAACCCACCGAAGCCATCACCGCCATGACCACCACGAACAACAAATCGAATGCATCGAGATCAACACCAAATACGGAGGCCAGAAATACCGTGGCAACGCCTTGATACAACGCTGTACCGTTCATATTGACGGTGGCGCCCAGCGGCACCAGAAAGCCGGCCACCGATTGATGCACGCCAAATTTTTCATTCGCTGTTTTTAATGTGAGCGGCATCACCACCGCCGAGCTGGAGGTTGAAAATGCCAACAGCATGAGCTCGCGGGCATTGCGTAAAAATTTCATCGGCCGCACACCCGCACCCATCACGGCCAGCAACAGATACGCACCCAACATCAACAGCAAACCACCCAATACGCAGCCGGCGTACACGACAATGCCGGTTAACACGTCCACGCCCACCATGGCGGTCAGCCGCGCCACCAAACCAAACACCGCGTACGGTGCGAGCTTCATTGTCCAGCTCACGATTTGCATGCAGACTTCCTGAATAGAGCCCAGCAAATCAAACAGCGGCGATGATTTTTCAGCGTCGATATTAATCAACGCTATGCCAAAGATGACGGCAAAAATAATCACTTGCAGCATTTCGCCGCTGACCATGGAGGCCATCGGATTGTGCGGCAGCAGCGACACAATCTTGTTGGGTAATTCAGCGGCACCGGGAATGGCAGGCGCATTGATCAGCGACGTGTCCAGGCTGCCCAATGCTTGTTGCACGGCTTCGTGCGAGATGTATTGGCCGGGATCGACCATCAGCGCAATCGCAAGGCCAATGCACACGGCCAATGCCGTCGTCAGCATAAAAAATCCGATGCCCCAGAAACCCAGCCGGCGCAATCGTGTCATGCCGCCGCTGTTGGCTAATCCGCGAATAATCGATGCAAACACCAACGGCACCACAATCATCTGGATCACCGCCAAAAACAAACCGCCGGGCAAGGCCAGCCAATTCACCATCAGCAATGCAAGCGCCGGCTTTACGAGATTGAGGTCAGGTCCCAGTAATACACCCACCAATACCCCGGCAACCAAGCCGAGCAACACTTTGGCCCAAATCTGGCTTTCAACCAGCTGTTGCAGATTGCGGGTCAGCCGCGAGAGCGGCTGCAAATTGATAAACGGTAAGGCGTTGGCCACGATTTAACCTTGTTGTGTCATGTGGTGGATCCAGCCGAGGTATTCACTGCTGCCTGCGGTAATCGGCAGGCAAATGATTTCCGGTACGCTGTAACGATGGTGTGCATGAATATACGCGGCCACGGCATCAAAGGCGACTTGGCGGGTTTTAATGAGCAAGAGGGTTTCGCTGTCGTGCTGCACGGCACCCTCCCACCGGTACACACTTTGCACGGGCATCAGCTGCACGCAGGCAGCCAACGCTGCGGCCACCAAGCCGTCGGCCAGTGCAGCCGCTTCTTTGGCACTGCCGGCGGTGGTGAGAATCATGCAATATTCGGTCATGGTGTTGCTCTTGGCTCAATGACGGCTTGCAACAGGATAGCGATCGCAATAAAAAACCCCGGCGAGCCGGGGCATTGCGTTGTTATGGCACTACAGGGTGTCGTCTTTGCGGCGACCGGGGCTGCGGCGACGTTCTTCCGAACCGAGATTGGCCGGCTTTTCATCGGCGCGACGATCGCGTTTGTTTTTACGCTCTTCCAGCGCATCTTCAATCCTTTGCACAACGTCTTCCGTGATCATGGGTTTTTTCTCCGCCATGTCCGTAACCGCATCTGTTGCTTTCAACCATCTTGAGTATAGGCAACAATTTTCAGGTTTGCCTACTTTGCTGCTTCGGTTTTCGCGGGCATCGCTGACAGAGCCTTGTCGGCGGCCTGCTTGGCCCGCAGGACCTGCGTTTCGAGCGTAATCAGGTAATTAACTACTTTAAGAATTTCTTCTTGACCGCTCAGTCCTTTACCGCTGACCAGGTACTTGCCGTTCACGACCATGCTGGGCGTACCCGTAATGCGGTAGTCGCGCATGCGGGCCATGGATTGGCGCGCACGGCTCTTGATGCCAAACGAGTTAAACACTTTGTTGAACTCTTCCAGATTCACGCCGGCACTCGTTTCAAACAAGGCGCCCAGGGCTTCTTCGGTTTGCAGACTGTTTTTCTGTTCGTGCATCGCCTTGAACATGGCCGGATGCGTCTTATTCAGCACGCCCAGCGCTTCGGCGGTATAAAACGCCTGCGCTTGCAGCATCATGCTGCTTTGATCAAACACCGCCGGCTGACGGACAAAAACCACATTGTCCGGTAAGGTCTTCAGCCAATTGTCGACCAACGGCTCAAAGTGATAGCAATGGATGCACCCGTAGGCAAAGACTTCGACCACTTCGACTTTATTCGGGTCAACTGTCACGACCGGCTCCGGCAGTAGCGCGTACTGCTTGCCTTCTTGATACAAAAACTGGGCATTCGCTGCATTGGCCAGCAATAACAGGCCTGTCAGCAGGCTCACGATGTGCTTCATGGGAACTCCTCTTGAATTATCACTGTCTGTTCGACCGCAGGCACCGGGCGCGGTTCCGGCAGCCAATAAAAAGGGCGGCCTCGGCCACCCTTTTTAACACATTCCATTGTGCTTAGTGCAGGCCTGACATGTAGTTGGCTACGGCTTCTATTTCACGATCGGTCAGACGCGATGCCACGGCACGCATGATGGCCGACGCTTCATCGCTGCTCTCGTTACGACGGCCGGTATCGGTTGCATCGCCTTTGGCGCGCAAGGCCTTGACTTCGTCATCGGAAAACTCGGAGGCACGACGGAAAGCCATTAATTGCGCCGTCAGGTATTTGGCCTGCTGACCGCCCACTTTGGGGAAGCCGGCCAGCGTATTGCCTTCACCCGTGGGTGCATGGCACGCGGTGCACGCAGCCACGTCTTTGGCAGGAATGCCCGTGCGGTAGATTTTCTCGCCCAGCGACAATGGCGCTTCAACGCTGTTGGCAGCACCGGCAATGGCAGGTTTTTGTGCCGCATAGAAGGCCGCAATGTCGGCCAGATCTTGTGCGCTGAAGTTGGCCAACAGGCCGGCCATCATCGGCACGCTGCGCGCCGTGCAACGGCTGGCTTTTTGCTCGTCAGCGCTTTTTTGACTGCACTGGATATCGTTCAATTGCTTGAGCAAGTATTTCGCGCTCTGCCCGGCCAGGCTTGGAAAATCGCCTGATGTGCTATTGCCGGTGGCGCCATGGCAGGCAGCGCACACGGCGGTTTTGGCCTGACCGGCCGTTGCATCGCCTTCGGCCATCGCGCCGCTGGCAAGCACTGCCAGCAAAAACATTCCCATTACTCGTTTCATCATGACAACACTCTACTCGGTGAGTTAATGCCGTTACCGGCAGGTATTACTTCGACATGTATTCGATCAGTGCCTTGTACTCGGCATCGGTACAGTCCATGCACAGGCCGCGAGGCGGCATCGCATTCAGGCCGTTTTTGACGCTAGCCACCAACACATCCATGCCTTTGCTCAAACGCGGCGCCCATGCGGCGGCATCGTGAGTCTTCGGTGCGCCGGCGGCGCCAGAGGCATGACACGCCATGCAGGTACGGTTATACAGCTCAACCGTGTCACGCGCGGTGCCATCGGCTACAGCACTGCCAGCAACAGCCATCAAGGCAACCAAGGCCAGTTTTTTCATGATCGGACTCCGGTTAATAACAGAACGGCTGGGCAAGCCCCCAGCGGACATGGGATTATATACAAGCCGCCTGCGCAGGAAAACGCCTGACAGCTGCCAATGTTGATCCATTTAGGAGTTTTCGTGACCGATTTGATCCCGCCCAGCCGCCGTTACCGCCAAGCCGAGTTTTTCAAGAGCGCCCCCAAGCTGGCTGACTGCCCCATGGAGGCGGGTGTGGAGGTGGCTTTTGCCGGCCGCTCCAACGCCGGCAAATCGAGCGCCATCAACGCATTGACCGGTCAAAAACGGTTGGCGCGCACCAGTAAAACACCGGGGCGCACACAGCTCATCAACTTTTTTACCTTGGCCGAGGGTCAATACCTGGTGGATTTGCCCGGCTACGGTTATGCCAAGGTGTCACACACCATCAAGGCCGAGTGGCAAAAGCACCTGCAAGCGTATCTGGAGCAGCGTGACAATTTGAAGGCGCTGGTGCTGGTGATGGACATTCGCCACCCGCTGCAGGATTTTGATCGCGCCATGCTGGGCTTTGCTGCCGGCGCTGCCCTGCCCGTGCATCTGCTGCTGACGAAGGCCGATAAATTAAGCCGTGGCGCTGCCGCCAATGCACTGCAGGCCGTGCGCAAGGACGTGTCCATTCACGGCTCACTGGTCACCGCACAATTGTTTTCATCATTAAAGAACAGCGGCGTGGATGAGTTGGCCAGTCAGTTGGATGTCTGGCTGCCGCCACCGGTGCCTGTTAATAAATAGCGCCCAAAAAAAATCCCGCGGCCGGGGGATTGTCGGCGCGCGGGATGACTGACACGGTCAGCCAAGCAACCGGTGCGCTTGGGGGAACAGGAGTTGCACCGGCGGTGGTTTTGCCCACTGTGACTTGAGACTGCGGTGTTTCAACAAAGTTCCCGGCACGGCTAACTTTTTAATGCGCCTCATCCCAGTTATCGCCCACACCGGCCTCAACCAATAATGGCACCGCCAGTGACGCGGCATCGCTCATGCGCGCGATCACGCCTTCGCGCACGTCGTTCAATGCGCCCTTCTCGACTTCCAGCACCAGCTCATCGTGCACTTGCATCACCATGCGTGCGGGCAAGCCGCTGTCTTTCAACCAATGATGAATGGTCACCATGGCGCGCTTGATAATGTCGGCCGCGCTGCCTTGCATCGGCGCGTTAATCGCGGTGCGCTCGGCGGCTTGCCGCTGCATCGGATTGCGCGCGTTTAATTCGGGCAAATACAAACGGCGACCAAACAGGGTTTCGACATACCCGGTTTTTTTCGCGCTGTCGCGAATGTTGTCCATGTACTGCTGCACACCCGGATAGCGCGTGAAGTACACGTCCATGTATTGCTGCGCTTCGGTACGGCTGACATCGAGTTGTTTGGCCAAACCAAACGCCGACATGCCGTAAATCAAACCGAAATTAATCGCTTTGGCACTGCGCCGTTGATCGGATGTGACTTCATTCAATGCTACGCCAAACACTTCCGCCGCCGTTGCACGGTGAATGTCTTCGCCGGCAGCAAACGCTTTTAA
Organism: Pseudomonadales bacterium; assembly: GCA_036568505.1. GTDB lineage: Bacteria > Pseudomonadota > Gammaproteobacteria > Pseudomonadales > M0112 > M0112. The sequence goes on along the minus strand of DATCSK010000010.1, from coordinate 145,402 downwards.
TAAAGCAGGATCCGCCGATAAATGCGCCATGATGCGCAATTCGATTTGCGAATAATCGGCTGCCAATAAAACATGGCCGGGTGGCGCAATGAATGCTTTGCGAATGCGGCGACCCTCTTCGGTGCGCACCGGAATGTTTTGCAAATTCGGATCCGACGATGACAGGCGCCCGGTCGCGGTTACTGCCTGATGATACGAGGTGTGCACGCGCCCCGTTTTAGGGTTCACCATTTCAGGCAGCTTGTCGGTGTAGGTCGATTTCAATTTTGCCATGCTGCGGTATTCCATGATCACGCGCGGCAATTCGTATTCTTCGGCCAATTCGGCGAGCACCGGTTCGGCGGTCGACGGCTGGCCTTTGGGTGTTTTGGCTTTCACCGGCAACTGCAAGCGCTCGAATAAAATTTCGCCCAGTTGTTTCGGTGAACTCAAATTAAACGGGCCTTCTGCCAAACGATACGCATCGCTCTCCAACGCCATCATTCGCTCCGCCAGTTGATGGCTTTGCTGCTTGAGTTGTTGCACGTCGATGAGCGTGCCGGTTTGCTCAATGTCCGAGAGCACTTCCACCAACGGCATTTCAATGTCGCTAAACACCGTCGCTAGCGAAGGGGTTTGTTGCAGCTGCGCCCACAGCGTTTGATCGAGCCGCAAGGTAATGTCGGCATCTTCGGCCGCATACGGACCGGCCTCTTCCAGACCGACTTGATCAAAACTGATTTGCTTGGCGCCTTTGCCGGCAATGTCCGTAAACGCGATGGTTGCTTCGCCAAGGTATTTCTGCGCGAGGCTGTCCATGTCATGCCGTGTCGCGGTGCTGTCGAGCACGTAGGATTCGAGCATGGTGTCGCGCGCGATACCGCGCAAGGTGATGCCGTGATTGGCCAACACGTTGCGATCGTATTTCAAGTGTTGGCCGACTTTCGCTTTGCCGGCATCTTCCAACAATGGTTTCAGCGTGCCGAGCACGGTGTCTTCGCTCAGCTGATCGGGTGCACCGGGATAACAATGCGCAAACGGCACGTAGGCGGCCTCGCCTGCGGTCACTGCAAACGACACGCCCACCACGCGAGCGCGGGTGTAATCCAGACTGGTTGTTTCGGTATCAAAGGCAAACACCGGGGCGTGGCTCAGGCGTTGAACCCATTCGGCAAAACGGGCGGCATCGAGCACGGTTTCGTAATGCCGCACCACCGCCGGTGCAGCCGGTTCTGCCTCGACAGCCCCGCCCTCTTCGCCCGCTTCAAGCTCGGCCACCCAGGATTTGAACTCCTGTTCGCGAAATACCGCCAGCAGGCGTTCTTTATCAGCCGTCGCCAAATGCAAATCCGGCACGTGCATCGGCAATGTCAGGTCAACCCTGATCGTGGCAAGATCCTGTGATAAATAGGCTTTTTCGCGCTCTTTTTCGAGTTTTTCAGCTAATTTAGCCGCACCACGCACACTCAGACTGGCGATCGCATCGGTATTGGCATACAGCGCATCCAGCCCTCCGACGCCCTGCAATAACGCCAATGCGGTTTTTTCACCGATGCCAGGAACTCCCGGGATGTTGTCGACTTTATCGCCAATCAGGGCGAGATAATCAACAATCAGCGATGGCGGAATACCGAATTTTTCTTCAACGCCGGCCACGTCGAGCACGGTGTTGCTCATGGTATTCACCAGCGTGATCTGCGGCGTGACCAGCTGCGCCAGATCTTTGTCGCCCGTCGAGATGATCACGTGCTGCCCGGCCGCGGCGGCCTCATTGGCCAGCGTGCCAATCACGTCATCGGCCTCGACCTCGGGCACCATCAGCAACGGCAAGCCCATTGCGTGCACGGCCTCATGCACCGGCCCGATCTGGACGCGCAAATCATCCGGCATCGGCGGCCGGTGCGCTTTGTATTCCGGATAAATACCGTCACGAAAGGTTTTGCCGGGTGCGTCGAACACCACCGCAATCACGCTGCCGGGGTAGTCCTTGATCAATCGGCGCAGCATGCTCACCACGCCTTTTACCGCACCGGTCGGCTGCCCCTTGCTGTTGGCCAACGGCGGCAAGGCATGAAATGCCCGATACAAATACGAGGAGCCGTCTACCAGCACCAGCGGTTTATCAGCCATACATCCCGTCCCGCAATAATTGACGCAGCATTTTTGCGCAGACCGCCGCCCTTTACCATGCTTTGTTATCCGGCGCCGAACCGGCTCGCCAACGGCCTTTTGTGAACCGGTTCGCGTTTCTTGTCGTAACACTTGCCAATGCCACGCTATCTATACGATATGTAACAAAAAATTCACTGTTTTGCTGCATTTAGAGGTTGCGCGGCACCAAACGCATCGTTACGATATGTAACACAAGGTAACACTTGATTGGAAAGTCCCGATACGGGCAAGGAGATGACAATGAAACAGCTGATTGCAGTCGCGGTTCTGTTTCTGGGTTTTAACGCAGCCGCTTTGGCTGATGAAAACACGATTTTTCCGGCAGCGTTGCAAAGCCTGATCAGTCAGTCGGCCTACCAGCCCATGACGATGGATCGCGAGCAGGGTGTTAACGAGCAGACACTCTCGGCTTTTGAATCCGCCTGGGGCGAAGCCATGGATTTATTCGACGACCGTATCAGCCTTGAACTGGCGAGCCGCATACCGAACCCCATCCAGTAATTGTTGGTGTTGTAACTTTCGCCGTGACATCTTCTGTCACGGCTTTTTTTTGCTCGCTATTTGGGCTTGCGCGGCCTGCAAACAGGCCCGCACGCTGAGACCCAACGCATCCAGATACGCGTCGTATGTCGCATAGGGGCCCGCGTCCAGAACATTCACCGTGCCGGCTTCCACCGTGGTATTGCGCGTCACTGCTGCCGCCAAAGCATCAACCGGTGCCCCTGCTTCGCGCAAATAGCACACCGCCGGTTGTTCGGCCAATACCACTGCCAATGCCGCGACGTGCGCGGTCCCGGGCGGGCTTTCCGGGTGCTGTCGAATCACCAACGGCGGCTTCAAACCCATCACGGGCCAGAAGGCATCCAGAAAATCATGGTCCAGCAACAGCGGCGTCTGCGAGTAGGGCGCCAATGCTTGCTGCAACCGCCATTCGCCTTCCCGAGAGGCGGTCTGCACCTGCTGCAAACGCCGCTGGTAATACGTTTCGCCAGCCGGGTCCAGGCGCGTCAACGCCGCAGCCAAGCGAACCGCCGCATCACGCATCAGAACAGGATTCAGCCACAAATGGCTTTCATGACCGGTGTCTTCGGGCTGTAACGCCAACACCGTATCGTCCGGACGCTGGCCGAGCAGGGCGCTCAGCGGGCGCTCCAATGCCGGACCGCCCCAAAACACCAATGCTGCAGCATCCAGACGGGAGCGCTGAGAAGGGCGCAGGGCAAAGTGGTGGGGTGAGCTGCCCGCCGGCAGCAAGACGCTTACCTGCACGCGTTCACCGCCCACATCGCGCGCCAACAGCGCCAGCGGATCAATACTGGCCAGCACGCGCACCGGTGCGGCGTGCACGGGCAATGCCAATAGGCACAACAACAGCCAATACTTGGGCATAAGGTATTTCCATCAAAGCAATGTTATATTGTTACATTATAACCGCAGGAAAGCAGCCGTGAGCCCCTCGTCCACACTGGCCTACCAAACGCACAACCACCATCAATGCATTGACGGTGCCCTGCGCGAGGCACGCAAACTCTGCCAACAGCACGGCGTGCGCCTGACCGAGCAGCGCGAGACGGTGCTGAAACTGGTGTGGCAGTCACACCAGCCGATGGGTGCGTACGACTTGCTGGAGCAACTGCCCGCAGGCCGCAACGGCCGCAAACCGGCACCCACGACGGTGTACCGGGCATTGGATTTTTTACGCGAACACGGACTGGTGCACCGGCTCGACAGCTTGAACGCCTATATCGGCTGCCCGCACCCCGGGCAACACCATGACGGGGTGTTTTTGATTTGCCGCCAGTGCAGCCGTGTGCAGGAGCTCTCTGGCGATGCCGTGCGCCAATCACTCCAACCGCATCTGGCCGATCAGGGCTTCAGCCCGGATGACTTTCGCATGGAAGTGCCGGGCATCTGCCCGCGCTGCCGCCAACAGACCGGAGCCACGGCATGAATAACGCCTTGGTGTCGGCTCATGAGCTGGTCTATGCGCAGCAGGGCAGGGCGCTGATTCAGCGCATTCATCTGGATATTCACGCCGGTGAAATCGTCTCGCTCATCGGCCCCAACGGGGCTGGCAAAACCACGCTCATCAAATTATTGCTCGGCCTGCTATCGCCCGCCGAAGGGCGCATCGATCGCCGTGCCGATTTGCGCGTGGGTTACATGCCCCAGCGTTTTCATGTGGATCCGAACTTGCCGTTGCAGGTATCGCGGTTCATGCAACTCACTTCACGCGACAGCGCGGCCATTGATCACGCCTTGCGACGCACCGGTGCGCTGCCCTTGATGTCGCACCCCTTGCAAGGACTGTCGGGTGGCGAATTCCAGCGCGTGTTGCTGGCGCGCGCGTTGCTGCGCAAGCCCAACCTGCTGGTGCTCGATGAGCCGGCTCAAGGCGTCGACATCAAAGGGCAGGCGGCGTTTTACCGCTTGATTGCCGAGCTGCGCGACGAGCTGCATTGCGGCGTATTGCTGGTCTCTCACGACCTGCACTTGGTGATGGCCAGCAGCGATCGCGTGATTTGCCTGAATCAGCACATTTGCTGCGAAGGCACGCCGGACGCCGTCAGCACCAACCCCGCGTATCTGGAATTATTCGGCGAGCCGGCGCTGGAGGGGCTTGGGGTCTATACCCACCACCACGATCACCACCACAACCTGCATGGCGATACCGTGCCCGATGCACACTCACACCACGCAGGATGCAATCACTCATGAATCACTGGCTGCTGGATGCCTGGATAGCCGGCATGGCCCTGGCCATGGCCTGCGGCCCCTTGGGTGCTTTCGTGGTGTGGCGACGCATGGCGTACTTTGGTGACACGCTGGCGCACTCCGCACTGCTCGGCATCAGCCTGGGTTTGCTGCTGGATATTCACCCCGCACTCGCGATCACCGTGGCCGGTCTTGCGCTCGCCATTGCACTGGTCGGTCTGCAACACCGGCAAACGGTTGCCACCGACACGCTACTGGGTATTTTGGCCCACACCAGCTTGGCCGCAGGGTTGGTTATTCTCAGCTTTTTTGATAACCAGCGCGTCGACTTGATGGCGTACCTGTTTGGTGATTTGCTGGCACTCGGCCGCGCCGATGTGTACCTGATTGCAGGCGGTGCCGGCGTGGTATTGGTGACCGTCGCCAGTCTATGGCGGCCCTTGCTGGCCATGACCGTGCATGAAGACTTGGCCCGCGCCGAAGGCGTGCCCACCACCGGCCTCAAGCTCGCCTTAATGGCCTTGATTGCGCTGGTCGTTGCACTGGCCATGAAAATGGTCGGTATTTTATTGATCACGGCTTTACTGGTGATTCCTGCGGCAACCGCACGCGGCTTTTCGCGCTCACCGGAGCAAATGGCCTTGCTGGCCTCGGTCACCGGCTGCCTTGCTGTCAGCGGCGGATTGGCCGCGTCATTGCCGCTGGACACGCCCGCCGGGCCAACGATCGTCACCACCGCCGGGCTTCTGTACCTGCTATCACTGGTGAAACGCCCCCGTTAAGGCCGGAAAACCCTTTAAAAACCGACACCTGTAGCCGCTATTGCCAATTCCCTTCACTGGGTAAGTGTAGTACTCTGAAATGCTAAAACCCCCCTGACTGAGGCTTTGTCATGGAAGAGTCACTGACCCTGTTACTCGCAGATATTCCGCTGTTTTCAGACCTCGATTACGAAGAAACCAACACCATTGAAAAACTGTTGGATCTCCGCTCAATCAAGGGCGGCACCCTGATTTATGCCCAGGGCGAGCACGCCGACTCGATGTGCTGCGTCATCAGTGGCGAACTTGAAGTCGTCAAAAAGCTGAAGGAGGGCGGCGAGAAAGTGCTGACCATCCTGACCAAAGGCGACTCGGTCGGCGAAATGGCCTTGATCGATGGCCTGACGCGCTCTGCCGATATTCGCGCCCGCAATGCCGGCCGCATTCTTATTCTCAAGCGCGACGCCTTCAACAAGCTGATTCAACAGCACCCGCAAATCAGCATCAAGATTTTGAAGCAGATCGCCCGCCGGCTGAGCATGAATTTACGCAAAACGTCCGAAGCCGCATCACGGGCAGGCAAATAAACGCCGGATTGGCTAGACTCTAGGCCACGGAAAGGAACGGCCCGCATGAAGGAAGTCCAAAAAATAAAAGTGATGGTCGAGGACCTGCGGGAGGGCATGTACGTGTCCGGCCTCGATCGACCTTGGCTTGAGACGCCCTTTCTGCTGCAAGGCTTTTTGATTGAGAGCGATGAGGTCTTAAAAGAAGTACGCCAATACTGTCAGTACGTGTACGTCGACACAGCGCAAAGCATCAATATTGAAGGCTTAAAGCACGCGGCACCGCTAAAGCGCCGCGAACGCCCGGCCGATATCACCAAGCATTTGTTTCCACACCGCACACGACACCCGTATCAAGACACCACCAAACTCGAAGAAGAGCTGCCAAAAGCCAAACAGGCCATCAGTGACTTGGCTCTCGCCATGTCAGCGCTGATGGAAGATATCGGCCTCAACAAACGGCTCGACATGAAAGCCGTCAAGAACGCTGTGGATCCGATGATTGAAAGCATGATGCGCAACCCCGATGCCTGCGTGTGGTTGGCGCGCATGAAATCCAAAGACAGTTACACCTACCGGCATTCGGTCAGTTGCTCTATCTGGGCTGTTGCCCTCGGTCGGCAGCTGGGCTTACCCAAGAATGATCTGAAAACGCTCGCACAGGGCGGCCTGCTGTTTGATATCGGCAAAGTGAAGTTGCCGGATGCGTTGCTCAATAAAAAAGACCGCCTCACCCCCGAAGAATTCGAAGTGATCAAATCGCATGTGAGCGAAGGGGTTGAGTTATTGCGCACCACGCCGGATGTCACGCGGCATATTTTGCACATGGCGGAATACCATCACGAACGTTACGACGGCAGCGGATACCCCAAGGGCACCGTTGGCGATGATATTCCCGTGTTTGCACGCATTATCGGCGTTATTGATTGCTACGATGCCATCACCAGCGAGCGCCCTTACGCCCGGCCCATGGCGCCCAGCGATGCCGTGCGCAATTTATACGAATGGCGCGATATCGATTTTCAGGCCGAAATTGTCGAGGAATTTATTCAGGCGATCGGCATTTACCCTGCCGGCACACTGATTGAGCTCAATACCGGCGAAGTCGGCGTGGTGTTATCCGAGTACCGTACGCGTCGATTGCGGCCCAAATTGCTGATGATTCTGGACGAAAACAAACAGCGCCTACCCGATATGGTCCCGCTGGACTTATCCGAACAAAAAACAACGGCCAGTGGAAAACCGCTGGAAATCGCACGCAGCCTGGAATCCGGCGCGTACGATATCGATGCCGACATGCTGTATATCTAGGGCGCCGACCATGCATGCTCATGAACTTGACTTCAATGTGCGCGACACGTTCTTCGGTGCCCTCGAAGAACAGATTCGCCGCTGCGCTCGCTCACACACAGCACTCGGCCTGCTGATCGTTGACTTGCGCAATTTTCGCCGCATCAATGCCGTACACGGCTTTCAGATTGGCAACGAAATTTTGCAACTGGCACAAAATCGCATCAAGGCCTGCCTGCGCACACAGGACGTCATTGCGCGCGTTGGCGACGACCGGTTCGGCATTATCCTGCCCGAGCTGCCGCACGGTGAAGTCGTGCGCCTGGCCGCAGGCAAAGTACTAAAAACCATCAAAGAACCCTTCTTGATGGAGCACGGCCCGGTAAAACTGGACGCCAGCATCGGCGTTGCCGTGCATACCGTCTCCGGCATGAGTGCTGAAAAATTCGTGCTCGAAGCCGAAAAGTCGCTCAAGTTTGCCAAGCAGCGCAACCTGCCTTACGCCATCATCGAAACCGAAGCCAGCGAAGTGCATGACAAAGAATGGGAGCTTGAAGAAGCCCTGCATCACGCACTGGACCGTGATGAACTGCGCATGTATTACCAACCGGTGATCGACCTTAAAACCCGCATGCCTTGCCACGCCGAAGCCCTGATGCGCTGGACGCACAACACACTCGGCGCGGTCTCACCCAGCGTGTTTATTCCGCTGGCCGAACGTGCCGGTATGATGGACTCGCTGACCAAGTGGGGACTTGGCACCGTGCTGCGCGACATGGCCGGCTGGCCTGCCAGCGCCAAAGGCTCGCCGCGGGCCGCGCTGAATTTATCGGCAACCACCCTGCACGATCAAGATCTGGTGGACATGGTTTATACCTCGCTGCGGATCTGGGGGGCAGAGCCCACCAGCCTGACGCTGGAAATCACTGAAACCGCATTGATGCAAGACCCGAAGACCAGCCGTCAGCACCTCAAGGTATTGCAAGACAGCGGCCTGCACATTTCGATTGACGACTTTGGCACCGGTTACTCTTCGCTGGATTACTTCCGCAACGTGCCGGCGAACGAACTGAAGGTCGATCGCTCGTTTATCGCCAATATGTTTGATAACCGCGCCGATGAAAAAATCGTGCGCCTGGTGATTGATCTGGCTTCGTCGTTTGATCTGGGCGTGGTGGCCGAAGGCGTTGAAAACGAAAAGACACTCAAATCGCTAATAGCGATGGGCTGCCATAAGGCACAAGGCTTTTATTTCGCCAGACCCATGCCACAAAAAGAATACATTGATTGGCTGGACGGTTATAACCCGCAGCAATTCTTCCGCGACTGACGATTAAAAGCTGGCGCGGATGGATTTGTAAGTCAGCGTTAACTGCTCGACATCAAAAGCTGGCAGAGTGCCTGTCAAATCCGTTGGCTTAAAAAACGCATGAAAATCACCGTACGGATTAATCAGCACCAATTGCGCGCTGTGATCAATCATGTAGTCGTCTTCGGTGCCACCCGGCACTTTCTGAAAGGCAACGCCCATTTCGCGCGCGAACCGGTGCACGTCCAGAAATTCACCGGTAACGCCCATGAAATCGGGATGAAAATGCTGCACATACGGTTGCAACACGGCCGGCGTATCGCGCACGGGATCCACACTGACCATCACCACGCGCAAGTCCTTGCCGTAGCGATTGTCTTGTATCTGCCGATACCATTGCCCGAGCGTGAACAGGGTTGTCGGACACACGTCCGGACACGAGGCATAACCAAAAAACAGCAATGTCCAATGGCCTTTTAACGAGTCGGGCGTAAAGGGCTGGCCATTGCTATCCAGCAGTGAAAAGGCACTGGGAATGCGCGGTGTTTTTAACACAACCGCACCGTTTAATTTTAGCTCGGCCTCATTCAGTACGCGCGGATGCAGTATTTTATTCACGAAACCGGCCAGTGACAGCGCAATAAACACCAACACCAATACGACCGTCCGTCGAATGCCGCGCTGCTTCGTATTATCGACCATGTTGCATCACCCACCATTGTTCCGGCATTGCGTAATGATCAACCAACATAAACATAAACAGTGCCATTAAATAAATAATCGAGTATTTGAATGTTTCCATCGGCGCATTCGGATGCCAGCCACGCATCAAGGCAATCGCCCAATACAAAAACCCAGCACCCAACCCGATGGCGCCAATCAGGTACAGTTCGCTGCTCATGCCGGTGGCATAAGGCAATAACGTCACTGCAAACAAAATCAGCGTATACAACAAAATATTCAATTGCGTGAATTTAACGCCGTGCGTCACCGGCAACATGGGAATGCCGACCTTGGCATACTCTTCACGACGGTGTATGGCCAGCGCCCAAAAATGCGGTGGCGTCCAGGCAAAAATAATCAGCACCAGTAACAATGCGTGCGGATGCACCTCATTCGTTACCGCAGCCCAGCCCAACAGGGGCGGCGCTGCGCCTGCCAACCCCCCAATCACAATGTTCTGTGGCGTGGCCCGCTTTAAATACAGCGTGTAAATTATGGCGTAACCGATCAAGGATGCCAGCGTTAACCACGCCGTCAGCGGGTTAACCAAAAATACCAATATCAATGTGCCGGCAATCCCCAGTACCGAGGCAAACCACAGCGCACCCCATGTCGTTACCCGCCCTTGGGCGACCGGGCGATTGGAGGTGCGCGCCATACGCAAGTCAATGCCACGATCCACCAAATGATTAATCGCGGCTGCCGATGCCGAGCACAAGGCAATGCCCAAGCTACCAAACACCAATGCCTGCCACGGCACCATGCCTTCGGTGGACAGCAACATGCCGATCACGGCCGTCATCATCAGCAAAGCAACCACGTTGGGCTTGCACAGCTCGAGATAGTCTCGCCAGAGCGGGCGTGGTGATATCGGTTTTTCAGTCATGCCTGTTCCTAGCGCTTTTCAACGGTATAAAGCCGGTGCAGCAAGGTCACCAACGTTAACAATAACACCGCGCCTCCCAGATTGTGTGCCACCGCAACGGCTACCGGAAAATGAAACCACACATTGCTGATGCCCAGCAGCACCTGCACCCACAACGCCGCCTTGATCACCAGCGCCATGCGCCGCGCTTCAGCAACGGGAATCCGGTATAACTTCCACACCAGCAACATGACATACATAAATGTTAATACCGCGCCGATGCGATGCGACAAATGAATCGCAACCCGCGCGGCATTATCCATGTGCCCGCCCAAATAATTGGGGCCGATGTGCTGAAACACATTAAAACCTTGCGCAAAGTCACTAGGCGGTAACCATTGTCCCTGACACATTGGCAGATCCGGACAGGCCACCGCCGCATAATTCGAGGTTGTCCAACCGCCCAACGCAATCTGCACCACGACGATGACAAGACCTGCAATGGCCCACGGGCGCAATGCCAGCAACCGCGCATACTCGCTGGACCGCAACCACCAAACCCGGTTATCCAGCCGCAACACCAACAACCAAAGCAACGTGAGTGTCGTAAAGCCGCCCAACAAGTGTGTCGTCACCACTTGCGGCCACACCTTCAGCGTGACCGTCCACATACCGAACAGGCCCTGCAAAATCACCAGTCCCACAATCAGTGCCGGCAAACACAAGGGCTGGCGTGACCGCACGTCCCTGAGTCGGGAAAGCCCTGCCAACACCACAAATCCCGCCAACACCATCAAACCAATCACGATGTCGGACAAACCGTGAAATGCCTCCGCCGTCACCGTCGTGTTTGCCTTGATCACAATCTTGGTGATCAAGGCGATAAACCAGACCGCGACCAACCCGGACAAGGCTCGCTTTAGTCGTGTATTGGTGCTTTGACGCATCGATAGCAATAACAGCAACAGACTGATCAACCCAAGGCCCGATGCAAACAGGCGATGCACTTGCTCTGGCCAGGTCTTATCGACCTCCACCGGTGTCTCGGGAAACGCGGTATTCGCCGCGTCAATTTCATGCGTTTCGTCCGGCCACAAGGCATGCCCATAACAGGTAGGCCAATCCGGGCAGCCCAGGCCTGCGCCCGCCAATCGCGTGAAGGTCCCCAGCATAATCACCACCGCCGCCATCATTACCGCGAGCAAGGCCATCCGGAAGGGCGATTTACGTTTTACGGGTGCGTTAAACCAGATCATCATCGTCTCAATTGTGCCGAATCAGAAAATTCATATCTTTCATGATGTCTTTGTAGGTGTGTTCGTTGCGATACCGCATCATGACGTTGCCAAAACGGTCCACAAAATACAGTTTAACGGCCGCACCGTCTGGCCCCATCAGCTGCTGCCAATCGCCGCTACTGACCGTCCAGATCGATATGTCGGGATGCTCTTTATCCAATAGCGCTTGAAAAGCGTCATCCGGCACGCCATCCAACACCATCACGATCCGGCGTACGCGATCACTCAAACGGCCCATCGCCACTTTGGTTTGCCGCGACTCCCACAACTGCGTCTGGCAACTCTCGTCGCAATGCGTTGGCAACACTTGCAAGAAACTCCAGGAACGCTCGCCGGCCTCGCGAATGGGCTCTTCGCCACGCAACACCGTCAATGTGCTCAAACTGGCCAACGAAGGGTAGGGGCTCACCAGCAATTCCCCTTTCGAACGCGATTGGCTGCCAAACAGCGTAATGCCATTTAAGTTCATCCAATACACCGCGCCTGCCATGGCGATCATCGCGAAAGGAAACAACAACAAAACCAGCAGGGTATGGATTTTTTTACGATGTTGTTCAGGCGTCATATCAAGCGTCCGTCGATTGGGGTTCGCCGCGCAAACAGGCCGCGATATTGCTATTGCGCAGCACAAACAGCATCAGCAAGGCAGCGGCCATCAAAAACCACTGCACCGCATAACCCGTGTGCTTCTCAGGTTGTGTGTTGACCGGCTGCCAGTCGGTCACCAATGCCGCCGGGCTATCCGGTGACAGGCGAACCAAATAGGGCGCCAGGGGAGTCTTCGCAACAGCCTGCAAGTCACTCGGTAGCTGGCTTTGCGTCACCTTGGGCCATTCTCCGGCACTGACTTGTGGGCCATTGAGCTGCCAGCCGGCCTCTGGCCAGTAAGCATGCCCCCGAAGACTGATTTCGCCTGCAGGAAAACTGACCTCGGGCAGCTGGCTGCGATCGGGATTGCCGGCCACCCAGCCCCGATTCACGGCAAACAGTTTTCGGCTCTCCGTCTCTCGGAATAAACCGATCACTTCAAATCCGACCTGACCCTGCCGGGTCCGGTTATCGAGCAAAAAATAGCGCTTGGTGAGAAAGCGGCCGCGCAGTGCCACCGGGCGATAATGCTCGACGGCGTCTTCCTCGCCGTGCAGCCATCGCGGCTCGCTATGCTCCCAGGCCGAAAATCGTGCTTGAATCGCGCGCTTTTCATCGGCGCGCTCCAGCTGCCAAAAACCCAAAGACAAGAGCACCGGCAATAACATGACGGTGAACAAGGCACTTTTCCAGTCCAAGGACCAGTGAAGGGTGGGGCGCGCTTTCATCTGGAGGCGGATTGTACTGCAAGCTCCGGGAGCTGTCGCCACTGGGGTATACTGCCCGCGTCATGAATATGAGCACCGATTATGTGGATCAAGCCCGTCATTGCCGTGTTGTTTATTCTGCTGGTCATCGCGCTGCTCTCTGGCGGGTTTTTCCTGTTTAAGGACCAAGGCGCACCGGATAAACGACGCATTCTCTGGTCTCTCGGCATTCGTGTGGGCCTGGCCGTCGCATTGTTGGCCGTCATTAGCTATGGCATCGTCACCGGTCAATTACGCTCGCATGCACCCTGGTCCCGGCCCATGCCAACAACACCGCAAACCGACATGCCGGCTATCGAACCCGCCCCTTCACCTGGGTCGTCCGCACAGCCATAATCAACAGACAATAAAAAAGGCAGCTTACGCTGCCTTTTTTATTGTCTGTTCGCTTACAGGATGTACACAAACAGGAACAAGCCAATCCACACCACGTCGACAAAGTGCCAGTACCAGCTCGCCGCCTCGAAACCAAAATGGTCATCGGGGGTGAAGTGGCCCGCCAACAACGAGCGCAGGAACATGATGGTCAGCATCACTGCACCCAGGCACACATGGAAACCATGAAAACCGGTCAGCATGAAGAAGGTGGTGCCATAAATGCCGGAACCCAGCGTCAAACCCATCTCGGTATACGCGTGGTGATACTCGACCCCCTGCAAATACACGAAAGAAAAGCCCAGCAGCAGGGTAATCACCATCCACACATGAAACGGCTTTTTATGGCCCGCTTTCAGGGCGTGATGCGCAAAATGCACCGTCACACTCGATGTCAGCAGCAAAATGGTGTTGTAGAGAGGAATGCCTTTCCAGCTCATGTCCTGGAGCGCGGCATTAAACGTGCCGTTCATTGCGATCATTTGCTCGCCGCCCGCCGCCAACAAAGCCTGCTGCGGAGTCAGGACGGTTGATCCCCAATCCGACACAAAGCCTTGCCATAACAACGTATTGGTGAACCCGTCGTGATCGCCTTCGCCGGCCAACCACGGCGCCACCAGGTGCCGCACATAGAACAAGGCACCAAAGAAGGCTGCAAAGAACATGACTTCTGAAAAAATGAACCACTGCATGCCAATCACATACGAACGCTTCAGTTGAGCGCTGTTTAACCCTTGCAGGTTTTCACGAATGGCCAAGCCAAACCAATTCCAGAGAATCACTATCAAAAGAGCGAAACCAGCCAACAACATCCAGGTGTGTGTGCTGGTATCCGCCTGAGCCAGCCTGTCGTTTAACAGACCACCGGCGCCGAGCACCATCAACCCCAAGCCTATTGCGGCAAAGAAGGGGAAGCGCGTGGATTCGGGCACGTAGTAGCTGGCGTGTCCTTGGTTGCTTGCCATGACGTTTGTCTCCGCTCGTTCAGTTCAGGGCCGCCACCGTGGCTTTATCAGCCGTCGGTGTCGGCGTTATATCAAACAATGTATACGACAAGGTAATCGTTCGGATGGATGCCGGCAGATCCTTGTCCACTATAAAGCGCAGCGGCATATCGACCGCTTCGCCTGCCGAGAGATGCTGCTGGTTAAAGCAGAAACACTCGGTCTTATGAAAATACGCTGCCGCCGATGAAGGCACGATGCTTGGCACGGCTTGCGCTGTCATCGCTGCCGCTGTCGGGTTGCGCGCAAAAAACGTGGTGTCGTTTTCAGCGCCCGGATGCACCCTGAGCAACTCGGTCGTCGGGTGAAACTCCCAACTCATGCCTTCGTTATTCGTGGCCACAAAACGCACCATGATCGACCGGCTTTCATCTACGCTACCCGCAGCCTCTGCGGTGTATTGACCTTGTGTCTTGCCGTTCAACCCGGTGACTTCACACAACAAGTTGTACAGCGGCACCATCACGACAAACACAAAGGCAAACATCAGCGGCACCACCAAGGCCATTTTCCAGGTGGTGCCGAGAACTTTTTTTTCTCCCTCGGCCCGCATTCGCCTTATTTAATGGTCGGCGGAGTTGCGAAGGTGTGATACGGCGCCGGTGTCGGCAACGTCCACTCCAGACCGTTAGCACCTTCCCACACTTTGGGATCGCTAACCGGCTTACCGTTGCGAATCGTCTGAATCACAATAAACAGGAACAGGATTTGCGAGAAGCCGTAGGTGAACGCACCAATACTCGACATCATGTTCAAGTCAGCAAACTGCAATGCATAATCAGGTATGCGGCGCGGCATGCCGGCCAAACCTGCAAAATGCTGCGGGAAGAACGTCACGTTGAAGCCAATGAAGCCAATCCAGAAGTGCGCCTTGGCCATCGTCTCGTTATACATCCTGCCCGTCCACTTTGGCAGCCAGTAGTACACACCCGCCGACATACCAAAGATCGCGCCCGCAACCATCACATAGTGGAAGTGCGCAACCACGAAATAGCTGTCGTGATACTGGAAGTCCACCGGTGCCAATGACAGCATCAAGCCGGTAAAACCGCCCAATGTAAAGAGAATCACAAAGGCGATTGCAAACAACATCGGGGTTTCAAAGGTGATCGCGCCCTTGAACATGGTGGTGATCCAGTTGAACACTTTCACCCCGGTTGGCACGGCAATCAACATGGTGGCGTACATGAAGTACAACTCGCCAGCAATCGGCATGCCTACCGTGAACATGTGGTGCGCCCATACCACGAACGACAGGAAAGCAATCGCAGCGGTTGCATACACCATCGAGGCATAACCAAACAGCGGCTTGCGCGAGAATGTCGGGATAACTTCAGAAATCACACCGAAAGCCGGCAGAATGATGATGTACACCTCAGGGTGGCCGAAGAACCAGAACACGTGCTGGAACAGTACGGGGTCACCGCCACCGGCTGCACTGAAGAAGCTGGTGCCGAAGTTAATGTCCATCAGCATCATGGTCACGCAACCGGCCAGTACCGGCATGACCGCCACCAGCAGGAATGCGGTGATAAACCAGGTCCATACGAACAACGGCATTTTCATGTAGGTCATGCCCGGTGCGCGCAAGTTGACGATGGTCGCGATAATGTTGATTGAACCCATAATCGACGAGGCGCCCATGATATGCACCGCGAAAATAAAGTAGTTCACGCTCGGTGGTGCATACGTGGTCGATAATGGCGCGTAGAAAGTCCAACCGAAGTTCGGGGCGCCACCCTCCATGAAAAGGGTTGATGCCAGAATCAGGAAGGCAAACGGCAGAATCCAGAAGCTCCAGTTGTTCATGCGCGGCAGGGCCATGTCCGGCGCGCCGATCATCATCGGGATCATCCAGTTCGCCAAGCCCACAAACGCCGGCATGATGGCGCCAAAGACCATCACCAAGCCGTGCATGGTGGTCATCTGGTTGAAAAAGTCGGGCTCGATCAGCTGCATGCCGGGCTGGAACAGCTCGGCACGAATGATCATGGCGAATGCGCCACCCAGGATAAACATGGCAAAACTGAACCACAGGTACAGCGTGCCAATGTCTTTGTGGTTAGTGGTAAACAGCCAGCGGCTGAGTCCTTTGGCAGGACCGTGATGCTCACCCATCGTCTTTCTCCTGAGAACCTTGTCTGTTACTGGCCTTTTTTGGCGTTGGCCACATCAATTGGTTGCAGCAAATCACCCATGTTATTACCCCAGCTATTGCGCTCGTAGGTAACCACGGCTGCAATATCCAGCTCGTTGAACTGGCTTCCGTAAGCAGCCATCGCGGTGCCCGGCTTGCCATTCACCACGATAGCCAGATGATCGGAAATCGCGCCCGTCGCAAGTTTGCTGCCCTTGAGTGCCGGTGCAATCCCGGTGCCTTCACCGGCACCACCGTGGCACATGGCACAACTGGTGTTGTAAACCTGCTCGCCGCGAGCCATCAAGTCTTCCATGGGAAGCTCCTGATCCATCAGCGCACGAATTTCGGCTGCGGCCTGCTGCTTTTTGGCCATCCAGGCATTGAACTCATCTTCGCTGACTGCATTCACCACAATGGGCATGAAACCGTGGTTCTTGCCACACAGCTCGGCACACTGGCCACGATACACGCCTTCTTTTTCGATGCGCGTCCACGACTCATTCACAAAACCCGGAATCGCGTCTTTTTTGACCGCGATGGCAGGCACCCACCAAGAGTGGATCACGTCGTTTGCGGTAATCAGGAAGCGCACTTTTTTGCCCACCGGCACGACCAGCGGCTCATCGACTTCTAACAGGTAGTGCTCGCCCTTCGGGGACTCGTTATGAATTTCATCGTTCGGCGTACGCAGGTTGCTAAAAAAACTGACTTTCTCGCCGCTGTCATTGAGGTATTCGTATTTCCATTTCCACTGATAGCCTGTCACCAGAATATCGATGTCCGGCTCGGAATCGTCATAGTGGGCAATCAAGGTCTTGGTCGCGGGAAACGCCATATAAATAAGGATGATAAAAGGCACCACCGTCCAGAGAATCTCGACCAGCGTGCTTTCATGGAAAGTCGCCGGCTTCACGCCCAGTGATTTGCGGTGGGCGATCATGGCGTAAAACATCACGCCAAACACCAGAATGCCAATCAGGCCGCAAATCCAGACAATTTTCATGTGCAGTGCATAAACATCACGGCTGACGGCCGTCACGCCTTCGGGCATGTTGAGCCAAAATCCGGCTGACTTGGTGGCTTCCTCAGCCATTGCACCGCCCGCTAGCAGCATCAACGACGCCAATGCCAAGGTGGCAAGCTGTATCACTCGTGAACGCATGATTCCCGTTTCTCCAGTGTCAATGGGTGGCGCGAGGCAACAAAAACGGCGCTGTGGCCACGCATCTCCTGCGAAATTCGTGGTCATCCGCACTATTTTATTGATAAGCCTGACGGGCGACCTCTGTGGGCGCTACTGCCTGACCTTCCTGCTTCCCCGTAAAAACCGCACACAAGGTGCGACAAAACGGCGCAGATTATAACCAGTGAATGCGCCGTATGCTACTGCAATGCAGCAAAATCACAGGCCTTGGCGAGAGGCAATACCCCAGCGCCTCGCTTGGATTAACGCTTGCCTGAATCAACCAGACGAACCACTTCCGTAGAGACCTCCTGTTTGATGGCCGGCTCAACCCGGGTAGGAATAGCCGGAGGCGCTATATTCTCCAGCGAATCAGCAAAGCCGCAGCGCACACACTCACGCCGCTTGCCGGCTTCGTTGCTCGCCATGAACAAAGTATCGAGCTGCCCGCAATCCGGGCATTTGGCTCCGGCTATGAAACGCCGCATCGTGTGCACCCTGAGAAAATACGTCGGTCAATGATACACTGCGCACGGCTTTTCACCCCGGTATTCGCATGACCATTCGATCCTACCAAGGCATAGCGCCCACGCTCGGACAACGCGTCTTTGTGGACGACACCGCGCTGGTGCTTGGTGACGTGCACATTGGTGACGACAGCTCCGTCTGGCCGATGACCACGGTTCGCGGCGATATGCATCGCATTCGAATCGGCCGCCGCACCAGCATTCAAGACAACAGCGTGCTGCACATTACCCATGCGGGCCCCTTCAGCCCCGAGGGCTGGCCGCTCATCATTGGCGACGACTGCACTGTTGGCCATCGCGCCATCCTTCACGGCTGCACCATCGGCAACCGCGTTTTAATCGGCATGGGTGCGGTGGTGATGGACGGCGCGATTATTGAAGACGATGTCGTGGTCGGCGCCAACAGCCTGGTGTCGCCCGGCAAGCATCTGGCCAGCGGGTTTTTGTATATGGGCTCGCCTGCGCGCGCCGTGCGCGAACTCAGTGAGCGCGAACGCCGCTTTTTTGCCTATAGCAGCAATAACTATGTGGCGCTGAAAGAAATCCACCGTGCCGAACAAGGCGCCCATCCGTAATGCAGGGGCGCTGGCTTAAAAAACATTTCGATCTTGCGGTCGACCGCTTTTTACCACCGGGCTACTCCATCGAACATTCGCACTCCCTCAGCCGTGCACGCATTCTGGTCGCACTGCTGCTTTATCACGTCGTACTCTCGGCTGCGATCGTCACGCTCGCGGCATTCGCACACTCGGAGCGCATGGGTTTTAATACCGCCATCGCGGCTGGCTTTAGCCTGGTCATGCTCATCACCTATGCTGGCTGCCTGTATCTCTTTCGAGCCACCGGCTCCATTTTATTAACCGGCCACCTGTTTGCACTGACCATTTTTACGATTGTCATTGCCGCTGCATTCATCACCGGCGGGTTTGTATCACCCACGTTGCAAATCATTATGGTGATTCCCGTGTTGGTGTTTTTGATTGCCGGACGCAAGGCCGGCTTTCAATGGCTGTTAGTGGTGCTGCTGACCGAGGGCTTTTTTTATCAGGCTTTTTTATACGATTTGGTCTTCCCGCAGATATTGCCTGCCGGCACCTTGGCTGCCGTTGAAATTGGCGTGTGGTCGCTCATGGTGATCACCGTCGTAGCCTGTTTTCTCATTTACGACGTGGTCAATGAAAGCCTGCAGCGGCAATTGATGCGCGAACGCGGTCGATTCGCTCATCAAGCAGCCCATGACGTGCTCACGGAGCTGCCCAATCGCACCGAGTTTTATCGGCAAGTCGAAGCCGCGCTGGCCCAACTCCATGGACCGCGCCGAATCGCCATCGCCTTTCTCGACCTCGATGAATTCAAACCCATCAATGACCGTTACGGCCACCATGCCGGCGATGAAGTCTTGAAAATCATCAGCCAGCGCTTAATCCATTCGGTGCGACGGCACGACACCGTTGCGCGACTCGGCGGCGACGAGTTTGCCATTTTATTTTTACTCGACTCACCCGAACACTCGATTGATTCGGTCTTGAAGAATTTGCTGGTACGCATCGCCGAGCCAGTGCGGGTCGGCGAGCATCTCGTGAACGTCAGTGGCAGTGTTGGCGTGGTCTTTGCACCCGATCACGGGCGCAACATGAATGAATTGCTAAAACTGGCCGATCAAAGCATGTACCAGGCCAAACTCGAGAAGAATCGCTTCTGCATTTTTCAGCCGGATTGATCAGCCCGCGCGCAGCATGGCCAGCACCGGTGCGGTACAAGGTCGCGTCCCGCGCCACAGCAAAAAGGACTCTGCTGCTTGCTCGGCCAGCATGCCGAGGCCATCGGCAGTCTTTGCACCGTGCGCATTGGCCCACTGCAAAAACACCGTGGGTTCTGGGCCGTACATCATGTCGTAACAGCATGCGCCTTCGGCCAACACACCCTCCGGCAAGGGCGGTAACTCACCGGCCAGACTGGCCGATGTGCCATTAATCACAACATCAAACGCCTGGCCCGCCAAGGCATCGTAACCACAACCCGTGACGCCTTCGCCAAAGGCTTGCGCCAACTGCATGGCTTTGGACTGCGTGCGATTGGCAATGACAACTGCGGCCGGCTGCTGCTCCAGCAGCGGACCCAGTATGCCGCGCACGGCGCCGCCCGCACCCAGCACCAATACGCGCCGCTTGCGAATCGGCCATTGCAGCGTCTCGGTCACGTCGCGCAGCAGGCCTGCGCCGTCGGTGTTATCGCCCAGCACGCTGCCATCGGCCTGCCGTGCCAGTGTATTCACCGCGCCGGCTTGTCGGGCGCGACGCGTCAAGCGATCGGCCAACCGATAGGCCTCTTCTTTGTACGGCAAGGTGACGTTCAGGCCTTTTCCGCCGGCTTCAAAAAAAGCCTTTACCTGCTGTTCAAACTCACCGGGCGCAACATCAATCGCGTCATACACCAGTGCCTCGCCGGTCTGTGCAGCAAACGCGCCGTGCATGCGCGGCGACTTGGAATGCGCTACCGGATGACCGACAACGGCATAGCGATCGGGCGCTGGCATAATAAGCTCCTTGCAAGATACGTTATTGTAAGCCAGCTGGTTTCAGGATGCGTTATGAGCACAGCAACAACACCCATCATTGCCGGCGTCGTTCTCGCAGGCGGCCAATCACGCCGCATGGGTCACGATAAGGCGACACTGCCTTTTCATGGCAACACCTTGCTGGAGCACACCCAACAACTATTGAGCCATTGCGGCTTTGACCCGGTATTGGTGTGCGGCAATCGCCCCGACGCACTGCGTGATCGCCATACCGGACGGGGCCCACTCGCAGGCCTTGATAGCGCGCTGCAATATGGTTTGGCACACGGTATCGCCGGCTTGTTACTGGTGCCGGTGGACATGCCTTTGCTGGACCGCAACAGCGTGCTCGCCCTCTCGCAAACCGGACAACCGCAGCAGCGCGTCACGCATTACCAAGGCCATCCCTTGCCGATGTACTGCCCTGTCACCGCAGCGACCGCGCGCCTCTGTGAACAGCTGCTGCAAGACGATAACCCCCGGCAGCGGGCGCTGCATGTGTTTGCCCACGCGGCCCGTGCATTGACCTTGGCGGCAGACACGGCAGCAAGAACATTGGACAATATCAACACCCCCGACGACTGGCAGCAGTTGCTCGCCGCCCAACAGGATTGACCATGACGTACAGTGCCGACTTTGAACCTTTGGCAATTGCCGTGTTAACCGTTTCCGATACGCGCACCGCCGAAAACGACACCTCGGGCCATTTTCTTGCCGAACAGGCTGCTGCTTGCGGGCATCGCATCGCAGACCGCCGCATCGTGAAAGACGATATTTACGCCATGCGTGCCGTTGTCTCGGCATGGGTTGCCGACGACGCCGTGCAGGTTGTATTGGTCACTGGCGGTACCGGCTTCACCGGCCGTGACTCAACTCCCGAAGCACTCACGCCACTGTTTGATAAAACCGTTGATGGCTTTGGTGAAGTTTTCAGGCATTTATCGCTAGCCGAAATCGGCACCGCCACGTTGCAATCGCGCGCGCTGGCCGGCCTTGCCAATCGCACGCTGATTTTTTGCATGCCGGGATCGACCAATGCGTGTCGCACCGCGTGGGAAGGCATTCTGGAGCAGCAGCTCGATGCACGCACCAAGCCGTGTAATTTTGTGGCGCACGTGCGCCGTTAACGACGCGGCTTGCCAGAACAGGCCAAACAACAACGCTTGCAATGCACGGTCTTTAGCCGTCCTGCTTTGCCTCATTCAATGCCCGGCGACTGATGCTGCTTAAACCCACTCGCGTGGCTTTAAATATTTTTCAGTGAGCCCGGCTTCTGGGGAGCCGGGCTCCGGCTGCCAGTTATACCCCCAGCGCACTTCGGGCGGTAGCGACATCAATATCGATTCGGTACGGCCGCCGGTTTGCAGGCCAAACAAGGTGCCGCGATCATAAACCAGATTGAATTCGACATAGCGACCGCGACGGTGCAGCTGGAAATCACGTTCGCGCTCGCCGTATGGCAGGCGCTTGCGACGCGCGACGATGGGCCGATACGCGTCAACATAGCTGTTGCCCACCGCTTGCAAAAACCCGAAACAACGCTCAAAGCCGCCTTCGTTGAGATCATCGAAAAACAGGCCGCCGATACCGCGCGGTTCATTGCGGTGCTTTAAAAAGAAATAGTCATCGCACCAACGCTTGTAACGGGGATAGACGTCCTCACCAAACGGGGCACAGGCATCGCGTGCCGTTTGGTGCCAATGAATGCAGTCTTCATCAAAACCGTAGTAAGGCGTTAAATCGTAGCCACCACCGAACCACCAGACCGGCGCCTCACCGGGCTTTTCGGCGATAAAAAACCGCACGTTGGCATGCGAGGTGGGCACGTACGGGTTATGCGGGTGAATCACCAACGACACGCCCATGGCTTCAAATGCGCGACCGGCCAATTCCGGCCGATGCGCCGTCGCGGAGGCGGGCAGGGCGCTGCCTTTCACGTGCGAGAAATTCACTCCGCCTTTCTCGAACACCGCACCACCCCCGATCACCCGGGTGCGCCCACCACCGGCCCCCAATGTGCCACCGGCCTCGCGCTGCCAGGCATCCTCCACGAACCGCGCCTGCCCATCCTCAGCTTCAATACTCTTGCATATAGAGTCTTGTAGAGAAAGCAGGTACTCACTCACTAATTTGCTGCTGATCTCAGCCATGACGGGCAATCTCTCCGGTTAACAGATCACGAATTTCGGTTGGACGGTCAAGGCCGCCGGTTTCTCCCGGCACAATAGTGTCCAGGGCTGCGCCAAAATAACGGCGCACCTCCAGCGCATTGCGCGCGGGCGCTTTACCGGCAGGGTTCGCCGATGTCGACACCATCGGCCCACCAAACGCAGCACACACACCCTGCACCACCGGGTGATCACTCACCCGGAGCGCAATGCTCGCGTGCTCGCCGCGCACCCACGGTGGCGCAATCCGCACATCAGGCACCAACCAGGTTCGGGGGCCCGGCCAACTGGCCTTTAATGTGGCTTGTTGGGCAGCACTCAAATTGGCCAACCACGGCTCGACCTGTTGCAAGGTCCCGGCTATCACTATCAGGCCCTTGGCCGGATCACGCTGTTTGAGCTCCAGCAACCGTGCCACGGCATGCACATCCCAGGGATCGCAACCCAACCCCCAGACCGCTTCTGTCGGATAGGCGATAACGCCACCCTGATCAAGACACATTGCCGCTTTACGATAATGGATGTTCACGCAAACTTGCTCTATACCGCCATCAACAGAGGGTCATTCTACCGTGTGCTTGCGGCACGGCCACCATGCCATTCACGAACGCGGTAAACGGGCAAAGCCACCCGCTGCCGACACAATGCGGCCTTCGATCTCAAGCTCGGTGAGTCGCGACAAGACCTGCGCAGAATCCAATTGGCTGCGCGCCACAATCGTATCGATCGGTGTTGGATGAAACTCGATGCATTCCATGATCGCCTGCAGCTCGGGCGTCACGCCGGGCGGCATTGCAACGCCATCCGGCCTTTGCGTTACTGCCAATGACTGGAACCCGCCCAGCTCCGCCAGAATATCATCCACCGTTTCTACCAATGCCGCGCCATCACGAATCAAGCGATGACACCCTCGGCTTTGCGGCTGATGGATTGAGCCGGGAATGGCAAAGACTTCGCGACCCTGTTCCATTGCAAGCCGCGCTGTAATCAGTGTGCCGCTTTTCAATGTCGCCTGAACCACCAACACGCCCATGGATAGGCCGGAAATAATCCGGTTGCGCCGCGGAAAATACGCGGCGTGTGGCGCAGTACCGGGCGGGAACTCCGTTACCAACGCACCGCCTTGATCGCATATGGCACTGGCTAACTCGGCATGCGATGACGGATAAACCGTATCCGGCCCGGTCGCCATCACCCCTAACGTAAAGCCTTTGCCTGCGAGCGCGCCGCGATGCGCTGCGGCATCGATGCCCCGTGCCAAACCGCTGCTGACGCATATGCCATGCTCGGCCAGTTCGCGCGCAAAACGAAAAGCATCCTCAAGGCCTGCATGCGTTGCCTGCCGACTGCCCACCAACGCAATCTGCGGATGCTGCAAAACATGCGCATCGCCTTGCACAAACAAAACCGGAGGAGGATCGGTAATTTCACGCAATAACGCAGGGTAATCTTCCGAGTCCCAATGCACGATCCGGGTATTCGATGCGTGCGCTTGCACCCACTCAAGGTCGCGCTGCAGCGCATCGCGAATCGGGGTGCCTTGTGCCTGCATCGCGTGCAGACGCTTGCGCAATGCCACTGAAAGCATCGCACCATCGCTCGCAAACACATCCAAAGGATTGTTGAAAATTGACCGCAGCCGGTGAAAACGCGAACCGCATAAACGATTCAGGGCCAGCCATCCGGCCAGCCCTGAGAAAAGGTCTTCGTGCATATCAGGATGCCTCCCTGCATCCGTAAACCGCTCATCCGTGAGCGGCAGGTATTACGTATTACGGGTTTTTGACAACATCACCCACTCTCATTGATTGTTGTGCGGCCAGAATAATTCCGTAACTGGCTTTCTCAAAAGAGCGCACGACCATCATCAAGCCGGCTCGTTCATCGGGCAGCGTGACCATCTCTTTGCTGATGATATCTTTGATGGTCTTGCCACGGTTATAGACGGCCAATACCGTACCCGGCTTCAAGCCTTCACGCTCGCCACGGTTAATCAGCACCATGCTGTAAATGCCAACCTGGGCAACGCCACTATCAACGCTCAGAATGGTGCCCGTCACCTGTTCACTGGGACGACTTGGCATAAAGAGCGATTCCCAAGGCTTGTCTTCTGACAAGACTTGATCGCCGATACGGACCTCACCATTACTTTCGTTAATTGCCAACGTTGAAATACCGTCATCCGATGTTGCTTGGCGATAGCCAACAGCAATGGCATCAATTTCAACGCCCAGCGGCTCATTGGTCTCCGGATCGCGGAAGCCGTCACCCTGACGGTAAATGCCGTACACCCGTCCGCTCGTTTCATCGAGTGCGCCTTTGACATAAACCTTGCTGCCGGCACCGGCAACAATGCCTGCATTTTCTGTTGAAACAACGTACGGGGCCTGCTCCAGTGCCGAGATATCGATGATACGGTTGCGGTGCAGCCATACGCTGATCTTATCCAACGGAATAGCCGGAATCGCGGTATCAATCGGCTCAACACGCACCTGTGGGCCAAGCTTGATCGTGCGGCTGCCTTCACCACGCGTTACCGTCAATCGCGGCTGACCATCTTTCCAGACCAGGCGAATCACATCGCCCGGATAAATCAAATGGGGGTTTTCAATTTCCGGGTTCACATCCCAGATTTCAGACCACAACCACGGATCTTGCAAAAAGCGGCCTGAAATAGCCCAAAGCGTATCGCCTTTCTGCACAGTGTAGGTGTCCGGGTGGCCGTCTTTAAGCGCAACGGTATCAGCCAGCGCCGCCAGCGAGCAGAGGCACAGAGCGACAAAGCCGACAAGCATCTTATTCATGCGATCATTCCTTTTATTATTCGGCAGCAGCGCCCATGCTCATGCATGAAGCCGAGAGTTACCGCTGCCAGCAAGATACCATAAATCAGCAGCTTATGGGCGATACCCCGTCGAGCCCTGAAGAAGCAGGCGCCGTCTTGGGTATAATAGCGCAATAACCCGCTAGGTAAAGCTACTGGTAGCATTATGGCCCTTCTCGAAATACTTGAATTTCCCGACCCTCGCCTGCGTAAGAAAGCCGCCCCCATCGCCACGGTTGATGACGGCATTCGGGCACTGGCCGATAACATGCTCGAAACCATGTATGCGGCACCGGGCATCGGCCTGGCCGCAACCCAGGTCAATGTCCAGAAGCAACTGGTGGTCATCGACCTTTCTGACGAGAAAAACGCACCCTTGGTGCTGATAAACCCTAAATATGCAGTGATTGACCCCGAACCAAGAGAGTATCAGGAGGGCTGCCTGTCGGTGCCCGGCTACTACGAAACGGTTTGCCGACCGCAACGCATCCGGGTTACCGCGCTGGACCGCGAGGGCCGGACGCTGGACTTCGAGGCCGACGGCCTGCTGGCCGTGTGCATTCAGCACGAATGCGATCACCTTGATGGCAAGCTGTTCGTGGATTATCTCTCGGCCCTGAAGCGCCAACGCATTCGCCAAAAACTGGAGAAAGCTCATCGAACCCACGCCTGAGATTCTCGTCACGCCATGAGTCAGCCGTCCTTGCGCATTGTGTTTGCCGGAACGCCGGATATCGCCGCCGCCTGCCTTGCCGCGCTATTGGCAGACCGCGCCTCGGTCATTGCTGCCTACACCCAGCCCGACCGCCCCGCCGGGCGAGGCAAAAAACTGCAGGCCAGCGCGGTTAAGCAGCTGGCATTGCGCCACGGCATCCCGGTATTGCAGCCGATCAACTTTCGCGACGATGCCGATGTCGACGCATTGGCAGCACTCCAGCCCGACCTGATGATCGTCGTCGCATACGGTTTGCTGCTGCCGCAGCGTGTGCTGGATATCCCGCGCCTCGGTTGCATTAATGTGCATGCCTCCTTGCTGCCGCGCTGGCGAGGCGCCGCACCGATTGAGCGCGCCATTGAAGCCGGCGACCGGGAAACCGGCATTACCACCATGCAGATGGATGCCGGCCTGGATACCGGCCCCATGTTGCACATCGCCTCGTGTCCTATTCATGATGACGATACCGGCAGCAGCTTGCGTGAACGACTCACAACGCTGGGTGCCACCACATTAATTAGTACTGTGCACGCTTTGCAAAACGGCTCATTGCACGCCACGCCTCAACCCGATGAAGGCATTAGCTATGCGCGCAAGCTGCACCGCGACGAAGCCTGCATCGATTGGCACCAGCCCGCAACGGTCATCGCCCGTCGCATTCGGGCATTCAACGCCGCCAACCCCTGCTGGACCACGCTGGGCGAGCAGCGCATCAAGCTCTGGCGCGCGCATGCCGAAGCAGGGCAGGGAATACCCGGCACCGTGGTGCGTGCCGAATCATCGGGTATTCGTGTTGCCTGCGCAGAAGGCGTACTGTGCCTTGATGAATTACAAATGCCCGGTGCTCGCGCGCTGCCCGCCGGCGACATTCTGAACGGTCACAAAACGCTATTTGTTAGCGGCACGCGGCTGGGAGCCTCTGCATGAACCTGCGCGCCAGTGCCGCCAACATCATCAGTGCGTTGCTGCAACAGCACGGCTCGTTGTCGAGCGCACTGGAACAAACGCAACTGCCGGAACGCGATCGCGCATGGCTGCAAGCGCTGTGCTTTGAAGTCATGCGTTACTGCCCGACGTTGCAAGCACTGACCGATCCCCTGCTCGACAAGCCCTTGAAAGCCCGCGATCAGGATATTTACGCATTGCTGCTGATTGGCATTTGCCAGTTGCGCTACATGCGCGTGGCCGAACACGCCGCCATTAATGAAACCGTGCAGGCCTGTATTGATTTGCGCAAAGGCTGGGCCAAAGGCCTGATCAATGCGGTGCTGCGCCAATACCAGCGCCGCCAAAGCGAGTTGGAGCAGGCCTTGTCACCGGCAGCGGCGGCCGCGCACCCGCCGTGGTTGTGGCAGGCCATTCAACGCGATTGGCCGGATCATGCCGAACGCATTATTGCCTGCAACAACAGTCATCCGCCGATGACTTTGCGCGTTAACCGGCAGCACGAAACGCGCGACATTTATCAAGACCGGCTCGACCATGCCGGCATTACCGCCACCCCTTGTGCGCATGCACCCGATGGCTTGCGCCTGCACACGCCGGTACCGGTTGATGCCTTGCCCGGCTTTCACCAGGGTGAAGCCAGCGTGCAAGACGAGTCCGCACAGTTGGCTGCCTTGCTGCTGCCGGCGACGGCCGGCCTGCGCGTTCTGGATGCCTGTGCCGCACCCGGCGGAAAAACCGGCCACTGGCTGGAGATCGAACCGCAACTGATCATGACCGCGCTGGATATCGATACCAACCGCCTGCGACGCGTGGAAGAAAATCTGCAGCGCCTCGATTTTGTGGACGTCACGCTGTGCAGTGGTGATCTGGGCTACCCGGCCGAATGGTGGGATGGCACGCCCTTTGATGCCATCTTGCTGGACGCGCCGTGTTCGGGCACCGGTGTTATTCGTCGTCACCCGGACATCAAATTGCTGCGCAAAGCCTCGGCCATCCGCGAACTGGTTGAAGAGCAGCGCGTGCTGCTGGCCGCAGCGTGGTCGATGCTCGCGCCCAATGGCATCCTGCTCTACAGCACCTGCTCGATTTTGCCGGAAGAGAACACCGCACAAATCGACGCGTTTTTAAACGCCACGCCCGATGCACGCGAAGAGCCCATTGATGCCGGTTGGGGTGTTGCCTGCTCGCACGGCCGACAAATTCTGCCCGACGTCGATGGCGGCGATGGGTTTTATTACGCACGACTGCGCAAACACTCTTCCACGCCATAAGACTTCGGCTGTTACAATAAGCCAGCACAACGAGGGCAGGCCCTACGTCTCATGAAAATCCTCATTCTCGGCGCCGGCCAGGTCGGCGGTACATTGGCACTTAATCTGGCCAGCGAAAAAAACGATATCACGGTGGTCGACACCGATTCCGGCCGTCTGCAAGAACTGCAAAGCCGGCTGGATATCCGCACGGTGGTCGGCTCGGCATCACACCCGTCGACTCTGCGCAAAGCCGGTGCCGACGATGCCGACATGCTGATTGCGGTCACCTCGTCCGACGAAATCAACATGGTCGCCTGCCAAGTGGCCCACTCGCTATTTCGCACGCCCACCAAAATTTGCCGCGTTCGCGCGCAAGCTTATATCCATCGCGCCGACGAATTGTTCCGACCGGAACACATTCCCGTCGACGTCACCATTGCTCCCGAGCAATTGGTCACTCGTGCCGTCGAGCGCTTGCTGGAGCACCCCGGCGCACTGCAAGTAATGGATTTTGCTGACGGCCGCGTACAGCTGGTCGGCGTCAAGGCCTTTCATGGTGGCCCGCTGGTCAGCAATCCGATTCGCGAACTGCGCAACCACACGCCCGATGTTGACATGCGCGTGGCGGCCATTTATCGGCAAGGCAAATCCATTATTCCCGATGGCGATACGGCCATTCAGGTCGGCGATGAAGTCTTTTTTATTGCCGCCAAAGAACACATTCAAACCATCATGGGCGAGCTTGGTCGTCTGGATGAACCTTATCGCCGCATCATGATCGCCGGTGGCGGTAATATTGGGGCGCGCTTAGCGGCAACCATCGAGAAACGCCTCCAGGTCAAACTCATCGAATTCAGTCACGAGCGCTGCCAGTTTTTATCGGACGAGCTCGATCGCACCATCGTGTTGCAAGGCAGCGCCTCCGACCACGACTTGCTGCGCAACGAAAACATCGAAGACATTGATGTGTTTTGTGCGCTGACCAACGACGATGAAATCAACATCATGTCGTCACTGCTGGCCAAGCGCCTGGGTGCACGCAAAGTCATTACCTTGATTACCAATCCGGTGTATGTCGATTTGATTCAAGGCGGCGAAATTGACATTGCGCTGTCGCCACAACAAATCACCATCGGCAGCTTGCTAACCCATATACGCCGTGGTGATGCCGTCAATGTCCATTCGCTGCGGCGCGGTGCCGCCGAAGCGCTCGAAATTGTCGCGCACGGCGAGAAAAAGAATTCGCGCATCGTCGGCCGCCGCCTCGAAGACATCAAGTTACCCGAGGGTGTTGCCATTGCGGCACTGGTTCGCGGCGAGAAAGTCATCATGGCGCACCACGATGTGGTCGTGGAAACCGATGACCACGTCATCGTCTTTCTCACCGACAAGCAATACATCAAAGACGTTGAAAAGTTATTCCACGTCGGCTTTCACTTTTTTTGATGACTAAGCACGCATGAACCTGCGCATCATCTCTCGCATCCTGGGCGTTCTGCTGATGCTGTTCAGTCTGACGCAGCTCGCGCCTGTCGGTGTTGCTTGGTACTACCAAGAAAACATTCACCATATTTTTTTGCTTGCCTTCGGACTCACTTTTTTGAGTGGCGCCGCCTTTTGGCTCCCCAATGCAAAACAAAAAGGTGAATTACGCACCCGCGATGGTTTTTTGATTACCGCTTTGTTCTGGTTGGTGTTGTCGCTATTCGGTGCGCTGCCGTTCATGCTCTCCGCAGCACCGCATTTGAGCCTGACCGATGCTTTTTTTGAGTCGGTCTCCGGGCTGACGACCACCGGGGCCACGGTCATTACCGGACTCGATGCGCTGCCACGATCCATTCTGTATTACCGCCAGCAGCTGCAGTGGTTGGGTGGTATCGGCATTGTGGTTATTGCTGTGGCCATTCTTCCCATGCTTGGCATCGGTGGCATGCAGCTCTACAAAGCGGAAACAACCGGCCCCATGAAAGACAGCAAATTAACACCGCGTATCACCAGCACCGCCAAGGCCTTATTCACTATTTATCTATTGATGACCATTGCCTGTGCTGCCTGCTATTGGCTCGCCGGCATGGGTTTATTTGATGCCATTGCTCACAGCATGAGCACTGTAGCCACTGGCGGATTTTCTACCCACGATGCCAGCATGGGCTACTTTGCCAGTGATGCCATCAAATGCGTTGCCATTGCCTTTATGTTTATTGGCAGTATTAATTTCTCGCTGCACTTTATTGCTTGGCAACACGGCAAAGCGGGTCACTACCTGAATAACCCGGAATATGTATTTTACGCGCTGGTTTTAAGCATCGCGTCCATTCTCATCAGCATTGTACTTGCGGCCACTCAAACCCTGTCACTTCATGACAGCGTTATTAATGGTATGTTCCAAGCCGTTTCGTTTGCATCAACCACCGGCTTCCAAACACACGATTACAGTGCATGGCCCGGCCCCTTGCCTTGGTTGCTATTGCTGTTGGGCTTTATGGGTGGCTGCGGCAGCTCAACCGCCGGCGGCATAAAGGTCGTCCGCGTATTGTTGATCTTCAAACAAGGTCTGCGTGAACTGAAACAGCTTATTCATCCCAATGCTGTATTTCTGTTAAAACTAGGCGCACACACCGTCAGTGACCGCGTGATCATGGCCGTGTGGAGCTTTTTCTCGGTGTACGTGCTGCTGTTCATTGCCATGATGTTATTGCTCTTGGCAAGCGGCCTGGATTTTGTCACCGCGTTTTCAACCGTCGGCTCGGCCATCAGTAATGTCGGCCCTGCTGCAGGCGAGGCTTCCAGCAACTGGGCCTCACTCAATGACTTTGCAAAATGGGCGTTGGCGCTGACCATGATCACGGGACGCCTGGAAATTTTCACGGTGCTGGTATTGCTGTCGCCCGCGTTCTGGCGACGCTGATCAATACACTTTGGGCTGGCCGTCCGGTCGCTTCTTGAACCGCTTGTATTCCCACTGATACTGCTCGGGGTGCTGGCGAACCAGGCGCTCAACCGCCGCGTTCATTGCTGTGACGGCGGCCACGGGATCGGCCTCGTGCAATTCGGCGCCGGCGTCTTCAAACGCCAAATCAAATCCGCCTTCGGCATGGTTGCGCCAAGCCACGGCCATGATCACCCGCGCCCGGGTTCGGGCCAACAGCTGACAGCCCAAGGTCATGGTCAGTGCCGGCACGCCAAAAAAAGGCGCAAATACGCCACTTTCGGGCTCGGGCTCCTGATCCGGCAAAATGCCCACGGTTTCGCCGGCTTTCAATGCTTTCAGCAAGGCCGATACACCGCGGCGATCGGTTGGCACGTAGGTGCCACCGTTACGACTGCGCGCCTTGAGAATCGCGGTTTCCAACAGCAGCTGCTTGGGCGGCTGATACAGCGCTGTCAATGTCGCGGTGGTCGAAAGATACAAGCCGGTTAACTCCCAGTTCCCTAAATGCGGCACCAACACCAACACGCCCCTTGGGTCGGCCAATGCCTCGCGATAGAGTGCCTCGTTGTGAATATGCCGGATCAAGCCCAGCGTTTTTTGAGCCGGCCAGAACCACATGGGGCCCATTTCCAGCGCGGTGCAGGCGGTTTCTTGCAGGCTTTGACGCACCAATTGCTGACGGGCCACTTCACTGAGTTCTGGCAAGCAGAGCCGCAAATTCGTTTCGGTGGTTTGTTTGGCTCGCGACGAAAAACCGCCCATGCCTGCGCCGATCGCGCGCCCAATGCAGCGTAACAACGACAACGGCAGCAGGGCGCTCACGCGCAACAACCCCAACAGCAGGCGTTCGCGCAAAGAGGCTTGGGGTTCGGACATCGTGCCCATCCATTGAAGTGGTACGCCGAAGCGGGCATACCCGTTATAATTCCGGCCTTTCAGCCGCTGGCCAATAGCGCTGCCCATTCTGGCACTCAGGGGATTACCGTGACAACCGTACCGACCTTTCAAGAGCTGATTCTCGCCTTGCAAGCCTACTGGGCAAAACAAGGCTGCGTCTTGCTACAGCCCTACGACATGGAAATGGGTGCCGGTACATTTCATACCGCCACGTTTTTGCGTGCCATTGGCCCTGAGGCCTGGAACGCGGCCTACGTGCAGCCTTCGCGCCGGCCCGCCGACGGCCGCTATGGCGAGAACCCCAATCGTCTGCAGCATTACTATCAATTTCAGGTGGTGATGAAGCCCAACCCCGCCAACATACAGCAGCTGTATCTCGATTCCCTCAAAGCCATCGGCATCGATCCGACCGTACACGACATTCGCTTTGTCGAAGACAACTGGGAGTCACCCACCTTGGGCGCCTGGGGGCTGGGTTGGGAAGTGTGGTTAAACGGCATGGAGGTCACGCAATTTACGTATTTTCAGCAAGTCGGCGGGCTCGAATGTTATCCGGTGACTGGCGAAATCACCTACGGCCTGGAGCGTCTGGCCATGTACTTGCAAGGCGTGGACTCGGTCTATGACCTGGTCTGGACCGACGGCCCGTTTGGGAAAGTCACCTACGGTGACGTGTTCCATCAAAACGAAGTCGAAATGAGCACCTACAATTTCGAGCACGCCAACGTGCCCGAACTGTTTCGCCTGTTTGATCTGTTTGAAAGCGAATCGCATCGCCTGATGCAGCTCGATCTGCCCTTGCCCGCGTATGAATTTGTATTAAAAGCCTCGCACACGTTTAATTTGCTGGATGCCCGTCGCGCCATTTCAGTGACAGAGCGCCAACGCTATATTTTGCGCGTGCGTGCGTTGGCGCGCGCCGTCGCACAAAGTTATTTTGATGCCCGCGCCCGATTAGGCTTTCCCATGGCCGAGGCATCGCTGCGCGATGAAGTCTTGGCGCAGCAGGAGGCCAGGCCATGAGTGCACACGATTTTTTGGTTGAACTCGGCTGTGAAGAGCTGCCGCCAAAAGCGCTGAAAACCCTGCGTGATGCGTTTGCTGACGGCATTGAAACCGGGCTTGAAAAAGCCGGCTTATCGCACCAGGCCATCCACGGCTTTGCCGCGCCACGCCGCTTAGCCGTGCACGTTGCGCAACTGCAAACCCGGCAAGCCGACAGCGTGCTGACGGTCGACGGCCCGCCGGTAAAGGCTGCGTTTGACGCCGAGGGCAAGCCCACCAAAGCAGCCGAAGGCTTTGCTAAAAAGAACGGTGTGTCTATTGATGCGCTGGATCAAAGCGGCGAGAAACTGCGCTTTACCCGCGACATCAAAGGCGAAGCCGCAACCGCTTTATTGCCCGGCATTGTGCAAGCCGCGCTCGATAACTTGCCGATTGCCAAACGCATGCGCTGGGGCGCTTCACGCGTCGAGTTTGTGCGTCCCACGCAATGGTTGGTGATGTTGTTCGGTGAGCACGTGGTCGAATGCGATATCCTTGGCCAGAAAGCCGGCCGCGAAAGTGTTGGTCATCGCTTTCATCACCCGGGACCGGTGTGGCTGCCGTCTGCGGATGCCGAGGATTATCAGCAATCCCTTAAGGCCGCTTTTGTTGTGCCGGACTTTGATGCACGTCGCGAACAGATTCGCCTCACCGTCATGCAGCTGGCCGAGCAAGAAGGCGGCACCGCCATTATTCCGCAGGCATTGCTTGATGAGGTCGCGGCCTTGGTCGAGTGGCCTGTGCCACTGGCCTGCTCCTTTGAAGCACGCTTCTTGGCCGTCCCGCAAGAAGCACTGATTGCTACCATGCAAGACAATCAGAAATACTTTTGCTTGCACAACCACCACGGCAAGCTGATGAACCGTTTTATTACCGTGGCCAACATCGAGAGCAGCGACCCGTCGCAAATTATTGCCGGCAACGAAAAAGTGGTGCGCCCGCGCCTGACCGATGCCGAGTTTTTCTATCAAACCGATCGCAAGATAACACTGGCTGAACACAACGAACGCAATCGCAACATTGTGTTTCAGGCCGAGCTCGGCACGGTGTTTGAAAAAACGCAGCGCATGGAACATGTGGCGGCTTACATTGCGCGCGAAACAGGTGGCAACGAGACCCACGCCCGGCGTGCGGCACTGCTTTCAAAGGCCGACTTGTGCACCCAGATGGTGGGTGAGTTCCCCGAGTTGCAAGGCACCATGGGCCTGTATTACGCGCGCCACGATCAGGAGGCCGGCGATATCCCGGATGCACTCTGCGAACAATACCTGCCGCGCTTTGCCGGCGATGCCTTACCGCAAAGCAAGACCGGCATCGCCGTCGCGCTTGCCGACAAGCTCGACACCCTGGTTGGCATGTTTGCCATCGGCCAACCGCCCACCGGCTCCAAAGATCCGTTCGCCTTGCGCCGTGCTGCGCTGGGCATCCTGCGCATATTGATTGAAAACACCCTCGACCTGCGTCTGGATGCGCTGCTGGATGCGGTGCTGCAAACGCACCGGCCGAAAGACGCCGCCGCAACGCGCGAAGCCGTGCTCGACTTTTTGTTCGGCCGCTACCGCGCCATGTATGAAGAGCAGGGCATTCCCGCCGAAGTGATTTTGTCGGTGCTCGCCGTGCGCCCCATGGTGCCGATGGATTTTGATGCGCGGATTCGTGCGGTCAATGCGTTTGCCACGCTGCCGGATGCCGCTGCACTGGCTGCTGCCAATAAACGCGTTGCCAATATTCTTTCCAAAGAAACCGTCAGCGCCGATTTTTCTGAAGATCACCTGACCGATGCCGCAGAAAAAGCCCTGCACACGGCCATCGCTTCCGTGATGGCCGAGCTTGCGCCTGCCGGGCAGGCAACAGCCCATTACGCAGAAACGCTGCGGCAATTGGCCGCGCTGCGAGCGCCGATCGATCACTTTTTTGATCAGGTAATGGTGATGGCCGATGATCCCGTGTTGCGTGCCAATCGACTGGCCTTGCTGCAACAATTCCAGCAGTTGTTTGGCAGCATCGCCGACATCGCTTTGCTGGCGACCGAAAAATCATGACGCTTGTTATTCTTGACCGCGACGGCGTGATCAACGAAGACTCGCCCGATTACATCAAGTCGGCCGAGGAGTTCGTGTTTATTCCCGGCAGCGTGGCCGCCATCGCACAACTGCGTAACGCCGGGTTTACTGTCGCCGTGGCCACCAATCAAAGCGGCCTTGGTCGCGGCCTGTTTGATCTTGACGATCTCGAAGCCATGCACGAAAAACTCCATGATGCGGTGCATGCCGCTCACGGTGCGATTGCCGGTATTTTTTATTGCCCGCATACGCCCGACGACGGGTGCGATTGCCGTAAACCCAAGCCCGGCCTGCTCGATGCCATTAACGCCGAACTCGGCATGCCACTCCAAGGCGCGTGGCTAATCGGTGACAGCTTGCGCGATCTGGAGGCGGGTGTCGCGCGAGGTTGCAAGCCCTTGTTGGTGCGCACCGGCAAAGGTGCGGCCACCGAGAAAAAACTATCGGCACATGCCGCGCTTTCGACCATTCCGGTATTCGACACGCTGGCTGACGCGGCAAACTACTTGGTGGCCACACAATGAAGTACCTGCGCACTTTTCTTTTTTATGTGCCGTTTCTTATTACCGGCATGATGGCAGGCGCGGTTTCGGTTTTTCTTTGGCCGGCACCGTATTTGTTTCGCTATCGCATCATCATGTCCTGGAACAACTTCGCCATCTGGTGGTTAAAAATCACCTGCAATATCGACTACGCCATTACCGGTTTCGAAAATATTCCACCAGCGCCGTATGTCGTACTCTCCAAACATCAATCGACATGGGAAACCCTGTTTTTACAGACTCGCCTGCAACCCATTAGCACCATCCTTAAAAAAGAACTGTTGTACATGCCGTTTTTTGGATGGGGGCTTGCGCTGTTAAAGCCGATTGCGATTGACCGCAAAAACCCGCGTGAAGCGATTAAGAAAATTCACCGCGAAGGCATTGCGCGCATTGAAGAGGGCTTGAGCGTTCTGGTGTTTCCCGAAGGCACGCGCACACCGTATGGCGAAGTCGGCAACTACGCACGCGGCGGCGCCGGCATTGCCTGTTCGGCTGGCGTGCCCATTATTGCAGTCGCCCACAATGCCGGTTCCTGCTGGTCCGTGCCCGGCTTTGTCAAAAAACCCGGCACCATTCATGTGGTAATCAGCAAGCCGTTTGCTACCGAAGGGCGCAACAGCAAGGAGTTGACCGAAGAGGTCAAACAGTGGATTGAAAGTGAAATTGCAAAAATGCCGGCAGCATCCGCTTAATATCAAACAACATAAAAAACGGCCCCGAGAGGCCGTTTTTTATGTGCTTTTTCTTACACGTCCAGATTGGCGACTGCCAAGGCATTCGTTTCAATGAACTCGCGTCGCGGCTCAACGGCATCGCCCATCAGGCAGGTAAACATTCGGTCGGCGCCGACTGCATCATCAATGGTCACGCGCAACATGCGGCGCACTTCGGGATCCATGGTGGTTTCCCAAAGCTGGGACGGGTTCATTTCGCCCAGACCTTTGTAACGCTGGATATTGCAGCCGCGTTTGGCTTCGTTCATTAGCCAGGCCAAAGCTTCTTCAAAACGCTGCACGGGTTGTTTGCGTTCGCCGCGTTGCACGTAAGCACCGTCTTCGAGCAACTGCGCCAGTTGTTCAGCCACGCCGCGCAACACCCGGTATTCCTCGGAACTGAAGAAGTCGCGCGTTAACACGTAGTTCGACGAAATACCGTGCGACACCATGGCTACGGCCGGACGATACAGATGACGCTCCGTATCTTCATTGATGCTCACCACAAAGCGGCTACCGCCATCGGTATTGCTTTCGGCCATCAAGGTATCGAGTTGTGCGGCCCATGCCGTCACGGCAGCTTCATCGGCCAATGCCTCCGCGTTCAAGCCGGGCATGTCCAGCAGGGTTTTTAATACCGCCTCTGGATACAGACGTGACAAGCGACGAATCACCGCTTCTGCGCGCCGGTAATCGGTGACCAATGATTCCAGTGCGGTGCCGCTGACGGGTGGCGCATCGGGGCTGATAAACAACGCACTATCTTCCAGCGCTGTTTGCGTCAAAAACGATTCCAACGCGGCATCGTCTTTCAAATACTGATGCTGTTTGCCCTTGCTGATTTTATACAGCGGCGGCTGCGCGATAAACACATGGCCGCGCTCGATCAGCTCGCGCATCTGACGGAAAAAGAACGTCAGCAGCAGGGTACGAATGTGCGAGCCGTCGACGTCGGCGTCGGTCATGATAATGATGCTGTGGTAACGCAATTTATCGGGGTTGAATTCCTCGGTGCCGATGCCGCAGCCCAGTGCCGTGACCATGGTGCCGACTTCGGCCGAAGACAACATTTTGTCAAAGCGTGCTTTCTCCACATTCAGGATTTTGCCCTTCAACGGCAAAATGGCCTGTGTGCGCCGGTCGCGGCCTTGCTTCGCGGAACCGCCCGCCGAATCACCCTCCACCAGATAAATTTCGGATTGCGCCGGGTCTTTTTCCTGGCAGTCCGCCAATTTGCCGGGCAGGCCGGCTATATCCAGCGCGCCCTTGCGGCGGGTCATGTCGCGAGCCTTGCGCGCGGCTTCCCGGGCACGGGCCGCGTCCAGCATCTTTGTCGCGATATTGCGGGCATCTTGCGGGTTTTCGAGCAGAAAATCGGCGAAAGCGCTGGACATGGCTTGCTCAACGGCCGGCTTCACTTCGCTGGAAACCAGCTTGTCTTTGGTTTGCGACGAAAACTTGGGATCCGGCACTTTAACCGACACAACCGCCGTCAAACCTTCGCGGGCATCATCACCACTGGGGCTCACCTTGGCTTTTTTCGCCAGGCCTTCCGTCTCGATATAGTTGTTCAGGCTGCGCGTGAGCGCGGCACGAAAACCGGCTAAATGGGTGCCACCATCGCGCTGGGGGATATTGTTGGTGTAACAAAAAACGTTTTCCTGGAAGCTGTCGTTCCATTGCAATGCAATCTCGACGGTGATGCCGCCTTCTTGCTCTGAAACAAAATGCACCACCTTGTTGGCCGGTGTTTTGTTGGTATTCAGGTATTCCACGAAGGCCTTCAGGCCGCCCTCATACTGGTAACTCTCTGATTTTCCTGACCTTTCATCCTTTAGCGCGATATGCACACCGGAATTCAGGAACGACAGCTCACGCAGGCGCCGGGCCAGGATTTCGTAATGAAACTGAATATTGCTAAAAGTTGCCGGTGACGGCTTGAAGTGAATGGTCGTACCGGTTGTCGTTGTGTCGCCCACCGCGGCCAGTGGTGCCTGCGGCACGCCGTGGCTGTACATTTGCTCCCAGACCTTGCCGCCGCGACGAATCGTCAGCTTCAGCTCGGACGACAGTGCATTCACCACCGACACGCCCACGCCGTGCAGGCCGCCGGAAACCTTGTACGAATTGGGATCAAACTTACCGCCCGCATGCAGCACGGTCATAATAACCTCGGCCGCTGAAACGCCTTCGTCGTGCATTTCGGTCGGTATGCCGCGGCCATCGTCGGATACGCTGATCGACTCATCCGGATGGATCACAACATCAACGCGCGAGCAGTGTCCCGCCAAAGCCTCGTCAATCGAGTTATCCACCACCTCAAACACCATGTGGTGAAGGCCGGTGCCATCGTCCGTGTCACCGATGTACATGCCCGGACGCTTGCGAACGGCATCCAGCCCTTTGAGCACCTTGATACTGGAGGCATCGTAGGCTTTGGCGTCTTCCGTCATGGTGTATCCCCTTCCTGATGGTGGGCGCCCGAGGCAGCCCTGATTTTGCCATGTTCCACGTGGAACCAGCGGATATTCTCCGCCCTTGTTATTGTCTGCCCCAATGGCTGCGGGCTTACCGTTGTAATAAACGCCTGGCTGTCCTGCTCCGCTACCCAGCGCATCACGCGGGCCAGCGCTGCGGCATCCAGCTCGGCAGGCAGATCGTCCAGCAACAGCAGCGGCGGCCTGACGCCTCGCATCGACAAATCTTTGGCTTGCGCCAACCGCAACGCCAAAATGGCTGCCTTCTTCTGCCCCCGGGATAAAGTATCTGCCGCGGGCAACGCCTCCAGCCGAAAAACCAAGTCCGCCCGATGCGGCCCGGACACGGTCTGCCGCTGCGCGTGGTCGCGGTCGATGTGCTGCGCCAACACCTCGCGGTAAGGCTGCTGAACATCCCACCCCGGCGCATAACGCACCGTCAAACCCGGCAACACCCCCAAGGCCTCGAAGAGGCTTTCCAATGTTGGTTGTAGAGCGGTCCAATACCGCTCCCGGCACGCCTGGATTTGCTCGGCCGCATCAGCCAACAACGCATCCCAGACAGCCAGCTCTTCACGGCGTATTTTATCATGCCGCAGCAACTTATTGCGGTGTTTCAGGCAACGAATAACGGTTTTCCATGCCGGATAAAACTGCGGTTCCACGTGGAACACGCCCCAATCCAAAAACTGGCGTCGCAGGCGGGGAGCCCCCTCCAGCAAGGCAAACGTGTCGCTATTGACCAACAGCATGGGCAACTCCCGCGCCATCTCGGCGAGCGCTCTGACCGGCTCGCCGTTACGCCGCATTTGCCAGTCGCCTTGCTGATCGCGTGACGCGCCCAGCCGTGTTTGTTGGCCGTCGAACACTTGTTCCGCAAACACGCTCAGGCGCTCTTTCTCGTAAGCAATCACCGAGCGGGCGGACACGCTCCGAAACGAACGCCCAAGGCCCAGTAAGTGAATGGCCTCCAGCACCGAGGTTTTCCCGCTGCCGTTCGCACCATAAAAGATATTGATTTGTGCCAGATCGGCAACGTCCGCTTCAAGATTGCGGAGGTGTTGAATGCCAAGCCGTTGCAAATGCATAGAAGGGGATAGGGCGGGACGCGCCCGCCCTGACAAAATTACAGCCGCATCGGCATAACAACATACACCGAGCTGCCATCGCCAGAGGCGCTCTCGATCAGCGCGCTGCTATTGGAATCCGACAAGGTCAGGCGCACCTGCTCATCGGTCAATACCCCGGTCACGTCCAGCAAATAACTGACGTTAAAACCGATCTCCAGACCCGATCCTTTATACGTCACTGCCACGGATTCCTCGGCTTCTTCTTGCTCCGGGTTATTGGCCAGCACCTGCATCTGATTTTCTGACAGGATCACGCGCACACCCCGGTATTTTTCGTTCGACAAAATAGCGACCCGCCCCAAGGCCTGGCGCAAAGCCTCGCGCGGCGCGTCAACGTGCTTGGTACCGCCCTTGGGTAAAACACGCTCGTAATCGGGGAACTTGCCGTCCACCAACTTGGAGGTGAACGTGAATTCGCTGGTGATGGCACGCACGTGGTTTTTGCCAAACACCAGGGTTACCGGACTTTCGTCGTTCGTTAACAAGCGCTGCAGCTCCAGTACCCCTTTGCGCGGCACAATCAACTGATGGCGACCCTCGGACTGGATGCTGTCGGATTTATAAATGCTCATCGCCAACCGGTGGCCATCAGTGGCTACCACGCGTAGTTGGCCCTTACTAACCTCCCAGAGCATGCCGTTCAGGTAGTAGCGGACATCCTGCTGCGCCATCGCAAACGCGGTGCGCTCGATCAAATGCCGCAACTCACCCTGCGATACCTGTAACTGGAAGTCTTCCTGACCTTCCTCAACGCCGGGGAAATCGCTGGCCGGCAAGGTCGTCAACGAAAAACGGCTGCGCCCGCTGGTGATTTGCAGGCGGTTTTCGTCTTTCAAGGCAAAGGTCAGCGTGCTGCCCTCCGGTAATGCTTTACAAATATCCAGTAATTTACGTGCCGGGGCGGTGAGCTGACCGGCATCGGCCGCGCCTTCCAACGCCACCCGGCCAGTCATCTCAACTTCAAGATCGGTACCCGTCAGCGACAAGTTGCTGCCATCAAGATCCAGGCGGGCATTCGCTAAAATAGGCAGGGTTTGACGGCGCTCAACAACACCGGCAACCAGGGTGAGGGGCTTTAATAAGGCTTCGCGGCTAATCTGGAATTTCATGCTTCAATCCGTGATAGGGGTCGATTCAATTAAGTGGTCAGCAACCGTAAGAGATTATTGTAATCTTCACGTATTTCGCTAGTGGTTTCTTTTAATTCTTCAACTTTTCGACACGCGTGCAATACGGTCGTGTGATCACGCCCACCAAAACTATCGCCTATTTCCGGCAAGCTGTGATTCGTCAATTCCTTGGCTAGCGCCATCGCGACCTGACGCGGGCGCGCAATCGACCGGTTGCGCCGTTTCGAGCTCAAATCGGCCACCCGGATTTTGTAGTACTCGGCCACCGTGCGCTGAATATTGTCCATGCTGATCATGCGATCGTGGACGGCCAGCAAATCCTTTAATGACTCGCGCACCAGACCAACATCCAGAGGCCTGTGCGTGAAGCGGGCGCTCGCTATCACCCGGGTAAGCGCACCTTCAAGCTCGCGAACATTGGCACGGATTTTCTGCGCCATAAAAAGAGCGCTGTCCTGAGGCAGCTCTACGCCGGCTTGCGCTGCCTTGCGCATTAAAATGGCCGCCCGCGTTTCCAGCTCCGGCGGCTCAACGGCCACCGGCAGGCCCCAGCCAAAGCGGGATTTTAAGCGCTC
This sequence comes from Pseudomonadales bacterium, assembly GCA_036568505.1. GTDB lineage: Bacteria > Pseudomonadota > Gammaproteobacteria > Pseudomonadales > M0112 > M0112. Next base: position 103,169 of record DATCSK010000010.1, on the reverse strand, counting down.
CTCCAGACCGGAAATTTCTCGCGGGTAGCGATCGCAGGTAAAAATCATCTGCTGACCACCCTCAAACAGCGCATTAAAGGTATGGAAAAATTCTTCTTGCGAGCGGTCTTTTTTGGCTAAAAACTGGATATCGTCAATCAACAACACGTCTTGTGAACGAAAGTATTTTTGGAAGTCGGCCATGGCTCCAAGCTCGATCGCCTTCACCATGTACGAAACAAACTGCTCGGAACGCAGATACAGCACCTTGGCATCCGGGTTCGATGCGATCAATGCATTGCCAATCGCATGCATCAAGTGCGTTTTCCCCAACCCAACACCACCGTAAATATACAGCGGGTTGTACGCGCCGCCCGGGTTTTCAACCACCTGTCGAGAGGCCGCTAGCGCCAACGCGTTTGATTTGCCTTCCACAAAATTATCGAAGGTGTACTGGGTTTCCAGCACATTGGTGTGTCGCAATCCGCCGGGCGTGTTAATGGGCATCGGCGCGCGTCGAATCGCCTGCGGCTCGGCCTTCCTGGCGTCGGTCAAACCCGCTGGTGTCGCCGCAGTCACCGGGCCCGGCGCTTCGCTGACGCCCAAATCCACGCTGGCCAGCTCGCCGGCACTGATTTCACGCACCAGTTCGGCGATGCGGTTCAAGTAACGCTCGGCCACCCAATCGCGGATGTACCGGTTTGGTGCAAGCAAACGCAAGCGCTTGCCCTCCATATTGGGGCGCAGGGGCTGAATCCAGATATTAAATTGGGTAGCGGGCAATTCCGCCTGCAGGCGATCCAGACAATCTTCCCAAGCCGGATGAATCACAAGAGGTGCCGCCTATGCCAAGAAATGGGGTGCTTTTTGTTATTTTCCCTGCGTCTTTATACGCGGGTCGTGCATTGTATAACTTTCTGGAAAACTTTCAAGCGCTTAAGGCTGCACACCCTTTTCTTCCGGCTTATTAACTATTTGTTTATTAAAAACAATGTGTTACGTTTATTTGCGTTGGCCGCGGATGAGAAGCTCCGAACACACAACCTGTGTATAAGTCTGTTAGTATGTTGTTTGTTTTATGTTTGGTTTTTTGCAAGTCTGTGTTCTCGCTACGGTTTTTCCTGATTTGTTGTTTTGCTGCTCGGGCGCCCATCCGTCCCCCCATTAAAAAAACCCCCTGCTAATCCGGTTGCGTCACTTGCCTTGCGAGCCGGGATTCTCTAAAATCCGCCCTCTTTTTTCAAAGGGTTAGCGCCCCGGCTCCTAACGAGCCGCGCGACGACGGAGTCAGGATAATGAGTAAAAGAACGTTTCAGCCTAGCGTGCTCAAGCGCAAACGCGCCCACGGGTTTCGTGCTCGCATGGCTACCAAGAACGGCCGACTGGTGTTGAACCGTCGCCGCGCCAAAGGCCGCAAGGTGCTGGTCGCTGTCTGAGCGATCTTGCACCCTGCGATGAGCGTGTTATGAGCCACACGCAGGCGTTTTGCAAAGCGGCACGATTGCTGACGCCTTACGACTTCAAGCAAGTTTTCAACCGGGTTTCTTTCCGACTTTCTTCTGCCAGCCTTGTTATTCTTGTGCGCTCTCGCACCGCAGGCATGGCGCGACTCGGCTTAATTGTCGCACGCAAAAATGCGCGTCGATCGGTTGACCGCAATCGCATCAAACGCATAGCTCGAGAATCATTCCGAAAAAACCAACGGGCGTTGGGTTGTTATGATTACGTGGTAATGACCCGACCGGGGGTTGTTGCCGTAAGCAATCCGGCATTGAACGCGGAGCTTGACCGGCTCTGGCGTGACGCCCAACAACGCATACTCTCTTTTGCCACGGAAGTTCGGTCATGATGAAAAAAAGCGTCCGCTTCCTGATCCTTGCTTACCGCATGTTGTTGCGCCCCTGGCTTGGGCAGCATTGCCGTTTTCATCCCAGTTGTTCTGAATATGCGCTCGAGGCACTTGAAATCCACGGCGGTTTGCGAGGTTCGTGGTTCGCCATCAAACGCCTGTCCCGTTGCCACCCCTGGTGCGAAGGTGGTTTGGACCCGGTGCCGCCCGCTCAACACCATCATTGCTCACGGAAGTCTGCCGCATGAATACCGCTAATTTGTCTCGTTATGTCTTGCTTGCCGCCATTGCCGCCGTCGGCTTTATGTTACTGGTTGAGTTCAACCAGTTTAAAAACGAACAGCAGCGCAACACCATTCTCGCAAACAACGTAACAGCAGAAGCGCCTGCTGCAACGGCCGTGCCGGTTGCGTTGCCACAACCTGCCGCCGCGACAGTGATAACGCCCGGCGATGTTCCCCAATTTAAAAACGATGAATCGGCAACCGCTGCCTTCACGCCGGCATCATCCGTTGTTCGCGTCACTTCCGATGTGCTCGATTTATCCATCGACTTGCAAGGCGGCGACATTATCCGCGCCACGCTACCGCAATACCTTGCCCGGCTGGACACGCCCGACCAGCCGTTTGTGTTGCTTGAGAAAACACCAACCCTGACTTATGTGGCACAAAGCGGTCTCGTTGGCCCACAAGGCACCGATACCGCCACCGCACGGCCTTTGTTTTCTGCTGCCGCATCGACGTATACCTTAGGTGATACCGACGAACAACTGCACGTTGATTTGGTGTTTGAACAAGCCCCCGGCGTCACCCTGACCAAACGCTTCACGTTGGCGCGCGGCAGCTACCAAATCCGGATGAGCTACTTAATTAACAACCAAAGCAACCAGCTTTGGCAGGCTGCCTTGTATGGCCAGCTCAAACGCGACTCCTCGGCTGATCCTTCTGCCGCAGGTGGTGGAAGTCTGGGCGTGCAGCCCTTCCTTGGTATTGCGAGTACAACCGATGAAGATCGCTTTTATAAAGAGGCTTTCAAAAAACTCCCGGACGATCCATTTGCGACCCGTAAAAACGATGGTTGGATTGCTGTTATCCAGCATTATTTTTTAAGTGCCTGGATTCCCGAAAAAGGCGTGGCCGTTGATTACTCCGCGTTTCAAAGCAATGCGTTTAATTATGCTCGCTTCACCATGCCGTTAATCGCTGTGCAGCCGGGCTCCGAAGGCATTATCAACGCATCGTTGTATCTTGGCCCTAAAGATCAGTATTCCCTAGAAACCATTGCCGAGAACCTGGATCTGAGCGTTGATTACGGCTGGCTTTGGTGGATAGCACAGCCATTGTTTTGGGTGCTTACTTTCTTATACGGTATTTTTGGCAACTGGGGCTTTGCCATTATCGGGTTAACCGTTCTTGTTAAAGCGTTGTTTTTCCCTTTATCGGCCGCCAGCTATCGCTCCATGGCCAATATGCGGCGTGTTCAACCCAAACTGGTGGAATTAAAAGAACGCTACGGCGACGACAAACAAAAAATGTCGCAGGCCATGATGGAGTTGTACCGTAAAGAAAAAATCAACCCGCTCGGCGGCTGCTTGCCCATTCTGATTCAAATGCCGGTTTTTATTGCTTTGTATTGGGTGCTTTTAGAAAGCGTGGAACTGCGGCATGCGCCGTTTATTGGCTATATCCACGATCTGTCGGCAATGGATCCTTATTTCATCATGCCGCTGATTATGGGTGCCAGCATGTTCTTCCAGCAAAAACTGAACCCGCCGCCGCCCGACCCCATGCAGGCAAAAATCATGCAGTGGATGCCGGTTGTCTTCACCGTCTTCTTCTTGTGGTTCCCGGCCGGTTTGGTGTTGTACTGGGTTGTGAACAACCTGCTCTCGATAACCCAGCAATGGGTGATCACGCGCAACATCGAACGGGCTGCTGCCGGCGCTTAAGGCGCCCGTGGCGTTATCGATGGCCACCACCGATACCATCGCTGCCATTGCCACACCGCCCGGCCGCGGCGGTGTCGGTATTGTGCGGATTTCCGGGCCTTTATCGACAACCATCAGCAACCGCATAACCGGTGCTATTCCTGCTCCGCGCCAAGCTTCTTTCAAACGCTTTTTTATCAATCACTCCGATGCGCCCGATGGCCTGATCGATTTTGGGTTGGTTTTGTTTTTCCCCGCCCCGCATTCGTTTACCGGCGAAGACATTATTGAATTGCATGGTCATGGTGGTGCGGTTGTTATGGATCGCTTACTGCAAGCCGTTCTGGCCGCCGGTGCTCGTATAGCATCGCCCGGCGAGTTCAGTGAGCGCGCTTTCTTGAATGACAAGCTTGATCTTGCCCAAGCAGAAGCCATTGCCGATCTGATTGACAGTGCGACCGAAGACGCGGCCCGCTCGGCGTTAATTTCTTTGAGCGGCCAGTTTTCTACCGAAGTTTTTGAGTTAGTCGAGTCCATTACCCGCATTCGGGTTTTTATTGAAGCCGCACTGGATTTCTCGGATGAAGACATCGATTTTCTTGCCGATGATGCGCTTTTACACTCCCTTGAACAAAGCCAACAACAACTGCAAAGTATTGTTCAGCGGGCTGACAGTGGGCGTTTATTAAGGGAGGGGGCGACCGTGGTGATTGCCGGCAAACCCAATGCCGGCAAATCGAGTCTTTTAAATTATTTGACCGGCCACGAAGCGGCCATCGTTACCGATATGCCCGGGACAACCCGGGATATTTTAAAAGAACACATCAACCTCGATGGCATCCCTGTTCATTTATTGGATACCGCCGGCCTGCGACAAAGTGATCATCGCGTTGAGCAAGAAGGCATCCGCCGGGCCAATCAAGCGATTGCATCGGCCGACCTTGTGTTGTTGGTTGTTGATTCAACTGAGATCCACCCAGGAGAAGACCTTCTGACTTTGTGGCAGCGCATCGGCATATCCGCGCCACCATCAAAATGGTGCGTTGTTTTTAATAAAACCGATCTTTCCGGCTTATCCAGTGGTTTTATTAACGATTCCGCGGTGGCGATTTCCACCAAGCATGCCGAAGGAATGAGCGACTTGAAAAAGATGATCACGTCATCCCTGGGGTTTTCGACGGATATTAAAAACCCGATCTTGGCACGACGACGTCATTTGGATGCCTTGCGACGCGCCCAAGACCACCTCAACAGCGCAATAAGTCAATTAAAACAATCCCTTGCCGGTGAACTGGTTGCCGAGGATTTGAAAGAATGCCAAAAAACTCTGGGGGAAATTACCGGAACGGTTTATTCGGATGAATTGTTGGGGCGCATTTTCAGCAGTTTCTGCATAGGTAAATAACAGGGTATCCACGCTTTACCCACAATTTTATTATCTCAAAATAAGCCTTGTTCACGGCTTGTGGATAACCTGATAAAAGGTGTGGATCAGTAAGCAAACGCCCTGAAACCTGTTTTTTATCCCCACCTTTAGCTAATCGGTCACCGCATTCCACACTGAAAAAGCGTACGTTTTTTTAAAATAACTATTTGAAAAATAACAAATTTTAAATTTTTAACCGTTATCAACAAGCCTAGTAGTAGTAACAATAAAATACCTACCCATCGACAGACTCTTCACGTTTTATAGGTTTTATTATTAAAGCCGTTTCTTTGCTCAAAATATAACCACCTGTATAATCCGCGCCCCTTTGGGGAAAACCCTGAAGGTTGGAGCTGATATGGATTACCCCGAACAATTCGATGTCATCGTGGTGGGTGGCGGTCATGCCGGCACAGAAGCCGCTTTAGCTTCTGCGCGCATGGGCGTCAAAACCCTGTTGATTAGCCATAACATCGAAACCTTGGGCCAGATGTCATGCAACCCTGCCATTGGCGGGATTGGTAAAAGTCATTTGGTGCGTGAAATCGATGCACTTGGCGGGGTAATGGCTCGGGCAGCGGATCGGGGCGGCATACAGTTTCGAATCCTCAATGCCAGCAAAGGCCCTGCGGTAAGAGCAACCCGGGCACAAGCCGATCGGGTGCTTTATAAAGCAGCGGTTCGGCAAGTATTGGAAAACCAGCCGAATTTATCGTTATTTCAACAGGCCATTGATGATTTGATCATCAAGGGTGATCGGGTATCCGGAGTAGAGACGGCCAGTGGTATCCGTTTTTACAGCCATTGCGTGGTGTTAACGGCAGGAACCTTCCTGGCAGGTCGCATTCATATCGGTATGCAACAACAACCCGGTGGTCGTGCCGGGGACCCTCCGTCACAACGGCTTTCTGAACGTTTGCGTGATTTACCGTTCACCGTAGGAAGGCTTAAAACAGGCACACCACCACGGATTGATGGGCGCAGCATTGATTATCAACAACTGCAGGAACAACCGGGTGATACGCCGATACCGGTCATGTCTTTTTTAGGTTCGGTTGAAGAGCACCCGCGACAAATCAGCTGCCATATAACCCATACCACAGAAAAAACGCACCAGGTTATTCGCGATAATCTTCATCAATCACCGATGTATGCCGGTGTGATTGAAGGCATTGGACCGCGTTATTGTCCGTCGATCGAAGACAAGGTTGTTCGGTTTGCCGACAAATCGAGCCATCAGGTGTTTTTGGAGCCGGAAGGTTTAAATACTCACGAAGTGTATCCGAACGGCATTTCAACCAGTTTGCCGTTTGATGTGCAAATTCAGATTGTGCGATCGATTACAGGGCTGGAGAATGCACACATTGTGCGTCCCGGTTACGCCATTGAATACGACTATTTTGATCCGCGTCAGTTAAAAGCATCACTCGAAACCAAAGCCATTAACAATTTGTTTTTTGCGGGCCAAATTAATGGCACCACCGGTTATGAAGAAGCGGCGGCGCAAGGATTGTTAGCCGGTTTAAACGCGGCGCTTAAAATACAAGAAAAAGACGCCTGGTGCCCACGTCGTGATGAGGCCTACATCGGCGTGTTGGTTGATGATCTGATTACACACGGCACCACCGAGCCCTACCGTATGTTTACCAGCCGGGCAGAACACCGTCTTTTGTTGCGAGAAGATAATGCCGATCAGCGTTTGACACCCAAAGGCCGCGAACTTGGTTTAGTGAATGACGAGCGATGGTCGGTTTTTAATACAAAAATCGATGGAATAAAAAAAGAAAAAGACCGCTTAAGTGGTATTCGTGTTTATCCAGGTCATGCGTTAGAGAAAAAAGTAAATGTTCTTCTGGCGTCGCCAATCAGCAAAGAAGCGACTCTATTGGAGTTGTTACGACGTCCGGAACTGGACTATCGAAAAGTCGCCTTATTAACAGACAAAGCAGAAAGCCATGAAATAGGCGAACAAATAGAGATAGAAATAAAATACGCCGGTTACATAGATCGCCAGAAAGAAGAGATCCATCGTTTGCAACGCAATGAAACAACGCGTCTTCCTAATAATATGGATTACAACGCGGTATCCGGGTTATCGAATGAAGTTCGACAAAAACTCGAAAAAACCAAACCAGAGACATTGGGGCAGGCCGCCCGAATACCGGGCGTAACGCCGGCGGCCATTTCTTTGTTGTTGATACACTTAAAAAAACACGGCCGGGTAGATCGTCAAATTGCCTGATTATCGAATAGCGCAACTAAAGAAAGGTTTGTTAAAAACAACGCTTGCGGTTGATGACGACACCTGTCGGCAAATGATGGAATACCTTGATCTGTTGTCACACTGGAATAAAAGCATCAATCTCACCGCAATTCGAAATCCGGAAGCCATGGTTGAAAAACACTTATTAGACAGCCTTGCCGTGTTGCCTTTTATTCAGGGTGGTCGGGTGTTGGATGTTGGGACCGGGGCCGGCTTGCCGGGGATACCGTTGGCGTTGGCAGATAAAAAAACGCAATACACCCTGTTGGACAGCCGGGGTAAAAAGCTGCGTTTTTTGTTTGATGTAAAAACCAGGCTGAAAATGAACAATATTGAATTGATCGAAAACCGGGTTGAGCACTACAAACCCGAAGATGGTTTTGATGTCGTTGTGAGCCGCGCTTTTTCATCCTTGGCCGATTTCAGCGCTTTGGCGGGCCATTGCCTGAAAGATGGAGGCCGCATGCTGGCGATGAAAGCAACAACAAACGAAGAAGAGTTGAGGGCGGTTAAAAAACCCTATATCGTCGCAGCCACGCATCAGTTGCCGGTCTTTGGCGGAACAACCCATCGCCAACTGGTAGAGATTCATAAAAATAAAGAACCGGAAAAGGTGTTGCCGTGACCCATATACTAGCCATTACCAACCAGAAAGGCGGGGTAGGAAAAACCACGACGGCGGTTAATTTGGCCGCGTCGTTAGCCGCCACCAAACGACGTGTATTGTTGGTTGATATGGATGCGCAAGGGAATGCCACCATGGGTTGTGGCATCGATAAACGCGAAATCGAATTTTCTGCCTACGATGTATTAATGGGCTCATCGCAGGCACAAGACGTGATTCGGCCCACCGAATCGGGTTTTGATTTGTTGCCATCCAATCGCAACATCACCGCAGCCGAAGTCGAGCTGCTCGATGAAAAAACCAATAAAGAGCATCGCATGCGTTATGCCTTGCTCAAAGTGGCCGATCGTTACGATTATATTTTAATTGATTGCCCTCCCACGCTGAACATGCTGACGGTTAATGCACTGGTTGCAGCGGATGGCGTTATTATTCCCGTGCAGTGCGAATATTACGCACTGGAAGGTATTTCCGATTTATTGGATACCATCGAACGCATCCACGAAGTGTTGAACGAACGCCTTAAAATAGAGGGCGTGTTGCGCACCATGTACGATCCGCGCATGGGTTTGACGCGCGATGTGTCGGAACAATTAGAGACGCACTTTGGCGAGCAACTGTATCGTACGGTCATCCCGCGCAATGTGCGCCTGGCCGAGGCGCCAAGCCACGGAATGCCGGTGCTGCGGTATGATGCGGCCTCCACCGGCGCACGAGCCTACCTGGCTTTGGCGGGAGAGGTTCTGCGTCGTCATGGCGATGCACGGGTCGGCGAGACTGACATCCCGCCATCAGCAGATGAAATGGAGTAGACATGTCCACTAAAAAACGCGGGCTGGGCAAAGGCCTGGATGCGTTGATCGGCCGAAGCACCGCAAAAGCCAGCGCGCCGGCAGCCACGCCAGAGCCAACGGACGGCGCCTTGCGCGAACTGCCTATCGATTTGCTGCAGCGCGGCCGTTACCAACCGCGCCGTGATATGAAGCCGGAGGCACTTGAGGAGCTGGCAAACTCCATTCGGGCCCAGGGCGTGATGCAGCCCATCGTGGTGCGCCCCATTCCGGGCGATCGCTTTGAAATCATCGCCGGCGAGCGCCGCTGGCGCGCAAGCCAGATGGCGGGTCTTGAAAAGGTCCCTGCGCTCATTCGCGACGTGCCGGATGAGGCCGCGATTGCCATGGCGCTGATCGAGAACATTCAGCGCGAAGATCTCAATGCCATGGAAGAGGCGCAAGCCTTAAAACGCCTTCAAGACGAATTTGGCCTGACCCATCAGCAAGTGGCCGATGCGGTGGGTAAGTCGCGCGCAACCGTTAGTAATTTGTTGCGCCTGTTGGCGCTCAACGACGACGTTCAAAAACTGCTGGATCACGGTGACCTGGAGATGGGTCATGCCAGAGCGTTGCTGTCATTGGAGGGGCGCGCCCAATCCGAGGCGGCCCGCCAGGTGGTTTCCAAAGGCCTGTCGGTTCGCCAGACTGAGGCGTTGGTACGCAATCAGGGTGTTGCCAAGCCCGCCAAACCGGCGAAAAGCGGCACGAGTGCGGATATTCGCCGACTGGAAGAAGACCTTTCAGAAAAAGTGGGTGTTCCGGTCAGTGTTCAACACAGCGCCTCCGGCAAAGGCAAGCTGGTATTGAGCTATAACAATCTGGACGAGTTGGACGGGATACTGAGTCACATCAAATAACTGCGTGTATTTCGCGCGCGGTTTCTGTTGATGCCGTCACATAATGCCCCTATAATGCCCGCCGCCGTGAACTGCCCGGCGGGCAATATTTTGTCCGCAGGAACCGGAAGATCGCATGATTAGCATGCCGCCAGCCCCAGAGGCCGGAGCGCCGATACCCAGACCACCATTTCACCAGGTGGCGTGTGTCCAGCTAATCGTACTGATGCCGGTGGTGATCGGGTTGGCCCTGCAGGATGTCGGGCTGGCAATCGCTGTTGTTCTGGGCGGTTTGACAGGAGTTCTGCCCCAGGCGTGGTTTGCTTGGTATGCCTTTCGAGGCAAGGGCAGGCAGGGTCGAGTGACCGAGCGCTTGATACAAGGCGAGGCCACAAAAATAGGGTTGGCAGCACTGATGTGTGCTGCAGCATTTCGGTGTATTCCCGAGCTGCAAGCAGTCCCCTTTTTTGTAGCACTGATAACGATGATGGCTTTGGGTTGGTGGATTACCGCCCGGGTTCTAACAGCAAAGGTTTAAGCGGGATAAGCATGGCATCCGGTACGCTGACATCAATTGACTACATTCGTCACCACCTGACGAACCTGACCTATGGCCAGCATGCTGATGGCCATTGGGGTTTTGCCCATAACGCCGCAGAAGCCAAGGCAATGGGTTTTTGGGCGATTCACGTGGATAGCATGGCTTGGTCAATTTTTCTGGGCCTGGTGTTTTGTTTTATTTTCCGCCGCGCCGCAGTCAAGGCGTCCGCTGCCGTGCCCACGGGCGGCTTGAATTTTATCGAGATGGTCGTTGAGTTTGTTGATAGCAACGTCAAAGATATTTTCCATGGCAAGAACCCGCTGATCGCACCGCTGGCGTTGACGATCTTTGTGTGGGTGTTTTTCATGAATTTTATGGATTTGATCCCGGTTGATGTGCTTCCGATCGCATGGGCATTAATCAGCGGCGAAAGCTGGGAGCAGATTGCAAGCGGCAACTCCCATGCCTATATGAAAGTGGTGCCGTCGACCGATCCGAACATTGCGCTGGGAATGGCGTTGACGGTTTTTGTCCTGATGATTTTTTATTCGCTGAAGGTTAAAGGCCCGATCGGCTTTACTAAAGAATTGACCTTGATGCCGTTCAAAGCGAAAAACCCGGTGGTGCAGGCTTTTTTTGTGCCCATTAACCTCTTTATGGAAGTGCTGGGTTTGCTGGCCAAGCCGTTTTCGCTGGGCTTGCGACTGTTCGGCAATATGTATGCCGGCGAAATGATTTTTATTCTGATTGCCCTGATGTATAACGCAGGGCTTGCTCTCGGGTTGTTCGGTGGCGTGCTGCAGATGGGGTGGGCAATTTTCCACATCCTGATCATCACCTTGCAAGCCTTTATTTTTATGGTTTTAACAATTGTGTACCTGAGTCAGGCACACGAAGATCACTAACTCCCACGCAACTGCTACTTAGGAGAGAACAATGGAATACAAACTTATTGCTGCTGCGATCATGCTGGGTCTCGGCGCTTTGGGTGCCGCTATTGGTGTAGGCATTCTGGGCGGCAAACTGCTCGAAGGCACCGCGCGTCAACCAGAGCTTGGCCCGATGCTGCAAGGCCGCTTCTTTCTGGTGGCCGGCCTGATCGATGCTATCCCGATCATTGGCGTGGGTATGGCGATGTACCTGATGTTTGCTGGCTGATTGGTACGGGTCAACCCATCCGTAAGAGGATAATGCTGTGAATATCAACCTGACGCTGTTTGGCCAGATGGTGACATTCGCGTTCTTCGTGTGGTTCTGCATGAAGTTCGTATGGCCACCCATTCAGGCCGCGATGGCTGAACGCCAGAAGAAAATTGCCGACGGCCTTGAGGCCGCTGATCGCGCCGGGCGCGATTTGGAGTTGGCGCAAGAGAAGGCGGCCGAGCAGTTGCGTGAAGCAAAGGTTCAGGCTGCCACCATTATTGAGCAGGCCAATAAACGGGCCGGTCAAATTGTGGATGAGGCCAAGACACAGGCTCAGGAAGAGGGCGATCGCATCAAAGCGGGCGCCCAAGCTGAAATCCTGCAAGAGGCCAATCGTGCGCGCGAAAAACTGCGCATGGACGTGGCTCGCTTGGCGGTCATTGGCGCAGAACGCGTATTACAAAAATCAGTGGATGCCAATGTTCATGTGGACATGTTGGCCGACTTGGCTGCGGAGCTCTGAGGTAGATCATGGCAGAAGCCCTGACATTAGCGCGCCCTTACGCAAAAGCCGTCTTTGAGTTTGCGGTAGAGCACAACTCACTGGATGGCTGGTCGGGCATGCTGGCTGCGATTACCGAAGCGGTTACGCACGCGGAAATGGCCGCCATACTGAGCTCCCCGGCGTTATCGGGTGAGCAGCAGGCTGCGTTGGTTGCCGATGTGTGCGGTGGCCGCATTAACGAAAAAGCGCGCAACCTGGTTGATGCATTGGCGGTTAACAAGCGTTTATCACTGATGCCGGAAGTAGCCGAGTTGTTTGAACGCTTGCGTGCCGAGCGTCAAAAGAAAGTGGATGTTGAAGTGATTAGTGCGTATCCGTTGACCGATGAAGCGGTTAATAAACTGGTTGTTGCTTTAAAGCGCCGCCTGGATCGCGAAGTGAACATACAAACAACGGTTGATATCGCATTGATTGGCGGCGCGATTATTCGCGCTGGTGACACAGTGATTGATGGTTCCATTAAGGGCCGTCTGTCGAAATTAGCCGAAGCATTGAACGCCTAGATCGTTTGAGGAACACGAGCCATGCAGCAACTGAACCCCTCTGAAATCAGCGCTATCATCAAGCAGCGCATTGATGGACTGAAAGTCTCTACCGAAGCCCGTAATGAAGGCACGGTAGTGAGTGTGTCTGACGGTATCGTGCGTATTCACGGTCTGGCGGATGTAATGTACGGCGAAATGATCGAGTTTCCGGGCGGCCTGTATGGCATGGCTTTGAACCTTGAGCGTGACTCCGTCGGTGCCGTTGTGTTGGGCGACTATCTGGGTCTCGCCGAAGGCGTGACCGCGCGTTGCACCGGCCGAATTCTGGAAGTGCCCATTGGTACGGCGTTGCTGGGGCGTGTTGTTGATGCGCTGGGCAACCCCATTGATGGCAAAGGCCCGATTAACGCGGAAGGCACGGACGCGATTGAAAAAGTGGCTCCCGGCGTTATTAGCCGGCAGTCCGTATCGCAGCCCGTGCAGACTGGCTTGAAAGCCATTGATGCAATGGTGCCGGTGGGCCGTGGTCAGCGCGAATTGATTATCGGTGATCGCCAGACCGGTAAAACAGCGATTGCGGTTGATGCCATCATCAACCAGAAAGGTACCGGCGTTAAGTGCGTGTATGTGGCGATTGGCCAGAAGCAGTCATCGATTGCCAACACCGTGCGTCGCCTCGAAGAACATGGCGCGATGGACCACACGATTGTGGTGGTGGCATCGGCTTCCGATCCGGCTTCGCTGCAGTTTTTGGCACCTTACGCGGGTTGCACCATGGGCGAGTATTTCCGTGACCGCGGTGAAGACGCGCTGATTATTTACGACGATTTGACCAAGCAGGCATGGGCGTATCGCCAGATTTCCTTGTTGTTACGCCGTCCGCCAGGTCGCGAAGCGTATCCGGGCGATGTGTTTTATCTGCACTCGCGTCTGCTCGAGCGTGCTGCGCGTGTGAATCCGGAGTACGTTGAAAAATTCACCAACGGTAAAGTCAAAGGTAAAACCGGGTCATTAACGGCGTTGCCGATTATTGAAACGCAGGCCGGTGACGTATCGGCATTCGTACCCACCAACGTTATTTCGATTACCGATGGGCAGATCTTCCTTGAAACGGATTTGTTCAACTCAGGCATTCGGCCAGCCATGAATGCCGGTTTGTCGGTATCGCGAGTGGGTGGTGCAGCACAAACCAAGATCATCAAAAAGCTTGGTGGCGGTATTCGTTTGGCCTTGGCACAGTACCGAGAGCTGGCGGCGTTCTCCCAGTTTGCGTCGGACCTCGATGAAGCCACACGCAAGCAGCTTGAGCACGGTAAGCGCGTTACCGAGCTGATGAAACAGAAACAGTACTCGCCACTATCCGTTGCTGAAATGGGCATTAGCCTGTTTGCTGCCAACGAAGGTTATATCGAAGACATCGATGTCAAGAAAATCGGTGACTTTGAATCGGCGTTGCTAGCGTATATGAAGAGCCAGCACGCTGACCTGATGAAACAGGTTAACGAAAGCGGCGATTGGAATAGTGATATTGAAGCCGGGTTCCGTGGTGCGCTTGAGAAATACAAGTCCACCCAGACCTGGTAAGCCCGGAAGCGGAGAGACTCCTCGATGGCAGGCGCCAAAGAAATTCGCACCAAGATCGGCAGCGTAAAAAGTACGCAGAAGATCACCAGTGCCATGGAAATGGTTGCGGCGAGCAAAATGCGCCGTGCGCAAGAGCGCATGTCGGTTGGCAAGCCGTACGCCAAACGCATTCGTGCGGTGGTGAGCCATATTGCCAATGCGGCACCCGAATACAAGCACCAGTACTTGTTGGAGCGCCCGGTCAAGCGCGTAGGCTTTGTCGTGGTATCCACCGATCGCGGTCTGTGTGGCGGTCTGAACATTAATTTGTTCAAGGCAACGATTCAGGCCATGAAAACCTGGTCAGACCAGGGTGCCGAAGTTGATTTGTGCACCGTGGGCGGCAAAGCGGCGGGGTTTTTCTCGAGCTTTGGCGGCAACATTGTTGCGGCAGTGCGTGATTTGGGCGAAGACGTTAAATCCCATGATTTGGTGGGTAGCGTTAAGGTGATGCTGAAGCGTTTTGAAGATGGCCAGATTGACAGGCTGTTTTTGGTGGGTAACGAGTTTGTTAACACCATGACGCAGTCGCCTACCGTGGAGCAATTGCTTCCGTTGCAAGCAGCAGAAGATGAAAAGCTCAGTCACCACTGGGATTATATTTACGAGCCTGATGCGAAGGATTTACTGGACGGCCTGTTGGCTCGTTATGTTGAATCGCAGGTGTATCAAGCCGTAGTTGAAAATGGCGCCTGTGAGCAAGCGGCTCGCATGGTTGCGATGAAAAATGCCACCGAAAATGCGGGTGAGCTGATTGATGATTTGCAACTTGTGTACAACAAGGCGCGTCAGGCAGCCATCACGCAGGAGCTGTCAGAAATTGTCAGCGGCGCGGCGGCGGTTTAAACAGAAACACTTTTGAACGAGACGACGGTCGAGGAACCCAAGATGAGCAGTGGACGGATCGTACAGATTATTGGCGCGGTAATTGATGTTGAGTTTCCGCGAGACAATGTGCCCAGCGTATACGATGCGCTAACAGTCGATGGCAAAGGCCTGACGATGGAAGTGCAGCAGCAGCTGGGCGATGGCGTGGTACGCGCGATTGCCATGGGCTCATCCGAGGGCGTTGCTCGCGGGTTGTCTGTCACCAACACAGGTAAAGCGATCCAGGTTCCCGTGGGCAAAGCCACGCTGGGCCGTATCATGGATGTGTTGGGCAACCCGATTGATGAAAAAGGCCCGATTGGTGAAGAAGAGCGGATGGGTATTCACCGCAAAGCACCCAGCTACGATGAGCAAGCTGCCAGCAATGAATTGCTGGAAACCGGCATCAAGGTAATCGATCTGGTATGCCCGTTTGCGAAGGGCGGTAAAGTCGGATTGTTCGGTGGTGCCGGCGTGGGCAAGACCGTTAACATGATGGAGCTGATCCGTAACATCGCG
Organism: Pseudomonadales bacterium; assembly: GCA_036568505.1. GTDB lineage: Bacteria > Pseudomonadota > Gammaproteobacteria > Pseudomonadales > M0112 > M0112. The sequence goes on along the minus strand of DATCSK010000010.1, from coordinate 87,688 downwards.
ATCGAGCACAGTGGTTATTCGGTATTTGCTGGCGTGGGCGAGCGTACTCGTGAAGGGAATGACTTTTACCACGAGATGAAAGACTCCAACGTTCTCGACAAAGTGTCATTGGTCTACGGCCAGATGAACGAGCCGCCAGGCAACCGTTTACGCGTGGCGTTGACCGGCCTGACGATGGCCGAAAAATTCCGTGATGAAGGCCGTGACGTGTTGTTGTTTATTGACAACATTTATCGCTACACACTGGCCGGTACCGAGGTGTCTGCGCTGTTGGGCCGTATGCCATCGGCGGTGGGCTACCAGCCTACGCTGGCCGAAGAAATGGGTGTGCTGCAAGAGCGGATTACGTCAACGAAAACCGGCTCTATCACCTCCATTCAAGCGGTATACGTGCCTGCGGATGACTTGACCGATCCATCGCCAGCCACCACGTTCGCGCATTTGGATGCGACCGTTGTACTGTCACGTAACATTGCAGAGCTGGGCATTTATCCGGCGGTTGATCCGCTGGATTCGACCAGCCGTCAGCTCGATCCGTTGGTTGTGGGTCAGGAGCATTATGACGTGGCCCGTGGCGTGCAAACCGTATTGCAGCGTTACAAAGAATTGAAAGACATCATTGCAATTTTGGGTATGGATGAGCTGTCAGAAGAAGACAAGCAGGCTGTATCGCGCGCACGTAAAATCCAGCGTTTCTTGTCACAGCCGTTCTTCGTTGCTGAAGTATTTACCGGCAGTTCGGGTAAGTACGTGTCTCTGAAGGACACGATTGCCGGTTTCCGCGGCATTCTCGGCGGTGAGTACGACCACCTGCCAGAGCAGGCGTTCTATATGGTTGGCGGTATTGATGAGGCCGTAGAGAAATCCAAGAAAATGAAGGCGGCCTGATTAGGCGTCGCAAGGTAAAAAGAGATGGCCATGACAGTACACTGTGACATTGTCAGCGCGGAAGAGAATATCTTTTCCGGACTGGTCGAAATGGTGGTGGCAGCCGGCAGTCAGGGTGATATGGGCGTGGCACCAGGCCACGCGCCATTGCTGACCAACCTTCAGCCGGGGCCTGTTCGGGTTATCAAGCAAGGCGGCGATGAAGAAGTGTTTTATGTATCGGGCGGCTTTTTGGAAGTTCAGCCCAACATCGTCACTATCCTTGCTGATACGGCCGTGCGTGCACACGATCTTGATGAGGCGGCAGCAGAAGAAGCCCAGCGAGCCGCACAGCAGGCGATTGCCAATCAAAGTGGCGAGTTTGATTATGCCAGCGCGTCGGCCCAGCTGGCCGCCGCCGTGGCCCAGTTACGCGCCATCCAGCAGTTGCGTAAAAAAATGGGGCAGTAAAAACACCCGGTGGATTAAAGGCGGCTTCGGCCGCCTTTTTTGTTTCCGCCGGTTTTGTGTATGTCCTTTATGAGACGGCGGGAATCGTTCACAATAGCCGTTCTATGTACCCGGGCAGGCAAATTGCGTGGCAAGGCTTGAGATAGTCATCTTGGCAGCAGGGCAAGGATCGCGGATGAAATCCCGCCTGCCGAAGGTGTTGCACCCTATCGGTGGCAAGCCGATGTTGCGGCACGTGCTTGATGCGGCCAATGCGTTGGCCGCAGATCGCATTCATGTGGTTATTGGGCACGGGGCTGATGCGGTGAAGGATGCCATCGCGGACGAAGGTATCCATTGGGCCGTTCAGGCAGAACAACTGGGCACGGGACATGCGGTGGCGCAAGCGATGCCAAACGTCGCAAGCCATGCGCGCGTGCTGGTGTTGTATGGCGATGTGCCATTGGTGCCGGTTGATGAATTAAAAAAGCTGTTGCTGCAAGCAGGGGAGAAAGCGTTGGCGCTGCTTTCCGCGCAGCCATCAAACCCGGCAGGTTATGGCCGCATCGTGCGCAACGCGGCGGGTGAGGTGACCGGCATTATTGAGCACAAAGACGCCAGTGAAGCGCAGTTGCGCATCGGTGAGGTCAATACCGGTATTTTAACAGCACAAGCCGCCGATCTGGCGCGTTGGTTGCCAGCGCTGGGTAACAGCAATAAACAAAAAGAATATTATTTAACCGATACGGTTGCGATGGCCGTGGCTGAACACATACCGGTGCTGGCACGAGTAACCCGTGGGGCGATGGAGGTGCAGGGCGTGAACGATCGCAAGCAGCAAGCCGAACAAGAGCGCGCCTACCAACAGCAACAAGCGGCTGCATTAATGCAGGCCGGCGTCACTTTGTATGATCCTTCGCGGCTGGATATTCGTGGCGACGTTCGCGCCGGTTGTGATGTGGTTGTTGATGTGAATGTTATTTTTGAGGGCACGGTTGTTCTGGGTGAGCGTGTCCACATCGGGCCGAACTGCATATTGAAAAATGCCACGCTGGGCAATGACGTGACGGTGCATGCGAACAGCATCATTGAAGATGCGACACTGGGTAATGAGGTGAGCATCGGACCGTTTGCACGCTTGCGGCCGGGCACGGTGCTGTCACAAGGGGTGCGTATCGGAAACTTTGTAGAAATTAAAAACGCCCATTTTTCTAACAACAGCAAAGCCAATCATTTGTCGTATGTTGGCGATGCCAGCATCGGGGCAGAGGTCAATATTGGTGCGGGTACCATTACCTGCAATTACGACGGTGTTCAAAAATCCAGAACCACGATTGGTGACGGTGCGTTCATTGGCTCTAACACAGCGTTGGTGGCGCCGGTCACCGTGGGTAGCGATGCGACAATTGGTGCAGGATCAACCATTACAAAAGATGTGCCCGAGGGACAGCTGGGCATTGCGCGCGGCAAACAGCGCAACATCGATAACTGGCAGCGCGACCGGAAGGAACGGGACTAAACCATGTGCGGAATTGTAGCGGCAACAGCGCGACGTGATGTGGCAGGCATTCTTCTGGAGGGCCTCAAGCGACTCGAATACCGGGGCTATGATTCTGCCGGCATGGCGGTGTTGGATGCGGACAACCGGATTGGTGTTTACCGCCGTCCGGGGAAAGTCATTAATCTTGAAACCATGTTGCAAGCGCACCCCCTGCAGGGTGCTTGCGGTGTGGCGCACACGCGTTGGGCAACCCACGGGAAGCCCGAAGAACGCAATGCACACCCGCATTCTTCAGGCACCGATATTACGCTGGTGCACAACGGTATTATCGAAAACTATGAAAGTTTGCGTGCGGAGCTCAAACAGCAAGGTTATGTTTTTTCATCAGACACCGACACCGAAACCATTGTTCACCTGATTCATGCAGAAAAAGAACAAGGCGGGTCGTTGCTGGATGCGGTGCGCAATACGCTGGGAAAACTGGACGGTGCGTATGCCATCGCGGTCATGAGTGCCGATGAGCCCGGCGTGATTGTGGGCGCGCGCAAAGGCAGTCCGTTGGTGTTGGGCATGGGCATTGGTGAGCATTTCCTGGCTTCCGACCCGCTGGCTTTGCGCCAGGTAACCGATAGCGTGGTCTACCTTGAAGAGGGCGATCTGCTCGCGATCACGGCCGATGGCGTTTACATCGAAGATGCCGCAGGTGATGCGGTTGAGCGCAGCGTGATCCGGCTTCGGGAAGGACAAATTACGGCCGACAAAGGCGAGTACCGCCACTACATGGTAAAGGAGATATTCGAACAGCCGGAGGTGATTCAGGCAACCCTGGAGGGTCGAATCAGCCACAAGCAAGTACTGACCAATATTTTAGGTAATGACGCCGCCGCGCAATTGGCAAAGGCTCAGAATGTGCACATCGTGGCGTGTGGCACCAGCTTCCATACCGGCTTGATTGCACGTTACTGGATTGAGCAGTTGGCCGGCATTCCGTGTCAGGTTGAAGTGGCCAGCGAGTATCGGTATCGCAGCGTGGTGGTGCCTGCGCAGACGGTGTTTATTACGGTTTCGCAGTCCGGTGAAACGGCCGATACATTGGCCGCATTACGGTGGGCCAAAACCGCAGGATACCTTGGAACCATTGCTATCGTGAATGTGCCGGAAAGTTCCTTGTGCCGAGAGTCGGACTGGGTGTTGATGACGCGCGCCGGGCCCGAGATTGGCGTGGCATCCACCAAAGCATTTACCACGCAATTAATTGCATTCTTGTTGCTGACATTATTATTGGCGCGTCAAAAGGGCCGGCTAACCGCCGAGCGCGAAGCGGCATTGGTTGAAGGCTTGCGTGCGCTGCCCGAGGTGATTGAAAAAACCTTGCGGCTGGATGCGCAGATTCAGCAGTTGTCAGAAAACTTTGCAGAAAAACAGCATGCGTTGTTTTTAGGGCGTGGCGCGCAATATCCCGTGGCGCTGGAAGGCGCGCTTAAACTGAAAGAGATTTCATACATTCATGCAGAGGCGTATCCGGCCGGTGAACTCAAGCACGGGCCGCTGGCGTTGGTGGATGCCGACATGCCGGTGATTGCCGTTGCGCCGAATGACCAGCTGCTGGAAAAATTGCGATCCAACTTGCAGGAAGTGCATGCGCGCGGCGGCCAGTTGTTCGTGTTTGCCGACGCCAGTGCATCAATGGGCCATGAGTCCGATATGCGCATTATTCCGGTGCCGCATGTCGATGAGCTGCTGGCGCCAATCGTATACACCGTGCCGTTGCAGCTGTTGGCGTATCACGTCGCGGTGTTAAAAGGCACGGATGTGGATCAGCCGCGCAATCTGGCAAAGTCCGTGACCGTTGAATAATGCATGACTGAAACCGCAAGCATCACGCCGGACCCTGCGCGCATGGCTTGTGTCGATGACCGACGCCTTAGATGTTGTGGCCCGCATCATGAACCATGAGCAAACCGTATCAGGATGGCGCAAGCCGTTCGGATTGCTGGGCACATTGGCAGCCGGCTTGCTGTTGGTGTTTTGTTTCAACGCCCTGGTGGATGGTTACGATTTGCTGGGCTCTCCGGTATGGGAAGGCTTTAATCAAGCCAAGCGTCCGGATGACATGCGATTGTTCAAAGCGTATGCGATTCAGCGAGCACCCTACGATGCTTTGATTCTGGGTTCCTCGCGCTCGGAAATCGGGTTGGATCCCACGCATCCCGGCTGGCAAGGTTATCGGGCCTACAATCTGGCCGTGCCCGGGCCAGGCGTTCAGGAAATCCTGCGTTATCTGCAGCATGCGAATGCAGCGCATCCCATTAAAAAAGTGTTATTGGGTCTCGACTTCGTCTATTTTTCGGGGCGCGCTAAATGGACCAGCAGTTTCATCGATGCCCGTTTGTTGGTTGATGCGCAAGGCAAGCCCCAGCGCGGTACGTATTGGAAAGATATGTTGGACGCAACATTATCGAAAACAGCGATTGATAAAAGCCGCGAGACCATTCGCGTGTCGCGCGCCGGTGGTGTGGGCTCGCACACAGAGCAAGGTCAAGTGGAACACAACGAACCTTTTACGTACGTGTTACGGGCGGGGGGTTACCGGCCGGTTTTTCGAGCCATTGAAAACGAGTATTTGGGCCGCGATGGCTGGGGCGGTCGCCCGACCGGGGAGGCGTATTTTCAATACACCGGAGGGCAAGGTTCAACGCTGGACGGGTATCGCGCTATTTTGGCGTTTTGCCATAGCAACCAAATTGAGGTGGTGCAGATTATCTCGCCGATACACGTGCATTTATTGATGGGCTTGCAATCAACCGGTATGGCAGAGACTTTCGCGCTGTGGAAGCAAGAGTTGGTGCGCATCAACCATCAGGTTGCAGCACAGTATGCGCAACCGGCGTACCCGTTATGGGATTTTGCGCGCGTGAATGCCTGGACGACGGAGCCGTTACCGGATGCAACGCAGGATCGCGTCATGGATGGCATGCAGTGGTTTTGGGACGCAGCGCATTATCGTAATGCACTGGGTGATCTGGTCGAGGCAACGGTATTGCAAGGCCAGGAGCCGCCGCCGACACTGGGTGCACGCATCGATCAGCAGACGATCGATGACGTATTGGCAGCCGAGCAATTGGCGCTGCAGCAATACATTGCCGAACACCCGGACGAGTGGACGGCCTTGGCCGAACGCTACCCTTCGCAGCGCGTGCATAAATACCGGCGCCCCAAACGACCGAAACCCTGAATGTCACAGGCATAGTAATTTATGGACGTTTCCCATTTACTGGATGGCTTGAACGATGCCCAGCGTCAGGCGGTCAGTGCGGCCGATGGGCATCTGTTGGTATTGGCCGGTGCCGGCAGCGGAAAGACCCGCGTATTGGTGCATCGCATGGCCTGGCTGATGGCACTGGAAGACTGCTCCTCGTGGAATATTCTTGCGGTTACCTTTACCAACAAGGCCGCGCGTGAAATGCGCCATCGTATCCATGCCTTGGCGGGTGAAGCGGCAGAACGCGGCATGTGGGTCGGTACGTTCCACGGCTTGGCGCACCGATTACTAAAAGCACATTGGCGTGAAGCCAAGCTGCCCGAGAATTTTCAAGTACTGGACAGTGACGACCAGCTGCGCCTCATTAAACGCGTCAGTCGCGAACTGGATCTCGATGACGCCCAGTGGCCGCCCCGGCAAAGCCAATGGTTTATCAATGCCTGCAAGGATGAAGGCCGGCGAGCGGCGCATCTGGATGTCGGTCGTGACCCGGTGCAGCGAACCTTGCAGAAAATGTATGCGCGCTATGAAGAGCAGTGCGAGCAAAGCGGTTTGGTCGATTTCGGTGAGCTGCTGTTGCGCTCGCATGAACTGTGGTTAAACAATCCCGCATTGCTGAGCCAGTATCGGCAACGGTTTCGCCAAATATTGGTCGATGAGTTTCAGGATACCAACACCATTCAATACGCCTGGCTGCGCCTGCTGGCCGGTGATACAGCGCACGTGACCGCAGTCGGCGATGACGATCAATCGATTTACGGCTGGCGCGGCGCACGCATTGAAAACATCCACAGCTTCCAGAATGACTTTCCGCAAACCGCGTTAATCCGGTTGGAGCAAAACTACCGTTCGACACAAACGATCCTCAAGGCCGCCAATGCCCTGATTGCACGCAATACCGGCCGGCTGGGGAAAAACCTCTGGAGTGACGGTAATGAGGGCGAGCCCATTACCGTCTACGCGGCATTTAATGAAATCGATGAAGCGCGTTATGTGTTGGAAGACATACAGCGGCACATGGAGGGCGGAGCCCAACGGCAGGACATTGCGGTACTGTATCGCTCCAATGCGCAATCGCGGGTTTTGGAAGAAGCCTTGTTGCGTGCCGGCATTCCCTACCGCGTTTATGGCGGCCAGCGTTTTTATGAGCGTCTGGAGATTCGCAATGCACTGGGCTACTTGCGGTTGATATCGCACCGCGATGACGATGCGGCGTTTGAGCGCGTGGTGAATGTGCCGCCGCGCGGAATCGGCAATAAAACCATTGAGACCTTGCGTGACACAGCCCGTAACCGGCGGGCTTCCTTGTGGCAGGCGTCATTGCAGCTGCTGGCTGAAAACGCCTTGCCGGCCCGGGCCGCCAATGCGGTGCAAGCATTTATTGATCTGGTCAATGCACTGGACGCCGATACCGAGGGGCTCGCTCTGGAGGAGCAGGCCGAGCACGCGATTGAAGTGAGTGGACTGATTGAATTCCACCGCAATGAAAAGGGCGAACGGGGGCAGGTTCGGGTCGAAAACCTGGAAGAGCTGGTATCGGCGTGCCGGTCGTTTGAGCCGGAGAATGAAGAGCAGCCGATATTGCAGCAGTTTTTGTCCAGTGCGGCACTGGATGCTGGCGAGCAACAAGCCAGCGAGTTTGAAGACAGCGTGCAAATGATGACCCTGCACTCCGCGAAAGGGCTTGAGTTTCCGGTGGTCTATATCACCGGCCTGGAGGAGGGGTTGTTTCCGCATCAACGCTCGGCGGATGACCCGGGCCAGCTCGAAGAGGAGCGCAGGCTGTGCTATGTCGGGATTACCCGGGCGATGCAGCACCTGACCTTGAGTTATGCGGAAGTGCGCCGCCTGCATGGGCAGGAAACGTTTAACGCTCCCTCGCGATTTTTACGCGAGATTCCAAGTGAGTGTGTGCACGAAGTGCGTATGAAGAATGAGGTTATCCGTCCAGCCAGCGCGCCGTTAAACCCACAAAGCGAGGGCGGGCTGTCGCTGGGTCAGCAAGTCAAGCACCCCAAGTTTGGCGAAGGGGTGGTGACCTGCATCGAAGGACAAGGAAAAAATGCCCGCATTCAGGTACACTTTTCCGGCGTTGGCAGCAAGTGGCTGATTCTGCAAATGGCACGGCTAGAGCCGATCGCAACGTGAAGCCAATAAATGAAAAAGAATCTCCGGGAATTTCAGAAATGAATGAACGAGTTGTGCGCACGAGCCGTTATTGGCTGTGTGGTTTGAGCGTTTTTGCACTGTTGGCCTGCCAAGAGATGCCAACCTCCCAGCCGGAGCCCTTGCGGCCAAGGGCGGGTCATGCATTGCCGCCCTCGTGTGATTGTCCAGAGCCCGCGCCTGCGCCGGCATGTCCGGCACCGGCCAAACCCAAGGCCGTTGCCTGTGTGCCCAACGGCCCACTCATGCCAGCCAGTTTGCGCAATAAATTAGTGCTGGGTGAGGCCGAGATGGCGTATCTGGAACCTGCTGACATCAAAATGCGTGCGCGCATCGACACGGGTGCTACAACCTCATCACTGCATGCTGAAAATATCGAGCGCTTCGAGCGCGATGGCGAGCGTTGGGTGCGTTTTCAAACGCGCCGCAAAGAAGGTGACGAGCCGGTGCAAATGGAGCTGCCGGTGACGCGCCGATTAAAAATTAAAACAACCAATGAATCCCAGGATTCCCGACCGGTGGTGGAGGTCAATGTTCGCATCGGCAAACACACGGAGCGCATCGAGGTCAGTTTGGTGGATCGCCTGCATTATGAATTTCCCTTGTTAATCGGGCGCAACTTTCTTAAAGGCATTGCGGTAGTGGATGTCAGCCGCGCATACACACAAGGCGACTAAATAAATGTCAGCGCGTATGCAGGTTATGATTTGGGCCGCCCTGTTGGTGACGCTGGGCATTGGCTTGAGCATTTATAAATCGGTTACCTTGGGGTTTCCATTATTCCCGGGCGAATACCGCACGGTATGGACTGTCGAAGCACGCGTTTCATTTAAAGCGCGCGGCCAACCGGTTCGTGTTTCATTGGCATTGCCGCGTGAACAAGCGCACATGCACATTCTTGAAGAAAGCTTCAGTGGCACGGGCTACGGATTTCAGCAAGAGATAGTTCGTGGTCAAGACCGTGCGGTCTGGTCACGCCGCGAGGCGCGTGGCCCGCAAAGCCTGTTCTATAAGCTGTCTATTTATAATGCCGATGAAAGCGACAGCAATACGGTCACCATGCCCGCGCCCAAGATTCGCAAGCCGGATTTTGGTTCTATCCAGCAAGAGTCGGTGCGATTGGCGGCAGAAAGCATTACTGCACGAGCCCATCAATTATCGAGTGATCCACAAACCTTCAGCTATCAATTGTTGATGCTGATTAACGATGTCGATAACCCGGATGCGGCTATTTTACGTGCCGATTACGAAGGTCGCGGCAACGTGGCCTTGTTGGTTGATTTGTTGGCTTTAGCCGATATTCCGGCACATGCTGTGCGGGGCATTTTTTTAGAGCACAATCGTCGACAGCTGCAACCGCAAGAATTACTCGAGCTTTATATTAACGATCAATGGATCATGATGGATCCGGTGACCGGGAAAGAAGGCACGCCAGACAATTTCTTTATCTGGCAGCGCGGCGGATTTTCGTTGGTTGATGTGACCGGAGGCAGTCAATCGGAAGTGTCTTTCTCGGTGATTGCTAACGACATTTCCGCGCGGACCGTTGCCTTGCAGCAAGGAAAGGTTGAAACCGTTGCCTTGCTCGACTTCTCGATTTACAGCTTGCCGATTGAACAACAAAGCGTATTCAAACTGATTTTATTGGTGCCTATCGGCGCGTTGATGGTGATTTTGTTTCGCGTGTTTATCGGCATTCGAACCAGCGGTACGTTTATGCCGGTATTGTTGGCACTGGCATTTTTGCAGACGCAACTGCTTACCGGATTGATTATTTTTCTGTTGGTATTGGCCGTCGGTCTGGGTGTGCGCTCGTACTTGAGCCGATTAAATTTATTGCTGGTGGCGCGGATTGCTGCCGTGGTGGTCGTGGTTGTCATCATCATGGCGACAATCAGTGTGATCAGCTACAAATTGCATATTGAACAGGCATTAACGGTGGTATTTTTCCCGATGATTATTTTGGCATGGACCATCGAGCGGATGTCCATTCTTTGGGAAGAAGACGGCGCGAAAGAAGCGGTGATACAAATTGCTGGCAGCTTGCTGGTGGCGTCAGCGGCCTATTTCATGATGACCAACCCGTATATCGAGCATTGGAGTTTTAATTTCCCTGAGCTGATGTTTGCTGTGCTGGGAATTATTTTATTGCTAGGACAGTACTCCGGTTATCGCCTCTCCGAATTGATTCGCTTTCGCGATGTGCAGGACACCATGAAATGAGTTGGCTGATTTCTCCCTGGGCACTGGCGCGTCACGGTATTCTGGGAATGAATGGCCGTAACATCAATTACATTTCCCGTTATAACAGCCGCGATCGTTATCCCCTGGTGGATAATAAATTGCGCACTAAAAAAGCAGCATTAAAAGCTGGCATCACTGTACCGAAACTGATTGCAGCCGTTGATTCTCCGGCAGGCATTAATAAATTGATGCGCGCGATCGATGCGCATCAGGAGTTTGTATTGAAACCGGTGCGGGGCAGTGGCGGCAAAGGCATTATCGTGATTGAGCGCCGCGAGGGCGATCTGTTCGTCAAGGCGAGCGGAAACACCATGAGCGCTGAAGACATTCGCCGACATGTCGGCGATATTCTTTCCGGCCTGTACAGTCTGGGCGGCAAGCCCGATGCGGTCATGGTTGAGGAACGCGTGCATTTTGACCCGGTGTTGTTTGATTACAGTTACGAAGGCGTTCCTGACCTGCGCATTATCGTGTTTCGCGGGTTTCCGGTGATGGCGATGTTGCGTTGCGCTACGCATGCCTCGGGCGGACGAGCTAATTTACATCAAGGCGCTATTGGTGTGGGCATTGACCTGGCTAGCGGGCACAGCATCAATGCTGTGCAGAAAGGCAACCTGGTTGACGTGCATCCGGATACCGGTCACGTGTTCAGTGATCTGAAAATACCGAACTGGGACACGATGCTGGATTTGGCCGCGCGCTGTTATGAGGTGACGGGTCTTGGCTATCTTGGATGTGATATTGTGCTCGACCAGCGTTACGGCCCGATGATTCTTGAATTGAATGCACGACCGGGCTTGACCATTCAGGTGACTAACGGCGTTGGTATTTTGCCGCGTTTAAAGCAGATCGAGCGCTTGTTGGATAAGGATGAAGACGCCTGCGATTGGGGCGCACACCGCCGCGTGATGTATTCCAAGGAGCATTTCGGCCGGCCACAATAATAAATCAGTGAGGCTTGCATGAGATATTTTCTATTGTTGTGTGGAATGCTGCTGTTGTTGGCCTGTGGCGCCGAGAGCACCGGCGTATCGAATGATGCGGCACCGACGGCGCAGCAAACCTTTCAGTGGAAGTTGGTGACCAGCTGGCCCAAAAATTATCCGGGTTTAGGCTCCGGGCCCGAATATTTTGCCCGGCAAGTCGAAGCGATGAGTGCCGGTCGTCTGAAAATTCACGTTTATGGTGCCAATGAATTAGTGCCGGCCCTCGAAGTGTTTGATGCGGTTTCTAACGGTACTGCCGAGATGGGTCACAGTGGTGCGTATTTCTGGAAAGGCAAAATACCGGCAGCGGTATTTTTTACGTCAGTGCCTTTTGGTTTAACCGCACAAGAAATGAATGCGTGGTTGTATTTTGGCGGCGGCATGGCGCTATGGGAGGAAGCCTACGCACCGTTCAATTTAATACCCTTGGCGGGCGGTAACTCCGGCGTGCAAATGGCCGGCTGGTTCAACCGCGAGATCAATACGCTGGCCGATTTAAAGGGGCTTAAGATGCGCATTCCGGGCTTGGGCGGCGAAGTGTTTACTCGTGCCGGTGGAGAAGCCGTCACGATTGCCGGTGGCGAGTTGTTTACCTCAATGCAGACCGGCGTTATTGACGCAACCGAATGGGTCGGCCCCTGGAATGACAAGGCGTTTGGTTTAAACAAAGTGGCTAAATATTATTATTATCCCGGCTGGCACGAGCCGGGCTCGACGTTGGAACTGACCGTTAATAAAACGGCGTTTGATCAATTGCCAGCGGATTTGCAGGCCATTGTGCGCAATGCCGCGCGGGCCATGAACCAAAATATGTTGGACGAATACACGGCGCGGAATAATGCAGCGTTAAAAGAATTGGTCGAGGTAGACGGCGTGCAATTGCGAAAACTCCCCGATGATGTATTGGTGGCATTGCGTACGATCTCAGATGACGTGTTGGAAGAACAAGCCGCAGCCGACCCGATGAGTCGCAAGGTGTATGATTCGTTTCGTGCGTTTCGCACCAATGTTCAGGCGTGGCATGCAGTCTCGGAGCAAGCTTATATTAATGCACGGTCTGAAGAGAACAATCGGTAAACTATCGTGACCGGCTGGATTATCACTAAATATTGCGTGACCGCAGCGGTGGTGGTGTTGGTGTCAGAGCTGGCCAAACGCAGCGATAAAATCGGCGGCTTTGTTGCGGCGCTGCCATTGGTGACCGTGCTGGCGTTGATCTGGCTGTATGTTGAAAACCAAACGCCAGAAAAAATAGCCAACCATGCGTGGTATACCTTTTGGTACGTGGTACCAACCTTGCCCATGTTTTTGGCATTTCCAGTCTTGCTGCCCCGCATAGGATTTTGGCCAACCTTGGGCGCCTCCGTTATTCTTACGGTGGTTTGTTTCGGCCTGTTTGCCATTGTTGTACGCCGATTTGGCATTGAGCTATTGTGATGCACGATCGACACCCATAAAAAAGCCCGCACAACGCGGGCTTTTTTATGGGTGTCGATGCGGGTTATTTTGTGGCGATGGACCGTGTGCGGCCATTGCTGTCGACAGCCACAAATACAAACGTGCCTTCAGTGACCTTGACTTGCCGCGATTGGTCTTCCGGTTGATACATCCAGACCTCCACTTCAACTTGTATCGAACTGCGGCCAACGTTGGCAACGCGACTGTAACAACTCACCACCGCGCCCACCGGCACCGGCACCATAAAACTCATTTTATCGATGGCAACGGTAACGACGCGTCCTTTGGCAATGCGTGAGGCGGTGACAAGACCGGCCAGGTCCATTTCGGATACCAGCCAGCCGCCAAAAATGTCGCCGTTTGCGTTGGTGTCGCGGGGCATGGCAACCGATTGCAGGGCGAGTTCACCGCGGGGTTTGGGCGTGTCATCAATTTTTTTCATAAGTGCGCGCTCATTAACGGTACAGGGTATGGGGCAGCCAGGTGGCCAATTCGGGCCATAAGGCAAGCAGCCCCAATAATAGCAGCTGAATGCCGATAAACGGCACGACGCCCCGGTAAATATCCGCGGTGGCGATGCTGTCGGGCGCCACGCCGCGCAGATAGAAAAGAGCAAACCCAAACGGAGGCGTTAAAAAAGAGGTTTGCAGGTTCACGGCAATCATGATGCCGAGCCAAATCGGATCGACGCCCATCATGAACAGCAAGGGCGCGACGATAGGCACCACCACAAAGGTGATCTCGATAAAGTCGAGAATAAAGCCCAGCAAGAAAATCACCGCCATTACTAAAATAAGGGCAGCAACTTTGCCGCCGGGTAATTGTTCAAATAAATGTTGGATCAGGGCTTCGCCTCCAAAGCCGCGAAACACCAGGGAGAACAACGCCGCACCGATTAAGATCAAAAACACCATGGCGGTGACTTCAACGGTTTTTTGCATGGTATCGCGCAAGGTCATCAGCGACAGCTCGCGCTTGATGGCGGCCAATAAAAGAGCGCCGCAAGCACCCACGCCGGCGGCCTCGGTGGGTGTGGCAATGCCGGCCAGAATAGAGCCCAGTACAGCGGCAATCAGCAACAAGGGCGGCAACAGGTCGAGTAGCAGTCTGGGCCAATGCACGGAACCTGTGATGGTTTGTGCCGGCGCGGCCTCGGGTTTTAACCAGCTCACCATCAGCACGTACACGGCGTACATGGCGACCAGCAGCAAGCCCGGAATAATCGCGCCGACGAACAAGTCACCGACCGACACCGTTTCAGGCGAAAAAATACCCATGTTCAATTGGGCTTGTTGATACGCACTGGAAAGAATATCGCCGAGCAAAACCAACGCGATGGATGGCGGGATAATTTGTCCCAAGGTGCCGGTGGCACAAATAGTGCCGGTCGCAAAGGTCGGTGAATAACCCTGCTTCATCATGGTCGGCAATGACATCAAACCCATGGTGACGATGGTGGCACCCACAATGCCGGTGCTGGCAGCCAACAACATGCCGACCATGACCACTGAAAATCCCAGCCCGCCGCGCATGCGCCCGAACAATCGGCTCATGCTGGATAGCAGCGCTTCAGCAACCCGGGATTTCTCGAGCATAACGCCCATGAAGATAAACAACGGCACAGCAATTAATGTGCTGTTGCCGATGGTGCCGAATGCCCGGCTGGGAAAAGCACTTAAAAAAGCCGGGTCAAAGCTGCCGGTCAGTATGCCAACACCGGCAAACAGCAGCGCGGTGCCGGCCAGGGTGAGCGCGACCGGATAGCCCAACATCAGTAACACGCAGAGCGCGGCGAATAACCACAAGGCGGCGTAATGCATCACAACACCTCGCCTGGTGGACGGGTTGCGTGATTAGGGGCTAGCGGCGTGCCGCGCAAGATCATGATGGCGCGCAAGGCTTCGGCAATACCCTGCAGGGCCAATGTAACGGCCATGGCAGGGATCAGGCTTTTTAACAAGAAGACGGTAGGAATCGCGTCGGGTTCGGCAGCGGCTTCGCGAATGCGCCAGCTGACGGTCACATAGTCCCGGCTGATCCAAAGAACAAATGCGCAGAAGGGCAGCAAAAAAATCACGGTGCCCGTTAAGTTGATCCAGGCTTGCCGGACCGGCGAGAGCCTGCGATAAAGAATGTCGACACGCACATGGGCGTCTTGTCGCAAAGCATACGCGGCACCCAGCAAAAAAACTGCTGCGTATAAATAGGTCACCAAATCTTGCAGCAAGATGGAGCCGCGGCCCAGGCCGTACCGCATCAAAACCACGCCGCTCATGACCAAGACCATGGCCAATGTCATCCAGGCGAGTGTGCGACCCAGGCAGAGGCTGGCAGTATCAATCCAGTAAACCAGGCGTGCAATCATGCGGCCATTATAGCGGTGTTAATGAGGCGCACGTTATTCGGTATCGCGCAAGACTAACCATACGGTCAGTCGAGTGGTCCAGCGTTGCCAGATTTGCTGTAAGGAATGGCGTAGCCATGGCCAACCGGTGAGGGTGTGATACGCCGGATTCGGTGCGGGCATGGCGGCTTGTTCTTGAGCCTGCCAATGCAGTAATGCGTCGCGCAGTTCGCGGGCTTTGTCGGGCCGAGTGCGGTAAAGGTCGTGTTGCTCGGCAATATCATCGTGCAGATTAAAGAGTGCGTAGGTGCCGGTTTCCATATTATCGATGAGCTTCCAATCGCCCTGACGAATGGCCGCCGCGGGGCTTGCCGAATGGCCCGAGGCAAAGCGGGGATCGGTAATATAAGCAGGGAAGTGCCAATACAGCGAGCGCGATAACGAGCATGCCGGGTTTTGCAGACAGGGCGATACGTCCACGCCGTCCACGTTGTTTATAGACAATCCCAGCTGTTGCATGACGGTAGGCAGAATATCGATATGACTGACCGGGGCGTCAACGCGCCCGGCGACACGGCCAGGCCCGGACCAGATCAGTGGCACGCGGATGCCGCCTTCACTCAACGAGCCTTTGCCGCCGTGCAGAAACGACGGCATGGCCAACTCGGCCATTGCGCCGTTATCGGAGGTGATAATAATGATGGTGTTTTCGCGCTCACCACGGGCCTCCAGAGCCGCAACGACATCAGCCAGCGAGCTATCGACCTCTTTTAACATGGCCGCATAAGTGGCGTTGTAACCATCGCCCGGGCGCGGCTTATTGCGAAAATGGGCAACGGCATCGGCGGGAGCCTGCAACGGCACATGCACGGCATAGTGCGAGACCATTAAAAAGAAAGGCTGCTGACTGCTCGCAATAAAGCGCGCCGCTTCTCTGCCAAGGCGAGTGGTCAGGTACTCGCCTTCTTCGGCTTGTTCAAGCCCGGGCAGGTCGTACGGAGCAAAAAATCCATTAACCAACCGGCCACCCCGAAACCAGCCGATGGCGTGATCAAAGCCGAAAGCCGCGGGCGCGGTATCGTGCTCACCCAGATCCCACTTGCCAATCAAGGCTGTTTGATAGCCTTCGGCTTTCAGCAGGCTTGCCAGGGTTGGTGTGCCGATCGGCAGTTGGTAGCGTGTCGCCGGCGCGATAAAGCGCTGCTGGTTCATTTCGTTGGCATTGGGCGGCACGGCCGTATAAACACCGTGTTTTGTTGGGTACGTGCCCGTTAATAAAGAAGCGCGCGAGGGTTTGCAATTGGGTGCGGCCGCGTAAGCATTCGTGAAGACGACGCCGTGTGCGGCCAATGCGTCCATGGCGGGCGTTTCATGCCAGGTGTTGCCCATGAACGCGGGATCATCCCGGCCCATGTCGTCAACAAGAAACAACACGATATTCGGGCGAGCCACATTAGCCAGAGCCAGGGGGCTAAAAACAAGCATCAAAAAGAAGAATAAGCGCATGGGAATACCATTGAAGTGCCTTGATTGTAGCAGCCGCATCGGCATGCTCAAGGTTTTTTGGTTGATACGCGGCACAAGGCTATCCCGATGCATTTCAATGGCATAATGAAGCGATGCTGAATAATAAGAAAGAACACGTGATCGAAAAGTCAGGGCATGATCTTGCCTGGTATCACCCGGCCTTTATTGCTGCATTGATAGCGGGCGTTGGGTTGTTCTTGTGGGTCGCTTGGTTGGGCGAAAATATTCCTGTGGCTGACGAGTATCCGGATGCTCTCGGGTTTTTAGTTGATTTTCTGGCCTCAAGCGATCCGCAGCACCGGCTCAAAATATTGTTTTCCGTGGATGCCGTTAATGCGGTGACGCTGCTGACCCATCTGGTTTATTTGTTGCAATGGTTTGTCATCGGCGAGATTGATTTCAAGCAACAACAGTATCTCGGCTTTTTTAATATCATCGGAATTGGCACCGTTGTCTTCTTTACTTATTACCGGCAGTTAGGATATCGACTGCTATTCACATTGATTGGACTGTTGTTATTTCATGCGCAATTTGGAGAGGGTCTGCTGTGGGCAATGGCAGGCATCAACAATTATGGCGTGATTACCCTGACACTTTTTGCCTTCTTTATATTTTGTCAGCCCCGCAAAACCTGGATTGAGGGCGCTGGATTTTTTCTTGGTTTTTTAGCCTCACAGGCGATGCCAAACGGTTTGTTTGTATGGCCGCTTTTGGCAATTTACTGCTTTAAAAATAAAGAACGCCCTGTTTATTACAGGGCGTTGTGTGGCGTGTTTTTCTTGGTGAGCGCCATCCCGCATGCACTCCACCTGATGGCGGGCACCGATGGCATGGCACTTATGCATGAGGGTTTCAATGCAGTAAGTCATGCTGTAATGCTGCCTTTCGCGTATCTGGTTGTTTCGGGTTCGATTGCTTCGCCAGGAGCCGTTAGCATCGTGGTGGCCGCAGTGTTTGGTTTGCTATTGAATGCGTGGTTTTTGTGGCTGTTGTGGCAGCGCAAAGCACAGCCGTTTTGGTTGATGAGCATGGGTTTTTTATGGGCATCCATGCTGTTGATTGCTGCCGGTCGTTATAGTGCAGATCACCCAGAAGCAGCGCAATTGCTGTTGTCATCGCGGTATAAACTTTACTCTGCAATGTTCGCGTTGTTGTTGCTGCTTGAAACGCTTTGCCGCAAAAGGCCGATACAGCGTAACCAAAAAATGATAGGCGCAATATTGGTATTAGCCGTTATATTCAACGGAACCAGCTGGTTCTTGGCCGGACCGAATGATGTGTTGCGGCAGCAAGAGTACAGAAAGGCAATGAACATGTGGTTACTTACGGGCAAGCCCGAAGACCTTGGTTTTACCACGCTGCTGACGCCGGATGCGGATGGGTTTATCAATGCGGCCGTTGAGAAAGGGTTATACAGACCCTTTTCTGTGTTGAAGCAAGATAAAAAATTACCCGCATTCGAGGTTGCCCAGTGTAGTCGTGTGCCAGAACATAATGTGAACATCAGCATGGTGCGAATGCAGGCTAATCTTTTCGCAAAAACCCGCGGTATTACCATTTATATTTCCGGATGGGATGCATTTTCATCGCCGCCGGCCATCGTGTTGTGTGGTGAGCAAAACGCCTATCGCTTGATCTTGAGTGATCAACAGTGGGTGCCATTACAAGTAGATAATGCGCGCATGGCAGAAGTATTTGTATTGCCGGAGATCCTGCTGCCGAAAGGACCGTCACCGGCCTGGGGCGAGTATCGGGTGTTTTTGGAATACCCGGCGAAATCGGGAAGCTTGTTTCACGGTAACAATACAGCGATGCTGGATTGGCGGCCTATCCAAAGCGATGTAAAACAGGATTCACATTAATGCTGTGCCGATTATTCATATTGCGAAGATTTACAGAGCGACGGCTTTATCCAACACCAGTCCGACAAACACGGCCGCACCGACCCAGTGATTATTGAGAAAAGCCCGGAAGCAAGCAGCCGGTTCGCGTTCGCGAATAAGCCATTGTTGGTGCGCAAACAAACCGGCGGCCACGCTCACGCCAAGATACCAATACACGCCCAGCTCAAAGCGCAAGCCGCCGAGCAGTAATGCCAGAATCGTCATCGCTTGCAGTGCACCGGTGATCAGGCGGTCGGCATCGCCAAACAAAATAGCGGTTGAGCGAATGCCGGCTTTCAAATCATCGCGTCGATCGACCATGGCATAAAACGTGTCGTAGGCCACGGTCCATAACACCACGGCGGTATAGATCAACCAAGCCGCTCGCGGCACGGTATCGGTTTCTGCGGCAAACGCCATGGGCACGCTCCATGCAAAGGCGGCACCCAGCACGACTTGGGGCAATGACGTATGGCGTTTCATAAAAGGGTAGACGGCGGCCAGCAGCACAGCCGCTAACGACAAGGCAATCGTCAGGGGGTTGGTCAGCAGCACCAGCGCAAAAGCGACGAGAGCCAACACGGCGGCGACGCCCAAGGCTTCGGCGGTGCTGATGGCGCCCACGGTCAGTGGCCGATGCTGCGTGCGTTCGACCTGATGATCAAAGTGGCGGTCGGCATAGTCGTTGATAGCACAACCGGCCGATCGCATCAGCACGACCCCGGCGGTAAAGATCAGCAGGCTTTTCCATGACGGCATGCCATCGGCGGCTAGCCACAGCGCCCAGTAGGTTGGCCACAACAAGAGCAAGGTCCCGATCGGGCGGTTAAAGCGAATCAGCTGCAGATACAGGGCCAGTTTGTGTCGCAGCGGCATCATGCAGCGGTCGTCCACGGTTGAAAGGCGGGCAAAAAGACTTCAGCGACCAGCAGCGGCTCACCGTCGAGGTAAAAGCGGGAACGCCGCGCCCACAGCAAGGCGGGCGAGTCGGCCAGCACAGCAGCGGGCAATGCATTGGCCGGCAGCCGAGCAATTTCAAACGGATCCCGCACGGTCCGGGTATTCGCAAACAGGTGCGCCCCCAGCGAACGGGCGCCGAACGAGCGCAAATGCCGGTGTCGGCCGCGCAATACGCGTGCTGGCAATACGCTGCGGGCATACACCCAGGGTTCACCGCGACAGAGCAACAAGACCTCGCGCACGATACAGGCTTCTTGTGTTCTCAGGTCAAGGGCTGCGCGTTCATCGGGTCGCGGTTTGGCCCAGCCGTGGCGCAGTACGCGGACCGTGAAGTCGCCGCCGCTGATACGCTGCAAGTGTTCGGTCAGGCTGCCGCTGTCGAGGAGCCATGGCCGGATGGCGACGGGTACCGTCTGCGGCAGGGCTTTTTGCCAATCAAACGCTGCTGCCTTCATGAAGGGAGGGGTTCCGAATCAATCCGGCGCAAGAATGCGACAAAGGCCTGCGGATTACAAGAAACCGTCGGCTTAGAACCACGGCCTGTGGTTTGCTAGAATAGGCGCCCTTGTCGCGGGCTCCGCCCGTTTGAAAACGCGAACCGATAGAGGAAGTGCCATGAGCCGTTGGGAATGTATTGTTTGTGGGTGGGTGTATGACGAGGCCAAAGGCTGGCCCGATGACGGTATTGCTCCCGGCACAAAGTGGGCCGATGTTCCGGCGGATTGGCTGTGCCCGGATTGTGGCGTGGGCAAAGAAGATTTCGAGATGATCGAGCAAAGCGAGACGGAAGCCGCCGCACATCATGAGGAAGCCAGCGATGCGCATAGCTTGCCGATCGTGATTATCGGTACCGGACTGGCCGGCTATAACCTGGCGCGTGAATTCCGCAAGAACGACGACAAGACACCGTTGGTGTTGATTACCTCGGACGATGGCCGCAGCTATTCCAAGCCCATGCTGTCTACCGGTTTTACGAAAAACACCACGGCCAATGATCTGGCGATGAACGACGCCGGCAGCATGGGCCGTCAACTGAAAGCCAGCGTCTGGACGTTCACGCACGTGTCGGCCATTGATACCGCCAAGCAAGAAATTGTCATCAGCGATGCGATTCGCGTGCCGTACCGCAAATTGGTTTTGGCCTGGGGCGCGGACGTGATTCGTCCGCCGCTCGAAGGCGATGCGCTGGATAAAGTGTATTCCGTGAACGACCTGCTCGATTACGACGATTTACGGACCGCACTGAAAAAACAGGAAGCGAAAAAAGTATTGATCATCGGCGGCGGTTTGATTGGCTGTGAATTCACCAACGACTTGCTCAATGGCGGCTTTGAAATCGAAACCGTGGATCCGCTCGGTTATTGCTTGCCGACGTTATTGCCCGAGCCTGCGGGCAAAGCCGTGCAGCGCGCACTAGAAGCAAAAGGCGCGACCTTCCATTTTGGCCCGTTGGTGACAGCGGTCAATCACGGCCCCGATGGTAACGGTGTGGTAGCCACCTTGAACAATGGCAACACCATTGCGGCGGATATGGTGGTGTCTGCGGTGGGTGTGCGCCCGCGCATTCAGATGGCAAAAGAGGCCGGCATTGCCTGCAATCGCGGTATCGTGACCAATCGTCTGCTCGAAACCAGTGCAAAAAATGTTTATACCTTGGGTGACTGCGCTGAAGTGGAAGGGCACGTGTTGTTCTACGTTGCGCCTTTGATGGCCGGTGCTCGTGCGTTGGCAAAAACCTTGGCCGGCACACCGACGGAAGTCAGTTATCCGGCCATGCCGGTGACCATTAAAACGCCGGCCTGTCCGGTGGTGGTGTCGCCGCCGCCGCGTGGTGCAGAAGGCAGCTGGCACATTACCGAAGACGGCAACAACGTGGTGGCCGAATTCCGTAATCCACAAGGCGAGTTGATCGGCTTTGCGTTGACCGGTGAAAACGGCATCAAAGAAAAGATGCGCTTGCAAAAAGAGTTGCCGGCCATTTTGGCCTAAGCCATAAAAAACCTGGCCTTGGCCGGGTTTTTTATGGCATTCGTAGCGGGCCGATTGACAGATTGGTAGAACGCGTTACGCTAATGACGCAATGATTGACGGAGGTTCCATGATGATTGCCCCGATTTTTTCCCCATAACCTATGCTCACTCCGTTTGCGCAAAAGCCCGGAGAGATCCGGGCTTTTGCTTTTTGGATAACCAAAGGAATGCCACTATGAAAGCGCATGCGCCGAACATTATTATTAATAGCCACGATGCCGAGCGATTGCGCAGTTTGTTGGATCGTGCCGCCGCGGCAGACGATACCGCCGATCGGTTGGAAGCTGAAATTGATCGCGCCCGTCTGTTGCCGCCTGAGCGTATACCGCCACAGACGGTGACCATGCGCAGCGTGGTGCGGTTTCATTTATCAACGATCGAGCACGCGTTGGAAAAACGGTTGGTATACCCGCGCGAGCTGCAAGATCCGGCCACGGAAGTCTCTGTGTTGAGCCCGATCGGTGCCGCGCTGCTTGGTCTGTCAGAGGGTGACAGCATGGACTGGGAATTGCCCGATCATCGGGTGGCTCGCATTACCGTTGAGGCGGTGGTGTATCAGCCCGAAGCGCAGGGGGAGTACAGTCGCTGATCAATAAAGTCCCGGTTGTTGATGGGCGTGATGAATCGCCTGTTGTTCGCAAAAGGCTTTGGCAGCAGCCTGTGCGCGTTGCACACGAGCAGCACTGATACCCAGTCCTCGCAACGACAAGGCAATAACCTGATCGGTTTCAATGGCATCGATTTGCCCCGATAAACGGTGGCGCAGCAGCTGGTTTACCACCCCTTCAAGGTAGGCCAAGCCGCTGCTGAACGGGATATCGCCTAGCAACGATTGAAATGCCGAGTCAGCACGCGGAAACACCTGGGTGCTTGCGTCGCGTCGGGTTAGCCAGTCCTGACTGGCGGCAATACGTACCAAGGCGCGGCCGGTATCGGGGTGATCGAGACCAAACTGCAGAAAGCCGTAAATCATGCAGGCGACCACACTTTCAGCAGGCAGACCGGTTGGGATGCGGTTTTCCACGGTTTCGCGGAGGCAGCGCTGTATATCGGCCAGCACGGCCAGCAGTAAGGTCTCACGGCTGGTGAAATGGTTGTAAAACGTGCCACGGGCCATGCCGGCAGCCTGCATCAGCTCGTCGATGCTGGCGGCATCGATGTCTTTTTCCGCAATAATTTGCCGCGCCGCAGCAATGATCGTGGCGTGTGTGCGTTCGCGTTTGCAGGGTGTTGTGGCGAGCAAGTTGGTCACGGGCGGTCACGGGAAGTCAAGAAATTGCATCATGGCATATTTGACATTTATGTCAAATATGACGATAGTGTCAATCTTGACCTTTATACTCAGGATTGACTCATGATTTCCCTGTCGTGTCGCGGGCCGTTGCTGTTGGCGGCGTTGCTATTGGCCGGTTGTAATCAGGATGCCGCATTGGCGCCAAGTCCATTGCCGGAAGTGGCCGTGTTAACGGCCGAAGCCGAAACGATTACTCCCGATGCGGTACTGCCCGGTCGACTCGAAGCGTGGCGCGAGGCCGAGGTGCGCGCCCAGGTTGCCGGGGTGGTGCAGCAACGGCAGTTTATCGAAGGCAGTGATGTCGAGGCCGGTCAGGTGCTGTTCGTGATTGATCCGGCACCTTATCGGGCCAGCTATGCCCGTGCCGAGGCCGAGCTGGCACGCGCCGAAGCGCAAGCATTGCAGGCGCGTTCGCAAAGGCTGCGCATTGAAAAACTGTATAGCGAAAAACTGGTGAGTGAGCAATCCGCGGTTGATGCTCGCGCAATGGCCCAGCAAGCGGAGGCCGAGGTTGCTGCCGCCAAAGCAACGCGCGAAGCAGCGCGCATTGATGTTGATCATGCCACTGTCAAAGCACCGATAGCCGGTCGTATAGGTCGCGCATTCGTCACCGAGGGTGCCTTGGTGGGTGAAGACGAAGCCACGCCGATGGCGGTGATTCAGCAACTCGATCCCATCTACGCCACTTTCAGTCAGAGCGCGAACGAGCTGCTGGCCTTGCGCCGCTTGGCGGGCGCCGAACAGGCGGCCGGTTTGCCGGTGCAATTGATACTCGATGGCGGCCATGATTATGCACATCCCGGGCGTCTGTTGTTTGCCGGTGCCAGTGTTGATCCACAAACGGCACGCGTTACCTTGAGGGCCGAATTACCTAATCCGGATCGGTTGCTGTTGCCGGGTATGCCGGTGCGTATGCGGGTTCCGCAGGCGCGACTGGAGGGTGTGTTCCGGGTGCCGCAGCAAGCGGTCACTCGTGACGAACATGGTGATTTTATGAAAGTGCTGGATGCACAGCACATCGTTCACACCCGGCAGGTGCGCGTATTGCAAGCGTTGGATAACGATTGGTTGATCAGCGAAGGCTTACAAACGGGCGAGCTTTTTGTTGTTGAGGGCTTCCAGAAAATTCGTCCGGAGCAACCGGTCAACCCGGTGACCTGGCAGCGTTAAGGCAGGGAGCGCATCGATGGCACGTTTTTTTATTGATAGGCCGATTTTTGCCTGGGTGGTCGCCATCTTTATTTCGCTGGCCGGCTTGCTGGCGGTTTCGTTGTTGCCGGTTGCACAATACCCCAGTGTGGCGCCGCCCTCCGTCAACATTACCGCAACCTATCCCGGTGCTTCAGCACAGATTCTCGATGAAACGGTCGTCAGTGTTATCGAGAATGAACTCAATGGCGCGGAAGGCATGATTTACACCCAATCGGTCAGCCAGGTGAACGGCGTGGCTGAAATCATGGTGACGTTCAAGCCCGGTACCGATCCGGATATGGCGCAAGTCGATATCCAGAACCGTCTGGCCCGTGCATCGCCGCGCCTGCCGCAGGCGGTCAATCAGCAAGGCATCAAGGTCGAGAAGGCCAACTCCAATGTGTTGATGATCATCACGCTGAACTCTACCGACAGCAGTGCCAGCCGGTTTGGTCTGGGCGATTACATGGCCCGCAATATCATCCCGGCCATCCAGCGCGTGCCGGGCGTGGGTCAGGTGCGGATGTTTGGCGCCGAACGTGCCATGCGCGTGTGGCTGGATATGGATCGTCTGGCGGCAGTGAACTTGTCGCCAGCCGATATTGTGGCCGCCATTCGTGCCCAAAATGCGCAAGTGTCTTCCGGTATCTTGGGGGATTTGCCGAGCGTGGACGGCCAAGGCCTGGCCGCAACACTGGTGGTGCGCGGCCAACTCGAAACACCGGAAGCCTTTGGCGATATTGTGATACGCATCGGTAGTGATGGTCGTCCGCTGCGTTTGAAAGACGTTGCGCGGGTGGCGATGGGCGGACAGAGTTATTCCGCGTTTGCGCGTCAGGGTGAAGCGCCCTTGATCGGCATGGCGATTCAACCGAGCCCTTCCAGCAATGCGGTCGAGACCGCGCGCGAAGTGCGGGCCCGGCTCGATGCGCTGCAGCAATATTTTCCGCCCGGCATGAGCTACGGTGTGCCGGTGGACTCGTCGCTGTTTGTGTCGATCTCGATACAAAAAGTATTTATCACCTTGCTTGAAGCCATGGCATTGGTGTTTCTGGTGATGTTCGTGTTTCTGCAAGGCATACGCTATACGCTGATTCCGGCGATTGTGGTGCCGGTGTCATTGCTGGGTACCTGTGCGGTGCTCTACGCCAGCGGTTTTTCGATCAACGTGTTGACCATGTTTGCGATGGTGCTGGCCATTGGCATTTTGGTGGATGACGCCATCGTGGTGGTCGAGAACGTCGAGCGCATCATGAACGAAGAGGGCCTGCCGCCGTATCAGGCCACGATCAAGGCCATGCAGCAGATTACCGGTGCGGTGATTGGCATTACCGTGGTTTTGGTTTCGGTGTTTATTCCGATGGGTTTTTTTGGCGGTTCGGTCGGCAATATTTATCGGCAGTTTTCGCTGACCATGGTGGTGGCGATTCTGTTTTCAGCGTTTTTTGCGTTGTCATTGACGCCGGCATTGTGCGCGACGCTGTTGAAACCGACGGTTGCCGGCCAGCGCCATTCAACCAACGGTTTCTTTGCGTGGTTCAATCGCGTGTTTGATCGCAGCGTGGGTCAGTACACCCGCTTGGTCACTCGCATATTGAGCCGTCGGGGATTGTTCTTGCTGGTGTACGCGGTGATTATTGGCGTCGTGATGGTGTTGTTTGTGCGGCTGCCGACCGGCTTTTTACCGGATGAAGACCAAGGCCGTTTGTTCACGGTGACCCAGTTACCGCCGGGTGCAACGGCCGAGCGCTCGGTGGCAGTCGCGCGGCAAATCGAGGCGTTCTACGGTTCGCAGCCGGAAGTGGCGAATGTTATTTCCGTGGTGGGCAC
Source organism: Pseudomonadales bacterium (assembly GCA_036568505.1). Lineage (GTDB taxonomy): Bacteria > Pseudomonadota > Gammaproteobacteria > Pseudomonadales > M0112 > M0112. The sequence continues at coordinate 61,695 of DATCSK010000010.1, read as the reverse complement.
CAATTTTTTTGGCGCGGGCCAGAACATGATCAACTCGTTTATTGCGTTAAAACCCTGGAGCGAACGTCACGGCGAGGAACACAGTGCGCAAGCGGTTGCCCAGCGCGCCATGGGTGCGTTGATGGGCATTCGTGACGCCTTTGCGATTCCGATCAACCCGCCACCGATTCCGGAGCTGGGCAATGGCGTCGGTTTCAGTGTGCGCCTGCAGGATCGCGCCGCACTGGGTCATCACGCGTTGCTGGCGGCGCGCAATCAACTGCTGGCGTTGGCACCGCAACATCCCGCGATTGGCAGTCTGCGCGTAGAAGGCGTGGAAGACGCGCCGCAATTGCAGCTCGACGTTGACCGCGAACGCGCCTACGCATTGGGCGTTAGTTTTGAAGCCATCAACCAATTGTTCTCGACCGCGCTCGGTTCGAATTACGTGAATGATTTTCCCAATGCCGGTCGCATGCAGCGGGTGATTGTGCAGGCCGATGTGCGTCATCGCATGCAGCCCGAAGATTTACTTGCACTCAATGTGCTGAATGCCCAAGGTGCGATGGTGCCGCTGTCGGCATTTGTCAGCACGCGCTGGGTCAGCGGGCCTATGCAGCTGGTGCGCTACAACGGCTATCCGGCGTACCGCTTGGCCGGCACCGCCGCGCCGGGTTACAGCACCGGCGAAGCCATGGTCGCGATGGAATCGTTGATGCGCGAATTGCCGGCAGGTCTGGGGTATGAGTGGACCGGCATCAGTCGCGAAGAGCGCATTTCTGGTGCACAAATGCCGCTGCTGATGGGCCTGTCGATTTTGTCGGTGTTCCTGTGCCTGGCGGCTTTGTATGAAAGCTGGACGATTCCATTGGCGGTGATGTTGGTGGTGCCATTGGGTTTGTTGGGTTCGGTGCTCGGCGTCACCGTGCTGGGCATGTCCAATGATATTTATTTCAAAGTGGGATTGATTGCCATCATTGGCCTGTCGGCCAAAAACGCCATTTTGATTATTGAGTTTGCCCGTCACTTGCAAGCCGAAGGCATGGCGTTGATGGAGGCCATCATTACCGCCTGCCGCCAGCGCCTGCGACCGATCTTGATGACTTCGTTCGCGTTTATTTTAGGGGTCATGCCGTTGGCGACGGCCACCGGTGCCGGTGCGGCCGGTCAACGCGCGATCGGTACGGGCGTCATGGGCGGCATGATCAGTGCCACGGTGTTGGCGATCTTCCTGGTGCCGGTATTTTTTGTGGCACTTAGCCGATTGCGCAAGGATGGCCGCACGGCGGACTAGCTCGCCGGTTAACGCCGTGCTTTTGATCGCGCTGCGAGGCGGTATTGCAAAGTTTGCGCAGGCACACGGCTTCACAATCACGGCGTCGCCAGTTTTAAGCCCGCAATACCGGTAATCACCAGCGCAATGCTAACCAGTCGAAGGGCATTGGCCGCCTCATCAAACAACAGCATACCCAGCACCACGGCTCCTGCGGCACCAATGCCTACCCATACACTATAAGCGGTGCCCATCGGCAGTGATTTCATTGCCACGCCGAGCAACCAAACGCTGGCCGCCATGGCGATCAGGGTGGCGATTGACGGCCACAGACGGGTAAAGCCGTCGCTGTATTTCAGGCCAATGACCCAGCCGATTTCAAACAGGCCGGCGAGTACCAAAATAACCCAGGGCATGAGGTGTGCTCGTGTGTGATTGGGCGCTCATTTTATGCCGGACATCAACCGAGTAACAGACTGCAGCAGAATGCCCTTTACAATGACCGCTCCAGGAGAAACGCATGCAACGCGCCATCACCGGTTTTGGTGTCGATGAACACGACGATCCTTTCGCGTGGTTAAGCTGCGGGCATCGCCAGCATGTGCGCCATCAGCCACCGTTTGTGAATCGCCCGTGGGTGATCAGCGACGAAGGCCGCGAGGCGATGCTGGGGCAAACGCTGAACTGCGTGCGTTGCGACGCATTGGAATGGCCGGACGGTTTTGTGGTCTATAAACAAACACCGGTCTTTACTGAAGCAACCGTGCCTGCCGGTTTGTTGCGTGATCACGCCACCAAGGCCGGCGTGTGGGCGTGTATCCGGGTCCAAAGCGGTCAATTGCGGTATTGCATCCCGTCATTAGCGATCGAACAACTGCTCGGTGCGAAGGATCTTGGTACGGTATTGCCCGAGGTCTTGCATTATGTGTCGCCGGTTGGCCGCGTCCGGTTTGTCGTCGAGTTTTATCGGAAATCCCCTCTGGATGCCCGATCATCAGAAAAATAAAAACCCGGGCCGAGGCCCGGGTTTTTATGACGAATGCGTTAAAACGCCGCCAGCGAGGGCGACTGGCCTTCCAGCGTGACGCGACCATCGGTTTCACGCAGCACATAATGATAGGTAGCGCCGTTGCTGTGCTCGGTGACGGCAATGCTGCCATCGGCCTGCAGTGCCAAATCGGCTTGATTGCCCAGACCATCGGTCACGGTACGGTTCGGGTTGTCGGTATTCAGGGCAATGGCGGGGCGATTCGATACCGGGTTTCTGCCGCTCCAGAATTCGATGGAATTAAAGATAATCAAATCACCCAGCAGGGTGAGTTCATAAATAGGAATAATCCAGAAAGCAAAAGAGATGACCTGATTGACACCCCGATCACGGCTTGCGTGAGCATTCCAGTTTTGAAAGTTATTAAACAAGGCATTCTGGCCCAGACAGCCAGAGAGCAAGGAGCAGGTGAGCAACAGCGTGGCGGCGAGCGTGATTTTTTTCATGCGATGACCCCGATTTATTATGATATGCAGGCATGCTGATGATGTGCATCGAGTATACCGCCTGAACAAAGGGCTGTCGTGCCGGACGGCGAGCACGAACAAATCCGACAGCGTATAGTAAGGTGCTGATGTCATGAGCACGTCAATCATGATGCCGGATGCGCAACAGCAAGGCGCAGGAGACCTGGGTGCATGAAGATTCAAGTCTGGCAGCACGTTCCGTTTGAAGGGCCGGCGTCGATTCGGCAATGGGCCGAGCGGCGCGGCCTGTCGGTGGAGTGTGTGCCGGTATGGCAAGCCGCGCCCTCATTGCCCGATGCGCACACCCGGTTGCTGGTGGTCATGGGCGGTCCCATGGGTGTGCACGATACGACAGAGCATCCGTGGTTGGTGCTTGAAAAAACGCGCTTGCGCGAAGTGATCAATGCCGGCATGCCGGTACTCGGTGTGTGTCTGGGGGCGCAATTGATTGCCGATGTGTTGGGTGCGACGGTGACGCGTAACGCGCACCGCGAAATCGGCTGGTTCGATGTGCAGCGTGACGAAGCCATTGCCGATACATGGCTTGCCGGCTTGTGGCCCACATCATTGCGTGTGTTGCATTGGCATGGCGATACGTTTGGTATTCCTGCCGGTGCGGTGCGCATTGCCGGCAGTCATGCCTGTGCCAATCAAGGATTTTTATACCAACAGCATGTGCTGGGTTTGCAATGCCATCTTGAAACGACGGCACCGTGGCTTGAGCGCTTGATGGGCCACTGTGCACACGAGCTCGATGGCAGTCGTTATGTACAAGACACCGATGCGTTGCAAGCAGGTCTGGTGCACTGCGATGCCATGCATCGGGTGCTGGAGTCGCTGCTCGATCGGCTATTGCAAATTCACGAGGTGTCGGCATGAGCGTAGCCGGAGCCCAAAAAAAATCCGCCGCGTTTTTGATAAAAAAAGAATTGCGCCGGCAGTGGAAAATTGTTCGTGCCGGCAGCATTGCCCGTTGTTCACGGCATACCTGCAGCGACCCGGTGTTTATTGTCGGTTGCGGACGATCGGGGACAACCATTCTCGGGCACACACTGGCGCAACACGCCGCCATTGCGTATTTAAACGAACCGCGCGATTACTGGGCGGCGGCATTTCCGCAATCGGATATCTGGACGCTGGCCGCTCCGTTGCGTGCCGGCAAACTGGAGCTCGATGCTGCTGATGTGAATGCCAAAGGCCGTGAGCGGATTCGGCGTTGCTTTGGCTACGAGCAGCATCGACACGGCGGCAACGTGCTGTTGGAAAAACTGCCTGAAAATGCATTTCGCTTACCCTTTTTGCATGCCCTGTTTCCCGATGCCCGTTACATTCATGTCTGGCGACACGGCGTCGAAGTCGCGCGCTCGATCGAGAATAAAATTCTGGCCGGCGGCTGGTACGGCACCGGCGGCTATAAATGGAAGGCCTTGTGCGACAGCGTGCGCGAGCATGCCGAGTTGGCGGATTTGCCCTTGGAACAACTGTCGGCCTTTGAGCGCGGTTTGCTCGAATGGCGATTGAGCATGGAGGTGACAGAGCCGGCGGTAGCGCGCATGAAGCCGGAGCATCACATGCAAGTGGACTATGCCAATTTTATGGAACAGCCGCATGCGGTGATTGACCGGCTCAGTCACTTCATGGGTTTGTCCAGTGACCCGATGACGCACGAGTTTGCCCGCGCCAAAGTACGCCGGCTCAGTGCGCCCGGCAGCCTGGACGGGCTGTCGGCGCGGGAGCTGCGCATTGGCGGCCGCTGGCTGGCGTCCTGGCAGGGATACACCTGATAAGGCGTTGTCGCCGGTTTATTGATACAAGTCACGTCCGGGCAGGGTTATGCTTGAGCTGTTGTAGACGAGGGTTCTAACTGTGAAGATAAGAAAGGCCCCCAGTGGCAGGGAGAAGTATGTCCTCGCAAGGCAGCACAGTGGCACGGTGCATCGCGATCGTGGCGGCCATCGTCATGGTATTGATGGCGCCCGGATTGGCGGCCGATGCCGCGTGGCCGAAAGCGGCCCGATCCTTATTGCTGGACATCGCCCGCGCGGGCGATCGCCTGATTGCCGTCGGCGAGCGCGGCCACGTGTTGCTGTCCAATGACGAAGGCCGTACGTGGGCTGTGGCGGCCACCCCCGATGATCGCTTGCTGACAGCGGTTTATTTTCTGGATGCCCGGCACGGCTGGGCCGTTGGTCATGAAGCACTGATTCTGGCCACCGATGACGGCGGCCAGCATTGGCAAGTCCAACACGATGGCATGGCAGCGGCCTCGCAAGGTGAGGCGGTTTCCGCCTTGCTGGATGTCTGGTTCGCCGATGCCAGCACCGGCTGGGCGGCAGGCGCGTTTGGCACGGTCTTGCACACCCGCGATGGCGGCGCGCATTGGGAAGACTGGACCGACCGCGTCGATAACCCCGAAGGCCTGCACATCCATGCGATCACGGGCCTGCCCGACGGTCGCGTGATCATGGTGGGCGAGCGCGGCCTGATGACGATCTCCGACAGCGCCGGCACCGGCTGGCAACAGCAAGCGTTTGAGTACGACGGCTCGTTATTCGGTCTGCAAGCGTTCGATTCGCAATTGCTGGTCTTTGGCCTGCGCGGCCACGCGTATAGCAGCACCGATGCACATCATTGGCAGGCCGTGCCACTGCCCTTGTCACAAACCCTGTTTGGCAGCACCGCCGATCGCGATCGCGTGTTTTTGGTGGGGCAAGGTGGCAGCGTTTTGGCAGGCTCTGCCGACGGCCGGTTTCAGGTGCTGCAAAAAGAACAAGGCGAGCATCTGACCGCGGCGGTGTTGTCGGGTAATCGCCTCTGGATGGTCGGCCAGGGCGGCTTGCATCAGCTGACCTTGGCACCGGCGCAGCAGGTGCAGCCATGAGCAAGCATCTTCACTATGAGGTGGGCGAAGAAGCGCGTATTTACGAACGGCTGATTTTTAATTATCGGCCCTACGTGTTGGCGTTGTTTGTATTGATGACCGTGTGGCTGGGTTATCAAGCGTCGTTTTTAAAGCCCGATGCCAGTTTTGAAAAAATGATCCCGGTGCAGCATCCGTACATTCGCGCGATGATGGCGCATATCGAGGATATTGGTGCCGCAGGCACCTCGGTGCAGGTGGTGGTTGAATCGACCGACGGCGATATTATGTCGGCCGACTACCTCGAGACCCTGCGACAAATCAGCGATGCTGCCTTGTATTTGCCCGGTGTTTATCAAAGCCGCGTGCAATCGCTGTGGACGCCCAACGTTCGCTGGATGGAAGTGACCGAAGACGGCTTTGATGGTGGCACGGTCATTCCTGCCGATTACGATGGCAGTGCCGAGAGCCTTGAAACCGTCCGCCAAAATATTTTGCGCTCGGGCCTGGTGGGCCGCTTGATTGCCGATGATTTCCAATCGAGCATGATTGAAATTCCGCTGATTGATCGCGATCCGACCACGGGTGAACGGCTGGATTATCCGGCGTTTGCACGGCTATTGGAAACCGAGCTGCGGGAACGCTACCAAAGCGAAAAGGTCACGATCCGCATTACCGGTTTTGCCAAACTGATCGGTGATCTGATCGATGGCATCGGTTCGATCATGGTGTTCGCCGTGATTACGCTGCTGGTCACCCTGATGTTGCTGTACCACTTTTGCCGCTGCCCGATTGCCACCGTTGCACCGCTGTTGTGTTCCGTGATTGCGGTGATCTGGCAATTGGGCTTGTTGCGTGTCTTTGGTTACGGCATTAACGCCTACTCCATGCTGGTGCCGTTTTTGGTGTTTGCGATTGGCGTGAGTCATGGCGTGCAAATCATTAACGCCATCACCATTGAAATGAGCGAAGGCGCCAGCGCCAATCTGGCTGCGCGCAAAGCCTATCGGGCTTTGTATTTGCCCGGCATTGTTGCCTTGGTCAGCGACGGACTTGGTTTCATCACCCTGTTTTTAATCAAGATCGAGGTGATCCAGGAGCTGGCCATTGCCGCGAGCCTCGGCGTGGCCGTGATCGTTTTTACCAATCTGGTGCTGCTGCCGCTGATCATGTCGTACCTGGGCGTCTGTGATCACGGCATTGAACACATTCGCGAGCGTCAGAAAAAGACCGGCATCTGGAAGCGGCTGTCGCGCGCGGCCAGCCCATCCATGGCCCCCAAATCATTATTAGCGGCAGCGGCGTTATTGGGTGCGGGGTTGTGGGCCGGCAGCTATTTGCAAATTGGTGATCTGGACCGTGGCGCGCCCGAGCTGCACCCGGATTCGCGTTACAACACCGACGTGGCGTTTGTGAACGAACATTACGCCGTGAGTTCGGATGTGTTCATGGTGATGGTTGAAACCGAAAAAGACCGCTGCTCGCAATACAGCAATATGAAATTGGTTGATCAATTTAATTGGGTCATGGAAAACACCGAAGGCGTGCAATCGGCGATTTCATACGTGGATGTCAGCAAACAGGTGTTGATGGGATTCAACGAAGGCAACCCGAAGTATTACACCCTGGTGCGCGATCAGCGCGCACTCGACGGCACTTTCTTTGCCATTCCCCAGCCCTTGATCAATCGCGACTGCAGCTTTGCACCGGTCATTTTGTTTTTGCGTGATCACAAGGCCGAGACATTGACGCGAGTGGTGGCACGAGCCGAGGCGTTTGCGAAAGAGCACAACAGCGACGACATTCGCTTTGTGTTGGCATCGGGCAATGCCGGCATCGAAGCGGCGACCAATCAGGTCATCGAGGCCGCGCAGTCGCGCATGTTGTGGCTGGTGTACGGCGTGGTCTGCGTGCTGGTGTTGATCACCTTCCTGTCGCCTGCGGCCACCGTCTGCATTGTTTTGCCGTTGGTGCTGACCTCGGTGTTGTGCCAGGCGCTGATGGCCGGCCTTGGCATTGGCGTGAAAGTCGCAACCTTGCCCGTGATTGCGTTAGGCGTGGGCGTGGGCGTGGATTACGGCATTTATATTTACGGTCGACTGGAGCGTTTTTTGCGCCAGGGCCAGGATCTTGAAACCGCCTATTTCAATACGTTACGCACAACGGGCAAAGCGGTTGCATTGACCGGGGTGGCCTTGGCCATCGGTGTTGCGACCTGGGCGTTTTCGCCGGTGAAATTTCAAGCCGACATGGGCGTGCTGCTGGTCTTTATGTTCCTCTGGAACATGATTGGCGCATTGTGGTTATTGCCCGCGTTGGCACACTACTTGATTAATCCTGAAAAACTGGCCGCCAAAGGGCCGCGTTGGCAGGACATCAAGAATACCAATGGAGGGGATGCACCATGAAGGCATTAATGAAAACGGCCTCGCCGTGTGCCGCGTTATTGTTGGGCGTCATGATTGCGCCCATGGCGTATGCCTTGGCGCTGGATTTTGGCGATGGCGATGATGCGGTCACCATGGATATCGACACCAGCATTACCTATGGCGCGCAGTGGCGTGTGCAGGCGGCCGATAAAAGCATGCTGCGCGGTGACGGCACCTTGGTCGGTACGGTGATTGCAGCCAACATCGATGACGGTAACCGCAACTTTGATCCGGGGTTGATCAGCAACCGCTTGACGGTATTAACCGATATGGATGTGCAGTGGCGTAATTACGGTTTGTTTTTGCGCGGCAAAGCCTTTTACGACACGGTTTATAAAGACCAGCACACCGATATCGACCCGGCGGGTTTTGCGCTGTACAACAGCGGTACCGCAGTAGGCGGCACCACCGGGTACGGCGACTTTCCCAAACACACCGAAGACGATTACGGTGCCGATGTGGTGCTGCTGGATGCGTTTGTCTACGGCACCTTTGATGTGGGTGAGCGTGTGTTGAACATGCGTGTCGGTGAACAGGCGATTAACTGGGGCGAAAGCACCTTTTATCCGGGCATCATGGCGGTGCAAAACCGCATTGATGTCTCCGCATCGAACACGCCCGGTGTTGAAGTCAAAGAGATCCTGCTCTCGACCGGTGCGGTTTATGGGCAAATCAACCTGACCGACAACATCGACTTTGAAGCCTATTACCAGTACGAGTGGAAGGCCACGAAACTCGACGGCGTTGGCAGTTATTACAGCTACGTTGACCAAATGGGTGCCGGCGCTGAAAACTATCTGGCCGCGGTGGGCGGTTTTGTTTTTGCATTCCCGCGAGGGCCGGATGAAACCCCGCCCGATAGCGGGCAATGGGGCGTTGCGTTGCGTTACCTGTTCGATGACGGCTCCGAAGTGGCGTTCTACAATTTAGTGTCGCACAGCAAAACCCCCAGTTTTGAAATTCACGGCACCCCGATTGGCGGCGGTTTGATATTGCCCACCGATTATGTCGAGCGCTACTTTGAAGACATTCGTTTGTACGGAATGAGCTTTTCAACGGTGGTGGGCACCACCAGCGTTGCAGGCGAACTCAGTTATCGGCCGAATTTGCCGGTGGTTTCCAGCAACCTGATCGGTACGCCGGTGCGTGCCGGTTTTTATCAGGCCAGCGTGAATGGCACGCATATTTTTGGGCCGAGCTGGATTGCCGACAGCACCACGGTGGTGTTCGAAGTGGTGACCGGTCAGCACGATGACATGGCCGATACCGATCTGCGTTTTGATTCTGCCGCGTGGGGCACCAGCATCCGTACCGAGTTTGCGTACAACAACGTGATGTCGGGTGTGGATTTGACCGTACCGATTTTTTATTCGCAAGGCATTGAAGGCACGATTCGGGAAATGAACATCGTTGAAGACGCCAAGGCAGTGAGCGTGGGCTTGAATTTGAGTTACTTGCAACGGCTTGAAGCGGGCATTGCCTACACCACTTATTTTGGTGGCGGCATCGATAACTGGATTAACGATCGCGACAACGTTGCGCTCACACTGAAGTATTCATTCTAAGGAGGCTTTATGAACACGATTGGCAAAGCCCTATCCATTGCCGTACTGACCGCGTGTCTTGCGACGCCCGCCATGGCGAAAGTAAGCGCCGAAGAAGCACAGCAATTAAAAGACGGCCCGCTGACCCCGATGGGCGCCGAACGCGCCGCGAATAAAGCAGGCACCATTCCCGCCTGGACGGGCAGCATGTTGGGTGTTCCCAAAGGCCTGGATTATCCGGGCACCGGTTCGCCGTATCCCGACCCGTATGCAAAAGAAAAGCCGATACTGACCTTGACGGCCGCCAACTACAAACAACATGCCGAGCACTTAACCGAAGGTCAGCAAGCGCTGTTTGCGCAATACCCCGACACCTTCCGGATGATGATTTACCCCAGTCATCGCGATGGCCGCTACCCCAAGCTTGCCGAAGAGCGCGCCTTTTTTAATGCGAAGAACACACAACTGGTGAATGGCGTTGACGGCTTGCGCAACTTTACCGGTGGCGCGCCGTTTCCGATTCCCAAAGACGGTGCCGAGGCCTTATGGAATGCCCGCGTGATTGCGCCGAACTTCAGCATGGAAGGGGTGATGGACGATATCGCCGTCTTCCCCGACGGCACCCAATCGGTGCGCACCTTGCTGACCATTGCCGATTATCCGTTTGCCAGTCACGATCATGCGGTCGGTGTGGTCGATGAAAAAATCAGCATCTACGGCGGTCTGGTGCATCTCACGACGGAAGCGCCGGTACGCGACAAAGGGCAAATGACGATTGTGCATGAGCCGCTCGATCAAGTGACCTACCCGCGCAATGCCTGGATTTATTTGCCCGGCGTGCGCCGCGTGAAACAAGCACCGACGGTGGGTTATGACACGCCCGATGCGCCCGGCGGCTTGATGACGGTGGACGACATGCTCGGCTTTAACGGCGCCATGGATCGTTACGACTGGACCTTAATCGGCAAAAAAGAAATTTACATTCCCTACCATAACTACAAGTTCGATGACGTGAATGCGACCTATAAACAGATTCTCACGCCGTATCACGTGAACCCGGACTTCATGCGTTATGAGTTGCATCGGGTGTGGGTGGTTGAAGCCAATCTTAAAAAGGGCAGCCGTCATATCTATGCCAAGCGCCGCTTCTTTATTGACGAGGACAGCTGGTTAACGGCGAGCACCGAAAGCTTTGACGGGCGCGGCGATCTCTGGCGCATGAGCCTCATCAACACAATTTATGATTATGCCGTGCAAGGGTATATCCAGCGCACGTTGGTATTTCATGACTTAAAAGCCGGTGCTTATATCGCCATTCGCATGGCCAATGAACGCACACCGACCCAGTACAACATTCCGGCGCGTGGCGAGGATTACTACACGCCGGCCAATTTGCGCAAAATGGGAACACGCTAAGCGCGTCAAGCCGGACGGCCCCTGCATGCAGGGGCCGTTTTTATTTACGCGCCGGCCAACCGTTCGCCTTCGGGCAGCCAGCGCTCAATCAATGCGTTGGCAAGCGCGGGCTCCTCGCGCAAAATGCAATCGGCTGCCTGACGGGCGCTATCGAGCAAGGCAGCATCGCGCTGTAAATCGGCAATGCGAAATTGCACCAGACCGGCTTGCCGCGCACCGAGCAATTCGCCGGGGCCGCGAAGTTCTAAATCTTTTTCGGCAATCACAAAACCGTCGCCGGTTTCGCGCATGGTGGCCAAGCGTTCTTTCGCGTAATGCGATAAGGGTTTGGCGTATAACAACACGCAATGGCTTTCGGCCGAGCCGCGGCCCACACGGCCGCGCAACTGGTGCAATTGCGCCAAGCCCAGACGCTCGGGGTTTTCAATGATCATTAAACTGGCATTGGGCACGTCCACACCGACTTCAATGACGGTGGTGGCAACCAGCAGGTCGATGTCGCCGGCTTTGAATGCGGCCATCACGGCATTTTTTTCAGCAGGCTTCAAGCGGCCGTGAATCAGCCCGACGCGTAAATCCGGCAAGGCCTCGCTGAGCGCTGCATGCGTGGCTTCGGCGGCTTCGCAATCGAGCTCTTCGGATTCTTCAATCAAGGTGCAAACCCAATAGGCCTGTCGCCCTTCACGACAAGCCCGGTGCACGCGCCCGATCACTTCATCGCGGCGGCTGTTATCGATCAGCACGGTTTGTATCGGCGTGCGCCCGGGCGGCAGTTCGTCAATCACGGTGTTATCGAGATCGGCATAGGCGCTCATGGCGAGCGTGCGCGGAATCGGCGTGGCCGTCATGATCAATTGGTGCGGTCGTGCATCGCCGCCGTGACCTTTCTCTGACAGGGCCAGGCGTTGATGCACACCAAAGCGGTGCTGCTCATCAATGATGGCAAGGCCAAGCCGGTGAAAGCGGACCGACTCCTGAAACAGCGCGTGCGTGCCCATCACCAGCTGTACCTCGCCATTGGCAAGGGCGGCGAGAATTTCAGTGCGTTGTTTTTTAGGCGTCTGACCGGTCAGCAGCGCCATGCGCACGCCGAGTGGTTGCAGCCACTGGCTGAACGCATGGGCGTGTTGGGTGGCGAGCACTTCGGTCGGTGCCATCAATGCGGCCTGATAACCGTGATCAATCGCATGCAGTGCGGCCAATGCGGCCACCACGGTTTTACCCGAGCCGACATCGCCTTGCACCAAGCGCAGCATCGGGTGCGGTTTTTTAAGATCGCGGAGAATCTCGTCAACGGCGCGTTGCTGCGCGCCGGTTAACTGAAACGGCAATTGCGCAAGCAGTTGCTGTGATAACGCGCCGGCCTGTGTCATCGCTGGCGCGGCATGGTGTTGCAAGCGCGCCCGCATGCGCCGCAGCGACACGTTATGCGTCAGCAATTCTTCAAACGCCAGGCGTTGTTGAAACGGATGCAGGCCTTCGGCCAGTTGCGTTAAATCCACCCCGCGCGGCGGCCGATGCAAAAATCGCAGTGCATCGGCCAAGGATATGCGCAAGGCATCGGGTAGCAGGTGGTCGGGTATCGATTGCCCCAACCCGCTGTCGAGCCGGTCCAGCGCTTGTTCGGTGAGCATGCGCCAACGCTGTTGCGTGAAGCCTGCGGTGGTCGGGTAGATCGGTGTGAGGCGGTTTTCACTGGCCGGCATCGCCGCATGGCTGTGGCGGTATTCCGGGTGAATTAATTCAAGCCCGCTGCCGCCGCGGCGGACTTCACCGAAGCAGCGCAAGGTATCGCCGGGTTTCAGATTGGCTTGCTGGGCTTTGTTGAAATGAAAAAATCGCAGTGTAATGGTGCCGGTATTGTCTTGCAGACGGCACAGCAGCGAACGGCGGCGACCAAACACCACGTCCGCGCCGCGAACCACGCCTTCAATCACCGCCTCGGCACCGGGGTGCAAGGCACCGATCGGCGTGATGCGCGTGCGGTCTTGATAACGCAGCGGCAAATGAAACAACACATCCTGCACGCTGTGAATACCGAGCTGCTCCAGTTTGCCAGCCAGCGCAGGCCCCACACCTTTGAGTGTCGCGATGGCCTGTTGGTCGAGCGGTGCGGACATGGGGTTTCGTGGTCTAATAGCGTGAGACGATAATGCCCGATTTTATACACGAGGACGATAGTGAATGTCTGATGCACGCGTGCTCATCGTCGGCTGTGGCGACTTAGGCATCGCCACCGCCACGCGCCTGCAGCAAGCAGGCTTGACGGTGGCCGGCGCACGGCGCACGGCGGGTGCATTGCCGGCAGCCATCACCGCACTCGCAGCCGACATTACCCGGCCCGCATCACTCACCACGCTGGCCGAATTCAAACCCGACATTCTGTTGTATGCCGTGGCCAGCAACGGCCGCGACGATGCCGCCTATCAAGCAAGTTACGTCGACGGTTTGCGCAACACACTGGCCGCCTTGCAGACGGTGCCGTTGCGGCATGCCTTGTTTGTGTCCAGCACGCGCGTCTATGGCGAAAGCGATGGCGGCTGGTGTGACGAACAGGGCGACCCGGCACCTGCCGAGTTTGGCGGCGAGCGCCTATGGCAGGCCGAGCAGGTTTTGCAGCAAGCCGCATGCGCGACCACCGCATTACGACTCTCCGGCATTTACGGCCCGGGGCGCAATCGCTTGTTAACGCTCGCGACCGAGCCTGCGCGTTGGCCGGCCGATAACCGCTGGACCAATCGCATTCATCGCGACGATGCCGCGGCTTTTATTGCCTACTTGATACACAAGATCAGCAATGGCGATGCGGTCGAGCGCTGCTATAACGTCAGCGATGACATGCCAGCCCCCCAGCACGATGTGCTGCATTGGCTGGCAGCGCGACAAGGGCTCGATGTACGCCAGCAGGCAAAGCCTGAAGTGGCCGGCGGCAAACGCATCCGCAACACGCGCCTGCACGACAGCGGTTTTACGCTGGGCTATTCGTCGTATCAACAAGGCTACGGAGCGTTACTGAATGACTGACCGGCATATCCAGCTGGCATCGGTGTTAATGGATATTGAAGCTGCGCTTCGCCAGCATGAGCTATGGGCGCAAGACGCACCCAGCGAGGAGCAACTCGCCAGCACCCAGCCGTTTTGCATCGACACGCTCGAGTTCCCGCAGTGGGTGCAGTTTGTGATGCTGCCGCGTTTTTACGCAATGATCGAAGTGCGCGCTGAATTGCCCGAGCGTTGTTCGATTCACCCGGTGGCGGAAATGTATTTTCAAGGCTTGGATAAAGAGGTGACGGCGTTGATGGCGGCGCTGCGGGAGCTGGATGGGTTGTTTGGGTGAGGGGAAACGTTACTCGGACCTCAATTATTTTTGAGGGGCCGAGCCGCGTCGCGGCGAAGGTCCCAGCCTGCGCAGCAGGCGAACTTGATTGCCTTGTTAGGATATTCACGGGGTAGTAGTGGTAGCATTTAATTGATTGATTAAATCATTAATAAAGTCTACTGGCACTACGACTGAGTAGCCAGAATTTGACCACTGAGTATTGACTATTCCGAATGATAAATTTTTCCAGTGATCCTCTACTGGTACAAATTGGGACACAAGCCCAATAAGTTTATAACTTATACCGCCGGGCATATGTTCAACTTCAATAACAGGACCCCCGCTATTCCCTTGATACACTGGACAGTCAAGTATAATAGTTGAGTTCTGATCATTTTTTCCTGCAACAATACCTTTACGCAACAAAGGTATTTCACTGTTAAATTGTGGTGAATTTCTAAGACCTATTGAGGCCGGATAACCAAAAATAAAAACGTCATTAGAAATTAGCACATCCTGATACATCTTAACCGTGGTATTTATGTTAATTCCGCAGACACCTCTCGATGATAAATTATCGAGAGTCACGCCAGGTGTATGAGTGCTGTTGCCCTGGTCATCTTTAGTTAAAAGACGCACTAAACAGACATCATGATTTGTATGTGCGATTATATTGGAGTTGCTTGTGACTATATTTAGATCTAAGGTAAATTTTGTAAAGTCTGTAGCAACCAAATCTGGCGTATACGACTTTAAAATAGCCACATTTCCTTTTAGATTATTTTTTTCATCAAATAGTACATGTTTTGCTGTAGCAAGATAATTGCCTTCAACAGCATTGATAACACAACCTGTACCCATACTTCCTGTATTCAGAATAATTAGAACAGGGTAGGCCAAATTATCTTGTGGTAATGCTCTCATATTTATTACCCTAACGCCGTGCGCATGGGCGAGCGGCGCAGCCGCGAGTCCAGCCCGTAGGGCGAACATGCCGCACCTGGTTATGTGTGATTATTTCCATTCGCCTTTACCATCTTCTGGGCCAATAAAATTTTTAACGCCTTCAGATAAAATGGATTTTTTGGCTTCAGTTAAAGCTGCTGATTCGGTTTGAAATGTTTGATCCCATACCGTTGAATTATTAAATTCATCTTCGATTTCAAGAACCCATTCAGATTCTTCTTCTAGCCGATATATTTCAACTTTAACCGTTCTTCCACCACTAGATAATTCTTGTGATAAGTCAGAAATTATTAAATTTGGTTCGTCATTCATATTTCTGTGGTCTTTATAAATTACACATAACAGTTTATTCTACGACAGTGCCCAGATATGGGTATTAATGGCTATATCTAGGCATGCCTATATTTGGGTATTAATGTCTAAATGTAGCCATCTCATGAAAAGTCGCTTACTAAAAAGCCTTCAACAACTCATAATCCCTTCAATCTCCACCCGCGCCCCTTTCGGTAATGCAGCCACCTGCACGCAAGCACGCGCCGGATACGGTGCGGTGAAGTAACGCTTCATCACCTCATTCACCGCCGCAAAATCATTCAGGTCGGTTAAGAAGATCGAGACTTTTACAAAGTCGCTCATGTTGCCGCCAGCCGCTTCGGCCACGGCTTTCAGGTTTTCAAACACGCGCACCGTCTCGGCATCAATATCGCCGGTGACCAGTTGCATGGTGGCCGGGTCTAACGGAATTTGGCCGGAGAGGTACACCGTGTTGCCGACTTTTACAGCCTGCGAATACGGGCCGATGGCCTCGGGGGCGTTGCTGGTATGAATGATGGCTTTGTTGCTCACGGGGTGCTCCGTTAATGATGTTGTACGTTTTTAATGCGAGTGACGCGGGTCACCGATTTAATGCTGCGAATGCGGCGCATGATGCGCGCTAGATGCACGCGGTTCTGCACGCCAATTTCAAGGCGTATCAAACTCAAGCGCGGGTCTTTTTCTTCAATGTTGATTTTCTCGATGTTGGCATCAAAGCTGTTGATCTTGGTGGCAAGCAGGGCGACCACGCCGCGCTGGTTTTCCACTTCAACGCGCAGCTCCACCGGGAAGTCGCCGCTTAATTGATCGCCCCAGCGCACGCCCACGGAATCTTTGGGCTCAATGCGCGACTTGGCGACGTTGTTGCAGGTTTCAACATGCACCACGATGCCACGGCCGGAACTGATATGGCCGATGATCGGGTCGCCGGGAATGGGGTAACAGCAACGCGCAAAACTGATCATGGTGTTTTGACGCGTTTGAATCAGCAGTGGCTTGGCGCGATGCGGCGCGAGTGCGGCTTCGGCATCGTTGCCGGGTTCGTCGGCATCGGGCACCAAGCGCTGTGCGGTAATAAACGCCAAGCGATTGCCCAGACCAATGTCTTCAAGAATGGTGTCGAAACTGCCGTGACCGGTTTCGGTGAGCAGCGCGTCAATGCGCGCGGCGGGGATATCGTCCAGCGTCTGGCCCAGGCTGTTCAAGGCGCGCTCGAGCAAGCGGCGACCAAGAATGGTGGATTCGGTATGGCGTTGGCTTTTCAAAAAATGGCGAATATTGCTGCGCGCTTTGCCGCTGACCACAAAGTTAAGCCAGCCGGGGCTGGGCTGTGTGCCGGGCGCGGTGATAATTTCAACCGTCTGCCCGCTTTGCAATACTTCGGATAAAGGTGCGAGCTGACGATTGATGCGACAACCGACACAGCTGTTGCCCAGGTCGGTGTGCACGGCGTAAGCCAGATCCACCGAGGTCGAGCCCGAAGGCAATTCCAGAATGTCGCCGCTGGGCGTGAACACGTAAATCTCTTCAGGAAAGAGATCGGTCTTCATGTGCTCGATAAATTCGAGACTGTTGCCGGCGCGTTGCTGCATTTCGAGCAGGCCTTGCACCCATTGCCGCGCACGCAAATGCGAACCGTCGGTTGAGGATTCGTCGGATTTATACAGCCAGTGCGCGGCAATGCCGTTATTGGCCATGTCTTCCATGTCGCGGGTGCGGATCTGGATTTCAATCGGCACGCCGTGCATGCCGAACAACACCGTGTGCAACGACTGATACCCGTTGGCCTTGGGAATGGCGATGTAATCTTTAAAGCGCCCGGCCACCGGTTTGTACAAGCTGTGCACAATGCCGAGCGTGCGGTAGCAAGTGTCCACCGAATCCACGATCACGCGGAACGCGAGCACGTCCATGATGTTGGAAAACGGCTTTCGCTGGCTGCGCATTTTTTGATAAATGCCGTACAGGTGTTTCTCGCGGCCAATCACCTGCACTTCAATGCCTTCTTCGGCCAAGGCATTTTCAATGGCAACCCGAATGGTATCGACCAGCTCGGTGCGATTGCCACGAAACTTGCGCACGGCCGCGGCAATGCGTTGCGAGCGCATGGGGTGCAGCGCGGCAAAGCCCAATTCCTCGAGTTCAATGCGCAGCGTGTTCATGCCCAGACGGTTGGCAATGGGCGCGTACATGTCGAGTGTTTCGCGGGCGACGCGGCGGCGTTTTTCAGGGCCGACCACATCGAGCGTGCGCATGTTGTGCAGGCGGTCGGCGAGCTTGACCAGAATCACGCGAATGTCGCGCGACATGGCCAGCGCCATTTTTTGAAAGTTCTCGGCTTGTGCTTCGGCGCGTGAGCGGAATTCGATTTTGGCCAGCTTGCTGACGCCGTCGACCAGGTTGGCCGTCGGTTCACCAAATTGGCTGGCCAGCGCTTCGCGGGTAATGCCGGTGTCTTCAATCACATCGTGCAGCAGGGCGGCCATCAGGCTTTGATGGTCCATGTGCATGTCGGCCAGAATGCTGGCGACGGCCAACGGGTGGGTCACATAGGCTTCGCCGCTGTGGCGGCGCTGCCCATCGTGCGCTTGTTGGGCGTAGTAATAGGCGCGACGAATCTGGGTGACCTGCTCGGGGGCGAGATAGGCCGATAGGGTGTCAGCGAGGGTGTCGATGGTCGCGGTCATGGGCCCCCTCCCGCGGGGAACCGAGCCCCGACGGGTTACTTACGCCAGGTCTTCGTCGTCTTCGTCTTCTTCAGGAACGATCGTTGAGTTCAGATCCATTTCCTTGATGAGTGCCGCCAGATCAGCGGTGTCATCGGTTTCCGGGTCGGCAGCCAGCTCTTCAATATTGGACGGCGTGATCAGGTTGGCGGCAATTTCGCGCAATGACAGCACCGAGGGTTTGTCGCCATCTTCTGCAACCAGAGGCTCTTTGCCGCCGGTCTGCAATTGGCGGGCGCGTTTGGCGGCCAGCAGTACCAGCTCAAAGCGGTTTTCAACATTATCGAGACAATCTTCAACAGTAATACGGGCCATGATCTTGCGCGCTCATCGGTAACAGTCAACAAAGCCCGCACGTAGCGGGCACCGGAACCGGCTAGTATACCGAAAAAGCCCTGTCAGGTCAGCAGCTTGGCCAGCAGTGCGGCCTGCGCATCCTGTTGCCGGGCTTGCGTAAGCCGGCGGGCACGAACAATGGCGGCCAGATCGGCCAGCGCGGTATCGAACTGGTCATTAATGACCAGATAATCAGCCTCGGGGTAGTGCGACATTTCGCTGATGGCTTCGGCCATGCGTTTGTCGATCACGCTGCGGTCGTCTTGGCCGCGCCCGGTGAGGCGCTCACGAAGCATTTCCCGCGACGGGGGAAGCACAAAAATACTAATAGAATCAGGCAGTTGACGTCTTATTTGCTCGGCGCCCTGCCAGTCGATCTCAAGAATCACATCGTGGCCTGCGGCAAGCTCGGCGCGCACACTGGCCTCGGCGGTGCCGTAATGATTGCCAAACACGCGGGCGTGCTCCAGAAATGCGCCTTCGCTGGCCATGCGCTGAAAGGTGGCTTCATCGACAAAGTGATAGTTCACGCCATCGACCTCACCCGGTCGTGGCGGGCGGGTGGTGTGCGAGACCGACACCACCACCTCGGCCTCGGCCTTGAGCAGTGCGTTAACCAAGGAGGTTTTACCGGCCCCGGACGGTGCCGAAATAATAAACAGATTGCCCTGGCGCATGAATCGACCCGAGTGAGTGAATAATCACACTAGGGTAAAAGCTTTTGTCGGTTACGGGAAGCGGCGCGTAACTGCGGCATAATGGGCGTTCATGAACACAAGGAATACGGCTATGGATCTAATGGACGAACTGCTGGGCGACGCATCGCCGTATATTGCCAATCTGGTGTACGACATCGATGTGCGGCTGTTGTTCATCGAATGCGTCAACAGCCCGGAAAAGCAAAAGCCGGTGTTGCGCATCGTATTCCCCGATATTTTGAGCTACAGCGAAGAAAATGCGATTGATGAGCCCGATGACGACAGCGTCGATGACATTGTCGATATCGTGCTGCGCCACGACGGCTGCTATTGCATTGATACCTACAAAAAATCGATTGTGATCAAAACGCGCAGCGAGCCGTTTACCGAAAAGATGTAATTAGGTCGCGGCCTATTCAATATTCTGCACCTGCTCGCGCACCTGCTCGATCAGCACTTTTAATTCCACCGAGGCTTGGCTGGTGGAGGCATCGACCGATTTCGAGCCAAGCGTATTCGCTTCGCGGTTTAATTCCTGCATTAAAAAATCCAATCGCCTGCCGCAAGGTTCGTTGCCGTCGAGTGCGCGATTGATTTCGGTGATGTGGGTGCGCAGGCGGTCGAGCTCTTCGGCGATATCCATTTTTTGTGCAAGATACACCAGCTCTTGTTCCAATCGGTTGTTGTCGATGTCATCGGTGACAGCAGCGAGCCGGTCGCGCAGGCGCAGCTCGAGCGCTTTGTGAATCGCGGGCATGCCGGCTTCAACGGTTTGCACTAATGCACCCATGGCATTGAGCTTCTCGCGCATGATCGCAGCGAGGGCGGCGCCTTCTTGTTCGCGTTGCGCAATGTGTGCGGTCAGTGCTTGTGTGAAGGCTTCGCGAATCGGTGTGTCGCGATCATCGCTGTCCGTTTTATCGGGTTCGGCCATGATGCCGGGCCACTTCAACACATCGAGCGCGCTGGGTGAGGCGAGTTCCGGCCATTGGCTTTGCAGATGATTGATATGTTGTTGCAGCATCCGTGCCGCGGCAGCATCAATCGCCGCATTGGCATCGGCACGGCGTTCGCCCAGGCGCAAGGTGCATTCGACTTTGCCGCGTTGCAATTGTTTGCGCAGCATGTCGCGCAATGGAATCTCGAGATGCCGGCAGGCATCGGGCATGCGAAAGCTGGCTTCCAGATAACGGTGGTTCACCGAGCGGATTTCCCAGCACACCGGCTGTTCATCCAGAGTGCATTCAATACGGCCAAAAGCGGTCATGCTGCGGGTCATGGGTTTTTCCTGTGAGTGCGTAGCGTGATGCTAGCAAAAATGGCGGTCGGTAGGGTGGATAGGGCGTGTATAATTCGCGCTCATCTTGAGAAGCGAGAAACATTATGACCCGTCCCAGTGGCCGCATCACGAACGAGTTGCGCGCAGTCCGCATTACTCGAAATTTCACCTGCCATGCCGAAGGTTCGGTATTGGTGGAGTTTGGCAACACCAAGGTGATTTGCACGGCCAGTGTGGAGGCGGGCGTGCCACGCTTTATGCGCGGCGAGGGCAGCGGTTGGGTGACGGCCGAATACGGCATGTTGCCACGCTCGACCGGTTCGCGCATGGGGCGTGAAGCCGCGCGCGGCAAGCAGGGCGGGCGCACGGTCGAGATTCAGCGTTTGATTGGCCGCTCATTGCGTGCCGCATTGGACATGAAAAAACTCGGTGAAAACACCATCACCATCGATTGCGATGTGATTCAGGCCGACGGCGGCACGCGCACGGCATCCATTACCGGCGCGTGCGTGGCACTGGCGGATGCGATTGCCTACATGCAAACCAAGGGCATGATTAAAGAGTCGCCGCTGACGCAAATGGTCGCGGCGGTATCGGTGGGCATGTACAACGGCATGCCGGTGTTGGACTTGGATTATGCCGAAGACAGCAAAGCCGAAACCGACATGAACGTGATCATGACCGAGAACGGTCATTTCATTGAAGTACAAGGCACGGCCGAGGCGGCACCGTTTTCACGCGCCGATCTCGACGCATTGCTGGCATTGGCAGAAGAAGGCGTGACGGAACTGGTGCGTTTGCAAAAAGCGGCGCTGCAGGCTTAAGGGCGATCCAGTGACGGCGCGACGTCGGTATCGTAATCGATGATGACCGGCGCGTGCGTGGAGAACGACTGTTTCTTGTAAATCATCGCGTACTCGACGCTGGGCTCAAGGTTGGCCGAGATGATTTGCAGGTCGGTCCGCCAGCCACCGGCGTGGGTGCCGATTTCGCGTTGCCAGCTGAATTCGTCATCATCGCTGTTGGCGCAGCGAAAGGCGTCGAGGTATTCCAGCGGGCCGACTAACTGATCCAGCCACAGGCGTTCTTCTTCGCTGCCGCCGGGCAGTTCATCGGCGCCCTCCGGGTGCTCGATGTCGCGATTTTTGTGCGCAATGCCAAAATTGCCGCAGATAATGTAGTTGCGGCGCTTGTTGCGCACTTTGTCGAGATTGGCTTGCAGCTGTTCAAGAAACACCATGCGTTTTTCGAAGGCTTCGGAATGCAGACTGGCGGCAGCCGGCGGCAGTACCGAGGCAATGCTCAAATGCTCAAAATCGGCCTGAATGTAACGGGCCTCGGCGTCGTCGGCACCCATGCCAAGGCCGGTCATCACGGCCTTGGGCAGCTCGCGGCAGTAAATGGCCACGCCGTTGTGGCCTTCGGCCGAATCCAGAAAATAGGCGTGGTAACCCTCGGGATAAAACACCGGGTGGGTGAGCTGATCTTCCCGCGAGCGCAGATTCTGGATGCAGATCACATCGGCATCCTGCTCAAGCACCCAACTGTAAAAGCCCGCTTTGGCGGCTTTGCGAATACCGTCCGCACAAAAGCTGATGACTCGCATCATGATGATGTCTCAACGCCGGCATTGCCGGCTCGCATGCTAGAATAAGGGCGACTCGTCAAAGAGCACGGGCTTTTTATCTTATTGCCGGTGTGTGGGGCGGGTCACCCGAGTGCTCATTGTAACCGCAGACGGCGACGCTTGTTAAATGCACGATTACCAAACCCGCTTCATTGCTCAGGCCATTGCCTCGAAAGCCTTGCGCTTCGGTGATTTCACGCTGAAGTCAGGCCGTAAAAGCCCTTATTTTTTTAATGCCGGCGCCTTTGATGATGGCCAGGCCCTGAGCGTGCAAGGCCAATGCTATGCCGCGGCCATTGCGGCCGAAGCGCCGGCATTTGATGTGTTGTTTGGGCCTGCGTACAAAGGCATCCCGCTGGCGGCGGTGACCGCACAGGCCTTGTTCGAGCAACAGGCCCGTAATGTGCCCTATTGTTTTAATCGCAAAGAAGCCAAAACGCACGGCGAGGGTGGCCGTACGGTGGGCGCACCATTACAGGGCCGCGTGTTGCTGGTGGATGATGTGATGACCGCCGGTACCGCGATTCGTGAAGTGACCACCTTGATTCGCGAAGCCGGCGCCGAGCCGGTGGGTGTGGTGATCGGGCTGGATCGGCAAGAGCGCGGTCAGGGTGATCTGTCGGCGGTGCAAGAGGTTTCCCAATCACTGGGCGTGCCGGTGATCAGCCTGATCCGGCTGGATGATATTTTGAGTTACCTGTCGCAAGACAGCGCATTGCGGGAGCATATTCCGGCCATGCAGGCATACCGGGAAACTTGGGGTGTGCGGTGAGGTCCAAAGTTTTCGATGGCAGGATTTGTAGGATTTTAACTTCTTGACTATAGTGCATAGGCCCATGGCATCCGATGGTCTTTGCTGGGTTACCCTTGATGAACGATAAAAACAAATACAGCATTTTTTCTGCTTTCTTGCTGACCGCATGTCTGGTGACGGCCGACGTGGCACTGGCGGGTCCCGGCACCGATGCCGGCAGCAAAACATTGTATCGCTACCGCAACGATCGTGGCGTGACGGTGATTGATGACAATGTGCCGGCGGATATGGTCAAGAATGGCTATGAGGTTATTAGCATTAATGGCACCGTGCTTGAGCGCGTTGATCCGGCCCTGACCGATGAGCAAATCGAAGCTAAAAAAGTTGAATTGGAGCGTGCGGCAGAGGTCAAGCGCATTCAGGAATGGGAAGAGTCGCTGTTACGGCGTTATCGCAGCGTGGCCGAGATCGAAGCATCGCGTGACCGCATCATTCGGGAATTCAACAACCAGGTAGAAATCTTGCGCGGCAATTTGACCTCGCAGCGTTCGCAAATCGAAGTGCAGCAGCAGCGCGCGGCCGATCTGGAACGCCGTGGCCGCCCCGTGTACGAAAGCATCCGTACCAACATCACGGCGTTGCAGGGCGAGATGAAGTCGACCGAGGCAACGATTGCATTACGGGAATCGGAGATTGATAAAGCACGCGCAGAATTTGATGCCGATATCGCCCAGTTCAAAAAAATTCTAGAGCGCCGCAAAAAGAAATAAGATCAGGCCTGATCGCGGAATAGCCCGTGCACGACGAGCTGCCATTGATCAGGCCAATCGATCGCGGGCTTGTCCCGAAATCCACTTTGTGCAAACCGTAAAATCTTGCCGAGCGTCAGCGCGAGCAGTAATTGTGCGGTCACGTTGACGGGTTGCCGGCTGCGCAAACCGTGATCGCGTTCGCCGTCTTTCAATATTTGCCGAAAGGTCAGCTCGATACGATCGTGCAATTGATTGATGCGATGACGCAAACGCTCATCTTCGCCAGCCAGCGCCTCGCCAGTCATTAAGCGAGAGATGCCCGGGTTGCGCTCGGAAAACCCCAGTAGCAAAGCAATCACTTGTTGTAAGCGTGCATCGCAATGCGGATTGTCAGCCAAAATGCGGCTGACGCGGGTGAACACGGATTCCTCAACAAAGGCGATCAAGTCTTCAAACATGCGCGTTTTGCTGGGGAAGTGACGATACAACGCGGCTTCAGAAACACCGACCTGTGCGGCAAGTTGCGCGGTGGTGATGCGTTCGCCGGAGCGCTCTTCCAGCATGCGCGCGAGCGTTTCCAGAATTTGCTGACGACGAGCAGGGTTACGGCGGGCAGGAGCCATGCCTTATGCCTCTTGGTTTGCGCGGTTGGTGATCAGGGTGCCGACACCGGCATCGGTAAAGATTTCCAGCAAGGCGGCATGAGGGACGCGGCCGTCAATAATGTGCGCGGTTTGTGCGCCGCCAATGACGGCATCGAGTGCACAACGGATTTTGGGCAGCATGCCGCCATGAATCGTGCCATCGGCAATCAATGCGTTGACGCGTTCGGTCGTCAGTCCGGTCAGCACGCGGCCGTCTTTGTCCAGTAGGCCGGCCACGTTGGTGAGCAGCATGAGTTTTTCTGCCTTGAGTGCCTCGGCAATTTTGCCGGCCACGAGATCGGCATTGATGTTGTAGGACCGACCTTCTGCGTCCACGCCAATCGGCGCAATCACGGGAATAAAGTCACTGCGTACCAGCATGTCGATGACAGCGGTGTTGATGGAGACGACTTCGCCGACTTGGCCAATGTCGACAATTTCGGGTGCTTTCATGTCGGGCGAGTAGCGCTCGACATGGAGTTTGCGCGCACGGATCAAGTTGCCGTCTTTGCCGGTCAGGCCGATCGCGTGTCCGCCGTGGCGCTGAATGGTGCTGACAATGGCCTTGTTCACCGTGGCGCCCAACACCATTTCAACGACATCCATGGTTTGGCTGTCGGTGACGCGCATGCCATCAACGAACCGGCTTTCAATGTTCAGGCGTTTTAGCAAGTCACCAATCTGCGGGCCGCCACCGTGCACCACGACCGGGTTAATGCCAACCGATTTCATGAGTACGATGTCGCGCGCAAAGCTGGACTCCAGCTCGGCATCGGTCATGGCGTTGCCGCCGTACTTCACGACAATGGTTTTATCGGCAAAGCGTTGAATGTAAGGCAGCGCCTCGCTCAAAACCTGCGCGATCTGCAGTGCATCGTTTTTTTGAAGACCCATCAGGATTTATCCGTTCGTCAAAAGGAAAGTGCGCCATCAATCGATGACAGTTGCGCGCGGAACATGTCTTGAATGCGTTGCAAGGCCGCATCGTCGTCGGCTTCAAAACGCAAGGTCAGGCAGGGCGTGGTGTTGGATGCGCGCACCAATCCCCAGCCGTCATCAAAATCCACGCGTACGCCGTCGATGGTATTGACCTTGCCGTTACCAAAGTTGCCGATGATGGACAGCTTTTCAATGACGTCGAATTTTTCGCTTTCGCTGACGTTGATTTTGATTTCCGGCGTGCTTAAGGATTCCGGGAATTCGGCGAGCTGTGCATCCAGATCGGTGTTGGAGGTGCTTAATATTTCAATCAGGCGTGCGGCGCTGTAAATGCCGTCATCAAATCCGTACCAGCGTTCTTTAAAGAAAATATGGCCCGAGAGTTCGCCGCCCAGCAGCGCGCCGGTCTCGACCATTTTTTCCTTGATGTGCGAGTGCCCGCTGCGCCACATGATCGGGCGGCCGCCATAATTGCTGATGACTTGATTCAGCAAGCGCGTGCACTTGATATCGAAAATAATATCGGCGCCCGGGTTGCGCGCGACGATGTCTTGCGAGAACAGCATTAACAGGCGGTCGGGCATGACGATTTGACCGCTGGCGGTCACAACGCCAATGCGATCACCATCACCGTCGAACGCAACGCCCAAATCGGCGCCGTGTTCACGCACGGCTTCAATCAGGTCGTGCAGGTTTTTGGTTTCGCTGGGGTCGGGATGATGGTTGGGAAAGGTGCCATCAATATCGCAATACAGCGGAATGACATCGCAGCCGAGCTCACGCAATAGTTGCGGTGCAATTTCACCGGCAGCGCCGTTGCCGGCATCCACCACCACTTTCAAGGGGTGTGCAATCGCAACGTCACCGGTGATGCGGGCGATGTAATCACTGGACACAGACTGCTCGCGCACCTGGCCGCTGCCGTCGGTAAAGTTGCCGGCTTCAATGCGTTCCCGTAAGGCTTGAATGCGATCGCCCGCGAGGGTTTGCCCTGCGATCACAATTTTCATGCCGTTGTATTGCGCCGGATTATGACTGCCGGTGATCATCACGCCGGTGTTGGTGTTCAGGTGGTAGTTGGCAAAGTACAAGGTAGGGCTTGGCACAATGCCGATATCGATAACGTCGCAGCCGCTTTCGGTCAGGCCGCGCATCAGGTTGTCACGCAGCATGGGACTGGAAAGGCGGCCGTCGCGACCGACAGCGACGGTGGATTGGCCTTTTTCCTGTGCTTCGGAGCCGACGGCGCGCCCAATGCGGTAAGCGACGCTGGCGGATAATTGGCTTTCGGCGAGGCCGCGAATGTCGTAGGCGCGGAATATTTCGGCAGGCAGTGCGGTGTTATCGGAGCCGCTATCAAGAAACGCATCGTCCAATAGCAGGCTGTCTTCCAGGTCTTCCAGTGAATCGAGGTCGGTAATGTCCATTTCCTGAAATAGCGGATCGGCCATCGGCGCTTCAGCCGCTGCCGGTGCCTCGGTTGCTTTGGGTGCTGGTGCGGCGGATTCGGTGTTGGCCGGTTTCTTGGCGCGTGCAGCCGCAGCGGCCGAAGCGAATTTGTGCAGCAGGCCGGACAGTCCGGATGCCAGTTCGGCCAATGCGGGAATGCTCAGTGCGGGCGGTGAGGCATCCGGGTTGTCGGTCAGTGAGCGGACGTACGATTGAATGTCTTCGGCCTCGCTGCGCACGACGGCCAGCAGTTGACGGTGTGCAACGAAGGCGAGCAGTCCGGCCAGTAGCGCGGCCAGTGCTGTAATAATCCAGCCCAGCACGGGGATGGCCGTCATGCGCGAGGCAATGGATTCGGACGGTACAAAGCGGATGCGCCAGTAATTGAACAGCTCGGCCTGTCCTGCGCCGGTGTCGCCGCCGGTGCCTGCGGTGGCAACGCTGACCGTATCGCCGGATTTAAATTCGTTCAGCAACTCCAAAGAGCCTTGGCCTTCGCTGAGTTTATCAAGCACCGATTGCGTAATGTCTTTATCAAAGCTGACAAATAAAACGCCCACCGGGGCTTCGTCGGGGCTGTTGGCAACGGCGGATGCAATCGATACAAACCAGTCTTTACCAATGCGATAAAGTTCGGGCGCGCGCTTTTCGCTGCGCTGAAAGGCAAGGCCGGTGAGATCCACTTCGATGTTATTGCGCAAGCCGTCTTTGCTGATAGCCACGCGCGCGGCTCCGAGCTGATCCATCGGTATCAAATGAATGCGCACGGCTTTTGGAAAGTGTTCGTGCAGGACGGCGACTTGCTGTGCAATGGCTGCGGGGTCTGCCGATTGGCTGGCGGCGACGATAGCCGCCGCAGTGCCCAAGCTGTCCAGGTGCGCCTGACGCTCTTCGAGCAGCTGCGTGAGCATGTGGGCAGCGCCTTCAGCACGGGCGGTGGCGAATTGATCCAGCTGCTCACGAGCGCTGCTTTGTAAAACCAAAAACAACAGGGCAACGCTGGCAATCGCCGTGATGAGGGCACTGCCGGCAGCACTCAGCAATAAGGCCTTTTGCGCATTGGCCGCTGTTGAAGCTTTTTCTTTTTTCGCCATGAATAGGTACCGCTTATTTTTATGTAGTGGCCGAGGCGGCCTGTTGTTGGTAATACGTGCGAGCAATGATATCCATGATCTGGATAGCCAGCCGTTCCTTTGGCATTTGATCCAGAGGATGTTCGCCACGCGAATGGATAATAGTAACGGCATTTTCAGCGCTCTCAAAACCGATGCCCGGTGCGCTGACGTCGTTGGCAATGATCATGTCCAGTTTTTTGGCCGCCAGTTTGCTGCGGGCATGCTCCAGGACGCGTTCGGTTTCTGCGGCAAAGCCGACGGTAAACGGCTTGGGTTGATGCTGCGCCACCCGGCTGATGATGTCCGGGTTGCGAATTAATGCCAGCGAGAGCGTTTCGGCTTGTTTTTTGATTTTCTGCTCGGCGGGTGCGGCCGGACGATAATCGGCGACAGCGGCGGTACCGATAAAGATATCGCAGTGCGCTAAGGCCTGTTCGACGGCGGTCAGCATGTCGGCTGCAGACGTCACGTCGTTGCGTTGCACGCGATCGGGCGTGGTCAGATGCACGGGGCCGGCAATCAAGGTGGTTTGCGCGCCAGCGGCCGCAGCAGCGCGAGCCAGCGCAAAGCCCATGCGTCCCGAGCTGTGGTTGCTGATAAAGCGTACCGGGTCGATGGCCTCGCGGGTGGGGCCGGCGGTAATGACCACGCGCAGCCCTTCCAGGGCCCGGCTTTCAAAGCAGCTGGCAATGCGCTCGGCAATCTCGACCGGCTCCAGCATGCGGCCAGTACCGATTTCGCCGCAGGCTTGCGAGCCGTCAGCGGGACCGAGTATGCGTAAACCGCGATGTTGCAGGGTTTCCAGGCTGTGTTGGGTGGCGGCGTTGGCCCACATGGCCTGATTCATGGCCGGCGCCAGTGCAATCGGTGCGCGCGTGGCTAATGCCACGGCGCTGAGCAGATCATCGGCACGGCCTTCGGCCAGTCGTGACATTGCATTGGCCGTGGCCGGTGCAATGACCAGCATGTCGGCCCAGCGGGCTAATTCGATGTGGCCCATGGCCGCTTCGGCGGCCGGGTCGAGCAAGTCCAGATGCACCGGGTTGCCGGAGAGCGCTTGCAGGGTCAGCGGCGTGATGAACTCGGTGGCCGCACGGGTCATGATCACGCGCACCTCGGCACCGTGGTCGCGCAGGCGGCGTACCAGATCGGCCGACTTATAGGCCGCAATGCCGCCGGTAATGCCGAGCAGGATGCGTCGGTTGGACAAGCGCTGAGTCACTCTTGGGTACCGTTTCTATATAAAAAGGCGTGATACGATACCACTGCGCAGCATGAATGCGTAGCCTCGCAGGAAGTGAGTGCACACTATAGATAGGAACAAGGAGG
This sequence comes from Pseudomonadales bacterium, assembly GCA_036568505.1. GTDB lineage: Bacteria > Pseudomonadota > Gammaproteobacteria > Pseudomonadales > M0112 > M0112. Next base: position 32,431 of record DATCSK010000010.1, on the reverse strand, counting down.
TCCCTATGGCGATTACTGATTGGCCGCTGGCCGAGCGGCCGCGCGAAAAATTGCTGGCCCGTGGTGCCGGCCAGCTGTCCGATGCCGAATTATTGGCCGTTTTCTTCCGCACCGGCCGGCCCGGGCGAACCGCCGTGGACATGGGGCGAGAGGCCTTGGCGTCGCTGGGCGGCCTGCAAGGGGTGTTGACGGCCAGCCACGACGAGTTCTGTCGGTTGCCGGGCTTGGGCCCCAGTCATTTTGTGTTGCTGCAGGCGGCCCGTGAGCTGGCGCAGCGTTATTTGGCGCTGAGTCTGCATCGTGGCGATGTCTTCAACGCCCCGGAAGTGACCCGCGACTACTTGCGCCTGCGCCTGCGTGAATACCATCGCGAAGTTTTTTTGTGCCTGTATCTGGATAACCGCCATGCGCTGCTGGCTGAAGAAGAGCTGTTTCAGGGCACGCTCGATGGGGCTGCGGTGTACCCGCGCGAGGTGGTTCGCCAATGCCTGCATCACAATGCGGCGGCGGTGATTTTTGCCCACAACCATCCCTCGGGCGTGGCCGAGCCCAGTCAGGCCGATCGCCGGATCACCGAGCGGTTGCGCCAGGCCTTGTCTTTGGTGGATATTCGGGTGCTCGATCATCTGGTGGTGGGCGATGGTGAGGTGGTGTCATTTGCCGAGCGTGGCTGGCTGTAAACCGTGTCAGGCCTTGCCTTGGCGGGGGTGCTCTGGTATAAATGCGCTCCCTTTTTGGCAGGCCTAGGCTTGCAGGGCCGAAAAACCGGCCAGATTGTGTGATTCCGGAGACAAGATCATGCCTAAAGAATGTCAGGTGACCGGCAAGCGAGTGACCACAGGTAACAATGTGTCGCACGCGATGAACCATACCCGTCGCCGCTTCCAGCCGAATTTGCATTACCATCGTTTCTGGGTTGAAGCCGAGAAGCGTTTTGTACGTCTGCGCGTATCGCCGAAAGGCATGCGTATTATTGATAAGGTCGGCATTGAGAGAGTGCTGGCCGATCTCCGCGCCCGCGGCGAAAAAGTCTGAAGGTAGATAGCCATGGCTAAAAGTGCACGCGAAAAAATTCGTCTGGTATCGTCAGCCGGTACCGGTCATTTTTATACGACCGACAAGAACAAACGCAACATGCCTGAAAAAATGGAGATCAAGAAGTACGATCCCGTTGTTCGCAAGCACGTGGCGTACAAGGAAGCCAAGATCAAGTAAGTGTGATCGCGCTTCAGAAACCCGGCTCAAGAGCCGGGTTTTTTTATGCCCCTTGTCGACGCGCGATAAGCTGCTAATGTAAGCATCAGTATGCGGAGGGCCTTGATCATGATGCGTAAAATCTGGATAGCGACACTGCTGGCCTTGTTATGCGTAGGCATGGTGCAAGCGCAGAAGATGGAAGTGATTACGCTTAAGGGCGCGTTACCCGAACAAGTCCTGCCATTGATTGAACAAGTGCTCAAGCCGGACGAGACGGTCAAAGTGTTTCGCGGCCAACTGATTGTCGTTGCCTCGGAGTCCAGCATGCAGCGCATTTATGCGCTATTAGAGGAGGTTGATCGCCCGCCGCGCAATTTGATGATTCAGGTTAGCGATGCCGTGAGTGCATCCAGCAGCGAGAGTGATCTCAACGTGAGCGGATCGGTTGGCGATGACAATGCCCGCATTCACGTGAATGAGCGGCGTCCTTCGCAAGAGGATCATCTTCGCGTGAGCGGAAAAGACAGCCGCACCCACATTGATGCGTCCATCCAGCAACAAGTGCGCGCGGTAGAAGGCTATCCCGCATTCATTGCGCAAAGTCAGCAAGCTCCGCTGGCCGTTGATCGATACGGCCGTCAGGTGGCCAGCGTGCAAGCCACGCAAGGTTTTTTTGTTACGGTGCGACTGCAGGGCGGGCAGGTGTTCCTGGATATCAGCACCAGCCACGATTCACTGGAAGCGACGCGCGTGAACAAGCGCAGAACCAGCACGACCGTGTCGGGTCGCTTGGGTGAATGGATCGAACTCTCCGGAATGAGCGCGCAGTCGTCGGCTCAATCAGGCGGCATTGGCCAAAGCGGTAGCGCGAATCAAAGCGGTAGCAGCGCATTGTCATTGCGCGTGACGTTGGCCGATTGATAGAGGTGCCGGCCATTGCCCGAATTACCCGAGGTTGAAACCACGCGCCGTGGCCTCGAGCCGCATCTGCGAGGGCAACGCATTGAGGCACTGCAGGTGCACGAGGCGCGGCTGCGATGGCCGGTACCGGCCGGTCTGGCCGATGGCGTGCAGGGCCAACGCATTGAGCGGGTTGAGCGGCGCTCCAAATACGTATTGATGCGTCTGCCAAGCAGTACCCTGCTGTGGCATCTGGGGATGTCGGGTAGTTTGCGGCTGGTCTTGCCGGGTGCGCCAAGGCGTAAGCACGACCACATCGAGCTGACTCTGTCGTCCGGGCAGGTGCTGCGTTACCACGATCCAAGACGATTCGGCTGTTTGCTGCGGTATGAAGGCCAGGGCTTTGATCATCCGTTATTGGCCCGGCTGGGCCCGGAGCCGCTCGAGGAGGATTTCAGCGGTGAGTTGCTGTATCGACGCAGCCGAGGCCGCAAAGTGCCGGTAAAAGTGTTTCTAATGGACGCTGCCGTGGTGGTGGGCGTGGGGAATATTTATGCCAATGAGGCCCTGTTTCGGGCCGGTATCCGCCCGGATCGCCCCGCTGGACGCATCAGCCGGGTGCGCTATCAGCAGTTGGCGGAGGTTGTGCGCGAGGTTTTGACCGAGGCGATTGCACAAGGGGGCAGCACCCTGCGCGACTTTGTGAATGGGCAGGGGGAGCCTGGCTATTTTCAGCAGACGCTGGCGGTATACGGACGTGCTGGCGAGCCCTGTCAGGGTTGCGGAAACCCCCTTGTAGAGGCGCGTTTGGCGCAGCGCAGCACGGTCTATTGCAGGTACTGTCAGCGATAACTTGTCTAGTGCCTTGTTTTTAGGCGATTATTAGTTAGAATGACAGCTGCCCTCGGGTAAGAATTCGATAATAATGACTTACATGGCGGCGGGAAGAGGGATGTACCCTGCCAGCACGCCATACATACGGAGATCGCTATGATGCTCAAAGCCTTGCGCAAAACCCGAATCGCCCTGCAGGCGCTGGCGCTATCTCTGGCGTTGGTTATGCCGGCTGTCAGCTATGCCGATGCGGTTGATGAAACGCCAACCATGTTCGCTATGGTCGGTGATGTGTTGGTGGTTCGCCCGATCATGTTGGCGGTCACGGTGGTGGGCGCGGCAGCGTTCGTGGTTGCACTGCCCTTTTCAGCAGCGGGCGGTAACGTGAAAGAAACAGGCGAAGTCTTGGTCGTGGGTCCTGCCATGACAACCTTTGTCAGGCCGGTAGGGCATCCCTTCCCGGGCTACAAAAACGACTGATTTTTCCGTCGATTTGATCCAATAAAAAACGGCGCATGACGCGCCGTTTTTTATTGCCCATGAAAATCCGCTCAACCGGTTTTGCCGGTGAGCGCGCGATACTTTTCCCACAGCTCGTCTTCTGTTTCGAGGCGCGCAGGATCCAGCGGTATGCAGTCAACCGGGCAGACCTGTTGGCATTGCGGTTCGTCGTAATGCCCGACGCACTCGGTGCATTTGTTCGGGTCGATGACATAGATGTCGGTGCCCTGGTAGATGGCTTCGTTCGGGCATTCTGGCTCGCAGACATCACAATTGATGCATTCGGCAGTGATCTTGAGAGCCATGATGACAACGCAGGGAGTGGGTGAGTTAGGATGCGAATCGTGCGTTAAGAGCCTGCTCGATTTGCGGGTGAACGAATTGTGACACATCGCCGCCAAGCCCTGCAATTTCACGCACGAGCGTTGCGGATATATGCGCATAGCGCGGGTCAGGCGTTAAAAAGACGGTTTCGAGTGCAGGCAGCATGGCGCGGTTCATGGTGGCGAGCTGGAATTCGTATTCGAAATCGCTGGTGCTGCGTACGCCCCGTATCACGGCGGTGGCGCCGGTGCTGCGTGCAAGGTCCACAAGAAGCCCATCGAACGGTTGCACGCTGATGTTGGCGTTCTCGGCCAATACGGACTGGCACAGGGCAATGCGCTGATCCAGTGAAAACAGCGGCTGCTTACGTTGGCTGGCAGCGACTGCCACGATGATGCGATCAAACAAGGTGCTGGCCCGCATCAATAAATCGCTATGGCCTTGGGTGATCGGGTCAAACGTGCCGGGATAAAGAGCAATACGCATAGAAAGCACTCCTGTAGACAGCAACACTAAAGCGCGCGCCGCGCAGGGTGTCAATCGCCGGCTTGGCAAAGCCAGGCGCGAACCTGCCCGGCATGCGTGTCGCGATGCACGCGCCAGCCGACAGGCAGCGTCGGTGCGGCCTCGTCAGCGGCAAACTCCAGATAAATCCAGGCGGCAGGGGCCAGCCAGCCGGCTTGCACTAACAGGGCGCAGGCCTCACCCAGGCAATCGCTATGGTAAGGCGGGTCCATGAATACCGCATGGAATGTTTGCCGGGGCGGTGTGCGCAACCAATGCAGGACGTCGGCAGTCTCGACGTGTGCATCGGCGCATTGCAGTTTGTTGAGTTGATTGCGTAACTCGGCGGCAGTTTGCCGGTCTTGCTCGACAAAATGCACGCTGGATGCACCGCGCGATAAGGCCTCAAGGCCGAGTGCGCCGGTACCGGCATAGAGATCCAGGCAACGGGCGCCAGAGAGTTCGTCGGCCAGCCAATTAAACAGGGTTTCCCGCACGCGATCCGGAGTGGGTCGCAATCCGGGGCGATCAGCCACCGGTATTTGCCAGCGTTTCCAGCGACCACCGATGATGCGCACTTTGTGTGCCGCGCGGCGAGTGTGTGGCGATCGAGGGGGCATGCGAATGTCCTGCGTAGTCTTGGCCAAGGTGATATGCCACAATGAGCAACCAGCTTGGAACCACTGATTATAGCGGGCTTTCTATGAGCGCTGCTGTTGTGGGTTATCGCATGAAACTATTTCGACGTACACCAAAAGCCGATGCCGCTCCTGTAACCGAGGCGACTGCGCCCGCCATGGAGCCGACCGATGCGCCCGTGGCCGATAATGCATCGACTAAAGAAGGCCTGTTCGCACGTTTGAAAAAGGGCCTGGGCAAAACCGGGGCGACCCTCGGTGAGGGTTTGGGTAATTTGGTGCTGGGCCGCAAAGAGATTGATCAAGCGTTGCTTGATGAACTCGAAATGCGCCTGCTGATGGCCGACCTTGGCATTGAAACCACGCAAGAGGTATTGGCGGCGTTGACGGGCCGTATCGGTCGACGCGAGCTGGCCGATGGCGATGCCTTGTACCGGGCGTTGCAAGAAGAGCTCGCCGCCATTCTAAAGCCGTGCGCCAAACCGTTACCGACCTTGCCGTCCGGCTCGGGGACGCAAGTGATTTTGGTCGTCGGCGTCAATGGCGCCGGCAAAACCACCACCATTGGCAAGCTGGCGCATCGGCTCAAGGCCGACGGTCGGCACGTCATGCTGGCTGCGGGGGATACCTTTCGGGCCGCGGCCGTTGAACAGCTCAAGCAATGGGGCGAACGCAATGACGTGCCGGTGATTGCGCAGCACACCGGCGCGGACAGTGCGTCGGTTATTTTTGATGCACTGCAGGCCGCGCAATCGCGTAAAGCGGATGTCTTGCTGGCAGATACGGCAGGGCGTTTGCAGAACAAATCCCATCTGATGGAAGAGTTGCGCAAAGTGGTGCGCGTCATGCAAAAGCTGGATCCGGCGGCACCGCATGAAGTGTTGCTGGTGCTCGATGCCGGTACCGGTCAAAACGCATTGGCACAAGCGCGCGAATTTGGGCAGGCGGTGGGCGTGACGGGCATTGCACTCACCAAGCTGGACGGCACCGCGAAAGGCGGCATTATTTTTGCGATTGCGCGGCAATTGGGTTTGCCGATCCGCTTTATTGGCATTGGTGAAAAAGCCGAAGACTTGCGGCCATTTGATGCCGACGAGTTTGTAAAAGCCTTGTTTTCCAGCGGCCAGTAACCATGGCCATGATCCGCTTCGACAGTGTGAGCAAGCGTTATCCGGGAGGTTATGAAGCACTGTCGCGCGCCAGCTTTGATATTGCCGAAGGTCAGATGGTGTTCCTCACCGGCCACTCCGGGGCCGGCAAAAGCACGTTGCTTAAATTAATGATGTTGATGGAGCGTCCGAGTCAGGGGCAGGTCTTTATTAACGGCCAGAACTTGCGCAATGTCGGGCGTACGAAAATTCCATTCTTGCGCCGCCAGATCGGCGTGGTGTTTCAAAATCATCAGCTGCTGTTTGATCGCAGCGTGTTCGATAACGTGGCGTTGCCGTTGGTGATCAGCGGTTGCCCGCATCATGAAATTGGTCGTCGCGTGCGTGCGGCGTTGGATAAGGTTGGCCTGCTGAATAAAGAGCGCAACAACCCGATTACCTTGTCCGGTGGCGAGCAGCAGCGCGTGGGCATTGCGCGCGCGGTCGTGAATAAACCGCCGGTTTTACTGGCCGATGAGCCCACCGGTAATCTGGATCCGCAACTGGCGACCGAGATCATGAATCTGTTTCGTCAATTCAATCAGGTTGGCGTGACGGTGTTGATTGCCAGCCACGATATTGCACTGATCAAAAGCCTGCCGTATCCGATCATGTCACTGAAGCAAGGCCATGTGGTGCGCCAACCGGCTACGCAGGCCGAGGTGCCATTCGATGGCTGAGCCGACGGGTGCACAACGCCGGCAGAGTCGCTGGCGGGACATGCTGGCCGGATGGCGCGCGCATCATGGCGAGGTAGCGCTCGACAGTTTCAAGCGGCTGTTGGCGCAGCCGGTATCGAGCGCGATGACCTGGCTGGTCATCGGTATTGCCCTTGCTCTGCCGGCGAGCTTGTACGTGGGGTTGGTGAATTTACAAAGTTTGGGTGAGGCGTGGGACAGCTCGGCGCGCTTGTCGCTGTACTTGAAGCTGGACGTGGACGATGTGCGTGGGCGTGCGCTGGCAGAGACCTTGCACAACGATGCCGCCGTGGTGGCCGTGCAATACACCGATCGTGCAACCGCACTGGCCGAGTTTCGCGCAATTTCCGGATTTGCGGACGTGCTGGATGGCTTGAATGAAAACCCATTGCCGGCATTGATCACCGTCGAGCCGGTCACCGGCTTATCGGCGGATAATTTGGCCGGCCTGCAGCAGCGGCTTGCCGAGTTGCCGGAAGTCGACAGCGTGCAGCTGGATCTGGAATGGGTGCAGCGCCTGTATGCGTTGGTGCGATTAGGCCAGCGCTTGGCAATGACCTTGGCCGGTCTGCTGTCGTTAGGCGTTGTGCTGGTGATTGGCAATACGATCCGTTTGGCGATTGAAGGCCGACGCGAAGAAATCGTGGTGATCAAGCTGGTGGGCGGCACCGATGCCTTTGTGCGTCGCCCGTTCCTGTACACCGGCCTGTGGTATGGCGTGGGCGGAGGGCTTTGCGCCTGGGTGGTGGTGGGCATCAGCTTGCTGATGATGCGCGGTCCGGTTGCCCGGTTGGCTGGCCTCTATGGCAGCGACTTTAGCCTGGATGGGCTGGGCATTGGGGCGACCTTGTTGCTGTGGTTGGCCGGAGGCTTGCTGGGCTTGGTGGGTGCATGGCTGGCAGTGGCAAGGCACCTGGGGGATATCGAACCAAGATAGTAACTTGTTGATTTATAAGTCTATTTATTTGTATTGGCAGCCAATGTCGACGGGAACTCACGGGCTATTTAGCACTCTAATGCAACGAGTGCTAAACTAATGCCGCCAACAAAGGAGGGCTAGCCCTGATGTCCACTGAACTGCAAGTTGTTTCGCGCGCGTTGCCGTCACCCGGCGATAGCTTGGGTGCGTATTTGCAGGCGATTGGTCAGTTTTCGATTTTGACTGCCGAAGAAGAGCGGCGCCTTGCGGAAGATCTCTATTACCACGACAAGCTGGATGCGGCACAGGAGCTGATTTTTTCGCATCTGCGTTTTGTGGTGCATATTGCACGCAGCTACAAAGGCTACGGGTTGCCGTTGGCCGACTTGGTACAAGAAGGCAATGTTGGCCTGATGAAGGCCGTCCGTCGCTTCAACCCGGAAAGGGGCGTGCGCCTGGTATCGTTTGCGGTGCACTGGATCAAAGCCGAGATTCATGAATATATCCTGCGGAATTGGCGGATGGTCAAAGTGGCGACCACCAAGGCGCAGCGTAAGTTATTTTTCAATTTGCGCAGCGCAAAGAAAGATTTGGCGTGGCTGAACCCGGATGAAGCCAAAGCCATTGCCGATGAGTTGGGCGTTAGCCTCAAAGATGTCGAGATTATGGAAGGGCGCATGTCCGGCCATGATGTGTCGTTTGATCCGGCAGAAAGCGATGATGATGAAAGCCATTACGCGCCGGCGGCCTGGCTGGAAGACAATCGGTATGATCCGGCCGTGCAGCTAGAAGCCTCCGATTGGCAAACCGATTCCGAGGATCGGCTGCTGGTTGCTTTGGACGGCCTCGATGCACGCAGTCGCGATATATTGAACCGGCGCTGGCTGGCAGAACAGAAAGCCACGTTGCACGAGCTGGCAGCCGAGTACGGTGTTTCAGCAGAGCGGATTCGCCAGCTGGAAGTAGCGGCCTTGAAAAAGCTCAAGGGCGTTATGGAAGCGTAATCGGTACGATCCCGCACAAAAGGCCTGCTTGCAGGCCTTTTGTTTTTTTAGGCCCTGCATTTGCTGATACCATGAGGTCAATACAATTCGGTATGCCGGCATGAGTACACCACCGATCACGCCCCAGCAAAAAACATTTTTCGACGTCTTCGGGTATCTGGTGTTTCCAGGCCTGTTTCGTGATCGCATCGCAGCGATCACGGAGGCTTTTGATGCCATGTTTCGGGAGCACGAAAAAGACATCGTGCCGTGGCAGCACGTGGTGCACGGTGACAAGCAGCGTTACATCATGCCCGGAGTGATTGATCGCTCGCCCCTACTCAAGGCCTTGTCTGAAGATGCACTCATAAAAAGCATGGTGGATGGCGTGCTGGGTGAGCCGAATCAATTAATCGGTACCGATGGCAATATTTATGAATGCGGCACGCGCTGGCACACCGACATCACGGGACTGCCGTACAATTGCCGTAACGTTAAAGTCATTTTTTATCTGGATCCGATGCGTGCGGGTGAAGATGCTTTCCGGATTATTCCCGGCAGCCACAACCACACCGATCGGTTTGCAAAAAATCTCAAGCAAAGCATCAAGACAGTGCAAGACACCATGGGCATTGAAGTCAACCAGGTGCCGAGTGCGGAGATCCCCACCGTGCCGGGTGATGTGGTGATGTTCGATGCGCGGGCTTGGCATTGCGTCCCGTACGTGGGTAATCGTCGCCGCATGATGTCGTTTATTTTTGCGGACAAAGATTACGTCCCGCAAGAAACCAATATCTTTGATTATCGATAAGCGCAGCCCGACCAATGCAATTTTGGCAATCCATTTCGTACAACAGCCCTGAAGATTGTGTCGCGCTGGCGCGTACGGCCGAGGCCGCCGGGTTTGATGGCGTGAGCCTTGCCGAACATATTTTTCATCCGCTGCAATTAAAATCACGGCACCCATACAGCCCGCCCGATACGCCGGCCTTTGAGGTCGAAGAGTTATGGGCCGAAGTGTGGACAACCATTACCGCCATGGGCATGGTGACCGAGCGTTTACGCTTTGCAACGGCTGTCAATGTGTTGCCGTTGCATAACCCTTTCGAGATTGCCAAAACAACCGGCACGGTCGCGCGATTGACGAATCATCGGGTGGCGTTGGGCTGTGGTGCCGGCTGGATGCAAGAAGAGTTCGATGCGTTTGGTGTGGACTTTCATACACGCGGTAAGCGCTTTGATGAATCCATTCGTCTGTTGCGCACATTATGGACGGGTCAGCCGGTTACGTTTCACGGTGACTTTTTTCATGTCGATAATGTGATTATGGTGCCAGCGCCGCAGCGTCCGGTACCGATTTGGGTGGGCGGCCGTTCGAAGGCCGCCATTCGGCGCGCAGCATTGCAGGGCGATGGTTGGATGGCGACCGGTGAGCCGGTCGCCGAGACGATTCGTATCATGACCGAGATCCGCGCGATTCGAAAAGGTGCCGGTCGCGACAATCCGTTTGAGATGATGGCGATTCAGCCGTTTCCCGCACTCACCGCCGAGACGGTCAGCGAGTTGGCCGATGCCGGGGCGACCAGCATCAAGAATTTCACCTTCAAGTTTGTAATGGATAACCCGCAGGCCACGCTGGCAGAAAAGCAAGATTATCTCGTGCGTACAGGCGACACATTTATCAGCCGTTTCCGTTGAGGTTGTTATGGGAAATACAGTGATTGGTTTGGCGGCGATCAGCGGGTTTATTGCCGTTGCCCTCGGCGCGTTTGGCGCGCACGCATTAAAAACACGATTGCCGGCCGACATGCTCGCCATTTATCACACCGCCGTGCAATACCAGTTCTGGCATACCGCCGCACTGCTGGCCGTGGGCTTGCTGATACTGCACTTCCCGCAGCAGGTGTTGTTGAAATACAGCGGCTGGGCTTTCGTTATTGGCATGGTTATTTTTTCGGGCAGCTTGTATGTGTTGGCATTGACCGGCACGCGTTGGCTGGGGGCGATTACACCGATCGGTGGTGTGGCGCTTGTAGTCGGCTGGGCATTGCTGTTAGTCGCCATGCTAAAAGGCGCTTAACGAGGGTTTATTCGTATGATCGCCCGATCAACTATTGTGGTTGTGTTGTTGCTCCTGTCCGCATGCAGTCAGCAGCCAGTGGTTGTTTTAGAGCCTGAAAGTCAGGCGCTGCTTGATGGTTTGATATTGTCACTTGATGCCACTCAACAAGAAGCCATAAAAGATAAGCAGCAAACGTGGGGCTCTCGAACTGCTCGTTATTGCCACCAAATTACTGACAGCAATGAAACGTATGGCAAGTGTCTCTCTTCTCAGCAGGAGTTCTGGCTTCAGTCCATCGCGAGGCAGTATATACCTGCCATGCTGTCAGGCGGCCCTATATCCCAGCCTGATCTGTCAAGATATGTCGGCAAGACTCGCCGACTAGAGGGAGAGGGCTGGGTTTATGGCTCAATTATGCGCAGCGCTTGCGATTGCATGATTGTACCTAATAACAGGCAAAGCAGCCTCGGAGTACTTGATTTATCAGGTCAGTTAATCGGCGAAATAAAAGTCGATAAACCAAGTAATAAGGCTATTGTCACATCCAATCAGCAGTTACTTTATCGAGAGGCGTTTAATCCCGCTAGAATCCAAGTGTGGTTTGTAAAAACAGGTCAGTTGATTGCAGAAACGCCGATTCAAAGCCCGCGCATAAATGCGGCTGTTTACAGCAACGGCCCCCTGCTGTTGTTGTCAGATAACCGAACGCTAGTTCGTTATATCGAAGAAGATAATATTATTCAGTTCATTGATGTTATTGACGGCTTAAAGCAAGAAATACACAACGAAAATATTTTTGGAAGCCTATCTTTGGCTCCGGACAGTTCCCGAATTATGTTCATTGGCGTTCCCAAGGTGCTTACGTATCAACTGAACTGGAAGCAAGGACAGTTTCAGTCAGCCGGGCTGATCTCAGAGAGTCTCGCATTGAAGGACGATGCTTCGCGTGTTGGCTTTCCTCCAGAGGTTGACTGGCAGATTGATAGTAGTCAGTTAGAACTTTGGTTCTCACCATCACGACTCATGTCATTGGACAATGAAGGTAATTTGATAGATTCCTCAGAGGAACTCTATATGCCCAAGGCCTCAGCTATTTGGGCACTATCGGATCGCTATCTGTTAGCGCTGGCCAATATTACTCCAGCGTCTGGCATCGCTATGCCAGTTCCCCCGATGCAGCGTAGTAGCGTATTGTTACTCGATCGCCGACAACGGGAGTGGGTTGCACTAGGGAAAGATCTTCCGTGGACGAGTGTGGCCGTATTAAGTCGTGATAGGCACTATATTTCGTTGCTAGGTGGCGAAACGATAACCGTGTTTGATGTCTCAGACCCGGCTGCTTTAATAGAAAGCCTGTCGGCAATTTCGCTTGAGTTTCAGTCTCTGCAGTATCGCTTATCAGGCGTTTCACCGGCGGCAAGCGTGCATGTGATTGGGCATCATGCGAATACTGAGGGCAGCGGCTTATTTGATCCATTGTTGATTGAAGCGGGTATCAATGTTGAGAACCAAATTATTGCCGAGGGCGACCCGCGTGCAGTCGAGGCGTTTCACCGCACATGGCACCCTAAGAAAATGCCAATCAATCCACGGCCGGTATCAATAACAACGGAATTGGGCGAGAGAAAAACAGAATATGTGACGAGTTATTGGGCAAGTGATTTGATGGCCAAAGTGAAGGTTGGGCGATTGTCAGGGCCTGCTAACCTGATTTTGATATCAACATGGCAGCCAACGCATTGGTATATCGAATCCAATGACGGAACGCCGATTGAAAATATTGCGCTTTACGGGCATGCAGGGCAAACAGTGACGGTTACGGGTGCCAGCGAGCCAGCGATTCACTATAACCCCGAATATCGGTGCAATCAGATATGCGAGCTTAACTTGCAAGCAGGGCCTATGGCATCGGTTTCTGAACAAGTGGCGCTAGATCTTTTTGGTAAAAAGCCAGAGACAGTAACGGAGATTGGCGGCCCAGTCTGGATGTTAGGCGATATTGGAAAGGCGGCGAGGCCGGATGCAAGTTTTCAGGCTACGCTTGATTTGCAATTTCCAGATTCGAATAGCGATGCCCGTATTTATGTCTACGTGAATTCACAACTGGCTGGGCTTCTTATGCCAGAATACCAAGGGTTTTCAGCGCTGCTGAAAGATAAGAGTAAGCCAAGAACGACATCGGTTAATGTGGATATTTCACCGTACTTGCAACGAGGTTCGAATCGAGTCGTGTTGTTTTCGCTTGCGCGCGATAAAGTGGAGAGGGATGCGCTGACCTATATTCTTCGGCTGCCTTCTGAAGTAAAGCGTGGCACGCTTGTGCCTGCTGCAGCATTCCGCAGCGCATACCAGGAGTTAGAGTTTTTCTGGAGTCCGGACAGTGAGTGATGACAAGCTGGGGCATCGCGCAATTCGCAGTTTTGTCGTGCGCGCAGGCCGCATGACCGATGCGCAAAAACGGTTTATTGCCGAAGGCATGCCGCGATGGGGGTTTCCTGTTGACGGTGGCAAGGTCGATTGTGCGGCATTGTTTCAGCGTACGGCGCCGGTCATTCTGGAGATCGGTTTTGGTATGGGCCAGTCACTGGCGGAGAACGCCGCGCAACATCCGCAGCACAATTTTATTGGCATCGAAGTGCATCCGCCCGGCGTGGGCACCTTGCTGTCATTGATCGATGCACAGCAACTTACCAATATCCGTATTGCCCAGCACGATGCGGTGGACGTGCTTAAAAACAATATTGCCGATGCGTCACTGGCTGCGGTGCAGTTATTCTTTCCGGACCCGTGGCATAAAAAGCGGCATCACAAGCGGCGCATCGTACAGCCGGAGTTTGTAAAACTGTTGCATGGGAAATTAAAAATGGGCGGGCAGTTCCATATGGCCACCGATTGGCAGCCGTATGCGGAGCATATGCTGGAGGTGATGGAGTCCGCCGAAGGGTTTGCCAATGCGGCCGGTGCGGGCTGCTATTCACCGCGACCAGCGGATCGACCGGTGACCAAGTTTGAGCGGCGCGGCGAACGACTGGGGCACGGGGTGTGGGATCTGATCTACACGCGCATCACATAAACGCTTGCAGCACACTGTCGAGATAACGAAAGCCGTGCTCTGTGGTGGCCAGTTGCGCAACATCGGGTTGCAATAAGCCTCGGCTGCGTAAGTCCGTGAGTACCGGTGTCATCGATGCGAGAGACAAACCGGTACGCTCGACGAACAAGGCGGCCGGCACGCCCTCGCGCAGTCGCAACGCATTCATGAAAAACTCAACCGCACGATCGGTCTCCGAAATAGCTTGTTCGCCGGCGACGAATGATTTTTGCGAATCCAGATAGTCATTGGGCAGGCGGGTCTTCCATCGGCGTACGATGCGGCCATCGTGCTGCGTGAGTTTGCCGTGCGCGCCGGCACCGATGCCGATGTAATCACCAAAGGACCAGTAATTGATATTGTGCCGGCTGCGTTCGTTGGGCTGCGACCATGCCGAGACCTCGTAATTTGAAAAGCCGGCTGCACGCAATAATGCTGCACCGGCTTCGTCAATGGCGAGCAGGGTGGGTTCGGTGGGTAGTGTCGGCGGCTTCGAATAGAAGACGGTGTTGGGTTCAATGGTGAGTTGATACCACGAGATATGCGTGACGCCACTGTCCACCGCCGTGCGCAAATCGTTCACGGCATCGGTTGCGGTTTGTGTTGGCAAGCCGTGCATTAAATCGACATTGATGCGCGTGAATCCTGCCTGTTGCGCAAGCCGTATGGCGCGAGCGGCTTCATCGCCATTGTGGATGCGCCCCAGGGTTTTCAAATGCGTTGCGTGAAAGCTTTGCACGCCAATGGACAATCGATTGACGCCGGCAGCGCGGTAGTCGGCAAAGCAGGCCGCGTCGGCGGTGCCGGGGTTGGCTTCCAGCGTAATCTCACAGTCGGATGCGAGCGCGGTGCGTGCACGGATGCCATCAAGAATGCGTGCAATGGCATGGCCGCTGAATAGGCTCGGTGTGCCGCCACCCAAAAAAATGGACTGCAAGGGTCGTGGACTCGTCAGTGCCAACTCACAATCAAGGTCGCTGAGTAATGCATCCACATAACGCGTTTCTGGCAGTGTCGTGTCAGCCGTGTGCGAATTAAAATCGCAGTACGGGCATTTTCGTACACACCATGGGATATGCACGTACAGCGATAAGGGAATGGTCACGAGGTTTAGGCGGCGCGATTGATGTCACTGACTTGTTCGTTCAGCGTCCAGTAATCGTATAAATAGCCAAGCCCGAACAGTCCGGCAGTGCAGAGATACACGATACCGGTGAACCACTTGCCCAGATAGAAACGGTGGATGCCGAAGAAACCCAAAAACGTCAGCAGTATCCAGGCTAAGGTGTAATCGGTGGCGCCAGCACGATAAATGCGTTCGGCGCGTTGTTCCATGCCGGGAATCAGAAACACATCAATCAACCAGCCAATGCCGAGTAGGCCCAGGGTAAAAAACCAGATAGTCCCGCTGACCGGTTTGCCAAAATAAAAACGGTGCGCTCCGGTGAAGCCAAAAATCCATAAAATGTAGCCGACGCTTTTCAGGTGTGTGGGTGTTGTGTTCATGCGTTGCTCCGGAGACGGGTCTGTTGTTCGGCCAGCGCAGCGAGCAAAGCGCGCAGTGCTTGGCCGCGATGGCTGCAGTGATTTTTAGTGGTGCTGTCGAGCTCGGCCGCAGTTTTACCGAGTTCGGCAAAAAACATCAGCGGATCGTATCCAAAACCGCCGGTGCCGCGCGCTGCGGTCAGTACACGGCCGTGCCAGCGGCCTTCGCAAATCAGTGGCGTCGGGTCTTCGGCATGGCGAATAAACACCAGCGCACAATGGTAGTGTGCATTGCGTTGGGCATCCTTCAGGCCATCCAGGCGGCTGAGCAACAATCGGTTGTTAGCGGCGTCATTGGCATTGGGTCCCGCAAAGCGTGCCGAATGAATACCGGGTGCTCCGTCCAGTGCATCGACCACGATGCCGGAATCATCGGCAATGGCGGCAAGGCCGGATGCGCGTGCCGCATGGCGGGCTTTAAGTAACGCGTTTTCGACAAACGACAGTCCGGTTTCATCGGCTTGTGCAGGGGTGAAGTCGGAGAGCGGAAAAGCATCGAGCCCACTGGGTGCGAGCAGTTCACGAAATTCACGCAACTTGCCGGCATTATTGCTGGCAATAACAACGCGCATTACTCGGGCAGCTCAAAGGTTTTTTCGAAATGAAGCGGCAGCGCTGCGTTGCTGCCTTCGGGCGTGATGTTGATGTCAAAAATCCAACGCTCACGACCGGAAAA
Source organism: Pseudomonadales bacterium (assembly GCA_036568505.1). Lineage (GTDB taxonomy): Bacteria > Pseudomonadota > Gammaproteobacteria > Pseudomonadales > M0112 > M0112. The sequence continues at coordinate 16,411 of DATCSK010000010.1, read as the reverse complement.
ACGAAATTCGCTGATGAAGTAAGTGGCGGTTTGTTCTTGCACGGTTTGAAATTCCAGTGCATGCCGCTGAATCAGATCCGTGCGGCTGCCGCTGATGGTGGCCGGCAGACCGCCTGCGTTGGGATGATCGCGATCGGTGACGGCAATGGTGATCAGGGCGCGGTTTTCGGCGCGCACAATGCCGTAGGCTTTGGCAATGTCCGGTTGTAAAAAGGAGGTGGGTAACACCGAGTAGTGCACTTCGTAATGGCCGAAGATGGCACTGGTTTCGATGTCGGTTTCTGCGACAGCCGTGTTGATGCACAGCAAGCACAACAGGCAGAGAAATCGGTTAGCGCGTGACATGGTAAACCGCCGTGGCTGCAAACAGGTTGGGGAGCGTGCGCGTTAATGGCCCGCTGCGATCGTGTTGATTGAGTACGACGCGATGCAATATACGAATGCGCTTTTCAGCGCACAACGACTCAAAGTCATCGATGGTGCACAAGTGGATATTGGGGGTGTTGTACCACTGGTGCGGCAACGCGCGCGATACCGGCATGTGACCGCGCAGGGCAATGCTGAGTCGAGCGGGCCAGTGACCAAAATTGGGGAATGCGATCACGCATTCACGACCGACGCGAAGCATTTCATCGAGCACGGCATCGGGACGGTGCATGGCTTGCAGGGCTTGGGTCATGATGACGGTGTCAAAACTGTCATCGAGAAAATTGGCAAGCCCGCGATCGAGGTTGTGTTCAATCACCGAGATGCCATTGCGAATGCAGGCGGTAATGCGCTCGCTATCAATTTCAACGCCAAGGCCCGTGACGTTGCGGGTATCGATCAAGTGGCGCAGCAGCGCGCCGTCACCGCAGCCCAAATCGAGTACGCGACTGTCGGGACGAATCCACTGGCTGAGTTGCTCGAAGTCGACGCGCATTAGCGAAACCCTCCGTCGGCAACGCGTTGCATGTAGGCAGCAAAGACATCGAGGTAGCGTGGGATGCGCAGCAGGAAGGCATCGTGGCCCTGATTGGCATCGATTTCGGCATAGCAAACGTTACGGTGCGCACCGACCAGCGCATTGACGATTTCTTGTGAGCGATCGGGGGCAAAACGCCAATCACTGGAAAATGAGATGACCAGAAATTGTGCCCGCGCTCGCCGGAATGCCTCGATCGGGTTGTCGTTGTATTCGCGCGCCAGATCAAAATAGTCGAGTGCTTTGGTCATCAGCAAATAGGTGTTGGCATCAAAGGCTTCGGAAAACACATCGCCTTGATAGCGCAAATAACTTTCAACTTCGAACTCGACCGAAGCATCGAGTCCGCGCTCAAAGCTGCCGGCACGCAAGGAGCGGCCGAATTTATCGCGCATGGCGTCGTTCGATAAATACGTGGTGTGCCCGACCATGCGCGCAATGGCGAGCCCGGTTTTGGGCGAGGTGTCGTTTTCAAGATAATGCCCGTTCATGAATTGCGGGTCGGTCATGATGGCGCGACGGGCAATCTCATTGAAGGCGATATTTTGTGCGGTCAACTTCATGGCCGATGCAATGACAACGGCGTGCGCGACGCGCTCGGGGTGTTCGAGTGTCCAGCGCATTACCTGCATGCCGCCCAGACTGCCACCAATGATGGCGGCAAACTTGGCAATGCCGAGCTTGTCCGCAAGCCGTGCTTGGGTGGCAACCCAATCACGCACGCGCAGTGTCGGGAAATCACCGCCCCAGGGTTTTCCGGTATCCGGATTCATACTCGCAGGCCCGGTGGAGCCATGGCAGCCGCCCAGATTATTGAGGCTGATGACAAAAAACCGGCGGGTGTCGATTGGCTTGCCCGGGCCGATGCACGTATCCCACCAGCCGGGTTTGCGTTCATCGGCGCTGTGATAGCCGGCAGCATGGTGGCTGCCCGAGAGGGCGTGGCAAATCAGCACGGCGTTGGAGCGTTCGGCATTCAGCGTGCCGTAAGTTTCATACATCAGCTGATAGCGTTCGAGGGTGCGGCCACAGGCGAGCGTGACCGGCTCATCGAAGGTCATGCATTGCGGGCTGACAAGACCGACCGAGTCGGCAGGAAACGCATTAGGCATCGCGGTGTAATTGCTCCGTGCAGTGGCTTGGCAGTCTAAACAGCACCCCGAAACGGTGCAAGGACAATACCGTTAGCGTGGCGGTATTGATACCGCCTCCGGGAAGTGCCGTGGCGCTTGAATACACACGGTTTTATTACGGCCTTGCTCGCCGCGTAAAACCGTAACTTGCTGCTGTGCGACACCGAAGGCTTTCGCCAAAAAGCGGATCAGCTGGCGGTTGGCCTCGCCGTCGACCGGTGGTGCGGCAATACGGATTTTTACGGCATCACCCAGCATGCCGGCAAATTCGTCACGACTGGCGCGCGGCTGAATGCGGCACTGTATATGCAGGGCATCGCCATGCCACTGCACGGGCATCAGTAAAAGCCGGGAACCAGCAAGGGCACTAAACCGACAGCTGCCGCTGCATGATTGAGCACGATAGTCAGTACATTGATGCCGATGAACAGGAAAATGGGTGAAATATCCAGGCCGCCGAGCGGTGGAATCACTTTGCGTAAGGGCGCCATCACCGGTTCACACAGTTGCCAGACCAGCAATGCCGCCGGATGACGGCTGAAGGGCGCCACCCAGCTCAATACAATCATCACAATGAGCAGCAAGAAATAGAAATGCACCAACAAAGAGGCAATGCCGATCGGTGCCCACAGTGCGACGGACAGCAAGGGCAGTGCGCCGTAGTTGATCAGGCACAGCAGTGCAATGGCAACGACTTCCAAGCCGATCAGCAGCAGTAGCGTGGCGGTATCGACGCGACCGATCGCGGGAATGACGCGGCGCACGGGACCCACCAGGGGGTGGGTGGCTTTGATCACGAATTGCGAAATCGGGTTGTAGAAATCGGCGCGGCACCATTGCAGCAACAGGCGCAGCAGCAGGCAGCCCAGATACAAGGTGATCAGTGTGTGTAACAAATAATTGGCGATTTGGGTCAGCATGGCACGGGCTCCTATTGACCGAGTTGGTCGGCCAGTTCGCGGGAGCGGTCGCAGGCGGCGGTGAGCGCTGCTTGAAAATGTTCGCGCAAGCCTGCGGATTCCAAAACCGCCAGTGCGCGCTCGGTGGTGCCGCCGGGCGAGGTGACATTGATGCGCAGTTGAGCGGTGGATTCATCGCTATGGGCCGCGAGTTCGGCCGCGCCGCGAGCGGTTTGCACCACCAGCTGACGGGCGGCCTCAGGGCTCAAGCCCAGCGATTCGGCAGCCGCTTGCATGGCTTCCATGACCAGAAAAAAGTAAGCCGGACCGCTGCCGGAGACAGCGGTGACGGCATCCAGCAGGGTTTCGTCATCGGTCCAACGGGTTTGGCCGACCGCGGCCAGAATGGATTCGGCGCGTTGCCGTTGCTCCGGAGTCACGGCGGCATTGGCGGACAGCACGGTCATGCCGAGCCCCACCAGGGCGGGGGTGTTGGGCATGCAGCGCACCACGGGCAGCGCGCCGGCCCACCGGGTCAGGCTGTTGCTGCGGATGCCGGCGGCAATCGAAATCAGCAGCGGTTTCTTTTTATTCATTAGCTCTGAAGCATTGGTAAGCACTGGCTTCATGACTTGGGGCTTCACGGCCAGCACCACCACATCGGCTTCTTCCAGCGCAACGGCGTTGTCGATGGCGGTGGTCACGCCGGTGGCGCGCGCCAGACGGGCGAGCGACTCGGCATTCGGGTCGGAGGCAATAATTCGGGCCGGATCAAACCCTTGCTTCACCAGGCCGCCAATGATGGCAGACGCCATGTTGCCTGCACCAATAAATGCTAATTGCCAATCACTCATGCCAGCGTTTACTCACGGTTGGGGTTTTGGGGGGCGGGAGCCGAACAAGGCCGTTCCCACGCGGATCAATGTCGAGCCTTCAGCAATCGCTTCATCAAGGTCGGCCGACATGCCCATCGACAGTGTATCGAGTTCCGGACGGCTTTTCTGCAGCTCCTCAAGCAGCTCGCGCAGCTGTCGGAAAGGCTGACGGCGTAATGAGGTGTCTTTGGCGGGTTCCGGAATGGCCATTAATCCGCGCAAACGAATGTGCGGCAAGGTACAGATCGCGTCGACCAGTTCAGGGACTGCTTCGATCGGCAGGCCGGCCTTGCTGGCCTCACGACTGATATTGACCTGCAGGCACAGGTTAAGCGGGGGCAAATCGGCGGGGCGTTGTTCGCTCAGGCGGCGGGCGATTTTCAAGGAGTCCACGCTGTGCACCCAGGCAAAATGCGTGGCCACGGCGCGGGTTTTGTTGGACTGCAGGGGGCCGATAAAATGCCATTCGATCGGCAGATCGGCCAATGCGTCGATTTTGAGCTGAGCCTCTTGCAGGTAGTTTTCCCCGAAGGCTCGCTGGCCCGCAGCAAAGGCCTCCCGAATGGCTGCCGCGGGCCAGGTTTTACTGACGGCGAGCAGGCATACGCCGGCTTCCGGACGGCCCGCTTGCTGGCAGGCTTGACGAATGCGCGTCTGGACGGCGGCCAGGTTGTCGGAAAACAGGCTCATGGGCATTGATTGGGGGTTGAAAGCTCCGGCCTTGATGCGTGGGGGTGTATTTTTATGGTTGAGGCGTATTATAACGGCTGGTGGTATCGTTGCCGCAGTACAACATAATGACAATTTTGCTGTGAGGTTTTTCCATGGATATTACGGAACTGTTGGCGTTTAGTGCCAAGCAGGGTGCTTCTGACCTTCATTTATCGGCAGGCCTGCCGCCGATGATTCGCGTGGACGGCGATGTGCGGCGTATCAACTTGCCGGCGATGGACCATAAAGACGTTCACGGCCTTATTTACGAAATCATGAACGACAAGCAGCGCAAGGATTTTGAAGAATTCCTTGAGACGGACTTTTCGTTTGAAGTGCCGGGCGTGGCGCGTTTTCGCGTGAATGCGTTTAACCAGAATCGCGGCGCCGGCGCCGTCTTCCGGACCATTCCCTCCAAGGTATTGACCATGGAAGATCTGGGCATGGGGCAAGTGTTCAAAGATATTTCACTGCGTCCTCGCGGCTTGATTCTGGTGACCGGTCCAACCGGCTCGGGGAAATCCACCACGCTGGCGGCGATGATCGATTTTATCAATGACAACAAATACGAACACATTCTGACCATTGAAGACCCGATTGAATTCGTGCACGAATCCAAAAAATGCCTGGTGAACCAGCGCGAAGTCCATCGCGATACCCACGGCTTTAATGAAGCGCTGCGTTCAGCCTTGCGGGAAGACCCGGATATTATCCTGGTGGGTGAGTTGCGAGATCTGGAAACGATTCGTCTGGCATTGACCGCCGCCGAAACCGGCCACTTGGTGTTTGGCACTTTGCACACCACCTCGGCGGCTAAAACCATTGACCGTATTGTCGACGTATTCCCGGCCAATGAAAAATCGATGGTGCGTTCGATGCTCTCCGAGTCATTGCAGGCGGTGGTATCGCAAACACTGCTGAAGAAGGCCGGCGGTGGACGCGTGGCAGCCCATGAAATCATGATCGGCACACCGGCTATTCGTAACCTGATTCGCGAAGACAAAATTGCGCAGATGTATTCTGCCATTCAGACGGGTGCCGCAGTGGGTATGCAAACGCTGGACCAGTGTTTGACGGATCTGGTCAGTCGTCGTTTGATCTCCCGCGAAGTGGCGCGCGAGAAAGCCAAGATCCCGGAAAATTTTTAATAATAAAAACACATTCGCCCGGCGCCTGACCGGGCTGTTACTGATGCGCCAAAGGATAGTGCCATGGTCGATATTGATGCCCTGCTAAAACTAATGGTCGAAAAAACGGCCTCGGATTTGTTTATTACGGCCGGTGTGCCGCCGTCGATGAAAATCCACGGCAAAGTGATACCGGTTACCAATGAAGCATTGAGTCCGGAAATGACCCGTGAAACGGTGATGGGCGTAATGACCGAGGGTCAGCGAAAAGAGTTTGTTAAAAGCCGCGAGTTGAATTTTGCGATCAGTGCACGCGGTGTGGGTCGTTTTCGTGTCAGTGCGTTTTACCAGCGCAACCTGGCCGGCATGGTGATGCGCCGTATCGAAACGAACATCCCCAAAATTGAAGACCTGGGGCTACCGCCGATCATTAAAGAGCTGGCCATGACCAAGCGCGGTTTGGTGATTTTTGTGGGCGCCACCGGCGCCGGTAAATCCACCTCGTTGGCAGCGATGATCGGTTACCGCAATGAAAACTCCAAAGGCCATATCATTACCGTAGAGGACCCCATCGAATTTATTCATCAGCACAAGGGTTGCATCGTGACCCAGCGTGAAGTGGGTATTGATACGGAATCATTCGAAGTGGCCTTGAAAAATATGTTGCGTCAGGCACCGGACGTGATTCTGATCGGTGAGATTCGTACGCAGGAAACCATGGAAAATGCCGTGACCTTCGCTGAAACCGGCCACCTGTGTTTGGCCACCTTGCATGCCAACAACGCCAATCAGGCGCTGGATCGCATCCTGCACTTTTTCCCGCCCGAGCGTCATGAGCAGCTGTTCATGGATTTGTCGTTGAACTTGAAAGGCATGATTGCGCAGCAGCTGATTCCAACGCCGGATGGCAAAGGCCGACGTGCCTGTATTGAAGTGCTGGTGAATACACCGCTGGCATCGGATCTGATCAAGGGCGGTAAAGTGCATGAGCTGAAAGATTTGATGACGCGTTCGACCGAACAAGGCATGCAAACGTTTGATCAGTCGCTGTATCGGCTGTATTCCGATGGCGAGATTACTTACGAAGATGCTTTGGCGCATGCCGATTCGGCCAACGATTTGCGCTTGATGATCAAGCTGGGCAAAGACGCGCGACCGGATAAACTCGATAGCATGGCCGGCAGCCTGTCATTGCAGGAAGACGAAGACCCGCGAGGCGGCGGATTGCGTCGCCGTTAAGCAACATAAAAAAACGCGGGTTAACCCGCGTTTTTTTATGTTTGCAGATTGACGTTTGTTAAGGTTCGCGCCCGCAGGCAGGATCGGATAACCAGCTGCTCAAGATGCGCTGTGCGGCGAGGGCATCCACCGCCGCATGCTTGCTGTAACCGGCTTCTGCGGCGTACTCGCGTGCTTCGCGCGTGCTCAATCGTTCGTCCATCATGCGCACCGGTATTTTGTAGCGATTGCGCAAGGCGCGGGCAAACTCGCGTGCCTGTGTTGAAAGCGCGCTTTCCGTGTCATCCATGTTCAAGGGCAGGCCGACAATCAACAGGCCGGGCTTCCATTCTTGCAGGTGTGTGTTGATGCCGTGCCAGTCCGGTGCATTGGATTGCATGGGCAATACGCACAGCGGGCTTGCGGTATTGATGAGGGTGTTGCCGCAGGCCAGGCCGATCTTGCGGGGGCCGTAGTCAAATGCCATCACGGTGTGCGGCTGTGCGTCAGGCATGGCCGGCTGCAGCAGAGAGTTGATCCAGACGAATGCCCAGTGATAGTGCCGCGTGTTGTGCGCGCTGATCGGCGGAGACCTCAAACAAGGTTTGCGCGCTGGCCGGCAAGGTCAGCCAGCTGTTCTCGGCGAGCTCCTCTTCAAGTTGGCCGGGTCCCCAGCCGGAATAGCCGAGCACAATCAGGCACGTTTGCGGGCCGTTGCCGGCGGCGATATCGACCAGAATGTCGCGACAGGTGCTGAGTGCGAGCTGTTCATCGACAGTGACGGTGCTGGGCCAGCGGCGTTCGGGGGTGTGCAACACAAAGCCTCGATTAATGTCGACCGGGCCGCCCACCAGAATGGGCAGCAAGGCCGCTGCCGGGTCGCAATGCGCAATGTCGATTTGTTCGGTGACATCACCCAGGCTCAGCGAGGAAGGTTGATTGACGACCAGGCCCATGGCGCCATCGGCGTCGTGATCAATCAGGTAAATCAGGCTGCCGGAAAAAAAGGAGCCGTGCAGACCGGGCATGGCCAGCAGAAAGCGATGACTTAAATATTCGCCCGTGGGCAGTGATGTGTTCATGCTTTCATTATTGGGGTGATGTTGGGCACCTGCAAGCAATGCATGCGCTTAATCGTAGGCCCGAAGGCGATTTTTACGGAAACGCCAGGTGCGGATGATTTCCAGCGTATCGGCTTCCTGGCGCAGGGAGGGTGGAAACGCAGCAAACGGTGCGGAACGTTTCACGATATCAATGGCCGCTTCATCGAGCAGGCTGTGTCCGGAGCTGCGCAAGACGCGCACTTCGTTGAGTGTGCCATCGGCCTGAATGCTGACCAGCAGCAGCAAGTCGCCATAAATCTGCTGGCGCCGGGACGCCGCCGGGTAATTCAGATTGCCGATGCGCTCAATGCGGTTTTGCCAATACAGCAAGTATTCGGCGTCGGCGGCGGTTTTGGCCGATACGGAGGTCAGCCGATGCACGCGGGGTTTTTTAGCAAGTTGTTGGCGCTGGGTGTCAAAGCGCGCCTCCAGGCTGGCGATTTCCAGGCTGCGCTCTAAAATCGCAATCTGTTCTTCCACCGGACGCTCGGCAATCATCTCGATCATGTTGTCGGCGCGCAGGCGTTTGCGGGAGGCGCGTGCGGCGATCACCGAGTGATTGGTAGGCTCAGGGCTGCTTTCGGTGCGCAGCTCCATCATCGGCCGCACGCCGACATCGTCCAGCTCGCTCTGCCGGGGCGTTGTCAGCGAGGCGGCTTCATTCAAGGTGCCGCTGCCTTCCTGATTGTGCTGGGCAATAAAGTCGGCTTTATCCGGTGTTTTGTGATTGCGTTGTCGGGTCAGTGTGACTTCGAGGCGAGCGGGCTGGACGATGGGGTCGGGCGCGGTGAAGCCAACCCCGAAAATGACCAATGCGTGCACGGCCAGCGCCATGCACAGGGCAAAGCCCAAACGGTCAGCCGGATCGCTGCGTTGAATGCTGGCGGCAGCCATTAGCGCGAATGCTGCTCCAGTTTGGCTGCCAAGCAATCCATGAGTTGCCCGCCGATGTCCAGGCCGCATTGTGCGTCCAGCTCGCGAATGCAGGTGGGGCTGGTGACATTGATTTCAGTGAGGTAATCACCGATCACGTCCAGCCCTACGAACAATAAGCCACGGCGGCGCAACTCCGGGCCAACCTGTGCGCAAATCCAACGGTCACGTTCGCTTAACGGGATTGCCTCGCCGGTGCCGCCGGCGGCCAGATTGCCGCGGGTTTCGCCCGCGCCGGGAATGCGGGCCAACGCATGTGAAACGGGCTCACCGTCGATCATCAATATGCGTTTATCGCCGGCACGGATTTCGGGCAGATAGCGCTGCGCCATGGTCAGCGTGCGTCCGTGATCGGTCAGCGTCTCGATAATCACGCTGATATTGGGGTCGTCTGCACGAATACGGAAGATGGACTGACCGCCCATGCCGTGCAGGGGTTTCACAACAATATCGCCCTGATCTGTTAGAAACTCGCGAATGACCGCCGCTTGACTGCTTACCACCAAGGGTGGGCAGCAGGCGGGGAATTGCACGGCAAACAGCTTCTCGTTGCAATCCCGCAGGCTTTGCGGGTGATTGACGACCAGCGTTCCTGCCGATTCGGCCATTTCCAGCAGGTAGGTGCTGTAGATGTAGTCGGTATCAAAAGGCGGGTCTTTGCGCATCAGCACGGCATCCAGCGTATGCAGTGCGAATACCTCGGCTGTGCCGGCCTGATACCACGGTTTTTCGGTCAGCGTCAGACGGATCGGTGTGGCCCGCGTGAAGCATTGGCCATCGCGGATAAAAAGGTCGCGTGTCTCCATGACCCAGACCTGCCAGCCGCGGGCTTGGGCTGCAGCAATCATGGCCAGCGTACTGTCTTTTTTGATCTGGAGGCCGCTGAGCGGGTCCATCACCACACCGATTCTGTAAGACATTGTTATAAAAGGCTCTTTTTGGGTAAATGGGTTTGCTCCCCGGTGCGGTAGTCTATTCGTAAAGGAGAGTCGGGTGAAGTCATGACGACGGGATTCGTGGCGTGTTCTTGCTGAGGTGCTTGGACGTAGCACGGAACTGTGATACATATGGCAGTTCTAAGAACGATAATAAGGTATTTGGGCTCAGTGTCGACCGTACCTGTCGGCGGCGGGCAGCCCTCCTAAAGAAGTATCACTCTCACATCAGGATCAGATCCAATGGACGAAGGTAATTTCGAGAACCTGAAGGTTATGGTGGTGGATGACAGTAAAACCATTCGCCGTACGGCCGAAACCTTGCTGAAAAAAGTTGGCGCGACCGTTATTACGGCCGAAGATGGCTTTGACGCTCTGGCCAAGATTGCCGACACCAAGCCGGATATCATTTTTGTCGACATCATGATGCCGCGGCTGGATGGCTATCAAACCTGCGCGTTGATCAAGAACAACAGTGAATTCAAGTCGACGCCGGTCATTATGTTGTCATCCAAGGACGGGCTGTTCGATAAAGCCAAAGGGCGTATCGTGGGTTCGGATGAATACCTGACCAAACCGTTCAGCAAGAACGAGCTGTTAGGCGCCATTCAGCAGCACGTGACTGCAGCCTGATCTTAGATTGACACGGAATCCCAGGAGGATATATGGCTAAAGTACTCGTTGTAGACGATTCCCCGACAGAGACTCATAAACTGAGCGCCATGCTGAGCAAGAACGGTCATGAAGTGTTGACGGCGGCCAGTGGCGAGCAGGCGATTCAGGATGCCCGCACCAGTCTTCCCGATGTCATTTTGATGGATATCGTGATGCCGGGGCTGAATGGCTTCCAGGCAACGCGTGAACTGACCAAAAAAGGCGGGCCGACCAGCCATATTCCGGTGATTATCGTGAGCACGAAAGATCAGGAAACCGATCGCATGTGGGCACAAAAGCAGGGCGCCAAAGGCTACCTGACCAAGCCGGTGGATGAAAAACTGCTGGCACAAACCATCAAGAATGTTCTGGGGTGAGTGACGTAGACCGATGAGTACCCGGGATCCTTTTACGCTGTTATTTGAATTGTCCGAGCGCAGCCGTGCCTCTGCGCGCGGTCTGCCGGCACAGGTTGATATCAAGCAGTACTGGAGCGGTATCGGCTTTCGCATTTGCGGGCGGCGGCTGGTGGCGCCCATGGGCGATATCGCCGAGGTGCTGGAAGTACCGGGCAGTACGCGGTTGCCGGGCGTCAAAAGCTGGGTGCGCGGGGTGGCTAACGTGCGTGGCCGCTTGCTGCCCATCGTTGATTTTGAAGATTATTTTGGCTCGACCTTGAGCGGCAATCGTAAAAACCGTCGCGTGTTGACGTTAGACACGGGCGATATTTATTGCGGGCTCGTGGTGAGCGAAGTATTCGGGATGCAGCATTTTCCGGTAGATGCCTATACCGATGAGGCGCTCGATTGCGGTAATGCCTTTCTGCAGGCTTTGTTGAAAGGCGCCTTTGTACAAGGCGAAACATTCTGGGGTTTGTTTGATGCAGCCTCTTTATTAGAAAACGATGTATTCCTGAATGCAGCGGCCCAAGTGGCCTGAGCACTGATATTTCAATAACGAGAACCAAGAGACGGGTTGGGAGTTCAAACCATGGCTGAGAAAAACAGAAGCACTCGCGCAGGGATGATTTGGCTGGCACTCGGTGCCGTGTCATTCGTTGCGATGGTGGTCAACGTGGGCTACCTCACAGTGAAAGGTGGTCACGATGAGGTGTACACCGAACAGGCGAGTGAAATGCGCATCAACATGCAGCAGATCGGCTCAGCGGGTTTGGCTGCCATGAAAGGCAGCGCCAGAGCGTTTGACGAAGTGGACTTTGCTCGCAAGCGCTTTGATCGCGCCTTGGGCGTCCTCAAGAACGGTGCTGAAGGGGTGCCATCGCTGCAAGGTGACTTGGGCGAGGACTTGCGCGCCATTGATGTGAAGTGGAAAGAAGTGGCAGAAAGTGTCGAAGTGATCGTATCGGCACGAGAGCGCATCCTGCGCATGCACCAAATGGCCGGCATTCTCAATGAGTCCGTGCCATTGATTCAGCAGGAATACACCAAGATCGTTGATATTCTTGTGGATACCCGCGCACCGTCGGATCAGGTTGCTGTTACGCAGAAACAAACCTGGTTGGCCGAGCGCATGTCACACAACGTGGATCGCCTGTTAACCGGTGATGAAGTGGCTCGTGGCGTTGCTGACCGTCTGCAGCAAGATGCCGCAACCTTTATGTTGATTCACCAGAGCCTGTTGAACGGCAATCCGTCCATGGGTATTGCCCGTATTCGTGATAAAGAGGCTGTCGCCGGTCTTGAGAAAATTAACGAGTTGTTCAGCGTGATGGGTCAAGCCGTCGGCATCTTCGATGAAGAGCCCGGCATGGAACAAAAGCTGGTGATTGCGACAGAAAGCATGATGAAAACAGCGCCTGAAATTATTGAGCAGGCAGCCAAGCTGAACGAAGAAGTGCTGAGTTTGGAAAGCAGTCGTATCCTTAGCGGAAAAACCGCCATGGCGGCGTTTATCCTGATGATTTTTTCGGTCTTCATGATTGGCTTCTCGTCATACCGTAATTCGAAGAGCGCTCAGAAAGTCGAGGAAGACAAGCGTAAGCGTCAGGAGTCCTCGATCATGCAGCTGTTGAATGAGCTGGGCGACTTGGCTGACGGTGACTTGACCACCACCGCGACGGTATCGGAAGAAATCACCGGTGCAATCGCCGACTCTATTAACTACACCATTGACCAATTACGCGTACTGGTATCGGCGATTAACGATACCGCGGTGGCGGTATCGAACGCATCGGAAGAAACGCGAGCCACAGCGCTGCATCTGGCTGAAGCGTCCGAGCACCAGGCGCAGGAAATTGCGGGAGCCTCAGCGGCCGTCAACGAAATGGCGGTTACCATTGACCAGGTATCGGCCAACGCCCAGGAGTGTACCCAGGTGGCCGAGCGCTCGGTGGAAATCGCCAAATCCGGTGCCGGCGTGGTACAGAACACCATCAAGGGCATGGACACCATTCGTGAGCAGATTCAGGACACATCTAAGCGTATCAAGCGTCTGGGTGAAAGCTCGCAGGAAATTGGTGACATCGTATCGTTGATTAACGACATTGCTGACCAAACCAACATTCTCGCTTTGAACGCTGCGATTCAGGCGTCGATGGCCGGTGATGCAGGCCGCGGCTTCGCGGTGGTAGCGGATGAGGTGCAGCGCCTTGCTGAACGCTCTTCTGCGGCAACCAAGCAGATCGAGGCGCTGGTAAAAACGATTCAATCGGATACCAACGAAGCGGTTATTTCGATGGAGCAAACCACCGCTGAAGTAGTGCGCGGAGCCCGCCTGGCACAAGACGCCGGTGTGGCACTGGAAGAGATCGAAAGCGTATCAACCAACCTGGCTGAATTGATTCAGAACATCTCCAACGCAGCCCGTCAGCAGGCAGCGTCAGCCGCGCACATTTCCAACACCATGAACGTGATTCAGGAAATTACCTCGCAAACGTCAGCCGGCACGACCGCGACGGCGCAGTCGATTGGTAATTTGGCTGAATTGGCGAACACCCTTCGGGAATCGGTCGCCGGCTTCAAATTGCCGGACGAGCATGGCGAGGAAGGGTCATACGAATATGCCGATGCGACTTCCGCGGGCATGGACGCAGTGGCTGTTGAATCTGACGAGATGCCCTCCGGGGCATGAAGGTGCACCGGCCTTGGGTGCCGGTGCCTTTAATGCACTAGTGGCGATTGGTCATGAGCTGGAATTACCAGTCTGCTCCATCCATCACCGACCAGGAATATGTTCGCTGGGAACAGATGCTGGAGCACCGTACGGGAATTCACTTTGCATCGCATCGCGCCATCTTGCGTACCGCTTTATTGCGGCGCATGCGTGAAATCGAGTGCAGCAGTTTTGATGAATATTACCGACGTGTTTGCGGGTTTACGTCGGCCGCAGATCAGGAATGGACAATACTGATCAATGGGTTGACGGTGCGGGAGACGCGCTTTTTTCGGCATCCGGCGGCGTTTGGATGCGTGCGACGTTTTTTGTTGGATCGCTGGATGATGGACAGTGATCGTCCGTTGCAGTTGTGGAGCGCGGGCTGTTCCAGTGGCGAAGAGGCGTATGCACTTGCATTCGTTGCTGCGGAGTGTGAAGCCTACAGTGGGCGCAAGCGAGAGGTGCGGGTGATTGGCTCGGATATCAGCGAGACGGCATTAAATGAAGCGCGCGAAGCCGTGTATCCCGCAACGCGCATTAGTCATATGACACCGGCACAGCAAGCGCGCTTTGTTGAGCCGGTAGAGAATAACAAGTATCGCGTTAAGCCTGAGTTCAAATCAGGCGTGGAATTTCGACAAGGCAATCTCGGCACCTTGGTGCTGGAGCCTGGTAGTTGCGATGTGGTGTTTTGTCAGAACGTGTTGATTTACTTCCGTTCGCCACATCGTGAAACGGTGCTGGAAAACTTGGTTGATGCCCTGCGCCCCGGCGGTTTGCTGGTGACGGGCTCGGGTGAAACGCCAGGTTGGGCAGCGTCCCGGCTGGTGCGTCTGGCGGACAGTCAGGTGCAAGCTTGGGTGCGCCGCGCCGATAACGATAATGAATTGACTGGGGTTAACCATGGCTGAACGCCGTAATTATGTTGCCTTGCATCTGGTCACTCGAGAAGTGGATCAGTCATTAAGCGATGCTCGGCAAGCGCTGGAAGCGTATGTGGCAAATACCACTGAAGTGGTGCACCTCGAAAACTGCCTCACGGCTACGCATCAAGTGCATGGCGTTCTGAAAATGCTCGAATTCAATGGCGCAGCCTTGTTGGCGCGCGCTGCTGAATTAATGACCCGTGACTTGCTGGGCCAATCGGTTGAGAACGTGAATGCCGGCTTGCAAGCATTGATGGAAGCATTGCTGCAACTGCCTTTGTATGTTGAACGCGTTAAAAATACCGGCCGTGATCACCCGGGCAAATTGTTGCCGCTGGTGAATGAGTTGCGGGCCGCGCGTGGCGAAAAATTGCTGGATGAGAAGGCGCTGTTTTTTCCTCGCCTGCAGGCCGCGCACGTCGCCAAACCTAAAATTCCCAAAGCCAATCCGGATGAGTTTGTCGCATTAATTAAAAAAATGCGCCAAGCATTCCAGGCATCCATGTTGTCGCTAATCAAGGGCGAAACGCTGGGTAATCCGGGAGAAACCATTACCAAGATTTTGCAGCGCCTGCAGAGTTTGAGTACCGACACAGCCAGTCAGCCCATGTGGCAAATCGCCGAAGGCCTGTGTGACGCAATCACTTCGGGCGGCATGAAAGACGAAGGCATGATTAAGCAAGCTTTGCGCCACATTGATCATGAAATCAAATTGCTGGCTGACTTCGGTCCGGCACAGTTAGGTAAGGCCGCCAGCGATGACGTGTTGCGTGCCATGTTGTATCCCTTGGCATTAAGCGATGCATCGACACCGTTAGTGACCGAGCTGCAAGCACGCTATAACTTGTCATCAACGCAAGTGCCGCTCGCGAATGATAAAGATGAGTTTGATATCGCATTGCCCGATGCCAATGTGCTGCGTGCAGTCGTCAGCGCGTTGTCTGAAGAGATGGGATTGATCAAGGCGGTACTGGAGCGCTATGCGCGCGACGAAACCGTAGCGGCTGAAGAATGGGCGACCGTCGGCCCGGTGTTTGAGCGCGTACTCAGTGCAATGACCGTGCTCGGTTTGGTCGAGCCGCTGGAAGTCGTGCGCCGGCAATACGAATCGCTGAAACCCTATATCGCCGGCGGCGATGTCGAAATACAGGTGTTGTCAGAAGTTGCCGCAGAAATGGTTGCCGTTGAATCGGCGCTGCTGCAAAGTCGTTCGCTGGATGAAGCACGTCATGTGCGCGCCATCAGTTATGCATTGAACCAGTCCATGGAAGCCGCCGTTCGAGAAACACGCGGCGCGCTTGAGCATGCGAAAGAAGCCATTGCGGCATTCATTGAAAAAGACCAGGAGTACAGCAAGCTTGCCAATGTGCCCGCCATGTTGGGTGAGGTACGCGGCACGTTAACGTTGATCGAGATGCCGCGGGCATCCCATATCATTGCAGGCTGTCAGCGTTTTGTTGCACAGAATTTATTGGCCGAGCATCAGTCGGCCTCGTTTGAAAGCATGAATGCATTGGCCGATGCACTGACCAGTGTCGAGTATTATCTTGAGCGCATGTCCGAAGAGCACGATGAATTCGTCGATCTGATTTTGGACGTGGGCGTCGACAGCGTGGCCTTGCTGGGCTATCCGCTGGAGTCATTGGAGGAAACGCTGGCTATCGTGCGCCTGCGTGCGGATGCGGCCGGTACCGATGTCGAAGACAGCGAAGAAGCTGAAGAAGCGGTCGTTGAGCCTGAAGCAATAACGGACACAATTGAAGCCGAAGCCGAAGCCGAAGCCGAAGCCGAAGCCGAAGCCGAAGCCGAAGCCGAAGCC
>DATCSK010000009.1:0-40806 GCA_036568505.1 Pseudomonadales bacterium | reverse complement strand
AGGAGTGACATCTTTGATTACATCGAGATGTTCTACAATATAAAACGGCGGCACGGTTCCAATGAGCTGCTGTCACCGATAGAGTATGAAAACCGTTACCAAGAACGGCTGGCAAGTGTCTAGAAAGTTGGTGGCGATTCAATCTGTGTCATTTTACTGATCCTCAGTTGGTGGTTGGATTGTATTGCCTAACAGTTAATTCTGCGACAGATGTCGCTTTTGTCCGTGTCGCATTAATAATTACTGCGACACACCTGATTTCCTGAAAGTATCCGTTAATCAGTGAGTTATCTGCAAGCTATCTTTTCGGCTCCCTTATTAATGCGACACCTGTCGTATTAATAGGAAGTCTGGTTGAGGCTTGCAGGCCGCATAGCCTCTGGGTTTTATAGGAGGCTGTCGCTTTAATCGGCGTGCTTGTAACAGCGAACAGCTCTGAGATCGCGTTAATGGCCAGCCAGCTGCGCTTTAATGCTCGCCAAAAACGCCATGGTGCGTGCGGTGGCAGTATTATCAGTGCCAATGCAAAACGCATTAAAATCGGTCACGCCGATATCGCGTAAATGGTCAAGCCGCTCCAGTAAGGCCGCTTCATTGCCGACCATGGCAATGTCCACCGGGTTGTCGGTGCCTTCGCGTTCGAGCATGGCTTTGTACGAGGGCAGGTAACCGTACACACCGATTTTTTTGGTGAGCACTTCGCGTACGGTACTGGTATCGTCAGTCAACACAATGGGGAAGCTGGCCACAATGCGCGGCGCGGGCCGGCCGGCATCGCGCGCGGCTTGTGTGATGGTGGGAATAATATGATGGGCCAAGGTGTTGGGGCCGGTCATCCAGGTGCTGGTGCCGTCGGCCAAGGTGCCTGCAATGCGCAGCATGCGCTCGCCAAGGGCGGCGACCAACACCGGCACGGCGTGCGCACCCGGCACGGTCATTTTGGCGTGCACGCGGTAATCGTTACCATCAAAGTCGCATTGCTCGCCGCGTAATAGCGGCATCAATACGCGCAGGTATTCTTCGGTGCGCGCGGCAGGGCGTTCATACGACAAGCCGAACATGTCTTCCATCACCAGTTGGTGTGATACGCCAATGCCCAGATCAAAGCGGCCATCACTGGCAGCACTCGCGGTTAATGCCTGTAAAGCCAATGCGGTGGGGTGGCGCGGGTAAATCGGGGTGACGGCAGTGCCTAAGTGAATGGTTTTTGTTTCGCGGCCTAATAAGGTCATCATGCCGATGGCATCGGTGCTGAACACCTGGCCCATCCAGGCTTGTTCAAAGCCCATGGCCTCGGCTTGTTGCACTTCAGCGATGTATTGATCGATGGTGCATAAACCGTTATGGGTCAAGCCGCACATAAAGCCGAGTTTCATGGGTCATTCCTTGAATGCATAAACGCGATCGCTGCATTGGGCGTCTACGGAGACGCTGTGATCGCTGAGAAATCCAGACGGTGCATGGGCGGCAGCGGGCGTGTGACGCATCAGGTGACCGGCCGCTTTAAAATCAAGCCGGTGCTTTTGTAGGTCAGTATCACGTCGTTGTTCTGGTTATACAGCGTGCTCACCGAGCTGATAATGCCCAGGTTCGGTTTCGAGTTTGATTCGCGCTTGGCCACCACCGCACCCACGGCATGCACCGTGTCGCCCGGGCGCAAGGGGTTGGGCGTGCGCCACTCATCAATACCAAGGCCGGCCACCACCGCCGGTTGTTCAATAGCCATTTCGGTTTGCAGTTTGGTGAGAATGGCGTAGCTGTGCACGCTGGTGCCGATCAAGCCGGTGGGGTAGTGTTTGGCGGCTTCTTCATCCACATGAAAGGGTTGCGGGTCCCATTGTTTGGCAAACGCAATGAGCTCATCCTTGTTGACGGTGTAGGTGCCGGAGGTGTGTTCTCGGCCGAGTTCGATGTCTTCGTAATACAGCATGGGAGCTCCTTAAATGAAACCGGGAATCACCGCTTTGCGGTTGGCCGGGTATTCGCCTTTGAATTTTTCCAGGTACCAGCGGTGCGCATTGATGCCTTGCACCAACAAGGGCAGGGCCACCCAGATGGCATACACCACGCCGGGCAATGACCACGACATGATGGCAAAGCCAATCCACTCGACCATTTCGCCAAAATAATTCGGGCAGGAGATGTATTTGAACAAGCCGCCGCTAGGAATTTTGTAGGCGGTCTCACCCGGCTTGCGCAGCTTGATTAAAATATTGTCGGATTGAATATTAATCACAAGCCCTGCCACAAACAGTGCAGCACCAAATAAAAAACGCGGGTCATACAACCATTCGATCGGGTATTCGCGCAGGCTGCCAAAGTAATAGCCAATCAAGTAGCCGTTGATGATGTAAAAACTCATGGAGGAGAGCACCATGCTCACCGGCATTTTTTTGCCATCGACTTTAATGCGAAACGGGTAGATCAGCGCGCGGTTGCTGTAGTGAATCACAAACGCGGCCACAAACACCGCCGACACATTCAATGGCTTGTCGCCCATTAAAAAGAAGTAGATCACCGAGGCGAGCACCGGGGTTTCCATGATGATCCAGCCGGTGCGCTTGTTGATCATGCCAAGGTAAGCCAGGCCACCGCTATCGACTTTGTTGCTGATGGGTAGCAATTTGGCGAAATGAATAATGAAGGCAGAGGCAAGCCCAATGGCACCCCAGATGTACATCCATTGGGTATAGGTTTCAAAATTTAGGCTCAGCAGTGATTCCATCACAGCTCCCGGTTTGTTTTTGGGTGTCGTCGCATGGGGTTTATGATACGGGATCCCCGCTTGCGCGGGGATGACGTTACTTCAGGACGCGCCACGATTGATGCGCTAACTGGAACTCCGTCTGCGCGGGGATAACGGTGAGCGATGGCTTTCATTTTGTCATCTCCGTGCAGGCGGAGGTCCGGTTTGCTCAGGCTTTCATGCCAAGCCTGTTTTTTAGCCGGCTTTGGCCAGATATTCCGCCTCAATGCGGTCGGCAATGCGCGCCAAATGCAGGCGCGATGAACCCAGGGCCAGTTCCAGAAATTTGGCCCACAGGCAGTAGCGCCATAAGTGATAATCGCGATCAATGCCGGTGCCGCCGTGCACATGCTGCGTGGCCTGACTGATGCGGTGCAGTGCATCACCGCAGCGGACTTTCGCCAGGGACACCGACATGGCGGTGTCGTTGCCGTCATCCAGATCGCTGACGGCTTGCAGTGTCATGATCTTCAGGCATTCGGTATCAATGAAGCAATCGGCCAGCCGGTGTGCCACGGCTTGAAAAGTAGCAATCGCCACACCGAATTGTTCACGCTGGCTGGTGTAATCGCAGGCGATACGCGTCATGCGCGTGGCCACGCCGCAGGCCATGCTGCAATAGGCAACCGTGGTCATGGCGATTGATTTTTCGATCAGAGCGCGTGCTGCATCACCGCGCGCAACGCAATGGGCGTTGGCATTATTCAAGGTGATTTCGTACTGCGGCTCATGGGTGGTGGTCAGTTGCTCAGCCAGTGAAACGCCTTTCTGTTGTACCGGCACCAAGCCGGCCCAGAGTTCACCGTTCACGGTTGCACTCATCAATACCGTACCGGCATTGGCGGCATACGGCACGCAGTGTTTGGTGCCGTTGAGCTGCCAGCCCTCACCGGCTTGTGTGGCGGTGGTCCGCGGTGACAACGGGTCTTCATTGCCCGGCTCAATAAACGCCGTGACGCTCAGTTCGCCATTCACCACGGATGTCAGCAGCTCACTGATGACCGGCATTGCCGGCACCGATAACAACGGCAATGCGGTTGAGATAATGCAGGGGATGTACGGAATCATCACCACGGCTTCGCCGAGCGCTTCGGTGACCATGGTGGTGGCACTGAAGGGCAGGCCCATGCCGCCGATGGCTTCGGGCAGGGATGCGGCGTGCAACCCGCTTTCAACAAACGTAGTCCACAACGCGCTATCCAGGTAAGGGCCATTGGCTTCGAGTTTTTTGAAGCGTTCCGGCGTGGCATGGTCAGAGAGAATCTCGCCAGCCAACTTGCGGATGTCGCTGTAGGTATCGGGGTATGAAAAGTCCATGATGTGCTCCTTATTGGCGACTGCGTGGCAGCCACAGGCCGGCCCCGGCAATGATTTCACGCTGAATTTCGTTGGTGCCACCGCCGAAGGTCAGCACCGAACCCGAGCGGTAACGGTGTTCGAGTTTGCCGCGCAAGATCGCGCCGGCAGAATCGCGCGACAAGGTGCCGGCCTGACCGATCACTTCAAGCAGCAAGCGGTAACACTCGACGAAAAATTCGCTGCCAAATACTTTGGCGGCTGAAGAATCGGCCATGCCGGGGTCGCCGTTTTGCAGTGCCCAGGCTTGCTTCCAGCACAGCAGCTTTAATGTTTCGAGATCGGTTTTGACGCGGGCGAGGTTTTCTTTAATCCACGGTGTTTTGATTAACGGTTCGCCATGAATGTCGCGAGTGACCGCCGCCCATTCACAGACTTGTTCAAAAATGCCGCCCATCATGCCGGGGTTCACGATCGACAAGCGCTCGCGGTTGAGCTGGCCGGTAATCAAGCCCCAGCCGGCGTCGACTTCACTGACGCGGTATTTGTCCGCAATGCGCACGTCTTCGTAATAGGTGGCGTTGGTGCGCACGCCCAGCGTGTGAATGGGCGTGCATGAAAAGCCTTTCACGGAGGTGGGCATCAAAAACATGGTGATGCCTTTGTGCTTTTTAATGGCCGGGTCAAAGTTGGTGCGTGCGGCCAGCCAGATGTAATCGGCAAACTGGCCCATGCTGGTCCAGATTTTTTGGCCGTTGATCACCCAGTCGTCGCCGTCTTTCACGGCACGGGTTTGCAGGCTGGCCAAATCGGTGCCGGCGTTGGGTTCGGAGTAGCCCACCGAGATGAACACTTCGCCTTGGAGGATTTTCTTGACCACGGTTTCTTGCACAAACCCGTTGGCGTGTTGGGCGAGCATGGGGCCGATGGTGTCGACGGTTAAAAACGGATACGCAAAGCCCGAGGTCATGATCGTTTCCGCGAAGATGTGTTGTTCCACCGGGCCAATGCCAGCGCCGCCCAATGCTTTTGGCCAGCCCAGCCCCAGCCAGCCATCGGCACCCATCTTTTTCATCGCAGCACGGTAGACGGGGCCGCCGCCCTCGGCAAACTCCGGGTCTTTCATTTCTTCGCGCAGCGCATCGGTCATGATGCCCTGCAGGTAGGTTTCAAGGCGTTCTTTCAGCGCCTGTTGTTCCGGGGTGTAGGCAATGTGCATGGTGCGTTCCTATTTTTTCACTTGGGTCAGGTTGTCGAGTTGTTGTTGGCATTTGTCGGTATACGGCGGCAGCATGCCAAACAGTTTCATTAAATCGACTTTGGTTTGTTTGAAAATGGCGCGCGCATGGCTGAAGGTCTTGAAGCCGTCCTTGCCGTGGTAGTGGCCCATGCCCGATGGCCCAATGCCGCCGAAGGGCAGGTCATCGCAGCTCGAATGGTGCATCACGTCATTGATGGTGACGCCGCCTGAAATGGTGTGGTCCAGTACGCGACGCTCCTCGAGCGCATCGTTGCCAAAGTAATACAGGCCGAGCGGGCGCGGGTGGGCATTGATGTAATTAATGCAGTCGTTGATATCGTCGTAGGGTTTGATCGCCATCACCGGGCCAAAAATTTCATCCTGCATCACCGCCATGGCTTCGCTGGGATCAATCACCAGCGTCATCGGCATTTTATGCAGGCCGGGCGCTTGGGTTGAAAAGTCTTCATGGGCGGGATTAATCTCGCGTACATCGCCGCCTTGCTCGCGGGCATCGGTAATAAAACGCATCACGCGTTGGTGGTGGCGCTCGTTAATGACCGAGGTGACATCGGGGTTGTCGAGAATGCTCGGGAAGCGTGCGCTGTAATAGGCAATCGCGGCACTTACAAATGCTTCGAGTGATTCGCGCGGCACAAAGCAGTAATCCGGCCCTAAACAGGCCTGGCCTTGGTTGAGTGCCTTGCCCAACATGATGCGCTCGGCCGCTTGGGTGATGTCGTAACGGCGACTGACAATCACCGGCGACTTGCCACCCAGTTCCAGTGTGCAGGGGGTGAGGTTATCGGCAGCGGCTTTTAATATGTGCCGGCCGATATGGGTGCCGCCGGTAAAGATGATGTGATCCAGCGGCAGTGCGGCAAAGGCCGCACCCACCTCCGGCCCGCCGGTGATGCCGACCAATTCGGTTTCATCGAAGTATTGGGCGATGAGCTGGCACATCAGCTCGCCGGTGGCCGGGGTCATTTCCGAGAACTTCAACATGGCGCGGTTGCCGGCGGCAAAAATGCCGATCAACGGCAGCAGCGCGGTATACACCGGGAAGTTCCAGGTCGATAAATTGCCCACCACGCCCTTGGGTACATATTCGACGCGCGCTTTCGCACCGAGCAGGTTATTGGGGAAGGGCGATTTGCGTTTTTCAGGCTTCATCCAGCCTTTGAGTTGCTTGATGGCGCGCTGTGCGCCGTCCATCACGGCAATGATTTCCGACATTTGTGCCTGATGGCGCGAGTGACAACCAAAATCGGCATCGCAGGCATCAATAATGGCTTTCTGGTTTTCGCCCACCATACGGTAGACGCGTTGCAAGCGATCAATGCGGGTAGTTGCAGAGGGAAATCCGTCGGCAATAAAGGCGGCTTTCTGTGTGTCGAGAATGCGCTGCATCCGTGTGCTGTTATCTTGCATGGGTAAGTCCGTCAGATTTTTAACCAATTGATTTTAAAGGGTAAAAGTTTTATTTCGCGATTCGATATTGTCAGTAAAATATACCATAGTATACTTAAACATATTGGTATAAATTATACCGCCTTGACCGCTTGCAGCCAGCATTATCGTATTGCGCCTGAGTGAGTGATTGGCCTGTTTAGAAGGAGTTGCCGTGTCAGCCATTGCCCCCAATACCCCGGTCATTATTGGTGTCGGCTTTTGCCAGAATCATGCCGATGACCCATTGGCTTGCCCCGAGCCTTATCAATTGATGGCCGAAGCCGTGCGCGATGCCGCGGCCAATGCCAAAGATGCGAGCCTGCTGGCGCAGATTGATTCGATCTCGGTCGAGCAGGGCATGTGGCAGTACAAGAACCCCGGCAAATTGGTGGCCGATGCGGTGGGCTGCCCGAACGCCAAAAGCATTTTGTCGGATCTCGGTGTGCTGCAGCTAAACCCCTTGTTCGACGTGTTCGAAGCCGTTGCAAGCGGCCAGACCCGATTGGGTATTGTCACCGGCGGTGAAGCCAAATACCGAGAACTGCGCGCCAAGATTACCGGCGTGGCGGTCAGCAATACCGAGCAGGGCGACGACACGCCCGCGCCGGATATCTATCACCCCACCCCCGATCCGTTTGCGACCAAAGCCGAGGCACAGGCCGGCATTTTCATGCCGGTGGAATTGTTCGCCGTGATTGAATCGGCACTGCGGCATCAGCAGGGTTTGTCGATGGAAGACCATCGCGACAAGATTGCCGCACTCTATAGCGACTTCAGCAAGATTGCCGCTAAAAACCCGCATGCCTGGAGTCAGGAAGTGGTGCCGGCAGAAGCCATTCGCAATCCGGTCGGCAAAAACGCCATGCTGGCCTTTCCGTATACCAAAAAGCACAACAGCCAATGGAATGTGAATCAGGCGGTGGCGATTATGGTGTGCACGGCGGCCACCGCGCGCGAGTTGGGTGTTGATGAAAGCCGTTGGGTGTTTCCGGTGTCGGCCGTGCAATCGCGTCATGTGGTGTGTCTGGCCGAGCAGAAAACCCTGCACAGCCATTTGGGCACCGTGATGGCCGGCGAGCGCGCCTATGCGCTGGCCGGCATCACGCACTGCGATGTTTTTGCGGCCGACTTGTACAGCTGCTTTCCGGCGGCGGTGCAATCGTTTGCGCATGACTTGAAGCTGGAGGGCGTGTGCCCGCTATCGGTGACCGGCTCCATGGCCTTTGCCGGCGGGCCGTATAACCACGGCGCGTTGGACGGTGTGGCCCGCATGGTCGAAGTGTTGCGCGAGCAGGGCGAGCCGCGTTTCGGCTTGACCTCGAACTTGAGCGGTATTTTCGGCAAGCAGGCCGTGGCGATTTTCTCGAACCGGCCGGGGCCGCAGGGCTATCGCTTTGAGGACGTGACCGAGGCGGTCGCCGCCGTGGACAAACCGGTGCCCAGCGTGACCGACTACGCCGGCGAGGCGACGATCGTGGGTTACACCGTGGTGTTCAATAAAGAAGGGGTTTCACACGGCTTTGCCTATGCCGACACCCCCGATGGCAAGCGTGTCGTTGCCAAAAGCGGTGATAAGCCCTTGCTGGAGCGGATGACCCGCGAGGAGTTTGTCGGGCGGGCAATTACAGTGAACGCCGACCATACATTCCGTTGGTCGGCGTCGTTTGAATGAGTTAGATCAACGCAACGACGGCGATTGTGTTGGTAAATAAACGGTCACTTGCGTGCTTTTAGCGAAAAGGCAGCGGATGCCCTCCATTCCCATCAGGCAGTCAGAGAGACAGATCATGGCCCAAGCGAATACCACGACCTACGAAGACTACATTCATGAGCCCAATAACAAAGACTTCTCCACCATTCCGGGTGATGCGGGATTGCCGGTGCTGGGGCATTCACTGGGCATTTACAAAGACCCTTACGCGTGGGCGTTAAAGCGTTATCAGCAATATGGGCCGGTGTCGCGCATGAAGATGCCGGGAGGCGAGGGCGTGATTGCTTTAGGTCCTGATGTGAATCAGCGCATTCTGCTCGACCCCAATAAAGATTTTTCTTCGAAGATGGGGTTTATGGCACGGCTGTCCACATTCTTCTCGGGCAGCCTGATCATGGAAGACTTTGCTGTGCACAAGCACCAGCGCCGCATCGTGCAGACGGCATTCAAAAATGATGCGCTGAAGCATTACACCAATGAAATCAACAAGATTTATGAGCGCGCCATGGACGAATGGGAAGTCGATGCCGGCGGCGAGATTTTATTTTTCAATTACATTAAGAATTTGCTACTGGAAGTAGCGGCTGAAGTGTTCATTGGCGAAACCGAGCGCGGCGAGCGCGTGCAAAAGCTGAATCAGGCATTTATCGATTGCGTGAACGGCACCATGTACCTGTTTCCGATTAACCTGCCCGGCTTTACCTTGTACAAAGGGCTGCAAGGCAAAAAATACCTGCAGAAATTTTTTGGCGAGCTGGTGCCGAAGAAGCGTGCCGGTGATGGCCTCGACATGCTGAGCCATTTTTGCCGCGAAAAAGACGAGAATGGCAACTATTTCTCTGACGAAGAAATTACCAATCAAACGATTTTCTTGTTGTTTGCCGCGCACGACACCACCACGGCAGCCATCACGCACACGATTTATTTCCTGGCGCGTCATCCTGAAATCAAGGAGCGGCTGTATCAGGAGTGCCTCGCTGTTGGAAAAACCGAACTCGACTACGACGATCTCGACAAGGTGCCGTACATGCAGCAAGTCTTTAACGAAGTGCAGCGTTGTCGCCCTTCGGTGCCATTGCTGCCACGCCGCACCATTCGCGAAACGGAATTGGGTGGCGTCAAGCTGCCGGCGCATACGCTGGTGTACACCATCCCCCGTTTTGAGCACATGATGCCGGAATATTGGACCAACCCGATGACCTTTGACCCGGATCGTTTCTCGCCGGAGCGTAGCGAGCACAAAGGCCATGCATTCCAGTTTCACCCGTTTGGTGGCGGCGCGCACAAATGCATTGGCATGCATTTCTCGCAAATGGAATACAAGTGTTTCTTGTACAAGTTCCTGCTCAAGTACGACTTTGAAGGCGCGCATAAAAAGGAGCCGTTCATGCAAAGCCTGCCGCTGCCCAAGCCGATCGACGACATGCCGATCAAGCTGATCAAACGCTAGTCGCGACGAATAAAAAAGCCACCGCAGGGTGGCTTTTTTATTGTGCGGGTTGAAAGCTTAATGATTGGAGTGCAGGGGAGGCTTTCAGTGGCAAGGTCAGCAGCCGTGGGCGGCAATGGCGGCGCATTGTGATGCCGTGACGCGTCAAATGGTTTTTCTGTCGCAGATCATGCGTTTGCGTGTGATTCTGTTTGTTGAGCGCTATCGCGCATTGAATGCATCAGAGTTCATCGCAATAAGAGTTATGTTGCTAAGAACGCCGGCTTAAAATGCGAAGCATTTTTGGTTCAGCCCACGCAGTGTGTGAGGTGCTGCGCTTTTTAAGGAATTTTCGATGGCAAGTATTTTCCTTTAAAGCCAACAATGTTTGTATATTGTCTGCCTACAAAC
This sequence comes from Pseudomonadales bacterium, assembly GCA_036568505.1. Lineage (GTDB taxonomy): Bacteria > Pseudomonadota > Gammaproteobacteria > Pseudomonadales > M0112 > M0112. The sequence goes on along the minus strand of DATCSK010000009.1, from coordinate 30,521 downwards.
TTGCTTTCAATTACGTCAATATCAAAATGTGCCAAAACACCATTCTTTTCTAGTTTGAAAATTTGAAATCCTAATTTATCCAGAGTAGAGATGTAACTACGAACACTGCTGCCACATTGGGTTAATCCATAAGGCCATAATTCGGAAAGAATAATGCAGTCTTCAGAGTTTCCGAGAGTGGAGGTTGCGCCAACAATGGCTTGTTCTTCAGCTCCCTGAACATCAATTTTTATGAAATCGATTTTATCGATGCCATTTTCTTTACATAACAAATCGATGGTCGTTACAGCAATTTCTTGCTGGCCGCTCAGCAGGGGGTCTCTGTAGAGGCGGCTATCCCCCTTGTTATCAGGATTGGTGTACAGCATCGTTTTGCCTTGAAAATTAGAGGCGGCTTTCGAAGATACAATGATATTTCCGTCCGTGTTGGACTGGTTGTTTGAGGATAATGTTTTTTCTAGGTAGCTCATGCTTTCCTTATGAGGCTCCATGCAAATGACTTTTCCATTAAATTTTTCTCTGGATAACGCCAGGCCGCTATAGAGACCAACATTTGATCCCACATCTAGCAAAGTCATATCTGATTTAAAGTGTCTAATGAAGAATGCAATTTCATCTTTCTCGAAAACATTTAAAGTCAATGCGCCTGAGACAACCGGATCGTCAGGATTTAAATGTATCGTTGCTCCACTAACCTTGATGGTAGGCGGGGTTATTTTTTTTAAAACCCAGTTAGCGCAAATTTTTAGAGGCTTTGGTTTTAATAAAACGGTGTAAAAAAACTCTGGAAGATTCATTTTATGTTCCTAGGGAATAAACCGGCCCGTCTGGCCCTGTTTCGTGGCAATGCAATTTGATGGACTTTTCGTATGCCTCGAATCGCTTATCGAATAATTCGTGCTTTAGTCTGTTTTGGTTTGTCACGCGTTGCTGATAAGCGATGCCGATACGCCTGATTTCCCTGAAAGTATCCTTCCATCAACGGCTTGGGTGCAAGCGCTGATTTTGTGCTTCCGGCACATGCGACAGCTGTTGTACAAGTCGGGAAGGCTGCCGGGGGCTGCAAGCCGCATGTATCCTGAGATTTGCCTTTGGGTGGTCGCTGAAAAGAGGGATAACCGTGGGTGGCGCACGCCCGGCGCGCATGGGCTGCAGGGGCAATAGCTGCTAGACTGCGCGTTTGTAACGCTGCCGTCTTCGGCAATAGAAGGTTTTTATGAAACTACTGGTCCGTAATCTGGCTCGCACCACCACCGAGGCCGATGTTCGCGCCTTATTCGAGCCGTTTGGCAATATTACCGAGTGCGTCATTGTGATGGATAAAACCACGGGTGAATCCAAAGGCTTTGGCTTTGTGGAAATGCCGGTGTATGTGGAGGCCAAGAAGGCGATTAAAAAGCTCAATAATATCGAGGTGGCCGGCAGTCGCATCCGCGTTAAAAAAGCCGAAGACAAACCGGCCGAATAAACCTAGCGTCGTTTGCGGTTGTAAAAAGCAATCGCTTCTTCAATTTCTTCCATCACCGGGCGTGGCTGCCAGCCCAGGGCTTGTTGGGCTTTGCGGCTGTCGACCTTGGGCAGCAGGGTCGAGCACTTCAGCCCTTCGCGACTCAAGCCGATATCTTTTTTGGCGATGGCGGCATACATGTCGCACAGCGTTGCCAGTAGCCGCATGGCCCAGCCGGGCATGTGTTTGGGCGGTTTGCTGCCGCCGAAGGTTGCTGCGGCAAAAAACAATTCTTTATAACTTAAATAGCGGTCAGCAATGATGTAGCGTTCGCCGCTTTGCCCGTGGGCTTCCGCCAGTACCATGGCTTTTGCGGCATCGGCAATGCCCACGCAGGGGCCGCCACCATCCCAGTAAATGTAGATCTTGCCGCGCGAGGCATTTTTGATGAGCTCGCCGTGCGGTGTTGGTTGGATGTCGTTAGCGCCATAGGTGTTGGCTACGCAGCAGGCAATGCCGCGCAGGTCATGCTGTTCAGTGAGTTTGAAAAACAGGTTTTCGGCTTCTACGCGGCAGCGTACATAAGTGGGCGCATCATCCCACCAGTTGAATGCATCCGCTTCGGTGGAAACGCCCGATGGGTTCAGGCCGATTGTGCCGTAGGTGCTGGTGAAGATGTAGTTTTTAACGCCGGTATCGGCGGCCGCCTTCATGGCGGTTTTTAAGCCTTCGATATTGGTTTGGTAGAGCGGGGCAGGATCGCGTAACCAGGCACGGGTATCCACCACGCAGTGATACACGGTGTCACAGCCTTGCATGGCATTGCGCAGGGCCGCTTCATCGTGAATATCGCCATAGCAATAGCTCACACCGGTATTGGCGGTGACCGAGGTGTCGCTGGTGTTGCGCACCATGGCGCGCACGTCACGGCCCTGCTTGAGTAACGCCAGTACGATGTGGCTGCCTAAAAAACCGCTGGCACCTAATACCACTGCCTTGCCGTTCATGCGCTCACCGGTTTGGGTATTTGTTGCTTGAGTAATTGCACGCCCCAGGCCATCACAAACCACGGCAGCACCAGCCACGGCCCGTTCAGAAAAATAAATTTCACCCACAAGTCCATAACGCTTGCGGTATTGACCGATGCAAAGCCGGTGAGTATTTCCGTGCCGTAGTAATACCAGGTGAGCACGGTGTGCGTGACGGCAGTGGACAGGCACAGTAAGGTGCCGCGGTAATCGCTAAACTCCGAGCGTTTCAGTAGCCACAGGCCGGCCACACCAATGCTGCCATTGATGATGGAAAGGATTTCAATCATCAAAAAGCTTGCTTCGGGGTGATGGTAGCGAACATCACCGCCATCAATGTACGCCCACCACGGGTAAGCCCAAATGCTGTCGCGTGCATTCGATATCGCATCGTGTGCAAAAACCCAGATGAGCTCCCAGCTTAAATGGGTGGCGTAGGATGCGATCAAAAAAGGCAGGCATACGGCCTGTAACCGCTGAAAGCGACTCCAGCCGCGCAAACACGCCAGTGGCAAGTAGGCCGCAAAAATGCCGACCCAATAAGCGAGCATGACTTGAAGGGCAAAGATGTCGGCCACGGCTTTGCGGTCAAGATCAAACGCAAAGACGGCCACGCTGTACGCCGGAAAGGCGAGTATCAGGGAGCCGAACGATAAGGCCCAGATCAGCCAGAGGGCCGTGGGGCGGCCGGGTTGTTGAGGCGCGTTCATGACGGCCATTTCAAGAGACCTGCCCACATCAGTACCGCAGCAATAATGCCCATCAGTAACAAGGCATTCAGCAGTTTTTGCAGTGCGGCATTGCGGGATTGATGGCAGGCTTGGCGAAAGCGTTCTTGCACGCCGGGATTGTTCGCAAGGTATAACTCAACGGCTTCTTTTGATGCTTTGAGTCCGAGGCCGGTGGCCGTGCGTGTTATTTTGATGGCGTCAATCAAGCGCCCGGCTTCTAATGGCGCAATGGCTTCGGGTGGCATGGCAGTGCTGGCCGTTTGTTGCGCGTGTGCGGCGTGAGGACTGCCTGCAAGATACGCATCGACGGCGGTTTTGGCGGTTAGCAGGTCGCAGCCGGTTTCCTCGCGTGTGATTTTGATGGCGTCCACGGTGTTGCCGCTATCGGCTGCCAGCCTGGCGGCTTTGGGTAATGTATTGGCAGTCATTTAATGCGTCCTTGAGGGCGGTGCGGTGAATATAGATGGTTTATGTCAGTGGCGCCATTGACTGGGTATACTGTAGGAAATCACAACATAAATACAGAGATCACATCCGTGATGCGGGGAATGTTATGAAGCCTTTTTTTACGTTTATCAAGAAAGAATTGATAGAGATGTTGCCGCCCACCATTTTTTTCTTTCTGGTATTTCATATTATTTTGTTTGTTCACTCCCTAATAAGCAAGGAATACGGCATTGTCATGACGTCGTCAATCTCTGCCGGCATTGGCGCTTTGATCATTGGCAAATCCATTCTGATTGCCGATGCGCTGCCCTTGTTCAGGTGGTTCTCTCAGCGAAGGCTTATTTACAATGTACTGTGGCGAGTAGTGCTCTACATGACGATTTTCATGTTATTTGAAATACTTGAAAAAATGATTCCGTTGATCTCGAAAGAAGTAACTGTCGAAATGGCAGGGAAGCACTTTTTAGGTCAGATCCAGCACGCCAAGTTTCTGGCGACGTTTATTATCATCACTGCATTCCTGTTTATTTATAGCGTTGCCACCGCCATTATTCAGGAGGTCGGTGAAGCGGAGATAGTAGCAATTTTGCTGGGCAAGCGGTGCGAGAAGCGTTAGAGACGATATGGCGTTCAGCTTGGTCGCACCGGATGCAGGTTATTGCAGCCACCTCTCGCGCACAAAAAAACCACCCAAGGGGTGGTTTTGCTATATGTGGAGCGGGTGATGGGAATCGAACCCACGCTAGTAGCTTGGGAAGCTACAGTTCTGCCATTGAACTACACCCGCATAGTTTCTTGTTGTGACCGCCGCTATTGTGACAAAAGTAGGGCGTCAGGGGTAGCGGTCAGGGTGCTTAAATAAGTGGGCTTCAGGCAGGCGTCAATCGTCGACGAGGTTTGGTGTTTGCTATAGACTCAAGATTCTTGGCCCGGTATGAAACGCCCATGTCGATATTCTCCCAGCGCAGCGTATGGTTGGTTTTCGCAATCATTGTGATTGCGGGTGCCTTCTTTCGCGTCACCGCCAGCATTAATACGCTGGTGGCTTATCCCTTGCGAGCCGATGCGGGCGACTATTTCAGCTATGCCTATAATCTGAAGCACTTCGGGGTGTATTCGCGAGCCCAAACTTATCTCGAGAATAATAAAGTTCCCGTGCCCGATGCGCTCCGGCCACCGGGCTATCCATTAATGCTGTGGTGGTTCGCCAGCGAGACACCCACAGGAAAGACCATTTTGAACATTACCCTGTTTCAGGCACTGTTGGGCATGGGCATGGTACTGATGGTATTTTTTCTTGGGCGGCAGTTTTTGCCGCCCGGTTGGGCTTTGTTGCCGGCAGCCTTGGTAGCCATCTCGCCACAGCTGATATTGGCTGGTACGTACGTGTTAAGCGAGAGCTTGTTCTCGTTGCTGTTGCTAATGGCGATCGGCAGTGTATTGTTCCAATACCGGTTTCCGGAACGGTCGGTATTGGCGTTGCTGAGTGGTGTCGCGATTGGCTTGGCCACCTTGACCCGGCCGACGCTGCAATATTTCATTTTGTTCTTATTGCCGGTGATGTGGACACTATTGCCCGCGCATATGCGCTGGCGACATGCGCTGCTAACCTTGCTCGGGTTTGCAGTGGTGTTTGCGCCGTGGCTGGTGCGCAATCATTGGGTATTGGGTGCAAGCTCAGACGCTACCTTGACCATTAATGCATTGGTGCATGGCCATTACCCGAACATGATGTTTGAGAATAATCCCCGCAGTCTGGGCTTTCCGTATCGGTTTGATCCTGAGCTTGCTTCCATCAGCAGCAGCGTGAGCGCTGCGGTCACGGGTATTTTCAAGCGAGTCATGGCGGCTCCCGGGGAGTATTTACAATGGTATCTCTTGGGCAAGCCATTGGCGTTCTTCAGTTGGAAAGATCCGACCAGCGCCAACAGTATTTTTATCTACGGAGCAGTGTTCAGTCCGTATTACCACTCGCTGCCATTTATTTGGACAAAAGATTTCATGCAATTAACGCATGCTGTTTGGGTGGTGTTGGCATTATTGTCGATGCTGTTGATGGGGCTTTTTCACGCGCGTGAGGAATTTTCCAGCAATGAACGCGTTGCCTTTCGTTTGCTGGTAACCACTTCGGCCTATTTTGTTGCACTGCACATGGTGGCTTTCCCGCTGGCGCGTTATTGCGTGCCCTTGCTGCCGGTTATTTTTTTGCTGGCCACGTGGACATTATGGAGAGTGAGTTTGCTGATAAAAAATAACGACGCGAGCGGGGTGGTGCATGAGTCATGATTCGCCACGGATAGCCGTACTCCTGCCTTGTTATAACGAAGCGGCTGCCATTGCTGCCGTGGTGCGTGATTTTAAGACGGCACTGCCGAATGCCGCGATTTATGTGTTTGATAACAATTCAACGGATAACACCGTCGAGGTCGCACGCCAAGCCGGTGCACGGGTATTCTCCGAGAAACACCAAGGCAAAGGTTATGTGGTGCGCCGCATGTTTGCCGACATTGAGGCCGATGTGTATGTATTGGCCGATGGCGATGGCACCTATCACGCGCCGGCCAGTGCACCGATGGTCGAGCAGTTGCTAAAAGATCATCTGGACATGGTGGTCGGTGTTCGCCAAAGCCGCCCGGAAGATCAGACCTATCGGCTGGGGCATGCTTTTGGTAACCGTTTGTTTACGCGCATCGTCAGTGTGTTGTTTGGTAATGACTTTACCGATATTTTATCGGGCTACCGGGTGATGTCGCGGCGCTTTGTGAAATCGTTCCCGGCCAATACCCGGGGTTTTGAAATTGAAACGCAATTGACCATTCATGCGCTTGAATTGGTGCTGCCGTGCGCCGAGTACGACACGCCGTATGCGGCGCGGCCTGAAGGCAGCGTGAGCAAACTCAACACCTATCGCGACGGCGCCAAAATATTGCTGGCCATCACGGTGTTGTTTAAAGAAACACGGCCGCTGGCCTTTTTTGGGTTGTTGGCCTTGCTGTGCGCTTGCGTGTCGGTGGGGCTCGGCGTGCCGGTGGTGATTGAATACTTGCACACCGGTCTGGTGCCGCGTTTTCCCACGGCCATTCTGGCATCCGGCGTGGGGCTGATGGCGCTTATTTTTGTGATTGCCGGCATTACGCTGGATACGGTCAGCCGCAATCACCGTGAGCTGAAGCGCTTGTTTTATGTCAGTCATGCGGCCTCGGGAGTGCGGCGCTGAATACCTGGCCCCGATGGATGCGTTTTGCCGTGGTGGGTGGCTGCGGATTTGTGGTGGATGCTGCCGTGCTTGCTGTTGCCGTACACGGTTATGGCATGGGCCCGATCGCAGCGCGCATCATCAGTTTTTCAGTGGCTGTGATGGTGACGTGGTTGCTGAATCGCACCTTCACCTTCAATGAAGAAACAATGCACGGCCCGACCCGTGAACTGGTGTTGTATGTGTTGGTGAGCGTGACGGGATTTGCAAGCAACTTTACGGTTTATGCGGCATTGATTTATGCGTTTGAATGGGCCGCGCAGTACCCGGTGGTGGCCTTGGTGCCGAGCTCGTTGTTGGCGGCTTTCGTGAATTATTTAGGCTCTGCACGCATTGCATTTCGGCCGGCAAAAAAATAAAAAGGCATTTAATGCATGCGTTGAGCGCACACCAAAATATTGCGCGGTGTGATCGCGCGATCACAAAAAGTACCGAGTGTGACGCGATAGCCGCATTCGCTTAAATACAACGCCCGATCCAGCACCAGCCATAATTCCAGCACGCGACGAAACGCATGGCGTGGTAATTCCATGCGGGCAACCTCGCGTTGGCGTTGCCAGCCGCGTTGCTCAAAACCAGGCCAGTCGATGTCGGTCGGTAAGGGCAGCGCTTTTAATGCAGCGGCGTGCCGACAAAAATCACCAAAGTTGCCTTGAAAATAACGGTCGGGGATGGAAGGGACCGGCAAGTAATGATCGGTGTCGCGCAGCTGCCGTTGCAGCAGATCAAAGCCCAGTCGCCAGGCATTTTTTTGCTGGCGGCGCGGCGTGGTGATGTCCGGTGCGGTGACGGTTTCTTGTACGGCCAGCCGCAATTCGTCGCGGTGTAGCGCAAGACCGCTGTCGCGTCCCGCTTTTGAGAAAGGCCGGTAGTGCGTGTTGGTGGTCAAGTGATAGCAGCACGGCGATAAGTGCAAGCTGCGGGTGCTGTGTTCAATCACCGATTCAATTAAGCGCCGGTGCAAGTCGCCGCAGGCATGCAAGGCCATGGCGTGATCGGCACGCTGACAATGCACGGCGGCATCGGCCGCCATGACATTGCAGCGCAGCAATTGCACATCCAGATCGTGATGTTCACTCAGCGCATTGCCGTCACGGCACAGCGTGGCGTTGCGTTCCAGCCCGATGACGGGGGTGTTGAATCGCCGGGACACGGCGCGACCGAGATGCGCCTTGCCGGCACACCATTCCAGCACGAGTCCTTCGATGGGATCCATCGCGCCGGCAAAGGCCGCCACCTGTTGCCACTTACGGCCGGGAATGTCGTGTTCAAAGCGGCTGGGGTAATCGATGTGTGTAATCGGTAAGGCAGGCATCTCGGTGAGGGATTCAATGGCCTTGAGTTCAGGGATGTATTGGGCAATCCATGCGGCGAGTGCAGTAGGGTCTGCTTCAAGGCGACCGGTTTCTGCGTCACTGAGCGCCAGCAAGGCACGGTGCAGGCCGGTGTGTTGCGATTGCCACGGCAGCACCGGCATCCAGAAGGGCACCGGTCGCCAAAGTGTTTCCTGCTGATGCAGCAAGTCCGTCAAACGCGCAAAGCGCTGGGTCAATTCGTGAGTGGTGTTGAGCATCACGCGCGGCGTTTTTCTGCCAGACGAATGCGAAAGCGTTTCCCCAGTGTGGGCGTGGTGCGCATGGCTATTTTGGCGTCGGCCATGCGATGCGGTAACTCAAAGCGGTAATGGCGTAATAAGGTGGCCATCATTAATACCGCTTGTGCTTCTGCCCAGGCGGCACCGGCACAGGTGTGTGCCCCGCGACCAAACGGTACAAACACGTGACGAGGTCGTGCGGTTTCGCGCGCTGCATCGTGGCGGTGAATATCAAAGGCATCGGGTTGTTCAAAGTATTTTGCATCGCGATGGCAGGCGGTGGTGTACAGCAAGACATTCTCGCCTTGGAGTATGCGGTAGCCGTTGAAATCAAAATCGCAAGCGGCGTTACGCATGATGCCAAACGCGGTGGGGTGCAGGCGTAAGGTTTCCAGAAAGGTGTTTCGGCATAAGGGTAGGCCGGTGGCCAGTGTGTCGGCATCGGGCTCGCCTTGCGCAAAAGCGGCATCCACTTCGGCTTGCACTTCCGCTAATGCGGCCGGGTTGCGTAATAATTCCCAGAGCATAAACACCAATGTTTGGCCAACGGTATCAATGCCGGCAAAGAACGATAAAAAGCCGCTGCCGCGTATATCGCCGTCGGTGAATAACGCCGGGTGATGTTGGCGTGCTTCGGCCATGATGTTCGGCAGTAACGGGCGCGAGTGGGTTTCGGTCAAGGCTTTATCGACGGCGCGATCAATTAACTGCCAGCTGATCGTGCTGGCCCGCTTAAAGCGGGCGCCTTTGGCAAGATGCATGGCCTTGGCCGGTAAGCGCAACACGGAAAGCCAAACGGTCAGCGTATTGGCGTATTCAAAAAACTCGGTCAGTTCGCGATCATCGGGAATGGTATCCATCATCAGGTAGCCAACGATGTTCGAGGTCATTTTCTGGGAGGCAAACACAAACGGTATGTCGTCGCCTTCGTGGTAGGCGTCAAACTGCTGGCGAATCATGGCGCTGAGTTCGGGGATGTGTCGATCGATCCGATCGCGGCCAAAGGCCGGTTTTAATATTTTCCGCAATTGCCGGTGCGGTTCGCCGTCGAGCGCTACCAGTGCGTTGGGTGAGTCGAGTGCTTCGGCCAATGGCGCCCAGAAGGTTTTGCTTTCGAGTACATCCTTGCCTTCGCCATTGGCAAAGGCATTGGCCTCGGGGCCGGCCAGACACACGGCGTTGATCAAGGGTGTCTTGAAGCGAAACACCGGGCCGAGTTGTTGGTGCATGCGCGTCAAGGCGTGTTCCGGGCCGCGAGCCAGGGCGAGGCCCGAGCCGAGTAAAGGCAGGCCACGAGCCAGTGGTGGGCGAGGAAGAGTATTCATGTGCTGCGCCGTATAATAGAAAGATGAGCTTGCGCGAGCGATTCAGGCAAGTCAATGACAAGCAGAAGGAGGTCATCCATGCAGTGCAGTCAATGCGCTCGCGGCCAGCAACGGCTGGTGCGGTTTGAAAAAGGCCTGGGCATTTGGGCCTGTCGTGCATGCGGTTACGAAACCCGATTGATTGATTGCCATACCTGCGAGCGTCGCTTGATTCGCCGTCTGGGGCGCAATGCATCGGGGGCTGCGGTGTGGGCCTGCGTGAATTGCCAGCAGCCCAAACTGGCCTGTCCGGCCTGCGAAGCCGGCTGGCTGATGGCGGCCGGCCCCGGTGTGGTGTGTACGCATTGCAAAGCCGAATGGAAAGACCGGGCTTTGCTGAATGACACGGCGGTGGCTGGCCGGTGACGGAGGATCGCATCAAGCGTTTGAAAACCGGTGCCGGCGAGCGCCGCTGGAAGCTGGCCACGGCCGGTTTTAAAACCGGCGCCCGCGTTGCCGCACAGCTGTCGACCGACTGGTTATTGCCGCCATCGGCACGCGAGTCACGGCGCAAGCAGATGCTCTCGCGCGAAGCGCAATCCTTGGCAGCCACCCTCGGCGAATTAAAAGGCAGTCTGGTCAAAGTTGGCCAGATGATGGCGGTTTATGGCGAGCATGTGTTGCCCGCAGAAGTCACGGCAGCGCTGCATACGCTAGAGCATCAAACGCAGCCGATGGCATGGCCGGTCATGCAGCAAGTGCTGCGCGATGCATTGGGTGATGCCTGCGATGCATGGGTGATTGATCCCGAGCCCATCGGGGCGGCCTCGCTGGCGCAAGTGCACAAAGCCCTATTGCCCGACGGCACGGTCGTCGCCTTGAAGATTCAATACCCCGGCATTGCCGATGCGATGGATAGCGATTTGAATGAAATGGCGCGCTTGATTCGCTGGTCCGGTCTGGTCACCGGGCGCGATGATTTTGAACCCTGGCTGGAATCGTTGCGCGAATTGCTGCATCGCGAAGTGGATTACGCATTGGAGGCCGATAGCACCGAGCGCTTTCGCCGGCGCCTGCAATCCGATGCCCGTTTTGTCGTGCCGCAGGTATTGCCGCAGTACAGCAGTCAGCGCGTGTTGTGCGCAACCTTTGAAGCAGGTTTTGATGTGTTGGATGCCCGGGTGCAAGCACTGTCGCAGCCGCGACGCAATCAATTGGGCAAGGCTTTTCTGGAATTGTTTCTGCGCGAAGTATTTGAATGGGGCGAATTGCAAACCGATCCCAATTTTGGCAACTACCGAATTCGTATCGGCAAGCATGCCGACGAAGATCAACTGGTGCTGCTGGATTTCGGTGCGGCCAAAACCTATGACGCGCATTATTTGACTGGATTGCAAACCATGATGCGAGGCGCTTATCGGTGCGATCCGGATGCGGTACGCCGTGGTGCGATGGCCTTGGGCATGATCAATGAAAATCTACCCGAATCGGTGCAGCACGATTTTACCGCGCTGTGCGCTGCGGTCATTGAGCCGCTATGCCCGCAGTACTTTGATGTGCCGGCCGAGGCACTCAACAAAAAAGGCCATTACCGCTGGCGTGAAAGCCGCCTGCCGAGGCGCTTGTCGAAACAGGCCGCGAAAGCGGCATTGAGTGTGCACTTTCATGTGCCGCCCGGTGATTTTGTGTTTTTAAGCCGCAAGCTGGTTGGGGTGTATACCTTTATTGCGGCGTTGGGCGCGGAGTTTGATGGCGGGCCGCTGATGGAACAGTGGCTTGCTCCCTGATCCAGCAATGAAAACGGTTGCTCTGCCGAGCGTTGTTTGCGAGAAATTATTGCAGCGTGATGGTGCGCGATGCGGTCACGGTGCCAATCACGGTCAACTCGCCGGTATCGCTGTCGGCCGGTAATGCGGCGAGCAAGCCACCGGAGGTTTGCGGATCAAACAGCAGTGCGAATTTTGGGTGGGCTGAGAAATCTGCTGCATTGATGAGGCGATCCGCGAAGCGACGGTTCTCGGGTGCCAGGGTGCTCTCGATGCCGGCCGCCAGACAATCGAGCGCGCCGGGTAGTGCGGGCAGTTGATCCAGAACCAGCGTGGCGCCGCAATCGCTGGCAGCGCACATTTCAAGTAAATGCCCCAACAATCCAAAGCCGGTGACGTCGGTCGCAGCATGCGCGCCGCGCTCGCGCAGCCGGCGTGCGGCCGGCCCGTTGGATTGCTGCATGATGTCCAGCGCGTGTTCTATCCATGCGCCGCGAGCCTGTTGATGCATGCGTGCGGCAAACAAGGTGCCGGTGCCGAGCGGTTTGCTCAGCACCAGCACGTCGCCTTCGCGCATGCCGCCTTTGGTGAGCGCTGTGTTGGCCGCAATGAATCCGTTGACGGTTAATGACAATGACAGCTCGGCGCCTTCGGCAGTGTGACCACCAATCAGTTGCATGCCCTCTTGCTGCAAGGTCCGTGATGCGCCGGCCATGATCTGACGCAGCGTATTTTCCATCGTCACGGGGTGACTGTGCGGCAGCGTGACAAACGCGAGTGCGGAATGCGGTGTCGCTCCCATGGCATGCAAATCACTGATGGCATGCTGTGCGGTGATGACCGCAAAGGTGTACGGGTCATCGATAAAGGCGCGAAAGCCATCGACCGATTGCACCAGTTGCATATTGGCAGGCGGGGTGATGACGGCCGCATCATCCGGGTGTTGCAGGCCAATAGGGGTGCTGGTATCGCAGACAAGCTTCAATTCATGCAAGACGTCGTCCAGCATTGTTTTTCCGACCTTGGCACCGCAGCCGCCACAACGCATGGCTGCACCGGTCACTTCATGGCGCATGCCGGGCTTCATTGCAGGCAGATTGTTAAACATCGCCATAAAGCGACGATCAATGCGGTCTTTCCAACGCCATACCCAATGGCCTTGCGCATGAAATGCTCCGCGCGAGGCAATCGCGTCATGCTGTCCGCAGCGCAGCAAACTCAGGAATTGTTTTTGTGGCGCGTAGGCTATTAATGAGCGTTGTTGTAGAACAGCACGCAAATTATGAAACAACGGTTTGGCCTGACGAACCGCAAAAACACCTGCACGCGGGCGCGGGTGCTTGAGTTGTACGGCGATATCACCCACAGCAAAGACGTTCGGATGGCTGGTGGATTGCAAATAGTCATTGACGGCAATAAAGCCGTCGACGGTGGTGGCAAGGCCGGTGCTTTTTATCCATGCCGGCGCCATGCCCGGTGTGGCCAGAAAAATACCGTCGGCCTCGATGCGGCGGCCTTGTTCATCAATGATGGCATTCGCTTCAATGCGTTGGACGCGGCATTGCTCATCAAGATGAATGTTGGCTTGTTGCAGCACCCGGCGTGCGCGTTGTTGCACCGCCAGGCTATGACCTTGCAAGACAGGCCCGGCGCTCAGCAGGCTGTAACGGGTGTCCGGTGATTGGTCGATCAAGGCATCACGAATCGCGATGATCATTTCAACACCGGCCGCGCCGCCGCCGATCATGGCAATGTGCGCGGGTTGAAGGGCAAGACGCAATGATGACCAGCGCTGCAGCAGCGTACTGACCGGCTTTAATGCCAATGCATGTTGATCGCTGCCGGGCAATGCCGTGGGTGTGATGCCGGTATTGATCGAGAGGTAGTCATACTGCAATGGCGGGCGTTCGGCGAGCAGCAGTTGCTGACGATCGGGATCAAGTCCGGTGATGCGCGCCGGAATAAAGACAGCGCCGGTGGCCTGACACAGGCGCGCCAAATCCACGTGCGTGTCATCGACAACATAATCACCGGCCAGTAAGCCGGGCAGCATGCCGGAATAGGGCGAATACCATTGCTCGGAAACCACGGTCAGTTGCACATGCGCTAATGGCTGCATCGCCCATGCGCGCAGGAATAGCGCATGGGTATGACCGCCGCCGGCCAGTACGATGTGAGAGCCGGTTTTAAAAGAATTCATGTTCAGTGGGATAGATTAATGTGGGCCGTAACCAGGCTTGCGGTCGGAAGGGCAGGCCGCCGGCCAGGTCGATCATTCTTTTCAAATCCGCATCCGTGCAATGCTCAATAAGGTAAAAATCGTTTTGATAAACGAGGTCATTGCAAAGGTAACCCGTCTCTTTCCACGGTAATGGCGTGTCTTTCATGGTCATGATATCGAATTCGGTCTGACCAATAAATTTCACTTTGCCGAGATAGTGTTTTGGGGTATCCGGGTCCAGGAAATGCTCGCGAGCATTGTGATAGTGTCCTTCGGCAATCCATTGCGCGACCTCGGGGTAGGCTTCTAAATAAGCGGTTTCGTCAATTTCAATAATATGTGCAATGCGATCGGATGGATTAAAAAAAACATTCGGTGTGGGTGATAGGTATTCAATGCCACTCACGGCAGCCAGTCCGGACATGCCGATGGTTTGCTTGCCGCGTTGTTCAATGTAATGGGCGATGTCGTAAGTGGCCCGACTGAAATCGGATTCGGAGACAGGAAAGCGGAGGCCGGTTTTCAATGAGGTGGGTACTGGCGAGAGCAGTTGTGCAATGCCGGAGGTGCCCGGGTTGCATAGCAACATCAATGCACACAAGGCCATCGCGGCAATGATGGAGCGTCGCGTCGACACCAGTTGCGGTAATAACGCGATGATGGTGAGCAGACCAAAACTCACGCCCAGATAAACATAGCGAGGGAAGGTAGAGGTGAGCAGTAAAAAGCACCATGCGAGCAGAGGCAATGCCATGGCCAATATCAACACGGGCAAGCGATATTGCTTCCATTGCCAGAGTGCTGTTGCCGATGTCATCAGAAAAATGAAGGGCCAAACCAGCCATGCAGCCCATGGCAAAGGCGCTGCGACAGCAAATTGATCACGCAGTACCAGGTGAACCACTGCCATAAAGGTCTGCGATAAGGTTTGCAGAAATGCGCCCGGGATAAAATAACCCTTCAATGTGTTCAATCCCGAATAGCGCGCAAACAAGCGATGACGATACGACTCGGTGGCTGCCCACCAGTCCGGATCCAGCGTGCTGATGATCCAGGCTTGATAGCATTCGAATAGCACGAAAGGTAACGCCATGCACAGGCACATGAGCAGCCAACGCATACCATCCTGTCGTGTTCGGTGGCCGCGTAAAAATTGATCGACCAATAGCGTGATGGCAAGCCCTGTCGTGGCCAGAATGCTCAGGCTTTTGGTGGTGCAGGCAAGGCCTGCCAATAAACCGATCAACAGGTATCGGCGATGCGTGGGCGGACGATCGCAGGCAGCCAGAAAGGCAGCGTTGGTTAATAACAGCAGGCTGGTGATTTCGCCAATGGCGCGATACCAATAATGCGGATAAATACTGATAAACAACACGATCAGAGGAATGACGAATAATGCCCGTGCAACGGGTGTTGTCCAGTGACGATGAATCTGTATCAACAGCATGGCCAGTAATAAAAGATTAATGCCGGCGATGGTCATGCTGATGGTGGTCAGTTGGTTGCCAAACAGGTGGATTGCGATGGCCAGAGGAACAACCAGTGTTGGCCCCACCGTGCTTGCTTCCGGATTGAGCGGAAAGCTTTCGTAACCGCTGGTCGTCCAGCCGAGGCCGTTGGCAAGGTTTTTGGCAACGACACTGTAGACAAAAGAATCGCGCATCAGGCCCGAATCACGATCCGTGTAATCAAAGAACACCGCGCGCAGAAACGTGCCGCTGACAAAGAACACAACGCATGCCCAGAGTAGCGTGTTGGCGATGAATGTGGCGCGTGTTGTGTGCATGAATCACCCGTCAGGCCGATCCGTTCAGTATAAGGCCATCTTTAAATGGTTTCCGGCGTGGTTTTTAAAGTCAGCGATGAGCGAATCTGACGGGCCAGTATTTCAGCGGCGATATTCAGCCATGCCGTCAACGCGATCAGCAGCAGCGCTTTATCAAAACGAATGTCCTCAAAGGCCGAGTCAATATAAAAGCCCAGCGTGTGAATGCCCAGTATGCCGAGGATCGCGCTTTCCCGCAGAATGATTTCAAACCGGTACAAGGTAAAGGCCAGTAAGGTGCGGTACATGCGTGGCAGCACCACCCAGAAATAACGATTGATGCCGCCGGGGGTGTCTGCCCGTAACGCCAGTGTGTTGCTGGCTTTGCCGGTGAGAAAAGCGATGATGGCACCGTTGTGCACGGACAAGGCCAATGCCGCCGGCAGCATCGAGGGGCCCAGCCAGATAAGGCCAATGTAGGCCAGCACGTACTCCGGCGTCGATCGCAAGACCACCAACAGCGCATGCCCTAACCAGCGACCGCGGCTGTGCACAAAATGCCGTGATACCCACGGGTATTGCAACAAGCCGAGCAATAACGTCAAGGCCAGTGCGACCCACGACAGCAACAGGGTGTTGCCGATGCCCGGCATGCCTTCGTTGATCGCAATGCGCCATACCCACGCCAGGGCATCCGTCAGGTTGCCGGCCAGTAAAGCTTGCGGCCAGATGTCGTGACTGATGAAACGCCACAGTAACGCGGTGTTGATGGCCGGTGCGGCCGGCAGCCAGACGCATGCAGCCAGCACATAAAACGGCAACAGGCGCGGGCGTAACCACCAATGCCGCGTACCGATCAATACAAAAAAGACGTACAGCACGGCAAAGGCTTGCGAGTAGTGGCCTTGCTTGAAGGCCGATTCCAGATGAAAGCCGAGCGTGGGCAAGCCGATAAAGCCGAGCACGGCACTCGAACGCAGGCCGCACTCCATGCGATAGCCGCTGTAGGCGCGAACGTGTGGCCAAGCTTGGGTGACGCGTGCCCAGACAAAGCGACTGAAGCGGTCGGCACTGAGCAAGTTGCGTTCAGGCGTTGCGCTGGTTTCTTCCAGCAGTTCGGCGTAAACCCGTGCACAAATGCCGCTGTAGGGAATCAGGATGGCCAGCAAGCCGGTTAAGGGATGCAAACCAAAGATCTGTAAAAAAATCAGCGCCCAGAATAATTCGTGTACGCCGCGCACGCTGGCACACAGTATGCGCACGGCGCGCCGATGATACACAAGGGCCAGTAAAAAACCGATCAGCCATGCTCCCATCACGCCAAGCAAGGCAAACGCCAGCGTGTTGGTAATGGCCTGGGCAAGGTGCTCGGTGCCACTGAAATCGGGTGTCAGTGCGCCGTAGAGTATGCGTTGCAAAATGCCGGAGGCATCGTGCGAATACACGTGCCAGTCGCCTAAGCACAGGCAGACGGCGACGGTGACCAATAACATAATGTGAAAGTTGCGCACGTTCAGTCGTACACCCACTGCAACTGCTCGGGCGTGAGTGTGCTGGCGTCGGCATTCAATACGATGCGGCCGTCTTTCAAGGCAATGATGCGCTGACAATGGGTGAGCGCTTGCGTGATGTCGTGCAGGGCGAGAATCACCGTGCGGTGGCGATTGCCGATCAACGACAGTACGCGTTCGGATTGCCAGTCATCCAGGGCAGAAACGGGTTCGTCGGCAATCAGGATGTGCGCGTTCTGATGCAGGGCGCGTGCCACGGCCACGCGTTGTTTTTGTCCGCCGGAGAGGGCATCGACGGCCTGTTTCATGTCGGGTAATTCCAGTTGCGCGATGAGCTCGGCAACCGGGCGGCGTTCCGCTGCTTGCGGGTAGATCAGGTTAAGCAGGTTGTATGCCCAATGGTGTTGCGCCAAACGGCCCATATAGACGTTGTGAAAAATACTGAGGTTGCCGACCAGGCCCAGCTCTTGTGGACACCAGGCGCACAGCGCGGGGGATTGCTTGTAGAGTTGTTGCAGCAGCGTGCTTTTGCCCGCGCCACTGGGGCCAATCACCGCAATGCGCTCACCCTCGTGAATGGTGAGTGTAATATCGTGCAGTACGGGGGTGCCGGCATAAGCAATGCTGGCTTGTTGCAGCGATAACAAAGGGCTCACATCAGTCTTCCACGAGTCCAATGGCCTGCACGGTATCGGCAATGGGTTGGTAGTCGGTATTGTTGGCCGGGATAAACCCGCTGCGTGGGAAGCTGGCCAGCAAGGCGGGGTCTTTCATGTTGAGCAAGGCAGTGCGTACCTTCTCGCTAAAGTCCTTGCCAAAGCGGGCATCAACATCGCCGCGAATGCTCCATTGG
The DNA here is from genome assembly GCA_036568505.1 of Pseudomonadales bacterium. Taxonomy (GTDB): domain Bacteria; phylum Pseudomonadota; class Gammaproteobacteria; order Pseudomonadales; family M0112; genus M0112. The sequence goes on along the minus strand of DATCSK010000009.1, from coordinate 12,598 downwards.
TAATCGGGGTAGGTGGGCGTTTCCCAAATCACCGAGACGGTGTCGGTATCGACGCTGCCGGCCGCAACAGCAGCATCCCAAACGCTGTAGTTAACGGCGCCGGTTTGATACGCACCGCTCATCACCAATTCAATGGTGCGGCTGTGATCGCCACTGAAGCCCACGCGCGAAAACACCTCATCGGGTGATTGTTTGAAGTGCTCGCGAATGTAGTATTCGGGCATCAGGCGGCCCGAGGTGGAGCCTTTTGCACCAAAGGTGAAAACGGTTTTTTTGATGGCGTCAGGAAATGCGCTTGATCGCTTCAAGCCCGTGCTGTTATTGGCAATAAAGTAGGTTTTAAATTGTGCGTCTTCGGCACCTTGGGCAATGGCCTGACTGCCGGGCACCAATTCGCGCGCCCGCAAACCCGACAAGCCGCCAAACCAGGCGAGTTGCACCTGATCATTACGAAAGGCGGTAATCGCGGCTGAATACGATTTAACCGGCACGTAGGTGACCGGTACGTTTAATGCGTGGCTCAAATATTGGGCGACTTTGTCAAAGCGCTCCTGCAGGTGGCTTTCGTCTTCATCGGGAATGGCGGTAAAGACAAAGGTGTCGGCGTGGAGGGGTAGCGTAACAGCGAGGCAAAGCAGTGCGAGTAATGGTTTTAATCGGCGCATTATAGTGTTCCTTGTTGATGATGAAGGCACCAGTCGGTCACCGCTGCGCGATTGCCTTTGAACAATGCCGTGGTGTTATGTCGGGACAATTGGTAAGTGTACATGGGGTCGTAATAGTGCTCGAGCAATGATTCAATCCACTCAATGTGACCGTCGATGCGGTCGCGCTGGATTTGCTCGGCCAGTGCCGCTTGCATGCAAGTGCGAAGCTGCTGATGCAGTGCACCGCCTAAGCGCTTTCGGATGCGATCCAGGCTGTCGAGCAAGGCTGCACAATAGCGCGCATCGCCATCGATAAGCCCATAAGTTGCGCGAAATGCGGCGCGTTGTTCAATGACGTACTCTTCCAAAATAATGGCGCTGCGTACCGCGCGCGGCTCTTCAATGACGACGCGCGGTGCAGTCTGCATACTGGCACGCAAGGTGAGCGGAATCGCACAGCGGCCAATGAGCAGGCTTTCGTCTTCCAGAAACACCGGGCCGGCCGATTGCTGCTGATGCAGTAACGCAATCGCGATGCGGTTTTCGAAATTAATCTGCGTGGGCTGTTCATCCACCGGGCGACCAAAACTGGAGCCTTTGTGGTTGGCCGCGGCTTCCAGATCGACCGCACGCGACAAAGCTTTGATGACGCGGGTTTTGCCTGTGCCGGTGGCGCCACCAATAATAATAAAGGGCAAGGTGGCTGCGGCAGTGTCGATGGTATTGATGAGAAAACGCCGCAGTGCTTTGTATCCGCCGGCCACCAGCGGCATCTCGCAGCCGCTCTCGTGCAGCCACTGCTGGGTCGTGCGTGAGCGCAAACCGCCGCGAAAGCAATACAGCATGGCATTGGGGTGCTGTTGGTGAAATTGCCGCCATGCCCGAATGCGCCCGGCTTTGGTCTCGCCGCTGACCAGGGTATGCCCTAAATCAATGGCGGCTTGCTGGCCCCGTTGTTTGTAGCAAGTGCCGATTTGTTCGCGTTCACGGTTATTGAGTAAGGGAATATTGCAGGCCGATGGAAACGCCCCTTGCGCAAATTCAATCGGGGCGCGTACGTCCAGCAAAGGGATTGCTTGAAGAAAGAGAGTGGCGTAGTCATCCGTTGCGGGTAATGCGGTCATCACGGTCAGTTGGTATTGAGTTCATGCAGAAGTCCTTTGAACTCGTCCGATTCGCGCAATAGTGTTTGTCCGGTTTTGATTAACTCATCGACCTGCTCGCTGTCGAGTTCGAGTGACGTGGGCAAATTGTTGAGGTAGTCCTTCAGGCTGGGTGATGCCACGTCTTCAAAGCTGACTTGAATTAAATGAAACTTGGGCGGCTTGCCGGCAGCAATGGCCTCGGCGCGTTGTTTTTCAATGCCGCGTTGCAGCATGTTTAATGTTTCGATGTTGGCCAATCCGATTTGTGCCGCACTGACGGCATCAATGGTTTTGCTTAGGCTGGGTTTTTCAGCCGTTTGGTCAATGGTGCGACGCGGTTTGACTTCGGCATTGACCAGAAGGAACACGACATTATCAAAGTTCTGGAACGGGTCGTTGAGGCCGGGCACATAGCCATAGGTTTCCAGTCGTTGAAAAATGGCGCGTATGCCGATGTTGTCCGAGATACCGCCGTCTACCAAATGAATGTAGGGCCGTTCTTTTTCATTGCGGTAGCTTCCCATCGTTTCGAACAAAAATTGAGCCTGTGGTGAGGCGGTATTGGGATGATGGGCGAGCTGCTCCCCCAGTGGTGTTTTGCTGATATCGCACTCGCTGCTGTTGTTTTTCAGCACCACGCTCGGGAACAGCAAGGGCACCGCAGACGATGCCGTTACGGCGCGTGCAATACTCAGTTGATCCAGATCCGAACAAATCAAATCAAAGTAACGCTGCGTGAATGAAAATCGCATGCCGGCATTCAGGTCGGTGGCATTGATTTCAATAAAAGGCGTGCGCGTGTGAGGCAAGTCAGAAAATTTAGCGCCCTTGAAAATATAAGTGTCGTAATACTCGACTGCCATTTCGGTGCGGTCAAAGCCGGTGAATAATGACTTCCACCAATAGACCGGGTTGAATAGTTTTCGAATCAGCGTGCCTTGCACGCTCTGTTTTAAAAAACGGTTTTCGTACGTTTTGAACGTGTCATTGCCATTAAGGGCATAGTAGGCGGCCGTGAAGCTGCCGCCGGAGACGGAAGAAATATAATCGACTTCATCCAAAAGGCGCCCCGGCTGGCCGGATGTTGTTTTAATGGGCGTGTCACGCAATTCTTTCAGTACGCCGTATGACAATGCCGCAGCCCGCGTGCCACCGCCGGAAAATGACAGCATCAATAAGGTTCTGTCGCCGGAATCCATCATATGGGTATTGGTCAGACGATAGCCTTTGTCGGGGTTGATGACGCCGGTTTCTGCAACGTTCTGTGGCTTATAGACGGATGCGCAGCCACTGACGGCGAGGGTGAAAGCCATCAGCGTCAGGCGAGTAGCGAATGATTTCATGATGGGGTCTCGTGCGACATTATGGGTGCTGGGGTTGATCGTTCAGTGCGGCAATGTCCCGGCCCAAGGCTTGAGCCAGTTGTTTGAGTGCGTCATTGTGCGCCTCGGCAATGGCATCAAAACCCGTGCCGTTGATGGGGGCAGAAAACTGCTCGGTACGAAAGAGTATCTCGGTATTGTTGTTATCAAACAGCTGCCATTCGGCAATCAGTTCTACTTGCCCGTCTACCGCTTCAAACCGGCTGATGCGCACAGGCATCCGCGCATCGGGGATGTTGTAGCGCCCCCACGGGGACGCTATAAAACGATGATTGGGCATGGCGCTGCGCAAATAGCTGGTCAATACGCGTGGTGTGGCATCCGTTAAAGGTTCGGCCCACAAGTTGAATTCACTCAAGGTTAATTCGTTGTTGTTACGTTGCACGATGGTTGTGCGAGCCAGATAATCAGGCAGCGTGATGGGGCCGATACCGATCATGATGCCAGTGCGAGCCTGTTCCTGAGCCGGCAAGTTATCGGTGGCAAGCGCATAGTAGTGGGTGGGTGACGAGCTGCCACAGGCTGCCAACAAAAGCAGGCACGGTATGAGAGTGAGCATGCGCATGATGAGTCCTCTTATGGGTGTGCGCGCTTGCCGCGCAACAGGGATTCTGGATTGCGATCCAGTGAATTGCCGAGCGCTTCCAGGCTTTGTGCAGCACGGCTCAAATCTTCAATGGCCTGCAGCAGTTCGCTGTACAAGGGCGAATCTTCTGACAGGGTGTACTCGGCACTGCCCAGCGTGTTGTTCAGCTGTTGCAGCGAGCCGCGCACCTCGGTGAACGTGGCTTCCAGTTCTTTTTGCAATACCGGATAGCCTTTGTTGAGTGAGGCACTGATTGTCTCGATGTTTTTCAGTGTGCCGTCGAGCTGGGTGATGAGCGGGTCAATGCGCTGATCAATGTGCGCGACGGTGCTATCAATGCGGGCCAGCGTTTGTCGCGCCTGCGTGATGGTGCCCATGGTAGCCGGATCATTAATGATTTTATTGAGCCCTTGAATGGCATCGCGGGATTGTGCAACCAACTCTTCAAGCCGGATATCTTCCAGTGTTTTGGAAAGCTCTTGCATGGTGCTGGGCATCGTGGGAATTTCAGGCGCGTCGCTGATCTCATGATGAAAGACGGGTTTGATGTTCGGATGAAAATCAAATTCGATATACAAAAGGCCGGTTAGCAAGCTCTTGAGTTTTAATTGTGCTCGCAGACCCCGGTGGATCAGGCGCTCAGCAAGGCTCTCCTGAATATCACCGGACAGCTGCGTAAAGGCTTCGCGCCGGATATCGACATAGACCGGGATCAATATTTTATCGCTGCCGGACTCAACGGCCAGTTGAATGTCCGTGACTTCACCGATTTCGACGCCTTGAAATGCAACCGGCGCGCCCACCTGCAAGCCGTTGATGCTGCCTTCAAAAAACATCACAAAGCGGTGCTTTTTTTCAAACAGGCCGGCGCTGCCGAAAAACAGGATCATGAGAATCAGCAGCAAGACGATGCCGGCGGTAAACACGCCAATGGCCAAGGTGTTCGGGCGCTGGCTCATGCTATTTCTCCTGTGGGGGTTGTGTCTTCGCCGCGGTGCAGGAATAGGCGCACGGTGTCGTTCGGGCTGTGGTCGCGTAGTTCGCGCGGGTTGCCTTGCGCAATCATGGTACGCGTTTCGGCATCGAGAAACACCGAGTTATTGCCAATCGCAAAAATGCTGGCCAGTTCGTGGGTGACAATAACAACCGTGCAGCCCAGCGTATCGCGCAGCTCGAGAATCAACTCATCGAGGCGGCGTGCGCTGATGGGGTCGAGGCCGGCGGAAGGCTCGTCAAAAAATAAAATATCCGGATCAAGCGCCATGGCCCGGGCAAGCCCGGCGCGTTTCTGCATGCCGCCGCTGATTTCAGCGGGGTAGTATTCTTCAAATCCGCCGAGACCGACCAACGACAATTTATAGTGCACCAGATCGGCAATGGCCGATGCGGATAAGTCGGTGTATTGCGATAAAGGCAGGGCAATATTTTCAGCCAGCGTCATGGCCGAGAATAAGCCGCCGCTTTGAAACAAAATACCCCAGCGCTTGCGGGTGATCTGCTTGCGTTCTTCACTGGCAGAAAAATAATCTTCGCCGTCATACAGAATGCGGCCTTTGGCCGGTGTGTTCAGGCCAATCAAGTGCTTGAGCAGGGTGCTTTTGCCGCAGCCCGAGCCACCCATGATGATGAAAATATCGCCTTGGTTGATGTCGACATTGATGTCGCGTTGAATGACGCGATCGCCGTAGGCCATGGTGAGTTGCTCAATACGAATGGGGGGTGTGCTCATACGCCAATCCCCAATCGATCCAGCAGGATATTAATAATCGAATCGGCCACGATCACGCTCACCAGTGCCGACACCACGGCTTCGGTCGTCGCCTGGCCGACAGCCGTGGAGCTGCGACCGGCATTCAAGCCGTAGCGGCAGCCGGCCAGTGCAATCAAGAATGCAAACACCACGCTTTTGCCCAGCCCGATCAGGATGGCCGACATGCCAATCGAGATGCGCGTTTGGTGCAGGTATTGCAGCGGGCTGATGTCCATGGTGATGGCAATCAAGCTGCCGCCAATCATGCCGACAACATCGGCGTAAATAGTCAGCAGCGGCAGTGCCATGAGTGCCGCCAGCATGCGCGGCAGCACCAGCAATTCCATCGGTGAAATGCCCATGGTGCGCAACGAGTCGATTTCATCGTTGGCCTGCATGGCGCCGAGCTGGGCCGCGTAGGCCGCACCGGTACGGCCCGACATGATAATGGCGATCATCAGCGCACCCATTTCGCGCGCCATGCCAATGCTCACCAAATTGGCCACGTACACTTGAGCGCCAAATTGCCGCAATTGCACGGCACCGAGAAACGCGAGAATCAGGCCGACCAGCAAGCTGACCAAGGTCACGATGGGAATGGCGCGCACACCGGCTTGCTCAAACCAGAAGGCGATATCGCCATCACGAATCACCGAGCGGCCACGCACCCATTGCCACAGGGCAAACAGGGTATCGCCAAAAAATTGTAGGAACTCGCGGCAACGATCGCCGGGTTTTTTGATCAGCGAGCGCAAGGTGTCGCCAAAGCTCATCACGCCTTCATTGAGGGTGGTTTGTGCTTTCACGGCGGTGGCCAGTGCCAGCAGGCGTTGCAAGCCTTCGGGCGCGTCATTCAATTGCAACGATGAACCGGCGGCGCTGCAATGCTGATGCAGACGCAATACCTGACTGGCCAGCGTGGAGTCCCAGTGCTCCAGGGCATTGCAATCGAGTGGAATACTGGCAGGGAGGGCGGCGGGCAGGGCGGCGATGACATCAGGCAGGGTCTGCGCGATGGTCCAGTTGCCCGATAGCATCAGCCGGCCTGAGCCGGCATCATCGGTATGCCATTCGCAGCGTGGCGTCATGGGTTGCCTGCAATCGATAGAGTGTCATCCATCGTAAGGAATAGCGCAGTGCAACTCAATGCCTATGCTACGCTGGCAGCACTTTATAGGGGGTTTTTATGACATTTGATCACGAAACCGGCGTCTTGGTGGTCGGTTCTGGCAATGGCGCACTCACCGCGGCGCTCAGTTGCTATGAATACGGTGAGCAGGACGTGCTGGTGATTGAAAAAACCGCTCAATACGGCGGCACCAGTTCCCTTTCCGGTGGGGGCATCTGGATTCCCAATAACCGCTATGCCAAAGAGGCCGGCGCCGACGATTCGCCGGCGGATGCGCGGGCCTACCTGGAGGCAACCCAGCCACCGGTGGTGCCACGGCCCATGCTGGATACCTATATAGAAGAAGGGCCCAAAATGCTCGACTTCCTGCACCAGCGTACCCGCGTGCGTTATGAGTCATTGGCGCATTACCCCGATTACTACTCCGACCAGCCCGGCGCCCGTAACGGCCACCGCTCGCTGGAGCCCGAACCGTTGATGATTTCAGAGCTGGGCGAGGAGTGGCCGCAGCTGCTGCAAACCCACCACATGATGTATTTGTTCGACCGCATTGCCATTCAGCAAAAAGAGGCCGGCATTCTGGTCAGCCGGTCGCCCGGCTGGATCGGCATTACCGTGCGCTTGATGCTGCAGTATCTGCTCGATATCCCTTGGCGATTAAAAACCAAGCGCTCGCGACGCATCACCAACGGCTGTGCCGGTATTGCCCGGCTGCGCTTGTCGATGATTGATCGCGGCATGCCGCTGTGGTTGAACACCGCCATGACCCAACTGATTCGTGATGAGAGCGGTCGCGTGATCGGTGCTGAAGTGGTGCGTGAGGGTAAAACATTGCGCATTCGCGCACGCAAAGGCGTGGTGTTGGCCGCAGGTGGGTTTGAGCATAACCAAGCCATGCGCGAGCAATATTTACCAAAACCCACCAACACCGCATGGAGTGCCGGTTACCAAGGCAACACCGGTGACGCCATTCGTGCCGGCATGGCCGTGGGGGCGGCGACAGCGCAAATGAACGGCGCGTGGTGGTGCACCACGTTCTCGGCCCCCGGCGAGCCATCACCACGTTTGGCGATTATGGAAAAGTCCTTGCCCGGCAATGCGGTGGTCAATCGCGCCGGTCAGCGCATCAGCAACGAATCGCAAAATTACATGGCGTATCAACTGGCCTTGTTTGCGCGCCACAGCGACAGCGACCCGATGGTGCCAGCGTGGATGGTGTTTGATCGCCGCTTCCGGCGCCAGTACGTGGCCGGCCCCTTATTAACCGCCGACACCAAGCCCGATTGGAGTTTGCCGCGCGAGTGGTTGGCGTCGGGCTTTTTACACAAAGCCGATACGATTCAGGGCTTGGCCGATAGCGCCGGCATTGATGCCAACGGTCTGCTGCAAACGGTGGCCGATATGAATGAAGATGCACTGACCGGGAACGACCGTCATTTTCAGCGCGGTGCCGCAGCCTACGACCGCTATTACGGCGACCCACTGATCAAGCCCAATCCGTGTCTTGCGCCCATTACCGAAGCGCCGTTTTATGCCATGCGCATTGATCCGGGCGACTTTGGCACGCAAGGCGGTTTGCAGATCGACACGCAGGCGCGGGTATTAAAAGAAGACGGCAGTGCAGTGGAAGGTTTGTATGCCGTGGGCAATTGCAGTGCCGCGGTGTTACCAACCTATCCGGGGCCGGGTTCGACCTTGGGGCCGGCCATGACCTTTGCGTGGTTGGCGGCGCGACACATCACCGGGCAATAAGCTTTTCGTTTTTCGATGCAGGTCATGGTTTTTGGTCGGCAGAAACCTACAATGCATTGAGTGTGATGTATTCACGGGAGGCCCATTATGGACAGCTTGTTGTCAAAGCACTGGCATCACCTGCCCGATGAAGAAGTGATCGCACTGCTGGAAACCGATGCCCGCAATGGGCTGGATTTATTCGAGGTGCAGCATCGGCACGCGCAGTTCGGCGCTAATCATCTGACGGCAAGTAAAACAACGCACCCGTTGCTTTTGCTCTTGCATCAATTCCATCAGCCGTTGATTTATATTTTGCTGGCCGCATCGGCTATCACATTCCTGTTGCAGGAGTGGGTTGATAGTGCCGTTATTTTTGGTGTGGTCTTGGTGAATGCAGTGGTGGGTTTTATTCAGGAGTCCAAGGCGCTTAAAGCCATCGAGGCTTTGGCCAAGGCGATGGAAGGCAGCGGATTGGTCATGCGCTCCGGTAATAAGGAGCGCGTCGCTGCCAGTGAATTGGTGCCGGGCGATATTGTCTTGTTGCAATCGGGCGACAAAGTGCCTGCAGACCTGCGTCTATTGCGGTTGCGTGAATTGCAGATTGATGAATCGGCATTAACGGGTGAGTCCGTGCCTGTTCAAAAACAGGCGGGGCAGTTGGGCGTGGAAGCGCTATTGGCCGATCGAAAAAATATCGCGTATTCATCGACACTGGTGACCTATGGTACGGGTGCTGGCGTTGTTGTTTCGATAGGCGATGATACCGAAATAGGCCGAATCAACACGCTGATTGCCAATGCGGACGTATTGGCAACACCACTGACGAGAAAATTAACCGAATTCAGTCAGGTGTTGCTATGGATTATTTTGGCGCTGTCGGGGCTTACCTTTGTTGCCGGTTGGCTGCATGGCGAGCCGCTGATCGATACATTCATGGCGGCCGTGGCATTGGCCGTCGGCGCAATCCCGGAAGGTCTGCCTGCTGCCATGACGATCATGCTGGCGATTGGTGTTAGCCGCATGGCTTCACGGCATGCCGTGATTAGAAAAATGCCGGCGGTAGAAACGCTCGGCAGCACCACGGTGATTTGTTCTGATAAAACCGGCACCTTAACCCAGAACCAAATGACGGTACTGGCCGTTCATGCCGGTGGAGAATTATTTGAAATATCAGGATCGGGTTATTCGCCGGAGGGCGATATTCGCCCAAAAAATAATACAAACTCCAGCGGGGCTGTTTCTCCCGCGTTGCGCGATTGCTTGCAGGCCGGTTTGCTGTGCAATGATTCACGCTTGATTGAGCATGAAGGCCAGTGGCGTATTGAAGGTGATCCGACCGAAGGTGCATTGATTGTTGTGGCAGCGAAGGCCGGTATTGATCGCGATATGCTGGATCTCGACATGCCGCGCATGGATGGCATTCCCTTTGAATCGCAACATCAGTACATGGCGACCTTGCATGCGCAAGATGGGCAGCAAGTCATTTACATGAAAGGCTCGGTTGAAAGTGTTTTGTCGCGCTGCAGTGCAGCGTGTGACCCGCAGTTATCCGCGGTGGCGTTAGATAAAGAGGCCGTCCATCGCGCCGTCAGTGACATGGCGGCCAGTGGGTTGCGCGTGCTGGCGCTGGCGCGCAAAGAGGTTAGTACATCGATGGCATCCATTGCGCATGACGATGTGCGCGAAGGGCTTCAGTTTTTGGGCTTGCAAGCGATGATGGACCCGCCTCGGCAAGAGGCCATCTCGGCCGTTGCCGCCTGTCAGAAAGCAGGCATCAAAGTCAAAATGATTACCGGCGATCATGTGGTCACGGCTGCGGCCATTGCGCGCCAGATTGGCATTCACGGCACGGATCGCGATGATCATGCGCACTTTGCGTTAAGCGGTCACGAATTAGCGCAGATGTCCGATCAACAATTGATTGATGCAGCAGAGCGTGCCGCGGTGTTTGCACGGGTGGCGCCCGAACAAAAGCTGCGCCTGGTTGAAGCCTTGCAGGCACGCGGCCACATTGTGGCGATGACGGGCGATGGCGTGAATGATGCACCGGCACTCAAGCAAGCCAATATTGGTGTGGCCATGGGCGTGGGCGGTACCGAGGTTGCCAAAGAAGCCGCCGACATGGTGTTGACCAATGATAACTTTGCCACCATTGAAGCCGCGGTTGAAGAAGGTCGCGCCGTATTCGATAACCTGGTGAAGTTTATTACCTGGACGCTGCCCACGAATGTCGGTGAAGGTTTGGTGATTCTGGTGGCGGTCTCGCTCGGCATTGCACTGCCGATCACGCCAGTACAAATTTTGTGGATCAACATGACCACGGCCTTGCTGCTCGGTTTAATGTTGGCGTTTGAAGACAAGGAGCCGGGCATTATGCAGCGGCCGCCCCGACAACCGGACACGCCCATATTGACGCGCGAATTGGGGTTTCGGATTGGCTTGGTCAGCGCGTTACTGTTAGCAGGCGCCTTCGGCTTTTTTGAATGGGCGATGTCCGAAGGCCAGGGCATTGACGTTGCAAGAACCATGGCCGTGAATATGTTTGTCTTTGGCGAGCTGTTTTATTTGTTTAACTGCCGGTCTCTGCGCTATTCCATGTTCACGTTGGGCGTGTTTTCAAATCGATGGCTGATGGTCGGCGTCATAGGGATGATCGCCCTGCAAATACTTTTTACGTATTGGCCGTGGATGAACCGTATTTTTGGAACCGCACCTTTATCAGGGCTGCAATGGACGTTGATCGTGCTATCCGGATTGGCTATTTACACGATCGTCGGTGCGGAGAAATGGCTTAATCGAGCCGCACGAAGGGTGCAATGAAATACACGGAGCCGTATTTTAGTTGACGGCTTCAAAGCCGGTCATCGTGGTATCAAACGCATGGCATGCCATGCGCGTTCATGTGCCCTCCTGTATTTCATTATTTATTTTTATATCAGGCATTTTTCGCCAGATGCACGGTTTGCGTTGGGAAAGCAAACTCAAGGCCGGCCTCATTGAAGCGATGCAAAATGGCGCGATTCACTTCGTTTTGAGTCTGCGGGATATCGGCATCTTTGGTGATGTAGTAAATAAAGGTGATATTCAGCGAGGAGGCACCAAAGCCGCTGAAAAACAGAATGATTTTCTCATCGACGCCCGCATGTTCATCGGCAATGGATTTTAAGAGGGCCAGTGCTTTATCCATGGCTTCGGGTTGGGTGTCGTAGGTCAGGCCCAGCTCCAGAATGATTTTTCGATTGGGTTCCCAGCTCACGTTCTCAACCGGGCTTTCGGCAAACTTGGAATTGGGGATGGTCACAATGCGACCTTCGAGCGTTTGCAATCGCGTGCTGCGCACACCGATTTCTTTGACCGTGCCATCATAACCGGCCACTTTAATGCGGTCGTTCAGTTTGAACGGGCGATCGGTAAAAATCGTGAAGCCACCAAACACATTGGCAATGGTGTCTTTGGCGGCCATGGCCAGTGCTATGCCGCCGATGCCCAAGCCTGCCAGTAATGCGGCCACGTCATAGCCGGCATTATTCAGCCCGATGATAATGGCCATGCTCCAGACAATAATCTTGCCGCCTTTTTGCAGCAGCGGCAGCAAATGGTCGTCCAGATCATTGTCGCTGTTGTCGGCAAGCGGTTTGACGTACTCATTGATAATGGCGTCGAGCAGGCGGGTGATGAGTAACGCCACGAGCATAACAATTAAAAATTGCACAATGTTTTTGATGGCGATATCCAGGGTGGCCGGCAGCGTCAGAATCGTCAGGCTGAACCAGATGCCGACCAATACCAATGACATCACCAAGGGCTTTTGCACCATGTCGACCAGCATGTCGTCGAGGTGGGTTTCGGTTTTGGCGGTGAACTTGCGAATGACGTTGGCAAACAGCCAGTACACGGCGCGCGCCAGCGTGCTGGAAAACAGAATAATGAGCATGGAAATCAGCCAGGCTTGTACGCTGTTGCCGTAGTACATGGTTTGAAAAAACTCGGGCATTACCATCTCCGTCAGTGTGCTTGTGTGGCCGGATAATCTAAAGATTTATTCGGTAGCTGTCTAGAATCAGCGGGCGCCTGCGGCCATTTTTTTAGCCACGTTTAAGGCCATGGCCGGATTAAACAGGGTGTTGACGGTCATGGCGCATTCGTAAGTGCATTTGCACTCGGTGTCGCGAATTTTTTGGCGCAGTGCGCGGGCGCGATCGCTTTGGATGAGTGCTTTCAGGTT
>DATCSK010000008.1:0-33558 GCA_036568505.1 Pseudomonadales bacterium | reverse complement strand
ATTACGGTGCGATCTGAATGCGCCGTCCATTTCGTTATAACAGGCGGCATCGCCTTTCATGCCCTTTTCAAACACATAACAGCCGGGCGGCTTGCGGTCGGGGAATGGGCCAAAGTACTTGCTGGAGCAAAAGCCAATACGTTGCAGCGATTGGCTATCAATCAAGGTGATCGCACAAAGGGTTCCGCAGCCGTCCGCTTCATCGAATATCTCATCGGCCTTCACTTGTTTATAGATGTGCAGACCGGCCTCCCGCTCGCAGAGTGCTTGAAAGTCGTCATAATCCGACATCTGCTGATACGCAGAGCAGCCTGACAGGATCGCAAGCCATACCCAGCAAACCCACCGCATAAAATACCCGCCTTTCAGGAAAGCGGTCATATTACCGAGGGGATCGATATTGTCTGTAGGAAAAGTCGCAAAATACGACGCTGATAATAGCCAATACAGAATGGATGCAGGGGGGATATATCGAAGAACCGGGACGCCGGATTGACTGACGCCCCGGTGTGTTACTCAAACCGACTTATGGCGTGACTTCTTCCGAACGCAGCCTGGCTGCCTCTTTCGCCAATTGTTCATCGTCATCGCCGATAAGCACGTTATCACTGGCTTCGGCGTTATAGGTTTGACCGGTCGTATAATCGATGCACGGATCAAGCCCGGGGCCATCACCACAGGTGCTGATCACGCCGTTGTCATCGACGATTTCTTCTTCGGTCACATCGCCATTATTGGCACAGCCGGCGAGCATCAGCGCGGCGAGCATTAGATATTTTATTTTCATGGGGTTTCCTGTTGGCGTTTCAACTCAGCACGGACTTTATTGTAGAGTAATCCATGGCCTTACCCCAGCGTCATCACTTCGGCCTCAATGGCGCCGGGCATGTCAGCCACCTGCAGCCAGCGGAAGTAGATAAAACCGTGTTCGTGGCCTGCGGTCTCCAACCAGTTCGGCCGGCCCGGATCACGGTGCGCAATGATGAGCTCCCAACTGCCGTCGGCATTGAGTGTGACGTCTTGATCGGACAATGCGCATTGAAAGTAACGGAAGTCGAATGTCTGCATGCAGCTGTTCCACAAATGACAGCTCCAATACAGGCACTCTGGCGAGCGGCCACGAAGCACCAATGCCTCATTGTCTTTGAGTTTAAAAAACCCAAAGCTGTGGATGTTATCGGGGGTTGACCAATGACCGGTGGAGGCACTGGCTTGAAACGGCGGGCACGGCTGATTATAGGCAGCCATGTCATCGGGCCAGGGGATGGGGCTCATGGCAAACCAACCCTTAAGAAAGGCCACCAAATTGCGAATACGCCGCGCCATGCTGTCGCCTGTTTCAGGGCTTGGTGGTGTGAGGCCGGCCGCCGGCTCAATCATGAGCAGTGCTTCGGTCTCGTACTCAATGGCTTGAAAGTACTGTCGAACAATCAGGCTGTGGCTATCGGGCTTGAGCGCAATGACATTGCCGCTTTTGCCTTCGGGCTGGGTGGTGAGCAGCAATTCAAAGCTGCCGTCGTCATCAAACACCATGCCGGCGTGATTCAAATTGACGTGCATGTCGACTTTCTCGGCATCGGCACCGCCGTAGGTGGTAAAAGCAAGGTATGAGGTATCGGCCTTGTTGCCGGTAATCACGTAATCGCGATCACCGCAAAGGGGCACGAAGTCATACAGCGCGTGCGCGTTATCGCCGCCCATTTTGCGCCAGGGATAAATAATGCGTGAAAAACGCGGCCGCTCGGGGTCGTTATCGAGGTACAAATCAATGCCGATGGCGGTTAAATCCAGAATGTGGCGATAGCCTTCGGCAATATCGATATCGTCTTTTTGGTTACGCTCGGCCAACAATTGCTGGCCTGCGGTTTGCAGCAGGGTTAATAACTCGTTAAAGGCTTGAGTATCGGCGCGGCTCATGGCGACTCCTGATCATTTATTCGGCCAGCATATCGGCCTGGCAGTGTAAATGGAATTACAATACGGCTAAGCGGACAAGAACCTCATCATGAAAAATGCCTCTCGCCAAAAACTGTTTGATGCCCTGAAGAAAGTGGAAGCCGCCGGCCTGCCACCTGACAAAGCCTTGGCACTGCTGCCCACCGAAGGCAGCGCCGAGCAGGTACTCACCCTTACTGCCTTACAAAAACTGCTCAAGCAAGACCTGACACTGGCCGAGGCCGCTGCCAAAAGCGGCCTGTTTGAGCAACACGAGGTGGGCTTGATCCACGTTGGCGAACGCAACGGCAAACTGCTTGAAGTCTACAGCTGGTTAGCGCGACATTACGGCAGCTTGAATAGCCGCTGGCTGGAGCTGCACGGCAAGCTAAAAATCATGATGGTCGTGTGGTTGGCCGGTTCGCTGTTTTTGCGGCTCTATCCATTGACCACCGGCTATATCGGCCTGGGCACCTATTTGATTTATGTTGGCGTGCCGGCGGCGGTGATGCTTTTCTGCCACGGCTTTTACAAGCAATACGCCAACCGGTCGCTGCCGGCCTATGCCACCGAATGGCTGCTCAAAATACCGGGCTTGCGCGAGCAAATCAGCCAATACCATGAGGCCGTATTTTGTCATCATTTGGCGCTGGCGCTTGAGGCCCAACTGGAACTGCCCAAGGCCGTCTCCATGGCTATCGAGGGCATTGGCAACCCGCGTATTCGCGAATCGTTCGGCACCATCGCCAGCGCTGCGGATTCCGGCAGCACATTAACCAGCGCCATTCAATTGAGCGACGCCATTAGCCGCCCTGCCGGCAGCACAGCCATCAGCACCGGCGAGGCCACCGGCAAGCTGCCTGAAAACTTGCAACACTATGCCCGTCAACTGGCCAACAACAACGACGGTCAATGGAATTACCTGATGAGCCGGGTCACCCTGCTGGGCTGGATCATGGTGGTGTTGTGGCTGGTGATTTAATAAAACGGCGCCAGTAAAAACACCCTGGCGCCGCTGGTCACTTAACGCAAGCTCAGCTCAATCGGCATATTGTCTGTGGGTTTTGGCAACGGAAAGGTCTGCATAAACACATTCGGATCTTGCTGATTGGCCGTGAAATCATATTTGAGTAAAAACTTGAACAAGAAACACTTGTACTCCATCTGCGAAAAATGCATACCAATGCATTTATGCGCTCCACCACCAAACGGGTGAAACTGGAACGGATGCTTCTTGTGCTCTGAACGCTCGGGAGAGAAGCGATCGGGGTCAAACTTGAACGGTTCGGTCCAGTATTCTTCCATCCAGTGGGTAAAGCGCGGCGCGGTGAAAATCATGGTGTGCGCCGGCACTTTATAGCCGGCCATTTCGACTTCGCGAATGGTACGACGCGGCAAGGATGGCACCGACGGGCGAATGCGCTGCACTTCGTTGAACACTTGCTGCATGTACGGCAGGCGGTCGAGGTCTTCGTACTCCAACGTGTCCTTACCCAACGACACGCATTCTTCGTACAGCTTTTGTTTTACCTCCGGATGACGCGCCAGATAATAAATGGTGTGGGTGATCGCTGCCGTGGTGGTGTCGTGTGCGGCAAACAGCAAAAAGATAATCTGGTTACGGATGTCTTCGTCCGAGAAGAAACTACCGGTCTCGTCTTTTTCACGGCAAAAATGACTGAGCATGTCCTGCCCATCACCGGCACGACGTTGCGGTACCAACGAGCCGATAAAGTTTTCCAGAAACTTGCGTCCCTGCAAACCACGATGCATCCGAAAGCCCGGCAGATTCCAGGGAAACACGTACATAATGCCTTCGACGCAATCAATAAAGGCATTGCTGAGTTTCTGCACACGCTCACCGCGCTCGGTTTCACCAATAAAGACCTCAGCGGCCACTTCCAGCAACAGATTTTTAATGTGGGTAAAAAACTCGATAGTCTGCCCTGCTTCGCCCTCCCATTCGTTCAAGGCGCGATCATAAATACGGTTGATTTCTTTTGTGTAGTGCTTGAGTGATTCGTTCTTGAATGCCGTTTGGGCAATGCGACGCTGAAATTTATGGTGCTCAAAGTCTTCCATGATCAGGCTGCCGGCAAAGAACGTTGCTACCCGATGATGAAAGCCCATTTTGGATGAGAAATCTTTGCCTTGATCCAGCAGGATCTGCTGCGCCAGATCAGGCCCCAAACACAGCAGCCCTTTACTGCCCGTGGTACACACCTTGGAGATAGGGCCGAACTTCTTATAGCGCTCTTGCGCAAACGGCAGCGGGTCTTTCAGGTATTGAATGCTATGCCCAATCAGCGGCAGGCCGTAGTCACCGGGCAGGTGATCCAGCTTGTGGTTATTGGGCGCGTGGATGTAATCGTCGTAATTGGTCACGGGAGCTGCCATGGCGGATCTTCTTGTTATTTTGGATGGCCTTATTAAAGCACAAAGCCAATAGAATGCACGGGCTAGAGCCTTAAAAATGCGTTACATGTTGGTAAGGGCATTGCCGATGACAGCACTAAAATCAGGGTTAGATAACTTCCCACCGCACATCCACCCCCAACAACGGAAAATACAACATCAACTGCATCGGGCGCTGTTCGGTTTTGGCGAACAGGGCGGCGTAGCGTTCGAGCTGTTCACGGTATTTCTCTTTTTCGGATTCCAAGAATTCATCGAGTGATTGGCCTTTGGCCGGCACGCCGGTTTTGTAATCGACAATATAGCGAGTACGGCCCTCAATAAAGGTGCGATCAACCACATGCTTGGTGGTGGCTTGCGGCTCGACCCAATACAACTCCAGTTCGGCTTGCGAATCGTCGTGCGTGTTATCCAGCAGCCAGCGACCGGTGGCATCCGCCAACGTGGTGCATAACCCTTCCATGACCTTTTGCACCGAATTCAGCAGCTCTTTTTGATGCACCCCCAATGCCGCCAAGCGCACTTTAATGGCCGATTCCAACGTCAATACGCGCGACTCATGCCACTGCGCCACGCCAGTGCGATGAATAAGCTCCAGGTATTCGTGCACCACGGTGCCGACACTTAACCAATGATCGGGCGATTCACCGCGATACGGGGTTAACAGATCGTGTTCGGGTTGCGCGATCACCGGTTCGGTCGGTACATCGGGCAATGCCCATTCGCTCTTCAAACGTGCGATGCGCGGTACAAAGCCCGAGCCATCGGGTGCTTCGGGTTCTGCCGGCACATCCAGCGCTGCAAACAGGTCTTCTGCCATTGGCCAGAGCAGTTCGAGCATGCTGCCGCCGGGCGCTTTGATGTCGTCTTTGGCATCGGGCTTGACGCTGGCCAACAGGTGCAGCCGGTTTTTGGCGCGCGTGGTTGCGACATACAACAGGCGCTGCAATTCAAAGTGCGCTTTGGCTTTTTCAAATTCATGCAAGAAGCGGTACAGACCACTGCTCTCTTCGGTGCTGTCGAGTGGCGCCATCAACAAAGCGTCGCCTTCATTGAGGGTGATTTGCTGCCAGTGCAGCAAGCGCTTGTCGTCGCTGCGACCTTTTTTGTGCAGCTCGGGCAGAATCACGGTATCGAACTGCAAACCTTTAGAGCCGTGCACGGTCATCAATTTAATGCGTGCGGCATCACTGGAGGCATCGGGCGCTGCGTAGAGTTTATCGAGTGCTTCGGGCAGCTCGGCGGCCACGTCATCGGCATTGCGTTCCAGCCCTTCGATCAGCCGGAAGAAGGCTTCGGCATCGTCATAGCCGCTGGCATCGGTCAAGGTAGCCGGGCCACCTAACGCCAGCCATGCGGCTTCAACGCGCGCGCGCAGGCTTTGGCGGCTGCGTGCGATCATGGCGCGCTGCATCACCTGCATCAGACGTTCAATGCGCTCACGGCTCGCGAAGGCTTGCCAACGGGCTTTATTATTGAGGCATTCCCACACCGCTTGATGCGAAGGCACGCCTTTCATGAGCGTTTCAAGCTCGACCAAGGTGAGTGCGCACCACGGTGCGCGCAATACCGCGAGCCAGGCTTCGCGATCGGCCGGATGCAATATAGCGCGGGTTAATGCGAGCAGGTCTTCGGTGCTCTGCTTGGCGCCCAAGGGCTCGATGTCCACCGCTTGAAAGGCCAGATGATGACGATGCAAAGCCGCAACAATCGAACCCAGATGACTGCGGGCGCGCACCAAAATGGCAATGCTGTCGTCTTTTTCAAGGTGCGGCAGCCGCTCTAGAATAATGTGCGCGATTTGTTCGGCCTCGGCGCTGCCGTCGTCATTGATTAACGGGTGCCACTGTACTGCTGTGTCGTTTTTAGCATCACGGGTGGCCGTGGAATGCGCGTAACGAATCGCGCCGCGCGCCATGTCTTCGTCGGCCGGGAATATTTGCGCGAAATGCGCATTCACCCAATCAATAATCGCCGGCACCGAACGGAAGTTGGCGGTAAGTTCCAAGGGCACCGGGTGCACAGCATGATCATCCCCCCGGCCAAAACCCTGTTCGCGCACGCGCAGAAACAAGCCCACATCGCCTTCGCGGAAGCGATAAATCGACTGCATGGGATCGCCGACCAAAAACACGGTTCGACCGTCATCGGGCTGCCATTCGCGTGTCAATCGGCGCAACAATTCAAACTGCGGATGACTGGTGTCTTGAAACTCATCGACCAGAATGTGATGAATCTGCTGGTCTTTGCGAATCGCCAAATCGGTGGGCTCGGTTTCATCGCCCAAGGCTTTTAATGCCGACAGCGTGACTTCATTAAAATCGAGCTCGCCCTGCTCGGCACACACCAGCCGCAACTGCCCCACGGCATACAGCAAGATGACACGCAACGAACTGAAGAACTGCCATTCGGTATCGGGAATTTCAGCCAACGGCATGATGGCAATATGACGCAATGCCGCGTCAAAACCGGGCCAGCTGTGCAGCTCGGCCAACATATCGTGCATGCGCTCTTTCATAAGCTTGGCGTCGTGGCCGTGATGCTCGCCAGCAGGAGGAAACCCGCTGCGCACATCCATTTTGCTGCGCAAGTCGCCCTTGCCGGTGAGCAGGAATGCGGCAATGGCTTTTAATGCCGGCACCGCGTCGGCATCGGCACGGTCAAAATCCGGCCAGTGCCCGATCTCGGTCAAGCCATTACTGACATCGTTGTCGCGCAGGCAGGCGGCGGCATACATCAACATGGGTTTTAATGCATGCAGCCAATCCACGCCGTACTGGCTGAAAAAATGCGTGAGCATTTGTTCGCCCAGGCATTGCAGCGAGTACTGCAGATCGCTGCGGAATGCGTCGTCCTCTTCACCGGGGCGAATATGGCGCAGCCATTGTTCGCGGCGACCGAGCATTTCACTGATTAACATTTGTAACTGGCTGCGCTGATTATCGAGATAACCCAATACGCAAAACAAGGCTTCGCTGATGCCGCCTTCGTCGTCATCGAGTGCTTGCAAGGTGGCGCGTGCGGCCTCGTGGTAAAGCAGACTGGCGTCTTCGGTGGTGCGCGCCATGCCGCCCAGGCGCGAGAGGTACGGCATTTGCAATACCAGGCTGCTGCAAAATGCATCGATGGTTTGTATGCGCAGGCGCGCGGGGTGTTTCAGTAATTGCCAACCGCAATCGGCATCGCGTGCCAAGGCATTGCGCGCCAATTGCCAAGTGGCTAATTCGTGCGTTTTCCATGCCGTATCGGCTTGCGGGTGCTCCTGCGCATGACGCAACTGCCCCATGATACGACTGCGCATTTCGCTGGCCGCTTTTTTGGTGAAGGTCATGGCAAGAATGGCTTCGGGCTTTTCAGCCACGGCCAACAAAGCCAGAAAACGCTGGGTTAACAGTTCGGTCTTACCGGAGCCGGCCGGTGCTTGCACAATGAACGACTCGGTCACCTGCAAGGCGCGTGCGCGAACGGCGGCATCTTGTACTGCACTCATGAGGCACGCCCCGGCTTGCTTTGCAGCAGCGACTCTTCCCAGCGCTGCTTTTGCCAATCGACCTCGGGCTTGCGCAACAACAGACGCACATCGCAATACGCGAGTTGTTTGTCATCAAACACCTCGGGGCGGGCATCGCCGGCGGCAATTTCATCGGCAAGCTCGGTCAACCGCGTGCGCCAAAAAGTTTGCAGTGCGGCCCAATCGGAAAATTCGGCAAATTTATTGCGGCTGCTTTCATGCCCCACGACGTTCGGGCCCTTCTTGAAAATGCCGTCGCTGCTGACCACGCCTTTCCAGGCTTTTTCTTTGGCGTGCAAAATACCGAACAAGGCACCGGCGCTATTGTTTTGCGATTGCACGTACAACGGCAGTTGCGGATCAAACAGGCGCTCGCCCAACCATTGGTCGGGCGTGACGTTGCCGGTTTTGTAATCGATGATCAGCTGGCTGCCGTCTGCAAGCGTATCAATGCGGTCGATAAAGGTATAAATGGTAAAGCCTGCAAACTGCATGACCACTTTTTGCTCGCAGCCTTGCACGCTGAATGCCGCGCGCACCTCAGGCGCTTCTTGCAACAGCCACTCGTGCAGCCATTGCTGCATGCGTTGCAATTCCAGCGCGCGGTAGCGCGACGGCAGCGCTGCGTGTTCGCTCTCATACGCTTGCATGGCATGCTCGGTGGCTTGCACCACCCACTGCTGACGTTCGGCCGGTTGCAGCCTGAGCAGATCGGCCTGACTTTTGATATGGCGCCAGAAAAATTCCAGCGCGCTGTGAATCAAGGTACCGCGTTCGGCGGCATCCAGGTCATCGTCGGGCGTATCCAGCCGTTTAACCGCCAGCGCCCGCTTGGCCCAACCGGCCATCGGACAAAACGCTTGCGCTTTAAACAAGCCGGTGCCGCCGCGCACGTGTTCGCGCTCGCCATCGGCAATCGCGAGGCCTTGCGTGTCTTCAAACCAATCGAGCCAGGTGTGCGTGAACGGGCTGTCGTGAATGCCGCCCTGCGCGCGTATGCGGCCAATCAGGCCGACTCCTTCGGGCAATGCGGCAGCGGCCGATGGAATGCTGCGTGTCAACGGACTGGGCTCGCGCTCGTCGTCGCCATCGCGCCGGGCATGGCTGAACACCACGCTTTCGGCCATGCCGTGAATTTGCGCCATCAATTGCTCGGCGTATGCGCGCTCGCGCTCGCTGTTGGCGTGTGGCAAACGGTGCTGCCACACCTGCGGAATCAACGGATTGGGCCGTGACTGTGCCGGCCAGTTGGTCGCGGTAACGTTCGCCACCCACACTGCATCAAAACGCCGACCGACGGCATCGATAATACCCAGCACTTGCAGCGGCGCGTTATCGGAGCCGCTGTGCTGGTGCGGTGTTTCGCGCAATTGGCGGCGCAACCAATGCAGCTGCGCACTGAGGCCTTTGGGTAACCAGCGGCGGGTTTTATCGAGTGCTTCGAGCTGTTTGTAAAACGCATTGGCGGTGCGCTGCTCGGACAACAGCAACGGCCGTTCACCCGGCCAGCCGAGCGCATCGAGCATGGCAATGATGCGTGCGCTCAACTCGCCTTTTGGCGGCAGCGCCATCAATGCATCGAGCACGGCGGTTAATTGCGGCAATTCGGCCTGTTCTTTTTCAACGCAGACATCAATGGCAGCACGCAGTTCGCTCAAGGTGAGCCGCGCATGGCCTTGCCGCCGCAACCACGCATCAAAACGCGCCCGTTGGCAGTACTCGTTGTCACTGCCCGTGCAAAACGGCAGCAGCAATGCCGTGGTGACCCATTCGCGCGGCAAGGGACGATCGGGCCGACCCAACCATTGCAACCAGTGCGTGACGGTTTTTAGCAACGGAAAATCGGCCAGCGAACCGCCCACGGCAATGTTGTAACAGCGCTCGATATCGTCTTGCGGTTGCAAGGCGGCACGCGGATGAAACACCGCATCAAAGGTATGCACAATGCGTTCGTGATGCTGGTTCAGTTCATTCACCAGCACGGCGACCTGCGCCCCGGGGTGTGCCTGCAAGTACTCTTGTGCCCAAAGGGCTGCGGCCTGCCATTCGGCATCGGGCGATTCGCACTCGACCCGGCTGGCCACGGCCGCCTGCTGCGGCAGGCCGGCTTGCAGCAACGGCAAGCCTTTGTCGGCCAGTGCGGTAAACAACGCGACTTCGATTTCAGTGAATTCGACAAAGCCGACCAACACCAGCGGTTTGGTTGGCATGGCGATGTCGGCATCGGCCAACGCACGCATGAAGCACTGCAGCCAGACATTGGCATCGGCCACGCCATCGCGATCGCAACGCTGGCGAAACTCCGCCAACCATTGAGCAAAGCGCTGCCATTCTTCTTCGTGCAGGCCTTCTGCACTGACCGGAATGGCCCAGCGCATCACCAATTGCCAAGTCTCCATGGCGAGCTTGGCGCAGGCATCGCGGTCAAGCAGTAACTCGTGGCCTTCGCAGCTTTCGAGCACTTGCTCCCACAGGGTGCGCTCGGCGAGATCATCGAGCCGTTCCGGCAAGGGGGCCTGCCACAGGCCCAGCAAGCGCCACTCGGTCAGTTGCCGGTCAATCCATTGTTCGGTGGTGTATACCGCAGGCGTGCGCAGCACGTGGGCCTTCGGGTTTTGCCACAGACCAAGACGCTGCTTGAGAATGCGCGTCAGGCGCGGCGCAGGCACCACCAGGGCATGCCCGGCGGCCAAGGCCTCATCAATGGTGATGGCGGGTAATGATGCAGGTTCCATCCAGCGCTCCCGGTTAAGTACCCATCATAACGGGCTATCGGAATGACAGGTACTCACTGTAGCCGACGGCTGCGACAGAATCGGTCGCCGCGATCAGTCTTTAAAGTCGGGCTTGCGGCCTTCTTTGCGGGCCTTGATGGCCTCTTCGAAGTTCTTGGTGGTCATGCGCACAAACAACTGGGCATGGCCTTCGTGGTTCATGTGCGTTTGCAGGCTGCTGGCACTCAAGCTCGACCACAACATCTGTTTGCTCAACTCCACACCGATATGGCTGTGCTGGATAATGCTCTCGGCCATTTCGAAGGCGGCATCCATCAATGCTTCGGGCGCCACCACTTTGGAAACAATGCCAATACGCTCGGCTTCTTCGGCACCCACGTCGCGGCCGGTCAGCATGATTTCAAACGCGCGGGTCGAGCCAATCGCCCGCGGCAGGGTATAACTCAAACCGAGTTCGGCCGAGGTCAGGCCGTTGTTGATGCCCGCCGCACGGAATACCGCCGTGTTCGAGGCAATGCGGATGTCGGTCATCATGCTCAAACAAAATCCGCCGCCGATGGCCGGCCCGTTAATGGCCGAGATCACCGGCTGGTGCATGGTGTGCACGGTGTGCATCACGTCATCGAGCACTTTCATGGCGCGACGGGCAATGCCGGGCATGGTCAGGCCATCAAATACCGATAAATACCCGGGGTCTTTCAAGTCAGCGCCTGCGCAGAAGCTTTTACCCTCGCCGGTCAAAATCACCACCCGGATGCTGTTATCAAAACTGATTTCTTCAAGCGCCTCTTTTAAAGGCACCATCACATCAAAGGCCATGGCATTCATGCGCTCGGGGCGATTCAAGGTAACCACGGCAACGCCTTTGCGTGAGCGGTCAATCGTGATGAAGTCGGTCATGTTGACTCTCCGTTAAACAACCATAAAAAAACAGCGCCAATTATGCCCTGAATGCCCGCCCTGCGACACCGTGACGCATTCCGCACACCGGCTTTGATCGCTACCCTTGCGCGCGAAAACACCCGCCCCCCCGGAGCTGCCTTCATGCCTTGCTATCGTCTTGCCCTGCCGCTCCTGTTCACGGGCCTTGCCACGCCCGCCTTGGCCGCGCACATGCCACCGGCCCCGATGGAGGTGGTCGTGGTGAGTGCCTCGCGCGTTGAAACCGCGCTCGATGACACCCCAGCCAGCATCGGCAAGCTCGATACCGTACAAATTCGCCAGCAAGAGCCTTCGTTTACCGGCGAAGTCCTCAATAAAGTACCGGGCGTGTACATGACCGATCTGGGCAACGAACAGCATTCCATGAGTATTCGCATGCCGATCTCCTACAACGCTTTGTACCTGTATCTCGAAGACGGCATTCCGCTACGCCCGCTGGGTTTGTTTAATCACAACAGCCTGTATGAAGTGAATCTTGACGGCACCGGCAGCATTGAAGTCATCAAAGGCCCCGCTTCATCACTGTATGGCAGCAATGCGGTCGGCGGCACGGTGAACTTGCTGACCGAGGCACCGCAATTTGTGAATGCCGGCATGCTGGATATCTCCGGCAGCAACCAGGGTTATGTGCGCAGCGATTTTGCCGCCGAAACGGTTGATGACGACTTTGGCCTGCGCGCCACCGGTTATGCCTCGCAACGCAATGGCGGCTGGCAAGACTACAACGATGCCGACAAGCAAAGCGTGACCGTACGCGGCGATTACCGTGTTGATGAAAAAACGCTGTGGACCAATGTATTCACCTACAACCACTTGAACACCGACATGCCGGGCACGCTGAACGAAAGCGATTACCGCTATCGCCCCGGTTACAGTTACAACACCTTTACCTCGCGCGAGGTGGATGCCAGCCGCGCGTACAGCCGCCTGCAAAGCAGCTGGAATGAAGGCGGCGACACCAGCATCACGCTGTTTGCCCGTAACAACAGCACAGCCCAACTGCCGAGCTACCTTATTTTTAATACCACCCCCGGCAATGCGGTTGGCCGCATTAACGACAACGATTTTGTATCGGGCGGGCTTGATGCCCAGCATACGCAATCCTTTCCCTGGGCCGATAGCCGCCTGATCACCGGCGTCTATTACGACTACACGCACAACGATTACACCGAAAACAATCTGGCCATTGCACGCGACATGAGCACGCTGCAATACATCGGTTATCGCGAAACCACACAACGCCGCGATTACAATGTTGATCTTGAGAATCTCGCCTTCTACACCCAGTTTGAATTAACACCGTTCGAGAATGCACGTCTGGTTTTCGGCGGCCGTTACGACACCATGAGTTACAACTACGACAATAACCTGATACCCGGCGTCACCACCGAGGCACCCGGCGAAACCCGTGACTTTGAGAAAGCGACTTTTCGCGCGGGCTTCATTTACAACATCGCCGATGACACCAGCCTCTACACCAATTGGAGCCAAGGCTTTACGCCACCGGAAGTCAGCAGCCTGTACGGCCGATTGCAAACACCCAACCTGAAAGAAGCCACTTACAACAACATGGATGTCGGCATTCGCCAGAGCCTGTTGAATCATCGCCTGAACATGGACCTGAGCATGTACCGGCTCACGGGTGACGATGAAATCGTCAATTTCACCATCGTCCCGGGCTTAACCGAACCGCGCAATGCCGGCAGCACCGTGCACGAAGGCATTGAACTCGGCGTGGATGCGATCTTCAGCGACGAATGGAGTGCCTCGGTCGCCGCTGCCTACTCACGCCATGTATACGACACCTACCGTGTCAGCCCGACACTGGATTACTCCAATAACGAAATGCCCAACGCGCCGCACACCATTGCCAATACCGAGCTCGCCTACACGCCGCATTGGCTGGATGGCAGCCGCTTTTCTATCGAATGGGTTTATCTCGATCAATACTGGATGGACAACCCCAATGCCGTGCGCTACGACGGCCACAACCTACTGAATGTGCGCGCCAGTTACACCGTCAATCACTGGACCGTCTGGACCAAGTTGTTGAACGCCACCGATGAACATTACGCCGATGTGGCCTCCAGCAGTTATAACGGTGTGACGGCCTATAACCCGGACACGCAAAACACCTATACCCCCGGCGCACCGCGCAGCTGGTTTATGGGCGTGCGTTACACCTTCGGCGATTACGAATAAATGCGCACACTACTGACATGGCATCGCTGGGCGGGCGTGATTGCCTGCCTGTCCGTGGTCGCGTGGAGCTTGAGCGGCGTCTTGCACCCGATCATGAGCCGCCTGCAGCCGCAGCCCGCAGCACGCAGTGCACCGGCCGTGGTATTGCCATCGCCCATAGAGATTGCCGTACTGCTCGATACGCACGGCATCGACACGGTTCATGGCATACACCCGGCATTGATTGATCAAACGCCGTGGTTGCGCATTGATACGCCCGACCGTGCCGATGCTCTTTATCTGAATCCTGACAATGGCGAAACGCTCGCCAACGCAGAACACGCCCATGCTGTCTTTCTGGCGCGGCACTTCAGTGGCGAGCATCAGGCCGCGGTCACTCGCATCAGCCGCGTGACTGCGTTTGATGATGAATACCCGTACGTGAATCGCCTGCTACCGGTGTGGCGCGTGGAGTTTGATCGGCCCGATCATTTACGCGCCTTTATCGACACCGCGCACAGCCGTCTTGGCACCCTGACCGATGACAACAAACTGCTCATGAGCCAGGTATTCAGCGCACTGCACACCTGGCATTGGGCCGAAGGACATACCGCGCGACTCATTGCCATGTCATTGCTGTTGTTGGCAACGGCGAGCACCGCGATAGCGGGCTTGGTGATGGCGGTACGCTTACGCAATGCCCGTCAACGCTTGGCAAAAAAAACGTTACGCCGCTGGCATCGTCGATTGGCCATGGCCGTATCACTCTCCACGATGATGTTTACCTGCAGCGGCCTGTATCACTTGCTGCACACCGCCAACCCCGCCGCCCTGCCCGCCACCATCACTGCTGCGGTGCACGCCTCCGATATTCGTTACTGGCCTGCCATCGCATCGAATGAGACCCTCTCGCTGCACGCACCCAACGGCACGCCGATGTGGCGCATTGCCCGCGCTGCCAGCGTACCGGCAGAGCATGCGCATCACGGTGCTGCAACGCACACGCCGGCTGCCGTGCATTACATCAACACCCGCAATGGCACGCGCGTTGATGACGGCGAGCAACAACTGACGTACTGGCTGGCGGCGCATTACGGCAATACCTCGGCCGAGGCCATACAAGGCATTGAGCCGATCACGGCATTTGCTGGCGAATACGGTTTCATCAACAAGCGACTGCCCGTCATGCGCGCCAACCTTAACGACGCCCATGACACCAGCATTTATGTAGAAACCGCCACCGATGAACTCGCCGCCATCGTCACCAACGCCGATCGTGCCGAAGGCTGGTCGTTCGCGTGGCTGCACAAATGGCATTTCATGGACATCAAAAAAGACGTGCGCGATGGGCTCTTGGCATTGTTTGCACTGGGCAATGCCGTGGTCGCACTGATGGGATTGCTGCTGTTTATTCGACGCGGGTAAAGGCTTTATTCTTTCACCGGCCGCTTGGCCAACTTACGCTGCAAAGTACGGCGATGCATACGCAAGGCACGCGCAGTAGCCGAGACATTACCCTCGTGCTCGGTCAGTACTTTTTGAATGTGTTCCCACTCCAGTCGCTCGACCGTCATCGGGTTATCGCTCACCGGCATCTCGGCATCGCCATCGCCGCGCGCGAACGCGGCAATGATGTCATCGGCATCGGCCGGCTTGGCCAAATAATGTGTCGCACCTAATTTAATTGCCTCGACGGCAGTCGCAATACTGCTGTAACCGGTCAGCATCACAATACGGGTTTGCTCATCGAGTGCCTTCAATGTCTTGACCAGCACCAAACCGGAATCACCGGGCATTTTGAGATCGACGACAGCGTACTCGGGCGAATTATCGGCAACCAACTGCAATGCTGCCTCGACGGATGCTGCGGTGATCACCTCGTAGCCACGTCGCATAAACGCCCTGGATAAAACCTCTCGCAAGGCGTCGTCATCATCAACCAATATAACTGAAGGGCTCGAAATATGAGCTCCATCCCCATTATTCATTGCGACTCCGAATGTATTGACTCACCACAGGTAAAAAAGCAGCTGCCTGTTTTTCAATGCCCGACTGCTTCATATGGCAAACATCAACAAAGTCAGAGGCATCAGTAATTTTTTCATGGAGCAATACGACCGCAATATTGTGTTGCGACAATCCATCAACAAGAGCGCCATTGTAAGCCTGAATCATATTATAGAAACCTTGATACTCCCGGTAACCAGCCCATCGCCCCCATTGTAAAGCAGTCGTATAGTCCAAATACCCCTTGAAATTAGATGAGGCTGAATTTGGACTGGGTGTTGCAAAGCTAGCAGTTGCATAAGCAACACTATTGGCTTCCAACGCATCATGCATAGCGACTAAATTTCCAATGACTTCGGCATATAAATCAGAAAACTCATCCGGATTCGTAGGAAATATTAATTGGTATAAATCACTGCTTCGTAACAGGGAAAGCCAATAGTGTTGCTGATAATATTGATCGTAATAATAGCGTTGGGATAAGTCGTTAATCGCATTGTATTGAATCACCATGTCGGGCTCAAAAGACAGCAACACGTCCATTCTGCCAAGCCAATAATCAGACCGCGTGCCGCTAATCCCCAAGTTGAGCACCTCAATAGATTGATCTGGAAATTCAGCCTGCAAGGATTTTTCTAATATCGCCGGATAGGTTTTATCATTACCAATCCCTTGTATTGTCGTGGATGCACCAATGGCTAAAATCCGTATAGCGCCCTCGAGTTTTTTATCGAAATTCTTGGTTCGGAACCCTTTATTGTTGATTTTTATCGCATACACATCGCCATTTGGAAGAGTCACTTCCATGCTAGAACCCGGCCGATACTCAACCCATTTTGTTTTCCATAAATTTTGGCCAGAACCTTCGCGAACAGTAGCAGAAAAAACATTTTTCTCGGCCAAGCTAAGTATTGAATCCGCATCGTGGGTGCCGCTGACTCGCACAAGTAGTTCCAATAGCAATAAAATAAGCAACGCATACAAAAATCCAGCCACTCCTTTCACTACCGGGCGTATTTTTTCCGCTATCGCATCAGGACGATTTTCCATAACCGACTCGACTCTCAAGAAACCTCATGAAAACCAATCTTATCTAAAGGCAACATAATACTCACGCAGGCACCACCGCCATCGCGATTGGATAACTGCACACGGCCACCCATCCTTTCTATCGTCGCATTGGCTAAAAACACGCCCATGCCAAACCCGGCATCGCCTTTGGTAGAGAAAAACAGTTCGCCGGCACGATTCAGCACTTCGGCTTGAAAACCGGGGCCGCGATCCAAAATGATGATGGTGACAGTCGTCGCATCGCTCTGTGCGTTTAATTCAATACGATCCGGTGAGACATCAGCGGCATTGTTCATAATATTATGCAGGGACTGCTCAAAGGCGCGATCCAACACCACAATGGGCACCGGTTCGGTCAATGATACTGTCATGGCTAACACTGTTTGCGGATGCTGCAAACGCCAATGTTCGGCAATGGCATCCAGCGCTTGATCCAGTGGCTGCTGCCCACCGCCTTCCGCTCGCGCGTGACCGGCCACTTCCGATAGTCGCCCGAGGATTTGCTTGCAACGTTCGACTTCGTGACGAATCAATTGCGCATCGCCTTGTAGCTCGCTGTTATCGGCAGCAGCCAATGTTAACTCGCGCGCCAACACCGCAATGGTCGACAACGGCGAACCCAACTCATGCGCCGCGCCTGCCGCCAAGACACCCAAACCAATAATTTGCTCATTGCGCAACTGATCTTCACGCGCAGCCGCCAGCTGCCGGTCACGTTCACGCAAACTGGCGGCCATGCGCACCACAAACCAGGCAATCAGTATTGCCGCCAAAATAAACGTCACCCACATACCGATGATATGCAGTGAAAACCGGCCACTGTGATCATGCAAACCGTGCGCGTGCGGCAAGGGCACGTACCACACCAGCAAAAAGGAATAGCACAGACTGGTGACGCCGACGATAAACCAAACATAGGCCGGACGAATCACCGCGGCCGCGATCGCAATCGGCAACAAATACAAGGACACGAATGGATTGGTTGAGCCGCCCGTGAAATACAGCAACACACTCAAGGCACAGACATCGATCAGCAGCTGAAACACCAGTTCAACATCACTTTCAGGCAACGCAGCATGGGCGCGCCACAAGCGCCAGCCTGTCATCGTATTCACGCAGGCCAGCAAACCGATGGTCACCAACAACGGCAGCAAAGGCAGCGCCATGTTCAGAAATAACGCACTGACCGCAATGGCCAACAATTGCCCTGCGATGGTGATCCATCGCAACCAGAATAAGCGTTGAAGGTTAGCGAGCTTGTGCATTAACGCAGCATCGTCGGCCATGAATGGCAATATTTTACACTACAACCGGACCGTATTGCGGTCGTCCGATACGCGGAAATGCAACACACCCGAATCAGAACTTCAGCTCGCCCCACAACCAGAACTTATCGGTATCAACCGAAAACGCATCGGCATCGTAGGTCGCATATTTCACACCGAGCACATAATGCTTGCCAAAGGCCTTGGAAACCATGACGTCCACTTCGTTGCCGTAGTCGATATTCCCCTTGTCGGAATTGAACTCGTGATACACCGCCTTCCAGGTCATGCCCAGAGCGTCTGCCGTAACATCCAGATAAGTGTCCTCAAGACCGGCCACCGGCGTCACCAAAAACTTATCGGCCCAGCCGTTGAACGCATGCTTGGTACCAAGCGGCGTCTGAAATCCGTACACGCCATTGTCCGATCCCAGTGTTTCATAACCGGCCTTCACGGTGACAGGCCCCATGCCAATACCTAACTCGCCCAATCGATAATCGGCATTAAAGTGATTGGTTTCTTGCTGCGCATACTCTGCGGTGTAAATCAGCTTCAAAGAGTCGTTGAGTGCCGACGAGCCGGCCATGCGCATACCCACCGTATCGTTTTCAGTGTGCGTATTGTCCTGCTCCAGGTAATAGCCATAGCCGGTGACCGTCACAAACGACAAACCGGTCCACGATACGTTGAGAAAATGATCTTCAACATCCGCGTCCAATACCGGCATAACCCCATTCACTTGATTGACGAACGCATACTGCACCGTGACATCGCCCGCATTCCAAACCGACGTAAACGAATCGAAGGTCTGTTCGTTTTGGCGCCACCCGACATTGCCAATAAAGCGCTGGTTGTCGTAGGCAATGCGTTGCCTGCCAGCGGCCAATGTCAGGTTTTCAATGCCTTGGTACTGAACGAAACCACGATTCAACCGTGTTTCTTCCGGGTCCGCAATGACGGAATACCCCAATTGCTCCGGCGCATAGTCATCAACACCCCCGACCACCCGCACGTCTTCAAATTCGATAACCGCTGAGAATCCCGCCAACTCGCCAGTGGTGTAACCCACGATACTGCGCAAAGTGAGCGCTTCGGCATCTTTTAATAAAGGCACGTCATCATCAACCGTCTCATACCGCAATCGAAACGATGCATTCACCTTGCCGCCGGTTAACGCCGCCATCAATGCATCGGGCGACTCTTCCGCTTGCACCGAATGCGTCAATGCGGCTGATACCCATAGACAGCCCATCAACAGCGGCTTTATTTTTTTGCATGGCATGGAACACTCCTGACACATCGAGAGACCGTTTCATTTGCGCTGCAACGCCGGCTCGTTAGCACGGCCGGATGCATCGCAACCGGGAGAAGGCTTCATGAGGGCCGCAAGAGCGCAACAACAAACGCCGCCGAAAGGCGTGTTTAGAAGTCGTGCACGCAATAGGTCGTTCGCCGTGCAATCTGCCTGTCATCCATAGCGTGCGCACATCACGCCGCCACACTGACTAATGCAAATGCGATGCCAACTGCATGAACGACTCGCGCATACCACGCAGATAGGCATGCGTGCGTCGGAACGGACTCAGGAGAGGGGTATAGCGGAGAGTGAACGCACCACGATAAGGCCGCCCACACAAAAGCGGCCACTTTATGGAGCAGACGTCTACATCATATGAAAAAACAGGATCAACCCAATACACGCCAAGCCCACGGCAATCGCGACCGTGGCCAAGGTATTCGCTGCCCGGCCGACTTCGGCCTGCTCCATGCGAAGCGCATGAAACTCCGCACTCATCGCCGCACGCAATGCAGCCATATCACTCTCGCTGCTCTGCAACGTCGATAGACTATTACGAATATCGGTATTGTCGCCATCCAGACGCGTTAACGCCGCCTTCAAATTCGCTTGCAATGATTTGATGGTCGTTTTCGCTGCAACCACGTCTTCATTGATTTGCTCAAGGGCTGTGGCCGGTGTCTGCGGACGCTGCTGCAAACCCGCAAGCTCTGACTGCACACGCTGCATACTGGCCCGCATCTCATTCATGCTGCGCTGAAATACGTCCAGTTGACTGGCCACACTGTTGAACTGCTCGGTAATTTGCTGCATGTCTTCCTCACTCAACACATCGTCATGGGATACGGATGCGGGGCTGTCATCGACAACGATCGCGGCGGCTGCAATCTGCGCCGGGGCCGGATCCAACGCGACCGGCTGTTCACCGCGGGCCAAGGCCTCGGCACATTGCATCATCGGGGTCACATCGACAGGCGCTTCGGCACGGCCTTCAAACGCTTTGATCAACGCAGGCAACACACCGCGCACCTGCTCAATCAGATCGAACATGGCATCGCAGGCGTTGATGGTGCCGTCGGTAATGCGGTTGATCATGTTCTCAATCGACCAGGCCAGCTCGCTGATGACGGCAGCCCGCACCATGCGGCCACTGCCTTTCAAGGTATGGAACGCGCGACGCACCTCCAGCCGCACCTCGGCGTTGCCGGGCTCCGATCGCCATACCGGGAACTGCTCATTGATAGCCTCCAGCACCTCCTCGGCTTCTTCCACGAAGATTTCGAGGATATCGTCATCGATCAGATCGTCACTGATTTCTGCCGCCATGGATCCCATCTCCCCACCCCGCGATCGCTGTTTTTAAAAGTGTAGACGCGATTGCCGATTTGTGATGAAAATCACAAAAAAATCCTGTAAAAAGGCATTTTTAGTCTTTTTTATAACCTCGTGTTATCAGCGGATAGAAAAGCAACATCGACAGGCATAAGCAAACGCCGCCTGCCACTGCCGGTTGCCGGCTTGATGCGGGTCATCAATCAGCCCAAACCAAGTGCTACACTGATGCCATTCACCGGATCGACAGAAGGATTGCCACCATGAGCAGACCCAGCCCTGAAGAATTAGCCCAAGCACTGGCTGAGGCCGGCCGCATGCGCGAAGAAGGCAACGACCCGCACTTTGTTGCCAAAAGCCTGCTGAACCACAATTACCGGATGCAATTGCTGGAGGCGGTTTACCAGGCCACCAAGCATTATCTGCATTCCGGACACGGCCCCCAGGAGCACACGCTGCTGCTCAAAGCCATTGAAAAAGCCGATGTCGCCAGCCGCCGGCTGGGCGAAGAACCCGACGAAATCGGCTTCTAGGGCGACCACTCACCGCATGCCTGACCACTCCGCCATTGTCTTTGCCGATATCGCCGGCAGCTCACGCCTGTATAAAGAACAAGGTGACGACCGCGCCCGCGAGCTGATTGCCGCAGCCCTCGATGAAATGAGTGCGGTTGCGACACGCCATCACGGCCGTGTCATCAAGACCATTGGCGATGAAATCATGGTGCAATTTTCCAGTGCCACCGATGCCATTGAAGCGACCATCAACATCCAACGCCTGCGGCACAAATCGCAACCGCGCCTGCAAGCCCGTATCGGCGTGCACTTCGGGCCGACCATTTCACAAGCAGGCGATGTGTTTGGTGAGGCCGTCAACGACGCGGCTGCACTGGTGCGCATTGCCAAAGGCGGCCAGATCATCACCAGCACCGAGACCGTGCGTGAATTAAGTGATCGTCTGAAAGCCCAGGCGCGCCGCTTTGATCGCGTCAAGCTCAAAGGCGCGGATGAAAGCACCGTGATCTACGTGATGGATTGGGAACAGGAAACCACCGCCGCCGAAGCCACGCAGGTGATGTCGGCCATTAACGATGACACCCAGACGATACCGCCGGGCGGCTTGCTCGAACTCATCTACCGCGACAAACGCACCGGCATCAGCCCTAATCACACGCCGTTTATTGTGGGTCGTGATCACGGCATTGCGCATTTGCAGATACTGTCCACCGTTGCCTCGCGCGATCATTTCCGCATTGAGTACCGCCGCGGCAAATTTATTCTCGCCGACAACAGCACCAATGGCACCTGGGTGCAGCTCGAAGGCCATGAGCCGGCGTATTTGCGTCGCGAAGAATTACCGCTTACCGGCCCCGGCATTATCAGCGTGGGACAGGCCATTGATCTTGAAAATCCGCACCTGATCCGGTTTTCACTCTGATGCAAAACAATCCGGCAACGTACATCGTGCCCGAGTGCACGGAGCAGGTGCGCATTGTCTGGCAAGACGACGAACTGATGTTCGTCAGCAAACCCAGCGGCTTACTCAGCGTGCCCGGTCGCAACCCGGCCAATCGCGATTGCGTGATCAGCCGCATTCAGGAGACCTACCCCGAAGCGCGCATTGCCCACCGACTGGATCTGGACACCTCCGGCCTGATGGTGCTGGCATTAACCGCACCGGCGCGCGCGCATTTAGGGCGTCAATTTGAAAAACGCGCCATGAGCAAACGCTATATCGCGGTGGTCTACGGTCATCTGGAACGCGAGAGCGGTACCGTCGACTTGCCCATGATTGCCGACTGGGAAAAACGCCCGCTGCAAAAAATCGACTACACCCACGGCAAAGAAGCCATCACCGAGTACCGCGTGCTCGAACGCGGCGATAACCGCACCCGCGTATTGCTTGAGCCGCAGACCGGCCGCTCACACCAATTACGCCTGCACATGACCGCCATTGGCCACCCGATTCTGGGCTGCGATTTTTATGCCCACGACGAGGCCTATGGCATGGCGTCCCGCCTGCTGCTGCATGCCGAAACACTCACCCTGTTCCACCCGGTCAGTAACGAGCGCATCACCGTCACCGACCCCTGCCCGTTTTAACCCGCAAACGGCCTGTAAATACTGTAAAGACAGGGGCTTATCCTCTACACTCGGTGTATGTTCATGCGCCCTCTCCACATCCCTCGTTCGCGTTGGCGACGCATTGCCAAAAGCTTGCTTCTGGCCGCGTTGCTATGCCCGACCTTGGCACTGGCACTGAACTGTGCCACCCCCGGTAAAGACGGTGCCGGCGGCAGCTTAACCGGCGTGGTGAACACCTATTATCCCGCCGCCGCGATTGGCACAGTCACCGCCGGCAGCACCACGCTCAATGTGGGTACTGCGGCCGGCGCCGGCGTGAGCATTCTCACCGGCGATTTGTTATTGATCATCCAGATGCAATACGCCGACATCAACAGCACCAACACCGACAGCTACGGTGATGGCGTGGCCGGCGGCAATGCCTCGGGTTACACCACCTTGCAAGCCGGCGCGTATGAATACGTGGTGGCCACCAGCAACCTGACCGCCGGCAGCGTGAATATCCGGGGACTGGGTACCGGCAACGGTCTCATCAACAACTATGTCCGTGCGGCCGCCAGCGGCACGCAAGGTCAGCGCACCTATCAAGTGATCCGTGTACCGCAGTACACCACCGCAGCATTGAGCTCAGGGCTGACCGCCCTACCCTGGAATGGTTCGGTCGGCGGCGTGTTGGCGCTCGACATTCAAAACAATCTGGCGCTGGCCGGCACGGTGGATTTAAGTGCCCGTGGTTTTCGTGGCGGCGGCTCCATTCAACGCGGCAATAGCGGCGGTTCCACCACCGAGTACCGCACCACCGCGGCCACCAATCGCAACTCATCGAAAGGCGAAGGCATTTCGGGCACACCCCGTTATGTGTACAGCAACATCAATGGCTGGCTTGATAACGGCGGCACTGACGGCTACCCCAACGGCGACTTTGCGATGGGCGCACCCGGCAACGCCGGTGGCGGGGGCGTGGATATCACCAGCACCAATCACAACCCCGGCGGCGGCGGCGGTGGTAACGGCGGTGTCGGTGGCCGCGGCGGTTACACCTGGAATAATTCTGCCACCAACGGCTCTAACGTCGGCGGCTTTGGTGGTGCGACTGTGACGGCGGCTGCCAATCGCGTCATTCTCGGCGGCGGCGGTGGTGC
Organism: Pseudomonadales bacterium; assembly: GCA_036568505.1. Taxonomy (GTDB): domain Bacteria; phylum Pseudomonadota; class Gammaproteobacteria; order Pseudomonadales; family M0112; genus M0112. The sequence continues at coordinate 9,641 of DATCSK010000008.1, read as the reverse complement.
CGGCTCACGCAATGACACCGCCGGCCCTGATGGCAGCGGTGGCGCCGGCGGTGGTTTGGTACTGATTCGTACCGACACGATCAGCGGCGCCGGCACCATCACGGTCAATGGCGGCGATGGCCGCGATTCGCTCAATGAAGGCGGTGGTGGCGGTGGCGCCGGCGGCTCCGTGCAATTTTTTGCCGAAACATCCGCCAGCTTGGCAGGGCTAAGCTTGAATGCGCGCGGCGGCAATGGCGGCCTGGCCTGGCCCGCTCAAGCCGGTGCGATCAATGCTCACGGTCCGGGTGCCGGCGGTGGCGGCGGCGCCATTCTGACGTCAACCGGCGGAGCAACTGCCAATGCCAGCGGCGGCATCAACGGCACCACCACCACGGGCGCATTGGCTTATGGCGCCACAGCAGGCGGCAACGGCACCACCGGCACCATCACTGCGGCAGGCATTCCCGGCATTGTCGGCGGCGCTTCATGCCGGCTGTTGATTGGCGGCACGGTATTCGATGACGTGAACTACGGCGGCAATGCCGGACGCGATTACGCCACCGCCAATGCCTCGGCCACCGGCTCGGGTTTTGCGAGCGGTGCCATTCGCTCGGCCGGTACCCGCATTGAGCTCTATGACGCCAGTGGCAATTACCTCACCACACAAAACACCAACGGCACCGGCCAATACAGCTTTTCGCAAAAGCCCGGCAGCTATCAGCTGCGCGTGGTCAATGACACCGTGAACTCCGTGCGTGGCACCGGCGTTATTCCGGTGCAAACGTTTCGCAGTGCCGCACCCGCAGGCACGGTGACCGCCATCACCACTGAAATCGGTGGCGCCAGCCCGGCCGACGTCGATGCCGGTAACAACAGCAGCTCAACCATTGCCGCATTGAATGCCGTGGCCGGCCAAGCCGTGCAAACGTTGTCCACGGTGATGACCACCAGCAATGATTTGTCGACGCTCGATTTCGGCTTTAATTTCGACACCATTGTGAACGTGAACGACAGCGGCCAAGGTTCACTCCGGCAATTTATTGAACATGCCAACGCCCTGCCCAACACCAATTTGAATCAGGCCAGTAATGGCAGCATTGATGCCGCAGCCGGCGTGGAATCGTCCATCTTTATGGTACCCACCAGCCTGCTGAGCAGCGGTGTCGCCTCCATTACCCTGGCATCGCAACTGCCCGGCATCACCGGCAACTTCACGCACATTGATGGCCGCACCCAAACCACCAACACCACCACCAGCACCGGCAACACCAACAGCGGCACACTGGGCACCATCACCACCGTAGGCACCGGCAGCACACCGCTCAGTGGTGTGGCAGCCCCTGAAGTCGAAATCGTCGACGGTACCGGCATTGCCAACGGCATCATTATTGATGCGGACAATGTCACGCTGCGCAACATCGCTATTTATGGCTTTGGCAATAACAACAACGGTACCGCTGACATTGCTTTTGATAACCCGGCAACCAATGCGCAATTGCGTGAAGCCGTTGTCGGTACCTCGGCCACCAGTTTCAGCACCCCGGCCACAACCAGCAATACCGGCATCAGCATGACCGGCGGCTCTAATGTCACCATCACCAACAGCTTATTGGGCTTTATGGACCGTGCCGCTCTATTCACCAATGACAATGCCACCACACTCAACATCAGCGGCAGCGAGATTCGCGGTGCCAATCAAACCGTGCTCAACCAAGGTGCTCTGGACATCAATCGGATCAGCAATTTCACGGCCACCAACAACCTGATTACCGATAATCGCGGTGCCGGCGTTGAATTCAATATCGTGCAAGGCACCGCCAATATTATTGGCAACACCATTCAAAACAACGGCAGCGGCGGTGGCCGCACATCGGGCTTGCTGATGCGCAGCACCAATGGCACCTCGCTCATTCAAAACAACGTGATCACCGGCAATGCCGACAACGGTATTTTGGTGGCCACCTCCAATCCCGGCACCTTGATTACCCAAAATTCAACCTACAACAACGGCCAGCTCGGCATTGACTTGCAGCCCAATCGCAATCCGATAAACGGTTCATCGCCGTACGTCACCCAAAACGACAATGGCGATGGCGATAACGGCAGTAACGATTTATTGAACTTCCCGGTGATTAACTCCGCCAGCATTATGGGCAGCACCTTAATTTTGACCGGGTATTCACAACCCGGCGTCAGCATGGAATGGTTTATTGCCGATGGCGGCACCAACCCTGATCCCAATCCGTTCAGCATCAATTTTGGTGAAGGCCAAACGTATCTGGTGACCACCGTCGAAGGCAGTGGCGCCGATCTCGACAACACCACCGGCTCCTACAGCGGCGACAGCTGTGCCGCCGCCAGCTGCACCGCCAATAAATTCCGGTTCAGCATTCCATTGCCCGGCGGCGTCAGCCTTGGCACCTTGATCACCGTCACCGCTTCCGACGGCACCAGCACCTCCGAATTCAGCGGCGTGTACAGCGTGATCGGCCGGCCCGATTTAAGCGTCGTGAAAAGCGTGTCGGTTGAATCGGATAACTACTCGGCCGCCGGTTTTGCAAAAGCCATTCCCGGTGCGGTCATGGTCTATACCATCACGCTCATTAACAGCGGCGATGGTGATGTCGATAATGACTCCCTTGTGATCACCGATCAGATTCCTGCCAACGTCACCTTTGTCAGCACCCCTTTTGATGGCACCACCAACAGCCCCGTCAAATTCACCGATGGTGCGTATGCCAGCGGCGTGAGCGTGACCTTTGATCCCTCGGATGAGGCCAATGACGACATTGATTTCGCCATCGACAACGTCCCCACCTGGAATGCCGACAGCACCGACACCCCCATCACCTACATCCGCATTCGCCCGCAAGGCACCATGACGTTTGACTCCAACCCCGCCAACAATCCCAGCTTCACCCTGCAGTTCAAAGTGACCGTGAACTAGGCACGGCCTGCCGACGCAGGCTGCACGCACCCCAATATATTAGTAGTTGCTAATTTAGTATTACCTAATATAATGAGCGCATCAGGAGGGCTTATGGCCACAAACGAGATGATCCAAAACGCCAGCACCGCTGCCCAGTGGCTGAAAGGCTTTGCCAACGAGCATCGCCTGCTGTTGCTGTGCACCCTCGTCGAAGGCGAATTGTCGGTGGCCGAACTCAATGCGGGCGTGCCGCTCAGCCAATCCGCACTCTCGCAACATCTGGCTTTTTTACGCGATGCCGGCTTGGTCGCCACCCGCCGCGACGGGCAACGCATTTTTTATCGACTGGCTGATGACAGCGCCAAAACCATCATCCAGGCGCTGCATCAGCGTTTTTGCAACACCACCAAACCGTCCAAACGAGGCAAAACCGTATGAACGCATGGCAAACCACACCCGCTCATCAAACGCACCAGCTCGGTGAACGCGGATTGGTAATTGATGTCCGCACGCCGGCAGAATACCGGCAATGTCACCTGCCCGGCAGCGTGAATGCGCCACTGGATTCACTCGATAACGCTCGCTTGGCATCACTGGCCCGCCAGTTCAAATTAAACCCCGGCGACCCGGTCTTCTTGATGTGCCAAGGCGGCAACCGAGCCAAACGGGCGGCTGAAGCTTTGAATGCACAATCGCCGTATGCACTCTCGGTTATCGAAGGCGGCTTGAATGCCTGCCAAACCGCCGGCGTTGAATTAAAAACGGGGGCGTCGCGCGTGTGGGCACTGGAGCGCCAAGTCCGTTTTACCGCAGGCTTGCTGGTGTTCATCGGTGTCTTGCTCGGTTATGCCGTACACCCCGGCCTATTCGGCCTCGCCGGTTTTGTCGGCGCCGGGCTGATGTTCGCCGCCATCACCGACTGGTGCGGCATGGGCTTGCTGCTCGCCAAAATGCCGTGGAATCGGGCCTGAGCTGATGGAAATCATCAGCCTCGTCATCGGTGCCATCGTTGGCCTGATACTCGGCTTAACCGGCGCGGGCGGCTCCATCATTGCCGTACCTTTATTAACGCTTGGGCTCACGCTGCCATTAAAAGACGCCACCGGTCTGGCCTTGCTCGCCGTGCTCGCGAGTAGCGCATTTGGTGTGACCACGCGCTTGCGCTCCAAACAAATCTTGTGGTTGCCCGGTGTGGTGTTGGCCGTCACGGGTGCGGCCACCGCACCGCTCGGTCGTGCGTTGGCCGGTGTGATTCCTGACACCGCACTGGCCAGTGCATTTGCACTGCTGTCGATCGCCATCAGCGTGCGCCTGTGGCGACAAGCCACCCAAACGCCGGACGCCACCCGCGTGGTGCGTGCCAGCAGTGACATGCGCGGTGACAGCACCGGCCCGTTGTGCCGCATGAACGAATGGCAACCGATGCAATTCCGCTTTCGTTGCATGGCCAGCATGATCACCGCCGGCCTTGGCATTGGCGTGTTATCAGGTTTGTTCGGTGTCGGCGGCGGTTTTCTGATTGTGCCGGTGCTGATGTTTTTAACCGGCACCTCCATTCGGCAAGCCGTGGGCACCTCATTGCTGGTGATCAGCCTGGTGTCACTCTCCGGCTTTACCAGCCATGTCTTGATGAGCGACTCAGCCAACCTGGTACAAGCGTGGCCGTTAGCCGCAGGCGGCGTACTGGGCATGCTCGCCGGCAACCAATTAGGGCATCGCATCAGTGGCCCGGGCTTACAGAAATTGTTTGCTGTCACGGTGATAGTCATCACGCTGATCATGTTAGTGCGCCAATACGTTCCCTCGGTCTTGTAAGGAGAATTGCCATGTTATTTCGTCAATTGTTTGACCACGACACCTGGACCTACACCTACCTGCTCGCCGATGACAACGGCAACGCTGTCCTGATCGACCCGGTAGTGGGCCAGATTGATCAATACCGTCGTTTGCTGGGTGAATTAAATCTCACACTGAAACTCGCCATCGACACCCACGTGCATGCCGATCACATCACGGCATTAGGCACCTTGCGCGATGAGTTCGGCTGCATCAGCGCCATGGGTGAACCGTCGACGGCAGCCTGCGTGTCGCGCACCTTCCGTGATGGCGATGTCCTGGAAGCCGGCAGCATTCAACTGCGTGCCCTGCACACGCCCGGCCACACCGATGACTCGTATTCGTTTGTGCTGTTAAGCGGCCCGGCCGATCGCGTGTTCACTGGCGATACCCTGTTGATTCGCGGCTCAGGCCGCACCGACTTTCAAAACGGCAGTGCCCGCGACTTGTACCACAGCCTGCACCGCACCCTGCTCGCATTGCCGGATCATTACCGGGTATACCCCGCTCATGACTACAAAGGCTGGACGGTGAGCACGATTGCTGAAGAAAAGCAGCACAACCCGCGCGCCAACATTCATCCGCTCGAAGCCTTCGAGACCTTCATGAGCGAGCTGAAGCTGCCCGACCCGAAATACATGGACGTGGCCGTACCGGCCAACCGGGCCTGCGGCAAAACCCCATCAAGAAAGAATTGATTTATGATGTTACGGTGAATCCATTGAGCAATGATGGCCCATTATGAGCGACAGTTATTTTTATTTTGACCCTGAAGCCTTGCTGGCACGGGCTGACGCCTTGAAGGAGTCCTATCGCGCAGCATCGCCATTTCCCCATGCTGTTATTGATAACCTGTTACCCAACGACATCGCGTTGCGCTTGGCGCGCGAGTTTCCCGAACCGAGCTTTCCGGGGTTTCAGCGCCGTGACAATGCTCACCAATTACTCAAACAGGCACGTCTTCAGGAAACGTATTTCAAAGGCATTCCCGGATTTACGCGGCACATGCTGCTGCTATTCAACGATCAAGTATTCATTGATTTCCTCAGCACCTTGACTGGCATTAAAGGTTTAATTCCCGACCCGCATTTTTTTGGTGGCGCATTCCATCAAATATTACCGGGCGGCAAACTCGACATTCATGCCGACTTCAATCGCGATGAAAAGCGCAAGCTGGATCGCCGCCTGAACGTATTACTCTATCTGAACGACGATTGGCAAGAAGACTGGGGCGGCCTTCTTGAATTGTGGGATGCCGACATGACGCGTTGCGAAAAACGTGTCTCACCGAGTCTCAATCGATGCGTCATATTCAACACAACCGATCATTCCTTTCATGGGCACCCGGACCCACTGGCATGCCCGCCAGACCGCTCGCGCAATTCATTGGCCTTTTACTATTACACCAACGGTCGCGATGATGGCTCCGGTGGTGCCGGGCAATTCAAAACCCTATGGCGTGACCGACCCGATCAAAGCCAGCAGCAGTAAATCTCGGCGCGTAGAACAACCGGTCAGTGTCCGTCGTCACTAGCTGATAAACTGCCGCCAATGGATGCCGCCGTAGTCGGCACAATGGCGCCAAGCGGGCGCCCCGAATAAAACACCCAAGGAAACCACCATGCCTTACCGCCTGCTGATCGGCTTTCTCTGCACTGCACTGACTGGACTGACATGGGCTGCAACACCCATCACACCTTGCAAAGAATCCTTGAACGCACCGCTGACCGTGCACGCCAGCGGCTGGAGCCGTGATCTCGCCCAAACCCGCGACACCACGGCCGAACAAGCCGGCCTGAGTGCGGCTGACGTATCGCAGCTTGAACTGCAATGGGCATTCGCCTTTGATGACACCAATCAGCCACGTTCATTGCCCGCGATCACCGAGCACGCCATTTTTATCGGCAGCCAGGAAGGCACCCTGTTCGCACTCGATCGCCGCAGCGGCTGCGCCTACTGGCAATTCAAAGCCGGCGACACACCGATTCGCACGGCGGTGAGTGTGGTCGAGCTTGATGATCAGCCCCTGGTGTTCTTTGGCAATGACGATGCCGTTGCCTTTGCACTCAATGCCATCACCGGTGAACTCGTATGGCAATTGGAAGTCGACCCGCACGAAGACGCCGTCATCACCGGCTCGCCGGTGTATCACGACGGCTTTCTGTATGTGCCCGCCTCGTCGTTTGAAGTCGGCTCGGCACTCAAACCGTGGTATCACTGCTGTCAGTTCCGCGGCTCCATCAGCAAACTCAATGCAGTCACCGGCGAGCGCATCTGGCAATCGTTCAGCATTCCTGAACAACCCGCGCCGTCGGTACGCAATATTTTGGGTGTGCAGCAATACGGCCCTTCCGGCGCACCGATCTGGTCATCACCGACCATCGATGTGGCACGCAACCGTTTGTATTTCGGCACCGGCCAAAATTACAGCTCACCGGCCGATCACAACAGCGATGCCATTCACGCCATTGATCTTGCCACCGGCGAACGCATCTGGCGCACCCAGTTTTTAGCCGAAGACAGCTGGAACCCCGCCTGCAATTTCAAGTGGCTATCGTTTAACTGCCCTGACGAAGACGGCCCCGATTACGACTTTGGTGCACCGCCCATACTCGCCACGCTCGAAGACGGTCGCCAACTGTTATTGGCCGGGCAAAAATCGGGCATGGTGTTTGCCATCAACCCCGACACCGGCGACACCGTGTGGATGCAATCGGTCGGTCGGGGCGGCACCTTGGGCGGCGTGCATTGGGGCATGGCAGCGGATCACCAACATCTTTATGTGCCGATCAGCGACTTGAATATCTGGGGCATCAATACTCCCGGCGAGCAACGCCCCTCACTCAACCGGATCGATCTGGCCAGCGGCGAAACCGTGTGGCGTGTGCCGGCCATCTTCAACTGCAACGATGCCGACGGCGACCTCATTGATGGCTGCCGTAACGGGCTATCTGCCGCACTCACCCTGATTCCCGGCGCGGTATTCGCACCGGGTCTTGATGGCGTCTTGCGTGCCCACCGTCGCGACAGCGGCGCGGTCATCTGGCAATACGACACCAAACAAACCGTGATGGGCGTGAACGGCCTTGAAGGCGAAGGCGGCACGCTCGATGCCGGCGGTGCGGTAGTCGCCGACGGTCAGGTGTTTATCAACTCCGGTTACGGCGGCATCATCAGCGCCGGCAGCAAAGGCGGCAATGTGTTTTTGGTGTTCGGCAAAAAGGCCGCCGAATAATGCAGCCGCGCATCAGCATGATCACACTGGGCGTACGCGATCTGGCACGCGCTATTGCGTTCTATGAGAAGGGCTTGGGCTTGCCACGCAGAGAGTCGCCACCCGAAGTCGCCTTCTTCGCGCTCAATGGCAGTTGGCTGGGTTTATACGGGCGCGAGGCACTGGCCGACGATGCTTCTGTCAGCAGTGAAGGCTCAGGCTTCAGCGGTATTGCACTCGCTCATAATGTGCACTCCGAAGACGCTGTTGATGAACTCATCCATCAAGCGGTGACTGCCGGTGCGACATTAACGAAGCAGCCGCAAAAAGCCGATTGGGGCGGTTACAGCGGTTACTTTAAAGACCCTGACGGGCATTTATGGGAGATCGCCCATAACCCGCTGTTTTGGGTTGGGCCAGAAGATAGCCCGGCATAACCTTCCATCAGAGAGCCTTAACGCTCATGGGTGTTCGCGATAATCCGGTTAAATATCTCCAACACAAATTGTTTGACCTCATCACTGGATCGGTTGGCCTCGTTATCCGGCAAACTGACTCTGGCCTTTAACAGCCGGCCCTGATATTCGGTGAGGTATAAAAACGACAATGTTTTTCTGTTCTCTCGCAACATGACCAATCGATGCATGGTCACCAGCTGCTCACTGCTGCCATAGGCCAATCGATCAATCAGCTCTACTTTTTCGTAAATCCCCCTATTTTGCATTTCGTATATATCTTGCAAGCTGCCTTCAGTCACACCATAGACAATCTCTTCGTGTGAATACTTCTGTGCCTCCTTGGGGACTGGCCAGATATAGATATCGGCATAATTGCCTTGAAGGCCTTTCTTGATATAACGCAGTGAATAACCAAGTCCCGGGCCATATTCAGTGAAACCGGCGTATTCATAGCCCCCAATACGATGCGGCAAATGCGCCACAATGGGTGGCGGCGTCTTTTCAACTGCTGGTGATGCCTCAAGAGGCGGCTTGGTATTGCTTGCACACGCTAATAAAAAAGCAGCAGTAACACACAACCCTATTGTTTTTATGCTCATCATGTAGACCCTAAGCCTTGCCTTACTATTATTCGTATGCACCGCGTAATTGGCTGTAGAATAATGCCATGACGCACCCAAACGCCACCACCGACATTCACAGCACCCTGCAACGCGTATTCGGCTATTCGAGCTTTCGCACACAGCAGCAAACCATTATTGAAAACCTGATCGCAGGCGATGATGCGTTTGTGTTGATGCCCACCGGCGGAGGTAAATCGCTGTGCTACCAAATACCGGCATTACATCGCCCGGGTGTGGGCATTATTGTCTCGCCATTGATTTCGCTGATGAAAGACCAAGTCGATGCCCTCACCGCCAACGGTGTGCGTGCCGCGTTTTATAACTCGTCATTACAAGCCGATAGCGCACGCCAGATTCTGGCGCAGCTGCACAACAACACACTCGATTTGCTCTACATCAGCCCCGAGCGCCTGTTAAGCCCTGAATTCATTGAACGCCTGCGCAGCATTGATATTGCCCTGTTTGCGATTGACGAGGCGCATTGCGTGTCGCAATGGGGGCATGACTTCAGGCCGGAGTACCAGCAACTCGGTCAGTTGCGCGAACAGTTCCCGCAGATTCCCTTAATTGCCTTGACCGCCACCGCCGACTCGCAAACC